>CANJLG010000024.1 GCA_947475095.1 Flavobacteriales bacterium
CCTTTAAATAATAAATGCTCTAGGTAATGAGCCATTCCCGTTGCATCTGCCGGGTCATTTTTACTTCCTGCTTTCACGACAACTGCCCCAAAAACGCTTTTTGCGTTAGCATCTTGGTTTAATAAAATAGTAAACCCATTATCTAGGACGATTTTTTTGACTACTAGCGATTGGTCTTGAGCAAATGTGTTTAGTCCAATGAATAGGAAAAGTAAGCTTAGATATTTCATATTTTAGTTTGTTAGTTAAAATTAATTGCTTTGTATTGCAAAGATAAGGGTTAAGCGTTATTTATTGTTAAGCGTAATCAATTCTTCTTGTTTTTATTTGGCTTTGGGCAACTTGCTATAGAAAACAAAACCATTTTTTTCATACAATATAAATAACCTTGGATACGTGGTCATGTAGTAGGTTTTGCGGTCAATTTTAGAGATAAAATAAACCGGTTTATCGGTTTCTCCATCACAAAGCCATTTTTCATCAAAGCGTTTTTTATTCATATGCTTTGGCGTTTCTCCATAAAATAGATGGGCGTATGATTTATAGCCAAGAGGAACAAGATAGCAGTCCTCTTTTTTATGTTTTTGAAAGAACTCAATTGCAGCTGCTTGGGTTATTCCTTCAATTTTAGATAAGGTATTCGCTTGGATGCTTAAAATTCCAACAGCAACTGTTACCAATGAAGCAATGATTGCTAATTTTAATTGTTGCCTAAATAGTAACACGAGAGATGCTATTGCGCCGACAAGGAATACTATTCCTGGCAAATAATCCCAGTTACTCCACGCCAGTTTTGCATTTATATTCGCTATGGCAAATGGATTTTTTATATTGAAAGTTTCTATTAACCATTCCTTATTGTGTAGAGCATAGGGAATAATAAATAGCACTATTGAAAGAATTACCAAATAACTTATCGTAGTAATGGCAATAACTTTTACTTGTTTCGGATAATTGGATGCTTGAACCCATCTCGCTGCAAAATAACTAAGAGGAAAATAACAGAGCGATGAATAGTGAATTATTTTCGTGCTAACGATTGAAAATAGAAGTAAGGTCAACCAAAAAATGACTTTCATCCATAAATCAAAAGGCACATTTTTACTTTTCTTTTGATAGAAAAAATAGCCAATCGCAAAAAACGATGCGGGAAAGCAACCCAAGAGAAGGATTAAAAAATGATAATAAAATGGTCCTCCATGTCCAGCGTCTTGTGTTTGAAATAACCTGAGTTGATAGGAAATGAATTCTGATATCATTTGTTTATTGCCGGTATTAACTAATAGCATAAACCAAATTCCACCAATCAGCAGCGTAAACATAAAAAATGTGACCAATTGAATAATTGATGGAAATTGTCTAAAACGGATTGAAATGAAGTAAATAAAAGCGGTTCCACCAACTAATGCTAATGCCACCGGTCCTTTTGTCATTACAGCTAGGCCGAGAAAGCAACCTGCTAAAAGGTACGATCCGATACCGTATTCATCTTTGTGTCCTTTATATAAATGATAAATAGCACCAACAATGAATAAATTAAACCATGGATCAATGATGCCAGAATGAAAGTAGATATTTGGCAAGAAGGAGCCTAAATAAAAGGCAAGCCACCAATAAGCAAAGGTTTCATTTTTAATTTTTCTACCCGCTAAATACAAGAAAAATGCAGTTGCAATGGCAGCAAGTAAATTTGGGAAGCGTGCTGCAAATTCCCCAATTCCAAAGAGTTTCATAGAGACAACTTGCATCCAGATAAAAAGGGGAGGTTTTTCCCAAAATGGCAGGTAATCAATGGTTACAGTTGAATAATTTGAAGTGCTAATCATTTCTCGTGCGCACTCTGCAAAATTAATTTCATCCCAATCAAAAAGGTGAACTGTTCCTAAAAATGGCAGGAATAATAGCAGGCATACAAAAAGAATGAAACTAAAACGATAACTATTCATTGGCTTGCTTGAGGTTTAGGATGGATGAATTGAATTTCACAAATCTGTGATTAAGTATTTTAAATACAAAATAGGCACTTGCTACCCCAATGAAAGAGCCAGCAACAACATCAATAAGAAAATGTTGTGATAAGTAGATTCTTGAAAAAGCAACTAGTATGGCGCCTAGAAAAAACACTATCGATACTAATTTTGATTGTTGATATACCAGCGCAAAAATTGTCATTAGCGCAAAAACACTTGTGGTGTGACCAGATGGAAAAGAATTACTGATGTGATACGTGAAGTTGGCTATTTTATGAAAGGTCGGATCATCTTCTAGAAAGTAATAGGGGCGATTACTATCTGCAAAGAGACTATATTTTAATTGGAGACTTATCAAACCTGAGCTTGCGTAACTAATGATTTGAAGCAAGGCAATTCTTACATTCATAAAGAGTAAGACAACTGAAATTAATACAATGAACACGCCATCGCCCATGTAGGTAATACCTTGAAAAAAAACATCAAGGAAATTGGTTTGAAAAAAAGTAAGTGTTTTATGAATCAGTAGTTTGTCTGCCAGACAAATCCACGTAATTGCTAAGGCCCAAAAAATGAATGTTGCGTAAAAAAAATAAGAAATTGTTTGCTTTTTCATCTTTAATCAAAGGTAAAATAAATCCTTCGTTATTGATCATTTTGTCGGATGATAATTGTAAAAAGCACCGCATCATAAGAGAAGTGAGCAGCGATAGCAAAATACAGCCCAAAATAAACGTAGCCATACGAAAGGATAAGAATGAAGGGAAGCGCAATGATGCCATAAAGTGAAAACCGCCAATTGAATGGATTAAGGTAGCCGTGCAAGGCAATGAATAAAACGGATGTAATAATGACTCCTAGGAAAGGTTGGACCCCAGCTCGAAAGAGTAATTCTTCTCCAACACCTGCGCAAAGGGATAAAAATAAGCCTTGCCAAATTTTTAATTGCATCGATCCGATAAGCTTATCTATTCTTGATGATACGGAATCAAATATGCGCGCATTCATGAGTAAATACCCCAAAAAAGCATAGGTTATTCCGAATTCAAGTCCATAGCCTATGGCGATTGGATTTATAGTTTCCAATGCCAAAAACTCGATAAGCGAAATGGGTCCAGAAATTTGTGCTAGTAAAAAACCAATAAGCGGAAAAATAACCAAGGTCGCTAAACCTAAAAGCATGATTTTATTTCTCATAAGCTGTTAATATTCATTAAAAAGCATTGAACGTTAAAAATATCGATTAAAATTTAACATTTAGCGTTATATTTACCGCGTACTAAAAATTAAATCTGCCTATTGACAAACATTTACTTAACCGCCAATATTTTTTTTGGATTAAATAGTAAATTATGTCATTACAAATTCTAGCAGATCAAGAATTAATCAGTTTGTATTTATCGGGAAATGAAGGAGCTTTTGCTCAATTGCTTAAACGTCATAAAGATCGTTTGTTTCGATATATCAATTCCAAGGTCCGAGATGCTGATTTAGCCAATGATATTTTTCAAGATGCGTTTATGAAAGTGATTATGACCATGAAAAGTGGTAATTACAATGAAGAGGGCAAATTTTTACCATGGCTAATGCGGATATCACATAACTTAATCATTGATCATTTTCGTAAAACGAATAAGGTTCGTTTTCTTTCTGAATCACGCACCTTAAATGAGGAATTCACTATTTTTCACAAATTATCTGCTGATGAAAAGAATTATTTGGAAGAAAGGTGTGAGACAGAATTAGAGTCTCAGATGCTTGGCTTATTAGATCACTTGCCAGCAATGCAGCGAGAAATTATTCAAATGCGAATTTTCCAGGATATGTCGTTTAAGGAAATTGCCGAAATGGAGGATGTAAGCATAAATACAGCATTGGGCAGGATGCGTTACGCCTTAATTAACATGCGGAAACTCATTGCCTCGAACAACATTGTTATGGAGTATTAAACCCAAATGCTTTAAATGCGAGTAGGGTTAGGGCAAAGAAAGCGATAATACTCATGTACAGATTACTATAATTTGTATAGCCTTTTGTCTTCCAATATAAGAAATTGATAATCCCCAAACTTACACCAATTCCGAGGGCGCTTAACCAAAAGCTCATTCGATTAATCCAAATTGCTTAAAATGATGCATAAAATGTTTGTCATGCATTTTGAGCCAAAGATTAAAATCTAAGGCGCCGTAATAAGGATGAATGACGCTAGCGCTTGGATTGTTTTCATAGTATTCAGTAAAGTTCATCCACTCTTCAGTAAATTCATCGAGAGCAAGTTCCAACTCATCGTGGCGTAATTCAATAATATCTTTTGTGAACGGTACGGTAATATTTTTCGCCATTTCTTTATCGGAGAGTAAAAATTGCTGCCTTCTTGCTATTGTTTCTGCATCAACATCGATGGTAAAATTACCTGTGCCTCTTGACATCATCAACATATCGCTGAGGTGCTCCACCATTTCTTGAGCATTCATTTTTCCCCATAAAGGAGTTTTTGAACTACTTAGGCGATTTAATATACCTAACATTGTTTCTAATTCCATCTCTTATTGATTAATTTTCCGACGAATATATGTAGACTTTTTGGAACTACTTTTACGTTTAGTGTACTTTTTGATTCTTTAGATTCCCCATCGTAATGAGCTGATGTTTGAGCGCTTTCTATTGTAGCCTTATCGAATGGAATTATTTCTATAAAGGAGCATTTATCAGTACGTCTGAAAAGAAAATACAATGCAATCCATGGAATACGCCAAAAGGGAAATGGTTTCAGTAGCACTAATTCTACTTTACCGTCTGTTGCATTTGAATGTGGAGAAACCACTAGGCCATTACCCCATTGCGTAATATTAGTAACGGTGCATAGCATTACGGGTAGCGTTCTTTCCTGTTCATTTATTTCAACGGAAATAGTTATTGGTTTATAGCGAAATAATTCCCTTAATACGATTTTCGCATAAGTCCTAAAGCCTCTTTTAGTGCTACCGACAAATTTTTCTGCTACCAAGGCATCGAAGCCAAATCCGCTAATTCCTATGAATGCTTGATCATTAACCAAAACAGTATCCATGCTGATTGCATTACCTTCGTTAATACAATAAATCGCTTTTTTTATCGAAAGTGGAATATTGAAGTGGCGCGCTAAGCCATTTCCTGAACCAATCGGTAGCACCGCTAAAACTATCTTTGAACCAATCAGGCAAGTACCAATTTCATGAACAGATCCATCGCCTCCAACTGCGCAGACGATTTGAATATTTTTATCTATGGCTTCTTTAGCTAATTCCTTTGCATGGCCTTTGTATTTCGTATATTGAATTTCAAAGTCGAATTGATCATGGTCCAAATGTTTAAGCACCAAAGAAGGAATATCATCTTTACGTCGAATACCAGCAATAGGATTAATAATGAACCAAATACTCTTTTTCACGCTAATGTACGCTAGTTTTATTATGCATTAAATCATTCCGATACCTTGAAATGATTGATTTAAGTCTTAATAGTAGGAGTTTATTCCTCAAAGTAAAAGATTTATTTTCATAAATTTTGGATTGCTTACTTGATTTATCTTTAACGACTGTTTTGTTTGCTGCTTCATTAAACATAATTTCCGAATCATTCGTTAGGATATAATAGTTTCCATTTGAATAACAAATAGCTTCAGATGTCAATACATCATTACCAAAAGCATAATAATTTGTTTCAATTCCAAGGTAATTTAATACATAAGGTTCGATATCGATGTGCTGAAAATAAGACGTGTTTATTTCAGGAATAATTGAATGATCGGGAGTATAAAAGGCGATTGGAATATGAAAATAGTCTACAATAGATTTTACTCCACCATTAAATTGCTGTGGGATGTGGTCGGCACAAATAACAAACAATGTATTTTGGTACCACGCCATATTTCGAGCTTTATCAAAAAAATCACGAAGGCTTTCATCAGCATAATAAAATGAAAGCTGCTCTTTTGTTAATTTAGAACTGATTTCAGAGCCATATACTTTTGGGATATTAAAAGGATGGTGCGATGACATCGTAAATAAACTCGCCAAAAAAGGTTGTTTCATTTGGTTTATTTTACTCAGCGCCCAAGGATTAAAGTAGCCATCTGGAATTCCCCATAAACCATCATAATGGCTTTGATTAGGATATTCATTCAACCCAAAATAAGTGTCGAAGCCCAGTTTTTTTGAAAAGCTATCGAAGCGCATGGATCCATTTTTAGCGCCATGAAAAAAAGCACTTGAATAACCTTTTGTTTTCAGAATTGATGGAAGTCCATTTAGTTTATTATTGCAAAAGGAACTAAGAATGTATGGAGTAGCCATTAAGTTTGGTATTGACGCAAAAATGGCTGGCATCGCTTCTATGGATTGCTTTCCATTAGCAATTCCATTTTTGAAATAGCAAGATTGATCGAGTAATGAATCAGTAAAGGGAGTCAGTTTTACACCATTTATAGTTTGATGAATCATCTTGTCACCAAAACTTTCTAAGATGATAAAGACGACATTTTTATTTGTATTACTTTGTTTTGTTTGCACAACAGACTTAATTGGATTGAAATAGGCCTTGCTTTCCTTTAAATCAATCAATGAAGTAGAAGGAAATTGTTCGGACTGAATGGTTTTCAATGTAACGAAAGCAGTATTTAATATAAAAGGAACATTTTCAGAAAGGGTATATTTATTCGCATCTAAAACACCAAGAGGCTTTGGTCCAAAACTCCACCTAGCAATAACAAAAAATACTGCAGATGCCAATATCAAATGAAGGAATTGATTTTTTAGCGGCGTATCTATTTCTTTTCTTTTTTTTGCGAGATAAACATCTAAAAAGATAAATAAAGTGATTAATGCGAGTGCTGCTAACGAAATCCAAAAATAATCGATGATAAAATAACGTAACAAACCATTGTCGGGGCTTTGAATTAAAAACAAGAATACATCAAAGGATGTCCTACGCTGACTAAACGAAAAATAGGCAGTATCCCACATGTTAAGGCAAATGAAAATGATTAAAATCAGATAAAAAATGATCGAAACAACTCGATACTTTATGAAATCATAGCGCTTATTTAGTGGAAAAAAGTGAATAAAGACTAAGGGCAGGGAATACAGCGCAATAGTGCTGAGATCAAAAGGAATCGTGTACATAAAATCCATCGCCTCAAGATCAAAATAGGAAGCATTAAGACCCCAAAAAAATAACCTCGTGCTAATTAGTGCAAGCCACAATAGTAAAAATCTATGGATGACCGAAGTCCAGATAGTAAACGAATATTTCATTTCAGCCAAATTACAAAAAACTAATTTTGAATGTTTATCTTTGGATAAATAGATTAACATGAAAAAAAATCCGATCGAAAATAACAGAGCTCAAATCTTACAAGTGTTACTTGATAAATCTGCGTTAAAACAAGATATTGCTGACGATGCCGAAAAAGTTTTTTCTTCTTTAAAAACTCATATTAAGAATGAATTGCTTGAATTGCAAAAGAAGATCACCGATAAACGAATTCGCTTGAGTTTCAAAGAAAAAGGTGAATTTGAAATTCATGTTTTTATAGGAAGTGATGTCTTAGTTTTTACACTACACAATAATGTCTTTAGGTTGCCGGATTCAAATGCTTTATGGGGAACATCTTATTTTAAAGAGAATGAAAATAATGGCTATTTTGGAGTAATCTATATTTATAATTTTTTAGCAGAATCATTCATTCAAAATAGATTAAACGATTCGGGTTATTTAATTGGTCGTATTTTAGTCAACCACGAACGTCATTTTATGGTGGAGGGCAAGGGAACATTGGGGCAATTGTTTCAGGATCCGCAGCAAATGGAATTAAATGATAAAATTATTGGTTTGATTGTGCAGCTTTCCTTTCATTATGCCTTAACCTTTGATTTATTAGTACCTCCATTTCATCTTATGGAGGAATTATCTGTCGCTCAAATTAACCAAATTGGAGATGAGCTAAATCTGAAAACAGCTAAGCGCTTAGGATTTAAAAGGTTGGCAGAAGATTCAGAATAATAATAAAAAAATCATCTATTTCGTTTGCCATTATTGTTTTTAAGCGTATATTTGCACTCCAAAATTAACCTTTTGAATGATTTGGCCCATTCATCTAGTGGTTAGGATATCAGGTTTTCATCCTGGAAACAGGAGTTCGATTCTCCTATGGGCTACAAGAAATAGTTGGTTTGCTTTAGGGCAGACCTAAAAAAAAAAGTTTAAAAATTAAAGATTATGGCAAATCATAAATCATCAATCAAACGAATTCGTACTAACGAGGGTCGTCGGATATTGAATAAATATCAGCACAAGACAGTTAGAAATGCTGCAAAGAGATTGCGTGAATTAAAAGATCGCGTTGAGGCAGAAAAGTTATTTCCTACCGTTGTAGCGATGTTGGACAAACTTGCTAAGCGTCATATTATTCATAAAAACAAAGCGGCAAACTTAAAATCAGGTTTACAAGTGCATATCAATGGCTTGTAAGTATTGATTGAAAATTGAATCAAAAGGGGCGAATAGCCCCTTTTTTTATTAAGTTTGTTTACCATGAATCATTACTTTTTAGTTTTTATTGTTTTTTTTAACCTTACTATTTTTTCTCAGAAAAATGGTAATTACGTTGAATTTGACACCTTAACTTATTTAGAAAAAACCAATGGTTCTCTGGATTCCATAGATAATCAGATTCATAGCTCAAGGATGGTATTTCCGTTAATGACCGACATGATTAATGGTTCATTTTTGAATCCCTTTTCCCTTTTATTACCTGCTGGGGGCCTTTTTCATGTTCCTGTTCAACAAATGAACAAGCTGCAGTTTTCTGCGCTTCCTCACATTGGTGTTGCGTATGCTTTTGGTAGCCAAGGAGCACAACATTTACAATTTAATTACCATCAGGTATTTAGAAAAGATGTCGTGGTTAATTTGTCTTTAACAAATAATGCTTCTACCGGTTTCTATCGGAATTCAAATTGGAAATCTTCTTCTTACTCGCTAGGAATAGCTAAAAATTCTAACTTTTATAGTTTTTTATTTAAGGCTGGTTTTTCAGCTGAAAATCGAAATTTATCTAACGGTATTATAGCTGATTCCTTGGCTTCTTTATATTCCTTGACACTTATTCCAGTTAAAAAAGAGGATGCATTTTCAAATTCAAGTTTCAGAAATGTACTATTAGTGAATAGTTTTAATTTGAACAACAAGGATTCTTCTCGATTCGTTGGATTGGTGGTGGAAAATAGGCTTCGCTCATTAGATCGTTATTACCATGAGTCGGGACAATTAAGCGTTTTATATCCATTAATTCAATATGATAGCATTACGACATCTGATCATTATGGTTTAGTAGACTTACGAAATCAGGTTTGTTTTGAATTGAAGTCACGTAAAGTACTTGTACATTCAGGTATAAGTGCAAATTATTGGCGTTATTCTAATGCGGGTTTACTACGGGATACATTAGAATTGGATTTGGTTAGTACAGTCGAATTAAAACTAAGGAATTGGGAAATTAAAAATTTTATTTTATTTAATTTATATGGTGCAAAAAATGCTTGGTCTACCATTTCCAGTGCAGTTTGGCGGAATAAAAATCATTATTTGAGTATTGAAAACAGCAATAATGCTTCTTTACCCCAGCCTTTTCAACGATTTAACCAGGCAAATAATAGTAGTTATTCACTTACTGATATTAACCTTCAGAAATCTTACTCACTTAAAGGATTATTTGGTGAAACACTTGGGAAGCATTACCTAGCATTATCGTATAATTGGCAGGCTACTCGGCAGGTTTATGTTTTCAATGGCCAATCGTGGCTTAATAATGTTGCCTTAAGTCAGCTTGTGCTTCACCAAATTGGTGTGAATGGCAAATTAAATTTTGGTTCAATATCGGTTCTTCCGAACTATCTATTTACTATTATGGATAAGGAGTATAGATTTTTCCCAATGCAAATGTTATCAGCAAGAACAATCGTTAAAGGGGGTATTTTTAAAGCTAAAAAGTTAAAAGCAATTGCCGCAATAGATTTGTTTTTGTCAAGTAGTTATAAAGCCCCAAGTTTGACACCTTTCCTTACCATGATTGACTTCTCAAATTTACCGAATGTTGCTTTTCAAAAGCCAATGTTAAATGCAGGAGCTTTATTGGGCTTTGAGGTGGAAACATTTCGATTTTTTGCTCGACTCGATAATATCGCTTATTTTATTTCCAAGAGAAGTCAATTATTTCTTGAGGGATATACCATACCAACTTGGCAAATCAAGTTTGGCTTGACGTGGGATTTCTGGAATTAAGCACAAAAAAAAGCGACCGAAGTCGCTTTTAAATGAATCAACTATATGTTTAAGCGTTAATGCTTAACACCTCAGCCATTTTAGTTCCAATATGTGCTGGAGAGTCAACGACATGAATACCACATTCTCTCATAATTCTTTTCTTTGCTTCTGCTGTATCGTCATCGCCACCAACGATAGCACCTGCGTGCCCCATTGTTCTACCTTTTGGGGCAGTTTCCCCAGCAATAAATCCTACTACTGGTTTTGTACCATGTTCTTTAATCCATCGCGCTGCATTGGCCTCCAAGTTCCCTCCAATTTCACCTATCATAACGATTCCCTCTGTTTCCGGATCATTCATCAGGAGTTCAATTGCTTCCTTGGTGGTAGTTCCAATAATTGGATCTCCTCCGATACCGATTGCTGTTGTAATACCCATTCCTGCTTTTGCAACTTGATCTGCTGCCTCGTAGGTTAATGTACCAGACTTTGAAACAATACCAATTTTCCCTTCTTTGAATACAAATCCAGGCATGATCCCAACTTTTGCTTGACCTGCGGTAATTACACCCGGGCAATTAGGACCGATTAATCGGCAGCTAAAGTTTTTAATGTACTCCTTTACTTTGATCATATCATTGATTGGAATTCCTTCAGTGATGCAAACAATTAGCCCTATACCACCTTCTGCTGCTTCCATAATAGCATCTGCAGCAAATGCTGGAGGCACAAAAATGATGGAGACATTTGCTCCGGTGTTCGAAACGGCTTCTTTAACGGTATTAAAAACGGGTTTATCTAAATGCGATGTTCCTCCTTTACCTGGCGTAACGCCACCCACAACGTTGGTCCCAAATTCAATCATTTGGCCGGCATGGAATGTACCTTCACTTCCCGTGAATCCTTGCACAATTACTTTTGAATTTTTATTTACTAGGACACCCATAATAGTTATATTTTAAAAATTTGAACTCAAAAGTAAGTAATGACTTTCGATTAGCAATTTATTTTATTCTTATTTAACATCCCAAACCTTCAAATCATACTTAATAATTGAATTTTTTGGAATTTGTTCTAATTCGTGATTACCATAACCTAAACTTGGGGGAATTATTAAAGTCATCTCAGAACCTTTTTTAGCCATAATTAATGCTTCTTTCCACCCCATTATTAAATCTTTAACAGCAAAGCTTATCGGTTTTTTTTGGATATCAACCAGTTTACCATTTAATAATTCTCCAGCATAGGAAATACTTACGCTATCTCCGTATTGTATCAATCTACCTGTTCCTTGCGTATTTATTTTTAGGTATAAACCAGAATCGGTACGGCTTAGTTTTATTTTTTTATTTGAGGTGTATTTGATGATACTTTGGTCGAATTCATTTAGTTCTTGTTCCGAATAGGTAGAGCAACTTACGATAAAGATAATCAAGGGCAAAAGCAGTTTGCTGTTCATAATTGTATTGGTTTTACTGAATATCCTTGATTTTTTAGCAAGTTTAAAAGTCCGTTTTCACCTCCTAAATGTCCGGCACCTACAGCAAATAGTACACTTTGATTTGCAGTTAATGGCATTATTTTTTTAACCCAAGCTGCATTTCTTTCATCAATGAATTTGAGATTAAAATAAGGGTCTTGGATTTCTTTCGTTAGTTCTTCATGAATTTTATTGACATCCTGCAGGAGATAGTTTTCTTGCGTGAGCTTAAAATTAGTTAGCACTTTTGATAACTCAGCTAATTCTGTCATTATTAAATTAACCTGACTTACAGCAGGAATACTATCAAACAGGGCTAATTGACTTTCAATCGTTTCCAATCCAAGCGTCATTTTTTTCTTTTTTGTCGCTAAGATCTCCTCAATTTTTATTTCTTGAGATTGAAGATGAACTGGCAATTCACTTTGTAAAATTAGCTGATAAATAAGGAATGGCTTTGCTTTCGAAAAATTAGAAATAAACTGCTCTTTATCCATTAATAGCTGTATTTTGGCCCAACTGCACAATGTATCCATTTGCATTTCAGAGAGTTTTGTTAAAAAACTCCCTTCTTTTAGCATCAATAGATCTGGATTTATAAGTGTGTGCTGTACATCTCCTATTTCTAGGCAAACTGCATCCACTGTAGAAACTAATTTTTCTAGTTTTTTTGGAAAATAAAAATGGGCATCATCCATGAGGTGCATGGTGCCAAAGATGTATGACGCTTTCTCCTGCTCCGAGCCTTTAATCTCCCAAAGCAGTGAGGAAGAATTCGATTGTGCAAATGACAGGAATGAAAAAAAAATAGTTACAACAAGGAATTTCATTACGTCAATATAAGTTGTGCTAGGTAGTGGTGTTCTTGGTCTTCTATTTTGGCACTCTTAAAGCCACAATTACTAGCGGCTTTGTGCAGTTTATCGTAATCAACATATAGCCAATCGAACCATGGACCTTCGATTTTTTTATAGCTCATTTTAAATTTAAATTCTCCATAATACTGTGCATTTAGATCCATCCAATACGAGCCATCTTCTTCTTCGTATAAAAATTTAACATCAGATGAGTCGCAGAGAATTTGACCGCCTGGCTTTAATAAGGATTTCGCTTTTAATAGCGTTTGCTCTAAATTTGCTAAGGTTCCTGCTATTCCAAGACCATTCATAAGCAAAAGAATTGTATCATATTGTTCTTTCGGTTGAAAGTGAAAAAAATCCACTTGATGCGCATTTATTCCAATCTCATTTAGGTAAAGCACAGCACCAGGGGAAGTATCAATTGCGCTTACATTAAACCCGGAATCACTTAGATATCTGCTATGCGGACCGGCACAAGCACCAACATCTAGAATCTTGCCTTTACAAAGTTGTATGGCTTTTTGTTCCAATTTAGGCATTTCTTCAAAGCTTCGAAAGAGTGTTTCAATCGGAATTATGTCATCATCACATAAATCAGCTTTTACGATAATATCAAAAGGTTTTTTCGATTTCGTAAAATCTAAAATAGCTTGTCCAATAGGATCTTGCTCTCTAGTATTCATATTCATTAAACCCATTTAAGTCATCATCACCATAGCCATCTTCGAAATCATCATCATCCTCGAAATCATCCTCCTCTTCATTGCTATCAATTTGTCCTTCAGAAAAGAGAGTTTCATCCATAACATCTTTAGAGTTTTCCAGAGGCGCTTTTCCAACACTAAGAAGAATTGTAGGTGTTTTAGGTTCCGTTTTATCAAAACCAATTAATTCAATCAGGAAAATCCACATCCGCATAAAGTCATAGACAAGAATGAACTTTTGGTCTGGTTCCTCCAGAAAGTTTTTGATAATCGCTTCTTTCATGACTGCTGAAGGCTGGTCAATGGCATCATCATCATAGGACATATCCAAGAGATTAATTTCATGACCTTTATCCCAATCGTCGTTTGAAACATAAAAACTAGCGATTTCTTTTCCTTTAAATTCAAAAGCTTGTAGAATAGCATTGAAAAAGTTCTCGAAATTATCCATGTCAGAGATAAGGACATCTCTAAAAATCTCTTCTTGTTTATCGCTATCGAGTAAGACTCTAAATTTAAGTCCTGGCATATTGATTTTTATTAATTTATAGCTTAGATATTTTTAATCCCAATGATTTTCCTAAAATTAGCATTTCTTCTTTAGCTTCCTCGAAATTATTTTTGATTTTTCCTTCGAGGATTGCTTCTTTAATCAAACTCTTAATTGTCCCGATTTCCATACAAGGTTGAAGTCCAAAGGTCTTCATAATAAAATCTCCTGTAATGGGTGGTTGAAAATTTCTTATACGGTCTTTTTCTTCTACCAATTTTAATTTTTCGGCGACCAATTCAAAATTACGTTTATATTTTTTTACTTTAAAGTCATTTTTCGATGTAATATCAGCATTACATAGAATCATAAGGTCATCAATATCGTCACCTGCTTCACTTAATAAGCGACGAATAGCTGAATCGGTCACTGTGCCTTTAATGAGTGCAATCGGTCTAAGATGAAGTCGCACGAGGTTTTGTACATACTTCATTTTATGATCCAGGGGAAGTTTAAGTTGTTTAAATATTTTAGCAACCATTTTCGCTCCTAAATCTTCGTGGCCGTGAAATGTCCAGCCAACAACTTTATCAAATCTTTTAGTGGGTGGTTTAGCGATATCATGTAATATAGCTGCCCAACGCAGCCATAAGTTATCACTAAATTCCGATAGATTATCCAATACTTCTAGGGTATGCAGGAAATTGTCTTTATGGCTTTTACCGTCAATGGTTTCTATTCCTTCCAAAGCTAGTAATTCGGGAAATATATGACCCAGTAAATTGGTAGAACGCAGCAGCATAAACCCTCTTGAAGGTTGAGTTGATACTATAATTTTATTTAATTCTTCACTGATTCGTTCTTTTGTTATTATGTTAATTCGATCAGCATTTTTATGAATTGCCTGCAAGCAATTATGTTCTATTCTAAAGTTTAATTGTGCTGCAAAACGAATTGCTCTCATCATTCGAAGAGGATCATCATTAAAGGTTATATCGGGATCCAAAGGTGATTTCAATACTTTATTTTCTATGTCTGAGATACCATTAAATGGGTCGACAAGTTCACCAAATTGATCTCCGAAGAGGTTTAGAGCCATTGCATTAATGGTAAAATCTCTTCTATTTTGATCATCTTGAAGGCTTCCTGCTAGAGTAGTTGGATTTCTTGACGCAGAAGCATACGATTCTTTTCGTGCCCCCACGAATTCCACATCTAAGTCTTTATATGAAAAGTGGGCTGTACCATATGTTTGAAAGATGGATACTTTTTTAACGCGCATTATTTTTGCTATCTCACTAGCGAAGGCAGGGCCGTCACCTACAACAACAATATCGATATCTTTTGAGGGTCTTCCTAAGATTAAATCACGCACATAACCACCAATAACATAAGCTGGAATATTATTTTCTGTAGCATATTTAGCTACTACTTTAAAAACAGGGTGCTGTAATTGCTTGGTGTAATTGCGATTCATTTGGCTACAAAAATACAATTTAAGCCGAAAAGGGAGAAAACAAATGATTTAATCTTCGTCGTCGTTATCGTCTAAGCGCTTGTAATCGAGTAGGTCGTCGTCAAGGTCATCATCATCATCAAAAAAGGATGATTTTTTCCCAGACTTTTTATACGCATCCATTTTTGGCTTCTTCGCACGATTATCTGAATCTTTGTCTACCGCTTTTTTATCCTTGTTAACTTTTTTACGAGGTTCAATTTTTAATCCATCCACACTTGGCAGGGAGAAATCACTTTTTGAAACTACACCATCGTCTTGCCCATCGACTCTTGAATGAGGCGCTTGATTATCTGAGGGTGTATAAGGTCTTGAAGCTCCAGGTGGTCTGGTATTAGCTCTTACTTCCGCTTCTTTTACAGCGATAGGTCTGCCATTTACTAAATAACCATCTAAGGCTTGGATGGCA
The DNA here is from genome assembly GCA_947475095.1 of Flavobacteriales bacterium. Lineage (GTDB taxonomy): Bacteria > Bacteroidota > Bacteroidia > Flavobacteriales_D > Crocinitomicaceae > UBA952. The sequence goes on from CANJLG010000024.1 coordinate 15,734, forward strand.
GTATTTGCTTCTCCTGCATCAGGCATTTCAACGAATCCAAAACCACGGGATTTTCCTGTTTCTCTGTCGGTAGCTACATTAGCTTTAAGTACTTTTCCGTGTTGTTCGAACAATTGCTTTAGCTGCTCACTGCTTACGCCAAAATCAAGTTTGGCAACAAAAATACTGGTCATAAAGAATTCAACGCTCTAAAGATTTACTAAATTGAAAATTAATTTGCTCGAAATTAAAACAATTTATCGTTTTGTACAAAAATTCGATAAAAAAAAAATATTCCTTTGTTGGAAACCATTTTTGATATTTTTATTTAAAGCTAAAAGAAACTGCTTAAACTATGAAACTAAATTAACTTTTTAGCCGTAAATTTGTCTCGAAAATTAAATTACATATGAAGGATTTACTTATAGAAGCAAGTGAAAATAGCCCAGTTTTTAGTTTTCAAGCAAATGGAATTTTGAATATTTCAGGTCGCGTACTTCCTGAACCAGATGCTTTATTTTGGGGTGTTGCTAATGATTGGTTGGTCAACTATATTGAAACTAAACCCGCTCAAATAATCTTACGCTTACAATTCGATTGTGTAAACACAAGTTCTTCGTTGGAGATTTTAAAATTACTTTATTTATTAGGTGATATAAAAAACAAAGAAATTAGCTTAGCTGTCTATTGGTTTTATCCAATCAATGATATTCAACTGGAAGAAATGGGAAAAGATTTTCAGGAATTGCTTCCTTTTAAGTTTATATTTGAATCGATTGAATCTGAAGAGGGTATATTAATCAATTAGATTTTTATTATTTAATATATTTAAAGCTACGTTTTTTATGCGTTTAATTAAAGAAATCCCACATACTAGGTATTTAATTCAAGTGCATGAATACAATTCAAAATATTTATTAAAAATCACACTTGACTCGTACGAGCAAATATTTAAATTTGATATAGATTCGGGCTTGCAGTTAGATGATCTACATGACCTATTGTCGGAAGATTTTTTAGCAAATTGCTTAACTCGATTTATTAGTATGCGAGCCGATAGTTTAAAACTTATATGAAGCAAAAAATGAAAAAAATTAGCTACTTAATTTTACTTATCCCTGTGTTATTTTATAGTTGTAATTCAGCACCAAAAAAAGAGAAAGTTTCTACGGTTCCAAAAGTTGTATCGAGAGATTTAAAAGGATTCACGATCGTTTATTATTCTAATGATAGTATAAAGCAAAACTTTTTATATTATAAGGAGCAGGATGCAATAGTTACTCAGAAACAAAAGGCATTTCAAACTGAATTAGAGCGCAGAACAAATGAATTACAGCAGTATATACAGCGCAACTCCGAAAAACAAATGAATGGTTTGTTATCTGAGAATGAAGTGGCGCAAATCCAGCAAAAAGCACAGCAAATGGAGCAATCTGTTATGCAATATCAGCAAGTAGAGGGAGCAAAGATAGAGGAGGAAACGATGAAAAAGCTTGAGGAAATAAGTAAGAAGATTGAAGTATTAGGCAAAAGATATTGTGAGTTACATAAAATCGATTTAATGTTGATTCAAGGAGATGGAGGCCAACTAAATTATGTTAATCCATCAATGGATGTTACGAAGGAGTTCATTGCTTTTCTTAATGAAAATCAAGCATCAATTGAAAATGATATAAAGAAATAATGCATATTTCTAGGGTAAAAAAGACAGAAAACATTGCCGAATACATTCTATATATGTATCACGTTGAGGATACCATTAGAAAATTCATGTTTAATATCCCTTTGTTAATTGATGAATACGTTCGTAAACAGTTACCAGACGCATCATTTTTGGGACAATACGAGAACTGGTATTCGTCGATTGCACATGAAATGCAACAAACGGGTAAGGAAAAAAAAGGCCATATTTGTGAAGTGGAAGAAGTTATTACAGAATTAATTTACTTACACAACACCTTATTATCTGTAGTAAAAGATGTAAAGTATATTGGTTTAGTTGAGGCTTCGCTCATTTATTTGGAAGAATTCAAATCAAAGTCAGAAATGCCAAATAATCACGATGTTGAAATATTATTGCATGCCATGAACATGAAATTGCAATTAAAAGTTCGAAAAACGGAGATTACGCAAGAGACGGAGGAAGCATTTGATTCAATGCGAATTCAATTAGCCTATTTATCAAGAGAGTTTCATAAGATGAAATCAGGTGATTGGCTTATTAACCCAAATTAATAGGTGGCTATTGAATCTAAGTTATCGCTTATACTCTCTACTGAGTTTATCGGGTAATAGATAACTTCTTTTCCATTCGTCAATAAGATATTTTCAGATTGAATAATTTTTTGATAGCTAGCTGCCTGGAACAAGGTGTCAATACTCATTTTTATAGTTGCTTGTTTGCATTCAACCAATATCTTTGGCTTGAAATCAACATCATAGGCTACAATGTCCCATCTTTTGATCAATCCATTATAGCGAATTGATTTTTCAACTGATAATCGTGAGAGTGGATACTGTTTTTGTCGGTTTAAAAAATGAAGTACGTGTTGCCTAACCCATTCTTCAGGGCTCAACAGCAATAATTTTTTTCGAATGATGCAACGAACAAACAGCAATTCATTTTTCTTGCTTAGTTCCAGTGGTGCTTTTGGAAAAATTAATGGAGTAATTACAGCCATTACATGCCTGGAAGAATGAGGTTTATGTCCTTGTAATTTAGATCAAATACTTTTCCAAGAACTTCATTCGTTAAGATACCGCGATAAATATATACACCATTTCTAAATCCTTGGTGAGACTTTATTAATTCTGTCGCACCGCCTTTTTCTCCCATTTCTAAAATTAGGGGTGAAAAAATATTCGATAATGCAAAGGATGCTGTTCTTGCTACCCTAGAGGCGATATTAGGAACACAATAATGAATTATACCATGTTTTATAAAGATTGGATTATCATGATTTGTCACCGAGGAAGTTTCAAAGCACCCGCCTTGATCAATACTTACATCAATGATTACTGATCCTGACTTCATTTGTTGAACCATTTCTTCCGATACAACGCAGGGTGTTTTTCCAAATTCAGATCGTAAGGCACCAATGACCACATCTGCTCTTCGGATTGCTTTTGCTAATACTTTAGGTTGAATAATGGAGGTATAAACGCGGCTGCCAATATCATTTTGCAACCTGCGTAATCTTGTAAGTGAATTATCAAATACCTTAACGGAAGCGCCTAATCCAATAGCGGCTCTTGTGGCAAATTCTCCAACAGTACCTGCACCAATTACTACTACTTCAGTAGGTTGAACACCCGCAATTCCACCTAGCATTAGGCCTTTTCCTGCAGAAAATGAGGAAAGTAGTTCTCCAGCCACTAAAATTGATGTTGTCCCTGCAATTTCTCCCATTGTTCGAACGATGGAAAATACACCTTCTTCGTCCTTAATATAATCCCATGCTATTGCGGTAATTTTCTTTTTTATAAGTTTCTGTAGAATTTCTTTTGGTTGGGCTGATATCTGTAGGGCTGATATAAATAGTTGATTCCCCGTCATTAAATCGACCTCTTCTTCCGATGGTGGCGCGACTTTTAAAATAATATTACATTGATAAATAGCATTCCGATCAGAGGATATTTCTGCCCCAGCTTCACTGTATTCATTATCAGAAAAATTAGAATTTTCTCCGGCTTTTGATTCAATTAGCACGTGATGGCCATGCGCCACGAGTAATGATACGGTTTCTGGCACAAGCGCAACACGCCTTTCTTGAAAGGATAGTTCTTTGGGAATTCCAATTTTTAAACGCCCTTTTTTGCGTTCAATTTCAAGCATTTCTTCCTTTGGTAGAAATTTCCCTTGCTGCATTAATGTTTTTAATAATTCTGGATCAGTTATCATCTTTAAAAGTTATCTGACGTTTTTGGTGCTCTATTTCACGAATATACATCCAAATTGTGTTCGGTGGAAGAAATTCAAGTATTTTTTCTGGCCACTCCACAAAGAAATAGGCATCTTCTTCGAAAAGTTCTTCTAGCCCAATTTCATAAGCTTCTTTATTATTTTCGATTCTGTATGTGTCTAAGTGATAACACCTTACTTTACTTGGAAGAATATACGATTGTATAATAGAGTAGGTGGGAGATCCCTGCAAATTAGCTACTCCCATGGCTTTCAAGATTGCTGTAATCACGGTAGTTTTTCCACTTCCCATTTCTCCAGAAATGGCAATACATGATGGAAGGGGGAATTTCTTTAAAAATAGCTCGGTAAATGCAGCAATATCCTCTATTTTATCAAGAATATAGTACTCTTCATCTTTACTTGTCTTCATGAAAAATAAAAGGTTGAATTTTTCCATCTTCCCACTTCTTCAAGCATAGGTCTTTTCCATCAAACACAGCGAAGGTGCAATATTTCATCCACTCACCAATATTAAAATAGGTGGCATCATCGACTTTAAGTTCCATTGGAAGGTGTCGATGACCAAAAATAAAGTAATCTACCTTAAGCGTTTTTTTAATCTCTTTTGAGTATTGGTAGAGCCATTCATTTTCTTTACCAAGAAATTTTTCATCATTATCTCCAGTAGAAATTCGACTTCTTTTAGATAAAAAGTTAGCGAGCCCAATACCGAAGTTAGGATGGATGCGAGCAAAGGCCCATTGACATATTTTACTTCTGAAAAATTTCTTAAGGATTTTGTATTTCAAATCACCTGGTCCTAAGCCATCGCCATGTCCGATAAAAAAAACGGAATTTTGTATTTTTCGCATGATAATTTTCTGATAGACTTCAGCACCTAATTCTTTTTGGAGGTAGTCAAAAAGCCACATGTCATGGTTGCCAGTAAAAAAATGCAATTTAACTCCAGCATCACTCAGATTTGCCAACTTACCCAGTAATCGAACGAAACCTTTAGGAATTACATGTTTGTATTCAAACCAAAAATCGAATACGTCGCCTAAAAAATAAATCTCTTTGGCGTCTTTTTCAATTTCATTTAACCACGCGATTATCTTTTTTTCTCTGATTAGACTAGTTTCCCAATCAGGCGCACCTAAATGAAAGTCAGAGGCAAAATAGATATGGGACTTGGATTCGTTCACTCTTAGTGCTTAAATATTTTCTCCAATTCGAGATCCAGGGCTGCACCTCTTAAATTGGTCGCAATTATTTTTCCTTCTTTATCAACTAGCACAGTAAATGGAATGCTTTTTACGCCATAGGTTTGACCTACTTTGCTATTCCAACCTCCTAGGTCACTCACGTGATTTGGCCATACTAGTTTATCTTGCTTTATTGCTGCGAACCACTTCTCTTTATCTGTATCCATGGAAACACTCATAATGGTAAATCCATCTTTTTGATATTTCTCATAAGTGCGCACAACATTTGGATTTTCTTTGCGGCATGGGCCGCACCATGAAGCCCAAAAATCGATTAAAACAACTTTGCCTTTTAAATCAGACAATTTAATGAGGGTTTTTCTATCAATACCTAACTCTTCAAAGCTAGGTGCATCTTTACCAGTGGCAAGAGGTGTTGCATCGTCTAGCGCTTTTGCTTCCGCTATTTTTTGGTCTTTTTTAGTTTGTACATATTTTGCATATTCTTTAACAGTTGGGCTTTCACCAAATGATCCAACAACTTGGTTCATAATGGCATCATAGGCTTCAAATTCATTATCGATATTCATAGAAACCAAGGCCATAATTAATGCGGGAGAATTTTGATTTTCCGAAATGAATTCTTTTCTGTCATTTTGATATTGTAAAAATTCTTTACTCATGTACTCATTAAGCGATTTCATTTTTGTTGAGTCTGCTTTAAGTACGGCCATAGCAGAATCGTTTTTGATGTTCCAAACGTCTATACGATTGGAGAATTTATTCATAGCTTGCGATTCATCTGAATTAATAAAGTTGCAAAATTTAGTGATGTTTTTACCATCGCCATAGACTGTGATGTCGCTTTTATCGCGTAAAACTAGATGTGCTTGATTCTTACCCATTCTAAGTACATAATAATCAATTGAAGGTAATTCCCCCTTTATCGTAAACTTTCCATCTTTAGTGATAGGAACCGATAGGTAGTCTTTATAGTATGTTCCATAGAAATGAGAGATTTTTATAGAGTCAAATCCAGCATTAAAAATTTCGCCATGAACGGACACATTGATTTTAGTTTGAGTGTAAGCTGCGCTATTCAAAAAAGCGATTAGCAATACTATAATTCCTTTTTTCATTTGTTAAATTTTTAAAATTGATTTGATTTTTTCTTCTAGTGCCTCACCTCTTAATCCGATGCCATTAATTTTACCTTCTTTGTTGACAAGAACGGTATGTGGAATAGAATTGAATCCATATACTTTTGTCATAGTAGATTCCCATCCTTTTAGGTCACTCACATGATTGGGCCAGATCAAGCCATCTGCTTCTATAGCTTTCTTCCATGCTGCCTCATCATTATCGAGTGAAACAGATAATATGGTGAATCCTTTATCTTTATATTTTTCATATAACTTCACTAAGTTTGGATTCTCTTTTCTACATGGTCCACACCAAGACGCCCAAAAATCGATTAGTACTACTTTTCCTTTAAGGGAAGAAAGAGAAATTGGTTTTCCTTCCGGCGTTGACAAGGTGAAATCTGGTGCATCCATCATGCCATTTTCAATTGCTTTATATTGCTCATATCCGGCTGAAATCTGTTCGTATTGAGATGCTATTGTTCGACTGGCGTTTGAATCACCATATTTATTTTGATATCCAGTGACCATGATTTCTAAACATTTCAAATTTTCTAAATTCCAATTTTCAAATCCACTTACGGGAATTAATTCCATGCTCAGAATAATATTATAAGGGCTTTCAGGCGTACTTTTTATTTTATCTCTTGAAAACTCCTCTATTTTTTGCTTTGAGTCACTAAGTTTTAAGGTAAACTCTTCCTCGCTTAATGAATCTTGTTCTTTAGCGATTGCTTCCATTTTTAACTCAAATTCATGCCGTAAGGTTAAATACTCATTCAGGGTTGATGACCATGCTGTGCCTGTGGCATCTAGGGAATAGCTGAAGGTTTCCAGTGATGTATTTATCTTGAGATGATCTTTTATATTGAGTGCCAAGGGAACACTATTTTTTTCTTCGCTACCGATTTTCATAATGTAGTATCCAAGACCAGGAATGTTTCCGTCAATGGCGAATGTGCCATCACTTTTTATTTTCGTACTGGCTACTAGTACATTCCCATTTTCGCTTGGTGCGTTTATAGAAATGGTTTGGCCGATTGCATTGCTAACTTTTCCTGAAACGTGAAAATTAATGTCAAGTGGTTCTTTCACTTCTTCATTCTCACAAGCGAATAAAATCAGTAGAAAAGGGAGGATAGTTAGCAGTAATATTTTCATAAGAGATCAAGTTTAGAACGTAATAATCCATTGGCTTTCTTTGGATCTGCCTTTCCTCCAGATACTTTCATCAACTGCCCCATGAAAAAACCAATTAACTGCTTGTCTCCTGCTTTGTAACGTTCAATTTCGTTGGGATTAAGTTCAATTACTTTTGTGATATAGGCATCGATTACATCTTCTCCGGAATCTTGAAATAAATTTAAATCTTCTGCAATAGCAAGTGGACTTTTATTCGACTCAATCAGCAAGGGAAAAATTCTTTGCGCTGCAATTGTCGTCGATACTTTCCCTTCATCAATCAGTTGAATGAGGGCGGCTATTTTATCTGGACTTATTGGGAAATCCGTGATTTCAACACCATTTTCATTTAAGTATGATTTTATTTCACCCATTAACCAATTGGCTGCTACTTTGGCATTTTTTGTATGTTTTAATAATTCCTCAAAATACAATGCAATGGCTTTGTTATCGGTGATATTCATTGCATCGTAATCTGTTAATCCAAGCTCATTTGTATATTTAAGGTAAAGTGTTCTTGGAAGTGGGGGCATCGTTGCTGAAATCGCATCTATTTCTTTTTGGCTTATAACTAATGGTGGTAAATCGGGTTCAGGAAAGTAACGGTAATCATTTGCCGCTTCCTTTGCTCGCATCGCGATGGTTATGTTTTTTAAGGCATCAAAAGATCGTGTTTCTTGGCGCACGTTTTCTTGCTTCTCTACTAATTCGATTTGCCGTATGACTTCAAAATCAATCGCTTTTTGAACATTTTTGATGGAATTCATATTTTTAACTTCCACTTTTGTTCCAAAGGATTTTGCGCCCTTTAGGTTTACAGAGACATTTGCATCACAACGCAGTGAACCTTCCTCCATATTTCCATCGCAAATTTCTAAATAGCGTACTAGCTTCCTAATTTCTGTTACAAAATTATATGCTTCACTCGAGGAGCGCATATCAGGTTCTGAAACTATTTCAAGCAATGGAACACCCGCTCGATTTAAATCTACTAAGGTATCGTATACATCAACATCGTGAATGCTTTTTCCAGCATCTTCCTCCATGTGTATTCTGGTAATTCCGATGATTTTTTCCTTTCCATTATCATCTTTAATGATGACTTGCCCACCTACGCAAATCGGCGTTTTATCTTGTGTGATTTGGTATCCTTTCGGTAAATCAGGGTAGAAATAATTTTTCCTGGCGAAATATTGATTTCGTGCAATATCACTCTGACATGAAAGTCCTAATCGAATAGCGAACTCGATTGTTTTTTTATTCATTACCGGTAAAGTACCTGGATGTCCGAGTGTAATTGCGCTCACATTTGTATTGGGTGTCGCGCCAAATTCATTGCAATCGTTTGAGTAAGCTTTTGACTTAGTAAGCATTTGGGCATGAACCTCAAGACCAATAATTACATCATATTTATCACGGATGCTTTGATTCATTTTAACTTCGTGCAATTAATTCTTTCATGATAATTGTCATTTTCGGTTCTTGCTTGCTTGCGACATTGATAACATCCTGTACACTAACTTTTTCAATTTTACCTGGCACTCCTAAATCGGTAATGATGGAGATGGCAAAACAAGGGATCTCCATGTGTCGAGCAACAATTACTTCTGGAACGGTAGACATTCCAACAGCATCAGCTCCAATAATTCGGACGTATTTATATTCTGAAGGCGTTTCAAGCGTTGGGCCAGTCATTCCTGCATAACATCCAACAGCAACACGAATATTATTCTCCTTGGCAATTTGAACGGCAAGTTCAATCATTTTTTCATCGTATGCATCTGACATGTCAGGGAAGCGTGGACCCATTTCATCGATATTTTTACCAATCAATGGATTACCCGGAAATAAATTAATGTGATCATTCATAATCATGATTTCACCTATTTCAAAGTCAGGATTTACACCGCCTGATGCATTGGAAACAAAAAGTTTTTCAATACCCAATAATTTCATAACACGAACGGGGAAGGTGACTTGCTGTAAGGAATACCCTTCATAATAGTGAAAACGTCCTTGCATAGCAACGACATGCTTTCCGCCCAGTTCACCAAAAATTAATTTTCCAGAATGACTTTCTACAGTTGATACTGGAAAATTCGGAATGTTTTCATATGGAATCTCATCTATGATATTGATTTCTTTTACAAGCCCGCCAAGTCCTGTCCCTAGTATTATCCCAACGCTTGGGTTTACTTTTGTTTGGCTTTGGATGTAGGCAACGGATTCTTTAAATTTTTCTAACATACTGTTTAATTAGTTGATTAAATTCATTTTCATTTTCAATTTCGACTGTCATGGGTTGAATATACCAAGGATAATTGGATAATTCGTTTTCATCAAATGCATTTTTTAATCGCATATAATCTTTAGAAGTAGTAATAAGTATACTTTTTCCGTTTACAAAGGTATCAAATTTTTGGTGAATATTGACCAAGTCTTTCGTGCTATAATTGTGATGGTCAGGAAAATTGATGTGCGCTATTTTGTGACTATTTTTCAAGTGTTCAAGCAAAGGGAAAGGATTGGCTATGCCTGTTACTAAAAGCACCTGGTCAAAGTCTGTTACCTGCAGTTTTCCGATCGGAATAATAGGCGAGTAGGTAATTGATGAAAAAAAGACTTTTTTCTTGTATTTCGCTAATTTATCCAACACGACTTGTTTTTGTTGTTGAGACATGTCTTTAGGACATTTGGTAATAACGATTATATCAGCTCGATTTGCGCCTCTTCTTCCTTCGCGTAAATTACCAGTTGGAAGTACAAAGTCGTTGTAGAATGGGGCATCATAGGTGCTCAGCAGCACTGTAAAACCCGGGCATACTGATCGATGTTGATAAGCATCATCTAGCAATAAAACGGATTTCTGTGAAAATGGGGCAAGCGCTTCAATTCCTTTCCATCGATTTTCAGAAACGGCAACTGAAATGGATTCGCTGTGTTCTAATTTATACGCCAGTGGCTCATCCCCAACGTCCTGACTTGAATGTGATTCATTCACAAGTAAAAATCCGGAGCTACTACGACCGTAACCTCTCGAAAGTACAATTACTTTCTGTTCGCTTTTTAGTAGTTCAATTAAATAATTCGTCATGGGCGATTTACCCGTTCCTCCAACGCTTAAATTACCAATGCAGATTGATGGAATTGTTGGAGATTGAGAGTGAAGAATCCTATAATTGTATAGTGCATTACGAGCACTACCAATTAGCAAGTATAGAAATGAAAATGGAAACAATAGCCAGCGAAGCAACACCATGCTCAAATTTAGCGGAATCTCGTTAAGAAATCATCATTCTTGGAAATAATATTAGCTAGTGTGATAATCAGATAGGGCTTGATCATCGTCGTAATAGTAAATTCTAACTTGCGCTGTATCGTTGAGGAAATCAATTTTACCGATTTCAAATCTGTTAATTTGAAGGCCTGTTCTTTTTTCCAGATCGTTTTTCATCTCTTCATAGCGATCAACATGTATTAAATCGATTCGTTCGTAGTTGATGGTTTTTCTCGTTTCATGTTTTACCAGCCAAATGTATTCTAAGATAAAAATGATCAATACAATTGAAAGATTTATTAATCCCATTTCAATTAAATTAATCTGGAATAAATCTTTGGTAATTATAGACGGAGTTGCCAATAGCGCATTCACTACACTAAGCCCAATGATCACGAAAAGATAGGTCATTTCTTTAATTTCAATGGCATCCGTTCGATAGCGAATGATACCAAAAATAGCAAATAAGCCAAGTCCCATTCCGGTGTCAATATCCAATTTCTTTAGCCCAAAACAAAGGAAAAATGTAATGAAACCAATTAGGTAATAGGTAAATAAATAATCTTTGCGTTTGGTTTTTGGATAATAAAGAAAACGAATAATCAAGGTTAAGATGATCGTATTAATGGCTAAACGTATTAGCAGGGTGTACAGATCCGAATTGTTCCATGTAAAGATGGAATCAACAGTATTTTGAACAATTGGATTATCCCCTTTGAGAAGGGTTATGAAGTTAGCAAGCATATTTTTCTATTTTTTGGAGATAAATGTATTTTCTTTTGAATCGATTAATTTTTATTTTTTCCTTTTCGTAAAGTGCCATGGCGCCCAAGCAATATTTACTTAAACGATACGGCCGAATGATTCTATTTTTCATCGCAACGAAAAAGGGTGATGTTCGGTCAATTTTTTCCTGTTTCAATTCCGCAATAACAAGATTTTTAAATTCCTTCGTTGTATTTTCTCGCTTAAAGGATAGGTCAAAATCTAAGGTGAGACGCTCATTTTTTGTTTTATTAACCAATGTTATACGATGAAAAGCATTTTCTAAAATTGGCATTAAAGCTGATTTTGCGGCTTTGTTATCACTGATAAAAGCATTCATTTCACTGGTCAAATTAACCTTGAAATCATCTACTTCTATTCGTTTTTTAATCGTACGACCTTTGAATTTATGTTTGATTTCTAGGAATAATAAATTTGACTCAATATATTTCCTGATTCGTACTTTAAAGCGATTGGTTCTGCCGTTATGATGATCCTTGTAAAATGTGAGGTTTTGATCATCGAAATATTGACTTTGGTAACTCGGTGTTCTCACGCTGTTGATTTCTAATATGGCGTAATTTTCAACTAATTCTGGCAGAATATCAGAAAGAATCGTAAGATCAAAAGCAAATTTGGTATCAACACGGTTCATTAATTTAACCCTGTCCATTTGTTCTAAGTGGATGGGGGTAAAGGCACGTATTAGATTATTAAATTGTTCACTTAACATTAAGCCAAAGTTACCATTTAGATTTGTTTTTTCTAATTTATGCTAAAATAATATATTTTAACGAACATTGAGTTTTATATTTGTCACATGAGAAAACGTATCTTACTATTGGGTTCAGGGGAGCTAGGGAAAGAGTTTGTTATTGCTTGCCAACGACTTGGTCAATATGTTATGGCGGTCGATAGTTATCCAAATGCGCCTGCTATGCAGGTTGCGCATGAATTTGCAGTCATCAATATGCTTGATGCAAAAGCGCTTGATTCCCTAGTGGCATCATTTAAGCCGGATATTATTGTTCCCGAGATCGAGGCGATTCGCACAGAGCGATTTTATGATTATGAAAAACAAGGTATTCATGTTGTTCCGAGTGCGAAAGCTGCAAATTTTACCATGAATCGGAAAGCAATTCGAGATCTTGCATCTAAGGAACTCGGAATTAAAACGGCTACTTATCGCTATGCTAGTAGTTTAGAAGAGTTGACAGCCGGCGTTGCCGTATGTGGTTTGCCTTGCGTGGTAAAGCCTTTAATGTCAAGTTCTGGTAAGGGTCAGAGTGTCATTCGTTCTATAGAAGATATCGAAAAATCGTGGAAGTATGCGATGGAAGGTTCTCGTGGCGACCTAAAGGAAATAATTGTAGAATCTTTCGTCGATTTTGATTACGAAATTACGCTGTTAACGCTCACTCAAAAAAATGGTCACACCTTATTCTGCCCGCCAATTGGACATCGGCAGGAGCGAGGAGATTACCAAGAAAGTTGGCAGCCTATGCCAATGAATCCGGCTCATCTCCAAGAAGCTCAAGAAATGGCGGCGCTAGTTACGGCTGCTTTGGGGGGACAAGGAATTTGGGGAGTAGAGTTTTTTATTACAAAAACGGGTGCGGTATTTTCAGAATTATCTCCAAGGCCCCACGATACAGGTATGGTTACGCTTGGGGGCACACAAAATTTTTCTGAGTTTGAATTACATGCCAGGGCGATTTTAGGAATTCCGGTGACTGAAATTACCTTAGCGAAAAATGGAGCAAGCGCCGTAATTTTAGCGAAAGTTAACAAGGAGGATTTTCCGATAATTACAGGACTTGAGGATGCTGCTCAATTTCCGAATTCAGATTTTCGTATTTTTGGCAAGCCTTCTACACGGGTTAATAGAAGGATGGGGGTCGCTTTGGCGTATGGAAATGAACCTGTTGAGGCCTTAGTAGAATCAGCAAAAAAGATTGCTAACATGATTAACATTAATTAAATGAAATTTTTTCTTGGAATTCTTTTCTCGGTGATCACTTTTCTTTCATGGTCAATCGATATCGCTTATTCAGTAAGCATGACGAAACCTCAAAATCATTATTTTGAAGTTGAAATGTCACTTTCAAACATTAATCAAAAGTCCCTAGTGATTAAGTTGCCTGTTTGGGCTCCAGGTTCTTATTTAGTACGTGAATTTTCGAAAAATATCAATTTAGTAAAGGCGTTTGATGATAAGGGAAATGAGATTACAGTAGAGAAACTATCAAAAAATGCTTGGGAAATAAATACAAAGGGTATTAAATCATTGAAGATTCGATACGAAGTTTATTCATTTGAATTATCTGTAAGGACTTCCTTTTTAGACTTATCGCATGCCTACATAAGTGGTTCAGGTATATTCATGTATCTTGATAATTATAAAAATATGAACGGTACGCTCCGTATTTTTCCATTCGAAACATTTAAGAAAATAAATACCGCGCTAACACCAGCACCGCTTGAGCAGCAGGCGAATGCTTCCCAAACTTTTACGTTTGATAACTATGATCAGTTGGTGGATTGTCCGATTGAAATTGGTAACCAAGATGTTTTTGAATTTATGGCAGCAGGTGTAAAACATACTGTTGCTATGTATGGCGATGCTAATTATACGATCTCGGATCTTAAAAAGGACATGGCCAACATTATTGAAAAGGAAACGGCTGTTTTTGGTGCTAATCCGAATAAAAATTATTTATTCATCATTCACAATGTTGTGGATGGTCAAGGTGGATTGGAGCACACAAACTCGACTACCCTAAGCGTGAATCGTTGGACGTATTCTGGTTCAGAGTATATTGGTTTTTTGAACTTGGTAGCACATGAGTATTTTCATTTATGGAATGTTAAACGAATTCGTCCGATTGAACTTGGTCCTTTCGATTACGACAATGAGGTCTATACTTCGTTATTGTGGGTAATGGAGGGATTTACCTCGTATTATGATGAACTCATCATGCTCCGTTCGGGATATTATTCCCAAGCCGAATTTCTTACAAAATTACAAAGCCTTATGAATTATGCTGAGGGAAGTGTTGGGTCACGCGTTCAGCCTGTAGCGCATGCTAGCTTTGATGCTTGGATAAAGTCGTATCGTCCCAATGAGAACAGTTCCAATACAAGCATGTCGTATTATTCTCGGGGTTGTGTATTGGCCGCTGTATTTGATGCGATGATCATCGATAAATATAAGGGTGAAAAATGCTTAGATCATTTTATGCAGCATCTATACAAAACGTATTATGAGGGTAAAAATCGTGGTTTTACAGAGGCTGAATTTAAAAGTGAATTGGCGGTATTTACCGGTCATGACATGGATGATTTTTTTAAGCGACACATTAACGGAACGGAAATAATTCCTTTTAACGATTATTTTTTTAAAATAGGGGTCCAGGTAACGCAAAATGCGCTAACGAAGCCCTCCTTTGGCGCAACTGTTCAAAATATTGGTGGGAAAGTAATCATCAAAAATATCCGTGCTGCTTCTGCTGCAGAAGATGCGGGCTTGAGTGTGAATGATGAGGTAATTGCGTGCAATGGATACCGCGTTGATCAAGCAATGTTTGATGCAATGATGAACGGTTTGGTCTTAAATGATGAAGCGGAAGTATTACTTTCTCGCGATGAGATATTATTTTCTACTCGTGTAAAAATCACGAATTATACGCGCCCACAATTTTTGATGGCACCTACGAACAATTCTTCGGAGTCCTTAAAATTTAATTACTGGTTGCGCTAACAGAGGACTTAATCATTCGTCAACTATTGTCAGTTTAGCGAAGCTCAACAGCATTGTTTTACTTCCGTGATGTGGAAAAAATATCACTGCTTTTTGGTCGGCACCACTATGTTCTAAGTTGGTAACTTTCCCTTTACCAAATCGTTCATGCACGACATTTGTCCCCACCATTATTTTATCGCTGTTGCTTGGATTGTTATGGCTAGTTTGATTTAGATCTTTTACAGCAGTTAATTTCTGACCTTGCCGCTCAAAAGGCTTATTTAGTCCACCGCTTTTTGCTTGAAACCCACTTCCCATTAGTGAGCGCCCTTGTCCTCTTGATGGTGTTTCGAAGTGCAGGAATTGTTGATCAATTTCATCAATAAATCTACTCGGTTCACACATCACCGCTTGGCCCCAAGTAAACCTGGAGCCTGCGTAGGAAAGGGTGCAGGTTGTCATTGCTCTTGTTACTGCGACATAAAAAAGCCTCCGTTCTTCTTCTAATTCACTTCGCGAATTTAGGGCCATTTGGGAAGGGAATAAATTTTCCTCAAGGCCCACTACAAATACATGTGGAAATTCTAGCCCTTTACTGGCATGAATCGTCATGAGGGAAACATGGTTCCGTTCGTCTGGTTTTTCTTGGTCCACATCGGTTAAAAGTGCCACATCAATCATAAAATCAGCTAAGGTCCTAATTTCATCTTCCTCACCTGAATTAACAAATTCTTTAATACCCGCCAATAATTCTTCCATATTTTGAACGCGCTCTACTTCTTCAGGACCTTTTGTTTTTTCGTCGTTTAACTCTTTCAGAATGCCAGAAGATTTCGTGATTCTTTCGGCTAAGGTAAAGGCATCTAGTTTATTTAATTCGGCTCCAAAACTATTAATCATGGTTACAAATTCGTAAATTCTAGCTTTTGTAGGACCGTTAACATCAGCAGGGTAGGTATCGAAATCATTGATCACATCCCACATGCTAACACTGTATTTATTAGCACTTATGATGATGTTTTCAACGCTTGTTTTTCCAATTGCTCTTTTGGGATAATTAATAACACGTTTTAATGCTTCTTCATCTCTTGGATTAGTGGTCAATCTAAAATAGGCAAGTATGTCTTTTATTTCTTTGCGTTGATAAAACGAGATGCCACCGTAAATTTTGTATGGGATGTTTAATTTACGAAGGGATTCTTCAAATGATCTTGATTGCTTATTCGTGCGATAAAGTATAGCGAAATTATTATATGTTTGTTCTATCGATTCTTTGAGCGTATTGATTTTATTGGTAATTGCGCGGCCTTCCTCATTATCAGTTAAGGTACGCAAAACGGTAATTTTTTGTCCAATACCGTTATCGGTCCAAACGACTTTATTTATCTGATCCTTATTTTTTTTTATGACGCTATTGGCTGCTTCGACAATATTTTTGGTGCTTCGATAATTTTGCTCCAACTTAAAAAGTTTATAGTCGGGATAATCTTGCCGAAAATTCAGAATGTTTTTAATGTTTGCCCCACGAAACGAATAAATGCTTTGAGCATCATCGCCAACGACACATATATTTTCGTATGAAGCGGCAATTTTTTTAACGATTAAGTATTGAGCATAATTGGTATCCTGGTACTCATCAACTAAGATGTAGCGAAATTTTTGCTGGTAATAATGCAATACATCTGGAAAATCACGTAAAAGTACATTGGTAAAATAAAGCAAGTCATCAAAGTCCATCGCGCCAGCTTTTTGACATCGGTTGGCATAAATCCTGTAAATACGTCCAATTTCTGGTCGCATCGATTGTTTGTCTTCCAATTGTATTTCGGGATTGTCGGCGTAAGCTTGCGCTGATATCAGGTTGTTTTTTGCTGATGAAATTCGCCCTAGTACGTTGCTCGGTTTGTAGGTTTTATCGTCGATGTTTAGTTCTTTGATAATATCTTTCAGTAAACTTTTGCTGTCCTGGGTATCGTAAATTGTAAAATTGCTGGGGAATCCAATTCGATCGGAATTATAGCGTAATATTTTAGCAAAAACAGCATGAAAGGTACCCATCGTGATATTCTTTGCTTCTTGTCCACCGCAAATTTTACTGATGCGCTCAGACATTTCTTTAGCGGCTTTATTCGTAAATGTTAAGGAAAGAATATTAAACGGGTCAATATCATTTTTTAACATATGCGCGATACGATAGGTGAGGACTCTCGTTTTTCCGGATCCAGCGCCTGCAATGACCATGGTAGGACCAAAAATATTCTCAACTGCAATGCGTTGGCTTTCGTTTAATTCTTCGAGATAAGACATGATTGTTTTTGTTATTTCAAAAGTACTAAGAAATTCCATTCAAATTCTTTGATAATCAAATGAGTTTTTAACAACGATAAAAGCACCTTATCTTTGACTCATGGCTTCGAAAAAAATATGGTTTAGTTTATTCGATTTTTCGTTTGATTATAAAGGTTCAGAAGCCCCTTTTCAAGTTCCTAGCGATTTCAATTGGGCGCTAGATTTTGAAAATAATTATGAGCAGCTTCTATTAGAATGGCAGCAATTTATGGAATTAAGATCCCCTAAGCCTTATTTCAAGGATTCAATGGTGGATAAAAAGGATGCGTATCAAACAATATCTCTTCGATGGTGGGACCTTGAATTTCGAAAGAATAGGCGCTATTTTCCAATTACCACAGCATTGCTATTGCGCTACCCTGAAATTACGACGCTATCCTTTAATTTCTTAGCAGCAGGAGCAAAGATTTCGCCTCATTGTGGCGATACCAATGCTATTTTCCGCTCTCATTTTGGTCTGCAAATTCCTGCTCAAGCGCCTACTTGTGGGCTGAAGGTAAACGGGATTGAAAAATCATGGACAAAAGGAAAGTGGGTAATCTTTATGGATGCTTATGTTCATGAAGCTTACAATTCCTCAGAAGAAGACCGAATAATTATTTTAATGGATGTATTGCGACCTGAATTCAAGAAAAAAAGAAATTGGATCTGCTCAGTGGTTTTCACTTCCTTGTTTATACAAAAACGTGCTACTTATTTTACCTTTCTGAATCGATTGCCTAAAGGAATACTTTATACCATGGCAGCAATGCTCATTCCCTTTTCCTTTCTCAGCCGAAAGTGCTTGAATCTAATCCGTTATTATTAGAAAATATATTGTAGAATCTGCCTTATCTTTGACCAAAATTTAATTACGCCAATGATTATTTATCATCATCCGGGATGTTCTAAAAGTAGGTGTGCTTTAGCTTATTTGCAAGAACAAAAACACACTTTTGAAATACGAAACTACCTTACTGAACCATTCACTAAACTAGAACTTGTAGCGCTTCTTTCTAAGTTAAATCTTTTGCCACTAGCTATCGTTCGTAAAGAAGAATTGGTCTATAAAACCCTGATAAAAGATAAATTTCTTAGCGACGATGCTATTATCGATATTTTATTAAAAAATCCGAAACTTATTCAGCGTCCAATCGTTGAATGGGGGGCGAATGCAGTAGTGGCTAGACCACTTGAAAATTTGATCGTCGAATTGGATAAATAAATAGGGTAAACCAAACGTACATGAGAACACGCTACATTGATTTAATTGATCAAACATTTGACTTTCCTCAAAATGAATTTAATCTACGGGAGGACCGTCTATTTTTCCATGGAATAGACCTGATGCGTTTAATAAATGAATATGGAACGCCCTTAAAGTTTAATTACCTCCCACAGATTTCCAACAATATACAACGTGCCAAAGGCTGGTTTCGTGAAGCAATAAATAATTTGGGGTATTCAGGCAAATACCATTACTCCTATTGTACGAAAAGCAATCATTTTTCTTTCGTTTTAGATGAGGTTATGAAGAACGATGTGCACATCGAAACTTCTTCGGCTTTTGATATTGATATTGTGCTAAAATTAATCGAAGAAGGGAAATTCGAAAAGGGGAAATTTGTTATCTGTAATGGATACAAACCAAAACTATACCTTGATAACATGGTTAAGTTGATGAATCTTGATCATGTGCAAGTTATTCCTGTTGTTGATAATACCGATGAATTAAATCAACTACTATCTCGAACTGATCGTGAAATTAATATTGGAATTCGTATTGCATCAGAGGAAGAGCCAAAATTTGAATTTTATACCTCCAGATTGGGTATCCGATACCGTGAAATTGTACCTTTTTACAAAGCAATTCTGCAAGACAATCCGAGAGTTAAGGTTAAAATGCTGCACTTTTTTATCAATACAGGCATCAACGATACCGCTTATTATTGGAATGAATTAACAAAATGTTTGCGGATTTATAGTGACTTAAAAAAACTATGTCCTGAATTAGATTCATTAAATATTGGTGGTGGTTTCCCTATTAAAAAATCATTAGCCTTTGATTTTGATTATGCCTACATGGTGCGCGAAATTTTAACCCAAGTGAAGCGTGTTTGTACCGATAATGATATTCCTGAGCCTAATATAGTAACTGAATTTGGTTCCTTTACGGTTGGTGAAAGTGGTGGCGCTATCTTTAGTATCCTCCATCAAAAACAACAAAATGATAGGGAGAAATGGAATATGATTGATTCTTCATTTATGACTAATCTTCCAGATACGTGGGCTATCAATCAACGGTTCATCATGTTGCCAATTAATCGATGGAATGATGATTATGAACGTGTGTTACTTGGCGGCTTGACGTGTGATAGTGACGATTATTATAATTCAGAACAACATTCCAATGCTATTTACTTGCCCAAATTTGACAAGAATAAAGAATTGTTTATCGGATTCTTCAATACAGGCGCTTACCAAGAAACCATTGGAGGATTTGGAGGATTGAAGCATTGCCTTATTCCTGAACCCAAGCACATCCTCATTAATCGTGATGAAGACGGTAAAATTACAACCTCGATGTTTAGTCAAGAACAAACCGCAATGGATTATTTACAGATCTTAGGGTATAATACCTAATAAATAAATAGGGTTGTTGTCCTTTATATTGCTATATTTGCATCCTTAAATTGAATAAATGCAAGTCGATCGGATCATTCTTAAATTAAATTCTAAATTTTCTAATACTATATCAACTTGGGCTACAGGTAGCTGCAATGATTTAATGCAATTAGCGGATCGAAATTTAGATGTAATGTCTATTGATAGTTTATTGATATTCAATCAAAATCAAGTATTAAAACAAGATGTCCAAGAACTTCGAACGCAATTTGATAAATACCAAAAACCAATTTTGCATATCGATATAAACGGAACATTGGCAGTTGGAAAATCCAATTTGGATTTATGGATTGAGCGAAATAAATGTCGATCAGTATTAATTCTTGGGGCTGATGATTTGGTAGGAAATGTTAATTTAGAGAGATTTCTAGATAGCCTTAATTAACTGATTATCGCAAGCTTGCTCCGGCAGTTTTCTCAAGGTTTTTTCGTATTTTTTCCATGCAGGCATCAATAACCTGATCGGTTAAGGTTCGCTCTGTATCTTGAAAGTGGAACGAAACAGCATATGATTTCTTTCCCGCCTCTATTTTCTCCCCTTCATATACATCAAACAAACGAACGCTCTTAAGCAAGTGCTTTTCTGAATCGTAGGCAATGCGTTCAATGTCTTTGTAGGATGTCGCTTCATCTATCAATAAAGAGAAGTCTCTTCTAACTTCAAATGTTTTAGGGAGCTCTTTAAAAACAACGGATCTTTCACGCAGTAGGGTGTAGAGTACATCCCAATTTATTAGTGCGATAAAAACGTCATTTTTAATTCCGAATCGTTTGCTGAGTGAATGGCTGATTTGTCCGATTTCAGCAATGTTTTGATTTTCAAGTGAAATGTTTAGTCCCTCTGCGAAAAAAGGAGAATCTACCAATTGAGCTTCTGTCGTTTGATTAATTCCAAAACGATTAAGGAGGGAATAAAAAGTGCCTTTTAGTGTAAAAAAAGTAGTTTCGGATCCCGAATTATTCCAATTTTCAACCTCTTGTTTTCCTGATATAGCAAAGGCAATTTGATTGGTTTCTACATATTCAGTTGCTTTCTTGTGATAGATGGCACCAAATTCAAACAGTTTCAAATCGTTTTGCTGCCTATTTTGATTATAAACTAAGGTTTCTAATAGCCCAAAGACCAGTGTTTGACGCATTTGACTTAATTCACTGCTTAATGGATTAAAAAGCGAGACTCCTAAATCCGATGGAATTAGTGAACTGTAGGAAGCTTTACTTAATGAATTCATCATTATTTCGGAATACCCTTGAGACACCAAAAATTCACTTATTTGATTACCGAAGGTATGTTTCGAAATTCCTTTTTGCGGTTGAAAGGAGTATTGCCATTTTTCGGGAATAGGAATGGCATTAAATCCAATGATGCGCAAGATTTCTTCTGCAACATCGGCAGATCGGTTTACGTCAGTTCGATAATTAGGTGCTATTATTTCCCAGAGCGAACCTTTTTTAGATTGTATTTTAAAATCCAAGTCAAGTAATAATCGATGGGTATCGTCATCGTTTAAGTCAAGGCCAATTAATGCGCTAATTTGCTTAATATCTATTTGAATTTCTTTTGCTTTTGGTAAGCGAATGATTTCGTCGCTTAATCCTTGTACAACCTTTCCACCTGCGACTTCAATTATAAGATCTACTGCTCGATTCAGTGCATATGCTGTTAAATCGGGATCAACCCCACGTTCAAATCGAAAGCTCGCATCAGTATTAAGACCGTGTAGTTTAGCCGTCTTACGAATTGATATGGCATCAAAAATCGCTGATTCTAAAAATATTTCTTCTGTTTCTAAAGATACTGCAGCTTTTTGCCCGCCTAATATACCAGCAAGACAAAGGACATTTTTATCATCAGCTATTACAAGTTCGCTGCCTTTGAGTGTTCGTTCTATGCCATCGAGGGTGATCAGTTTTTCATTCGCTTCTGCCTTTCGAACTTGAATACCGCCTTTTATTCCTGCCGTATCAAATGCATGCAGTGGAGTTCCTAATTCATGCATTACGAAATTAGTAACATCAACAACATTATTTATGGGCTTAATACCAATACTGGAAAGCGCATTTTTGAGCCATTCGGGGGAATCGCCAACCAATACATTAGCGATGATTGCGCTGCAATAGCGCGAACAGTTCTCATGATCGATTATGCGGACACCCAATTGATTATTTTGGTGATTGTTGTGTGTTTGTACTTTGGGCCAAGAGATGCTCAGCTTACTTTTTTTGTGATAGTTGAGGAAAGCTTTTAGATCACGCGCTACACCGATATGACCAGTGGCATCGGACCGGTTAGGGGTAAGCCCAATTTCAAATTGATAATCAGGGTGCAAGCGTATAACATTTTTTATTCCTTGTCCAATTGGCGTATCTTTTGGAAATTCAAGGATGCCAGAATGAGAAGTACCAATTCCCAATTCATCTTCTGCACACAACATCCCAAAGGAAGCTTCTCCGCGAATGTTTGCCTCCTTAATCGTTAAGGGCGCATCTGGAGTAGGGTATAGTGTTGTTCCAACTAAGGCAACAGCAACTTTTTGTCCTACTGCCACATTTGTCGCACCACAAACAATTTGTAAGAGCTCAGTACCAATAGAAACTTGTGTAATCTTCAAGCGATCAGCATTCGGATGTTGGATGCATTCTATTACTTCTCCCACCACGACTCCTTCTAAATCGCCTTTAACTTGCCCAATTGCTGTGGTGCTTTCAACTTCTAATCCAGTATCCGTTAAAATTGTGGCAATTTCGATTGCGGATAGTTTGCTATCTAAGTATTTTGCCAGCCAGTTGTAAGAAATTTTCATTTTAAAACGCTATTGCACGAAATTAATCATTCTTAATGAAACTCAAGCTCGCACTAAATGATTTTGAATTATCAAACAAGGATTTTTCACAATTGTCCGATAAAAATCGGACGTTCTTTTCTTTGTCCTTTTGTC
>CANJLG010000025.1 GCA_947475095.1 Flavobacteriales bacterium
AGAGCACAATCGCCATGAAATTCAACTTTCACCTCTTCTTTTATCAATAATATCGGAGGGGTAAATAATTCGTATTTAATTTTCGAAGGGTTAACACCAAAGAAGGAAAGAGTATCTATTCCTTCTTTTATCATGTTTTCTGGCCCACACAACAAGAACGCATCTGCTTTGAGCAAACTTAAATTTGCTTTTATTTCTTCGGTAATCGTAACCTTATCTAGTCGGCCTTTTTTGTAATTGGGGTGGTCTTCTCGAGATAAATAATGCGTAATTTCCACGTTTGGAAGTTTCGTTAATACGTCCAAAAACAAAATGTCTTCTCCGGTTTTATTTCCAAAAAACAGGTTCATACTTGCACTTGGCGATAGGCTTTTTGCAATAGATACTATGGGCGTGATACCGCTTCCTGCGGCAAAAACAACCAAGTTTTTCTCGTTATTAATGCTAAAATTTCCTTCTGGAACCATTGATTTGATGGTATCGCCAATTTTTAGATCGGTATTAATATAGGTTGAAACAATTCCATTAGATACTTTCTTTACTGCAATTTGCAAGTCATCTGAGGGGGAACTGCAGATTGAATAAGAGCGTCGGTAGGCTGTGCCTTTTACTTCAACTTCTATCGTAAGGTATTGACCGGGAATAAAGTTAAAGACCGTTTTTTTATCTTTTTCTATTCCAAAGGTGATGACACAGCTATCGTGACTAATTTTTTGAAGATCAGTAACTACTAAATCATTCCATTTAGATTCACTGTTACTTGTCTTCTTCTTAAAACTAAAAATTCCCATAATTATTCATCAAAAGTTATAACCACTTTATTACTTGTTGGGTGTGCTTGGCAGCTTAATATATAACCTGCCGCTACCTCATCTTTTTCTAAAGCATAATTTACATCCATGCTTACTGTTCCTTCTAATAATCTTGCTTTGCACGTGCAGCAAACACCTCCTTTACAGGCATAAGGCAAATCTGCTCCAGCTTCTTGTGCAGCATCTAAGATAGCAAGGCCATCCGATGCTAAAGGAAATGCAATCTTGTCGCCATCAATAATAACTTCTATTTGACTATCAAAAGCATTAATACTTTTTAAAGGCGCTATTTTTTTGTCTGTTTTTAAACCAGCATGGAAGAGTTCGAAATGAATTTTTTCACTTTTAATCCCGAAGCCCACTAAACTTTCTTTAACTGCCAAAATCATTTGCTCAGGTCCGCAAAGGTAAACAGCATCTATCTTTTGGTTTTTTAAAAAGGCCTTGTACAAAGCATCTGCTTTTTCTTTATCGATTCTTCCTTTCTGTATAGGAGAACCTAAACTTTCTTGGGAAAACAAATGAATAATGCGAAATCGCCCAATAAAAGCATTTTTTAAGGCTTCCAATTCTTCCCTAAATATGACGCTATAAAAGCCTTTGTTTCCATAAAACAGGGTAACATCACTCTCTTTTTCGTTGGTAAGTACTGTTTTCAATATCGACATCATCGGTGTGATTCCACTTCCTGCAGCAAATAAGACAATGGATTTTTTTTGTCCGGGTGTAGATGCATATTGAAAATTACCCATTGGATTCATAACCTCTATTTCATCACCACTTTTCAAGTGTTTTACAGCATAAGTAGAGAAAATTCCATTTTCAACTTGTTTTACAGCGACCATCCATTTTCCTTCTGATGGTGCGGAACACAAAGAATAGGACCTACGAACTTCCTCGTTTTGAATATGCGTTTTTAGTGTAAGGTATTGACCAGGAAGGTATTGAAAAGAAGATTCTAATTCTTTTGGCACATTAAATTCAATGGATACCGCATCTTTAATTAACTTAGAAACAGTCTTTACGGTTAGTTTGTGAAATTTAGGGGTCATGCCTGTTGCTTTAACGCTTCAAAAGTAATTAAAAATGAATGATTTTGATAAGCTATCTAAGAACAATTTACTGCTGTAATTGTTGATTGAAAAGTTGTAATTGATTATATTTGTGTAAAAAATTCTTTAAAATGGAAACATCATCTCTTGACTTACTAGAAAGTAATTTCCAATCTAAAATTGATAGGGACATAAAAATTGAACCGAAGGATTGGATGCCAGATGATTATCGACAAACCTTGATTCGTCAAATCTCTCAGCATGCTCATTCAGAAGTTGTTGGGATGTTACCTGAAGGTAATTGGATTACGCGTGCTCCCAATTTACGTCGGAAGGCGGTTTTGCTAGCAAAAGTGCAGGATGAGGCAGGACATGGTTTATACCTTTATAGCGCCACAGAAACACTTGGTGCAGATAGAGAAGAGTTGATTGATGACTTGCACGAAGGCAGAGCTAAGTATTCTTCTATTTTTAATTATCCTACTTTGTCATGGGCCGATATGGGCGCTATTGGTTGGTTGGTCGATGGTGCAGCCATCATGAATCAAGTGCCGCTTTGTCGCTGTTCATACGGGCCGTATGCCCGAGCAATGGTGCGAGTATGTAAAGAAGAATCTTTTCATCAGCGTCAAGGATATGAAATTATGATGAGCTTAGCGAATGGATCGCCTGAACAAAAAGCAATGGCTCAAGATGCTCTAAATCGTTTTTGGTGGCCAGCTTTAATGATGTTTGGTCCCAACGATGCAACGTCTAAACATACCGCTCAATCTATGAAATGGAAGATTAAGCGTAATACTAATGACGAGCTAAGACAGCAGTTTGTTGATGTTACCGTTCCTCAGGCAGAATTAATTGGACTTACTATCCCCGATGAAAATTTAATATGGGATGAAAAATCAAATCATTACATCACAAGCCCCATTAATTGGGATGAGTTTTGGCAAGTCGTAAACGGTAACGGCCCGTGTAATAAAGAACGGATTGAGGCACGAAAGAAAGCAAAGGAAAATGGAAAATGGGTGAGGGATGCCGCGATGGCTCATGCCATAAAAAGAAACGCAATTAATTTATTAACAGCATAAAAATAAATTATGTCAGAACAAGAATGGCCTCTTTGGGAAGTGTTTATCCGAAGTAAGCAAGGTTTAAATCATAAACATGTTGGAAGCTTAAGAGCACCAGACGCTCAATTAGCAGTTGACAATGCACGCGATGTATATACCAGGCGTTCGGAGGGAATTTCCATCTGGGTGGTGGCATCAAACAATGTCTTTGCCTCTGATGCCTCAGAAGCGGATGCTTTTTATGACCCTTCAAATTCTAAGGTGTATCGTCACCCTACTTTTTATGATGTACCGGATGGCATTTCTCATATGTAAAAAATGAAAGAGCACCTATTAAAATATGTATTGAGGTTAGGAGATGATAGTCTCATTCTAGGTCAGCGATTGGCAGAATGGTGCGGTCACGGACCAATTCTTGAGGAGGACATAGCGCTAACGAATATCTCATTAGATTTAATTGGACAAGCGACAAGTTTACTTAATTATGCTGGGGAAATAGAGGGTAAAGGTAGAAAAGGAGACGATTTTGCATTCTTACGACTCGAAAAAGAATATGTGAATTGCCTCTTAGTTGAACAAGTGAATGGTCATTTCGGCGACACAATACTGCGTCAATTTTTTTTCGATACTTATCGCAAAAATCTTTTTGAGGCCTTACAATTATCAAGTAATAAACAACTTGCCGCTATCGCTGAAAAATCGTTAAAAGAAACGCGGTATCACCTTAAACATTCTTCAGAATGGTTGATTAGGCTAGGTGATGGCACGGATGAATCGCATCTCAAAATGCAAGAATCTCTAAATACTTTGTGGCGATATACGGATGAACTGTTTTTTGAAGATGAGGTAGATCTTTATTTGAGGGAAAACAAGGTAATTCCTGATTTGTCTCACCTCAAAGGTATCTGGAAAGAACACGTGGATGCTATTCTGCTGCAAGCAAATCTAGAAATCCCTACAAATAATTGGCAATTCCAAGGTGGCCGTTTAGGAAGACATTCTGAACACATGGGCTTTCTTTTGGCTGAATTGCAATATATGCAACGTACCTATCCTAATATGGAATGGTAAGCAATGACCAAATCTATGATTGGCTAGCGTCGGTTAATGATCCCGAGGTGCCCGTTTTATCAATTCTTGATTTAGGCGTCGTTAGGGGTGTTAAGCAATTAGAAAATGGCGCTTGGGAAATCACCATTACGCCAACTTATAGCGGTTGCCCTGCAATGCAAGTGATTGAAGACGATATTAAAGCCAACTTACTTCTTAATGGTATAGATAATGTGCAGGTCGTTTCTGTTCTTTCTCCTGCTTGGACAACGGATTGGCTATCAGAAAATGGACGAAAGAAATTAAAAGAATATGGTATTGCTCCGCCAGTGAACGAATTGGACAAAAGTGTATTATTTGGTGTGCCAACGCCTGTGCCCTGTCCATTATGTGATACAATAAACACCAAAATGATTAGTCAGTTTGGCAGTACTGCTTGCAAAGCACATTATCAATGTCAGGAGTGCTTGGAGCCTTTTGATTACTTTAAATGCCTTAAATAAAGAGGTTTCTATTTTCCTGCAATCGTATTTTCTAAGATCGTCCAAACTTTTTCTGCAGAAGCATCCCAAGAAAATAATTCCGCTCGTTTTAAACCAACTTTAGAAAGCTCTTCTCTTAGGGATTTATTGGTGAGTAATTGTCTCATCCCTTCGGCAATCTCTTCTGTATCAAATGGATTACAATAAATGGCCGCATTCCCTGCAACCTCCGGTAAACTAGTGGTATTAGCCGCCAAAATAGGTACGCCACATTTCATGGCTTCAACTAATGGAATGCCAAACCCTTCAAAATATGGGACATATGTTAAGGCTAAAGCACTTCCCATAATGGCTGCAAGTTGTTCCAATGGAAGGTGACCTGTAAAAATTATCCGGTCATCAAGAGAACTTGGAATCTTTAATGTACTCGAACGCCACATTTTTGTCCCAACAATCACTAGGAGAATTTCCTTGTTTTCAGCGGCAATTATTTCGAACGCATGGATCAATCGCTGTACGTTTTTCCTTGGGTGCAATGATCCTACAAACAAGAAATAATCAAGCCCCTGCGTCCATGTTGCTTTTATCTTTGTTCGCTCCGATAGGCTAATTTCTTTAAACACTTCGTTAGAGCTGTTTGGAATAACGCTAATGCCTTCTGGCGTAATCTTATAGGTTTGCTGTATATCCGATTTAGAGTATTCTGATACGGTAATAATATGCTTCGCTTTCTTAGCGAACTTAGGAAAGAAATAGCGCAAATAAGTTCCAATTAATTTGGGTAAATCCTTGGGGTTGTGCTCAAAATTAATATCGTGAATGACCGCCACTTGTGGTACTTTCGTTCTTAGTGAACAATAACCATCGGGTGAATAAAATAAGTCAATCCGATGTTTTTTTAAGGCCCTTGGTAATTTTATTTCAAACCACATAAGGTATAAAATTGGATGACGAGTTGGTGGTGATAATACAATGCCTTTAGCATTTGGACCAAAAGTAAAAGATGGATCTATTGGACGGTCAAAAAAAAGAATAAACTCATGTTCGGGATGATTCGAAATTAAACGTGATACTATTTCAAAGGTATAGTGCCCAAAACCTTCCATTTTATTGGGAATAAGGTTACGGGTGTTAATGCCTATTCTCATGGATTAAAATTGATGTATGTAATTGCTTAGTCGCTCTTTTTTAATCGTGGTTGAGGGGCCGTGACCGCAATATACAAGGGTGTTGTCTGGCATGGTAAACATCGTTTTAAAGATGCTGGATTTAAGCGTTTCTAAATTTCCACCGGGTAAGTCTGTTCGACCAAAACTTCCATTAAATAATACATCGCCATTAATCACGATTCCTTCTGATTCAAAATAAAACACAACATGTCCGGGGCAATGTCCGGGCGTATGCAATACTTTAATACGCATGGATCCGAAAACTAATTCCGATTGGTCTTCCATTAAAAAATCAGGCTCCGGAGACAAGCGATACCCTTCGAAACCATATAATGAAGCGTATTGTTGGACGGCATTTAGGGTAGTAATATCTTCCTGGTGTAAGTAATAATCAACACCATAGTTTTCTTTTATAAAGGCATTCCCTAATACATGATCGATATGAGCGTGTGTGTTTAAAAGTGCCACAATATTAAGTTCCTCATGCTTAATGTATGCAGCTAGTTCCTGTTCCTCCTCACGTGAATAGCAGCCCGGATCGATAACAATTGCGTTTCTTTCTGTATCGGAAACAACAAAGGTATTTTCTTGAAAGGCGTTGAACTCGAAGGATTTTATTTTTAGCGACATAGCAGTGTCAAAGGTAAGAATTTAATCATGCTTTTTCTTTATCTAAGCAGATTTACATGGCCTGTAAGTTCATATTTCTTATCTTGCTTATCCGAATAAATTAAGCGCCAAGTATAGGTGCCATCTTGGCAAGAATTGCCATTATAGGTTCCATCCCAAAATTCGGAGGTGGAATTAAGGGTGTGAATTAATTCCCCCCAGCGGTCAAAAATCAACATCTTCATACCAGAAATATTTCCTCCGTAAACACCAAAAAGGTCATTTGTTCCATTGCCGTCTGGAATAAAGGTGTTTGGAACATAGATTACAGCTTCGTAAGTTATGGAAACTAGATTCTCTGCTATACAACCGTTTTCATCGACAAAATTTACAAAATAGGTGAAATCTTGGTCTGGGTTTGCAATTGGATTTGAGCAATTAATACAGGACAAAAACTCTGGGGGACTCCATGTAAATACACCTGGTTGATTTGCCACAGCATTCAATTGGATTAAATCGCCATAAAATGCTAGAACAACTGGATTCATTTGAATAAAGGGCTGGGGGTGTAAAACCACTTCTACAAATGCCGTATCTTTACAACCGTTTACATCGGTTCCAATCACTTGAAATAAGGTGGAATTGGTGGGGCTAACCCAAACTTGATTTCCCGTTTGATTCACCACAAATTGAGAAGGACTCCATTGGTAATACAAGGCGCCATTGGCCCACAGATTGGCTATTTGGTTCGGACAAATAACTGTATCATTGCCCGCGGTGATGTTGGCCACAAGCAGATTAATATAAATGGAGTCAACAATACTTCCGCAAGCATTTGTGAAGGTACAGTAGTAATACATGTTTTGAGTAGGTGATAGGGTAACATTCGGCCCAATCGTAGTCGAAATTGATACGTTGGGTGACCAAAGGTAGGTGTTGGCTCCAGAAACACTGAGCGCGGCAGAATTTCCTAAGCAAATGATGAGGGTATCTTGTAAATTGGAGCTCGGTGGTGTAAAATATACATTCACTGAAACGGTGTCTTGAATGCTACAACCCTCTGGGCTGGTTAGTACTGCAATATAATTGGTGCTAGTATCTGGTGTGGAGATAACGTTGAGTCCTGTTGCGATATTCAAAAAGGTGCTAGGGGACCATTGGATGGAACCATTCCCTATTGCATTTAATGGGGCGCTCTCTCCAATACAAATAGAAGTGTCAGGGGAAAGGGTTAAATTTAAAGATACTACATTTAGGGGAACTTGCAGGGTATCCGACCCGCAGCTGTCGCTTACAATGACGGTAAAAACAGTATTGGAATAAACAGTCGCAGTTGGATTTGCTATGTTTGCATTATCCAAAAGATTTGCTGGACTCCAGGTGTATGTCGAGCCTCCAAAAGCATCTAATTGATAAGGTGATCCCGCACAAATTGGGTTCGCAGGTATGGTAACACCTCCTTCAAAATCTCCGATGTTAACTTGGATAACGGCAGTATCTGGAATGTAACAGTTCGCGGAATCCGAAACGATTAAGGTTACTGTATATACGCCAGGAGATGTGTAGTAATGATTGGGTTGAAAGGCCGTTGAATTGGTATTATCGCCAAAATCCCAATAATAGCTGTTACCATTCAAACTGGTGTTGGTGAATACAACAGGTTGTGGAATACAAACTAAGGGCGAAGGTTGGGCAAAAATAGCATCCAAGGTGCTCAGATCAAATTTAAAAACGGCCATATTACAATTTGGACTTGGATTTTGGGGAGACCAACTACCGGGAGTGGATGTAAAACCGAAATTATTTCCACCACAAGCCCCACATACGGCATGGTAAATTCGACCTGATTTGTCAAAGCGACTAGTGCCGCCATCTACATGATTGGAACTGCTGGTTAGCCCTCCCATATAAGTGCCATATTTTAGCTGCTGTGCATCTGAGGAGAAGACGGCTAAGTAAAAATTAGATCCGTTGGTATTGTTTTGAAAGGCATTGGGGGAAATCGGGAAGCCATTGGAGCTGGAATTGAGGGCTTGAGAGACAGAACTATTCGCATTTAAAGTACCACCCCACCCAGCGATGTAAATTTCATAACAATCGGAAATTAAAAAGGCCGTGGGAGAAATTTCAACATGGCCACTTCCGGCGCCAATGGTTGTTGTCCATTGTATCGTTTGGAGATTAGGATCATATTTTCTAAGAAATTGACCGGAATTTGGTGTTCCTGTGCATCCTGGTGTAATGCCCCAGTTCGACTCCGTTTGCCCGTAAACATATACTTGATTGGAAGGGTCGCAACGCACGAAATACGATTGATCGTACTCTCCCATACCCATGAATGTTCCTTCCGTAAGGCTTCCATTCGCTGGATTAAGTTTGATGAGGTATCCATCGCTGATACCGCCGTTGAAGGTTAAATCATTCCCTGAAAAAATTCCTGGTAAGGATGAGGATGTTGTTCCCCCCGTGGCATATACAAAGCCGGCAGGACTGATGTCTATTGAATTACCAGAATCTTGACCGCTTCCTCCGAAATAGGTGCTCCACAACAAAGTATTCAAGTTGTTTGAAAACTTGCATATCACTGCGTCTTGGCTTCCATTTAAAGTGGTAGCTGATGTCACAGGAAAATTCGATGAAGCCGTGGTGCTGGCGATGTAAATGTTGTTATTGGCATCCAAAATTATTTCTCCGCGGAATTGGTCGCCGTAATTGTAATGCAGGGTGTTGATGTTTAGTCCATCTGTACCACTTCCCCCCAAATAAGTAGAGGCCAATAAAGTCGCGCCATTAGTACTGATTTTCGCTATGTAAATATCACTTCCTGAAAAACTTAGCGAGTTTTCCATTTCAGCCGGTCCGCCGTTGAAAGTGGCATCGTAGGCACCAGGAGAAATAGGAAAGTTAGGGGAAGAGGTTACGCCATAAACATACAATTCTCCATTCGAACCACTAATAATACTATGAGGGGTTTCGTTTCCAGCTCCACCGAGGTAGGTTGAATAGAGCAAATTAGTTCCAGCAGCATTGAACTTGGTAATCCCAACATCAAAAGGAATGCCCTCTCCATTGTTGTAGGTGAGGTCGTAGGCCCCAGCAGTGGTGGGGTAGCCATAGCCAAAAACGATTCCTGCTCCATATAAGTTACCGGCTACATCTGGTGTGGCGGTGAAACCCCAGTTGTCGGCTGATGAACCTGTAAATGTCGAAAAGGTTAAGTTGGGATCGATAAACAAGGAGTCGAATTTTGGTAGTTTATCAGGAAAGTGAAGCCCAACTATGCCCTCTGATTTTTCAAAGCGAATGGCTACATCTTCTCTTTTTCCATCTACAAAAGCCCAAGCTATTAATTTGGATTGGGTGATTTGACCAAAACGGTGGTCCATGATTAAATTACCCTTTGGGTCAATATAAACAGCGTTAGCACCCTCAATTTTTAGTTTAATTTGGGTTGCTTGTCCGTTTGGATGCACTTTAAAACAGTATGAAAGTTGATCTTTTGTGCTTGAATAAAATAAGTCAATTCCGGTGTAAAGTTCTTCGTAAACGATCTCTTGATAATCGTAAACGTGGTGTTTCCATTTACTGCTATCTGAACCGATGAGAAAATTGGAGTAATGTTCGGATGCCTTCCCTCGCGTTTTTGGCTGAGTGGTATGGCAGTTGACAAATTTTTGAAAAATTCCCTGGTAGGCCGTTTGGCTTGGGTTGATTTTACCTTCGTGTGGGTCTGCATGTTCGAATAGCCAAAACGTTAAACCGTCATTCTCTATGTACAGTTTCCCAGATTGAATGGGTACGCTGAAATCAATTCGCTCATCCCATTGGCCTAAATTAGGGGTCATGCTGATTTTCTGAGCGAATGCCGTTAGTTCAAAAAATATAAATAATAAAATAGTAAAATTTCTCACTTGAAAGGCTAATTTACAGCGATAAGTTAAATGCAGCAATATTATAACTCTTTTTTATCCATAAAGTTGCTAGATGGGCATAAATCTATCTTGATTATTTTATTCGTTTTTAGCAAGAGATTATTAACTCAATAATTGGCTCAAGTTTGTATTTTTATTTGTTAATTTGCCAATCCAAAATTTAATAATTATGAATCGTTTTACGCTCTTCTTTTTCTTTTCGTTTGTTTGTCTTTATTCCTTTGCTCAAAATTATAGCAGGGTGAAAATTATCACCGATGATGCAGGCCTCGCTATGCTTTCTCAGCATGGGGTAACCATAGACCATGGAATCCACAAAGAGGGTCAATTTTTCATTTCTGATTTTTCAGCTTCAGAAGTGGCAACGATGCAGGCCTTAAATGTAAATATCGAGATTCTTATTGCAGATGTTGTTTCTTATTATGAGCAAATTTTAATGGAGCCGGCAAGTGACCAAACCCTGCGAAATGCCAATTGCTCTGGCGGTGCTGGCGCAAGTGGAGGGTTCTACACCAATCCTGCTACACCAACTCATTTTAATTTGGGGTCCATGGGCGGCTATTTAACCTACAACGAAATGTTGGCTGAGTTAGATGAAATGTTTGCGACATACCCCAATTTAATCACCCAGAAAAGTCAAATATCCAATTTTTTAACCCATGAAAATAGGCCCATTTATCACGTTCGAATCTCAGATAACCCCAATGTAGACGAAGCTGAAGCGAAGGTACTATATACGGCTATTCACCACGCCCGAGAGCCAATGAGTTTAATGGAAACCATCTTTTATATGTGGTTCATTTTAGAAAATTATGGTACAAACGATGAGGTAAGTTATTTAGTCAATAATTTTCAAATGTATTTTGTACCGTGTATCAATCCAGATGGATACGTGTATAACCAGACCACAAACCCAAATGGAGGAGGAATGTGGCGAAAAAATAGAAGAAACAACGGAGGAGGAGTATATGGAGTCGACCTAAATCGCAATTATTCGTACGGTTGGAATACAACTGGTACCTCTACAAACACGAGCAATGATACCTATTGTGGTACTTCAGCCTTTTCAGAGCCAGAAACACAAGCGATTCGGTGGTTGGTTCAAAACAACGATTTTATAACGGCATTCAATGCACATACTTATGCCCAAGATATTTTATTTCCAATTGGGACAACCACGGCAGAATTTGCCCCACATCATAATTATTTTCAGGATTTTACAAATCACATGGTAGAATATAATGGCTATACAGCAATGAAAAGTTCTGCCTTGTATCCAGCTTCAGGTGATTCAGATGATTATATGTATAAAGTTGATGTTGGTGTAGGGCAAAAAGACACCATATTTGTTAATACACCCGAAGTAGGAACAGCCTTTTGGCAGCCTCAATCAGAAATTGTAAGCACCTGTAAAGGCATGCTTTTTCCAAATTTAATTCTAGCTCACATAGCCAAGCAATATCTCGTGGTTGAGGAAACCGATCCTGCCATGATTCCTTCGCTTACAGGTAATTTTACCCATTCCGCCAAAAGACTTGGTCGAGAAGCTGGTTCGGTTAGTGTTTCGATAGATCCTATTCTGAATATCACGAATATTGGGGCTCCTGTCGTGTATAACCTTTTTCAGCAGCAGTTGGTTAACGGCAATATATCATATTCTTTAAACCCAAACATCCAATTTGGAGATCAAATTAAATATGTTTTAAAAACGGATTACGGTTTATGGATCAAAAGGGACACCATCACTAAAACTTATGGTTCATTAACGGTTCAAGTTACCGAAGATGCGACTTCTGCCGTTAATTGGACAGGTAATTGGTCTACCACTACCACCACCTATGTCTCAGCAACCAAATCTTTCACGGATACTCCAACAGGAAATTATTCGAACAATACCAACAAAACCTACACATATGTTCCAACCGTTGATCTTACTAACGCAAGCGATGCCATGGTTAAGTTTTACGCTAAATGGAATTTAGAGGTAGATTATGATTTCGTACAATTTCAAGTTTCCACAGATGGTGGCACCACTTGGATTGGACAATGTGGTAATTATACGGTTCTTGGAACAAGTGCCAATGGGAGTGTTCAGCCGAATAACCAGCCTGTCTATGAGGGGGTTCGGTCTTCTTGGGTAATAGAAGAAATTAATTTGAGTGATTACTTAGGTCAAATCATCAAACTTAGGTTTCAACTTAAATCCGATGGAGGAACGACAGCGGATGGCTACTATTTCGATGATTTTCAGGTCTTATTTAATCTCGCACCCCCACCGATCGCGCCGGTGGCTCAATTTAGTAGCAGTGCAACAACGGTGTGTGCTGAACAAGCCATTACTTTTACGGATGCGTCGAGCAATCAGCCTACCACATGGTCTTGGGATTTCGGAGATGGCAACCTATCAACTTTACAAAACCCAAGTCATGCATACATGACAGCAGGTGCCTACCAAGTTTCTTTAAGTGCTGGAAATGCCGCAGGAAGCAGTATGTTCTATGATTCCATTTTTGTTCAATCCTGCGCTTCTTTGTCTGAGGAACAAGGATTTCATATACTGATTTATCCAAATCCGTGGGAAAATGGATTTACGGTTGAAGGATTGTTGCCACAAACAGCTCTTGCCATTTATGATTTGAATGGTCGCTGCGTTTATCAACACATTTCCTTTACTAGCACCTGTTACCTAAATACAGAAGAATTGGCTTCTGGGTCTTATGTTTTGGAATGTAGGAAAGGACAAAATCATCAAAGGCTATTGATTTTAAAAAAGTAAGCCACTGACTTCGTAGTTCAACGGATAGAATAGAAGTTTCCTAAACTTTTGATCCAGGTTCGATTCCTGGCGAGGTCACAAAACAGAGTGAGAGTGTTGCGCTTAGAGAGATTGTAACTTAACTATATTTTTTTTTTATTAGGTGTATGCTGAAGTTTTTCATTTCAACTGGTTTTTTCTGCTTGTATCAAATCACTTATACTCAAGTTAATTTTTGGAGTATACCCAAGCAACGAATGAATTTGAATGCATATGCCCACTTGCCCGAGGGCTCTAAAATTACTTACTCTAAATTTAAAATCAGTGATCAAGTGAGTTTAAAGTCCTATCAGGAATATTTAGACGATATTAAAAAGGACTCTTCAAGTGACTTTCACACATCCCAGAGACCCCATATCGAGAAGCAAGAACAGTTGACGGCAGCTTACTCTCAATCTACTCATTTGGAAGCAGAGCCAGTGATTGGTGTGTCATTTGAGCAGGCGATGAACTTTGCCCTTTGGTACCAGAGAAAATATGGAAATAAAGGAAAAACATACCGATTGCCCACTTTATCGGAATTTTTTCTTGCAGATGCGCATGGCCATGGGGAATTATTAGGCCCAAATTTTTTATTTGCAAATTGGACCTTGAATTCTTTCGATGAAAGTGCGCGACACTTTCGTTCAAACAAAAAGACTTTTCCTTATGATTATTTTTATGAGCACAAAAGAGAGGACAATAACATTAAAAAGAAAAAATGTGTCATAGGCAATTCATTTTTGGCTCAATTTAAATATCCCATATCGGCCGCAACTTTCCCATATTATGCCCATCATGGATATGCTCATGTTTCATTTAGAATCGTAGAAGTTCGTTGCGTTAAATCGAAATTCGCCAAATCAACAAACTATCAAAATGACATTAAACTTAAATAAATTAACGGCTTTTATTTTTAGCATTTTTTGTTTTGGTGTGCAAACACTTATGATAGGTCAATCTCATCAAAAACAGCATTTAAATATTGGAAATTTATCTATCCAGATAGAGTCCTTCAATGGAAGATTAGATGGCGACCTGATCGTTAGGGATACATTACATAGAGACAAAATTTTATTATCTGGACGAATGCATGACAATGAGAAAATTGGTACTTGGACCTTGTTTGACAAAAAAAATCCCGATAAAATTATTTTACAGAGAAACTATTCATCTTCAACCAGTTTTACCCAAAATATACCCAAACCTTCAGACCATCAATTGGTTCAATTGGTTCAAGCTAATTTGAATCCTCGCTTAGGTCGCGATTCTCTTGGACTCATGCAGTATGTTGATGTTTCGATTTTAGATTTTATTTACTCTTGTCGAGTTTTTAAATCCATTTCAAAAAGCAATAATGCATTACTCTTTTCACCAGATTTCTTGCTGAAAATGATGGATTTCGCAGCCAAAAATAAAATTGTCACATACGCCAATGAATCATTTAGCGAAGTACTTTCCATCAATCCATTTGACGCTTTAAAATCAGAAATAATCGCTTACCACATCAAAGAGGACTTCTTTTTTGATAAAAACCGAATGCTTGGAGAATATCGTATTCTAGGCCTTGCGCCAGTAATTTTAAATGAACAAGGAACGCCAATCGAATTGGCTTGGCTTTATTTTCCAGCCTTGAAGCCCGTTTTCGCCGATGTGTTTGTTAAAAATGGCGATAAAAAAGAATGTTTACACGATTTATTCATCAACAGACAATTCGAGGGATTAGTTTATAAAAGTCTTTCTTTTAATCAAAACTTTACCAATCAGGCCTTCTACGCAGACATGTTATTTATAATTAAGGAGTTTGAGTATGCTTTGTTTTTTTCTGGCCAAGACAATTTTTACTTATTTGATAAGGCTACAGGATATTAAAACCTTCCTTTTTTCATACGAATTGGATATCCATTCGTTGTACCATTCAAAATAATCATTTGAAAGCATCTTTTTTTGATATTTTGCGTTAATTCGTTTAACTTTGTTAACTAAATTTTATAATTATGAGAATTTTAATAAACTTTCTTTCCGCATTAGTTCTTTTGGTTTCTGTTTCTTCGTGCATCGAGCATGAAGTAATCCCCCCTCCAACAAGCACTGTAAATCTTACTTGTACATTTAATGGATATGTCAACGGAACCCAAGTTGAACTTACCCAAAATGTAAATAGTTATTTAGGAAACACTGGCAACATCGTTGATATTAATCCATCACCAAATCCATCTTTCATGGTGTATATGACAGAGATGCTTTCTCCTAATCAACCTTTATCCATAAGGTTAAAACTAGGTGCCTTAAATTGGGATGCGGCCGCAAATATGGAACCAACGCTTACCATGTTTAATAATTATCATACAAATTCTGCTATTAACGTACAAAATTACGGTGATAATATTAATGCTCCCGGTTTTGAGGTAACCTACACTGACAACAACAGCTCCATTTGGCAGTCTAGGGAATTATATAATGTGCCTCATACTGTTGCTTTTTCAAATATTAAGCAGCAATCTGATAATACAGGCGACTATTCTTTCTTTGATTGTAATTTTTCATGTTATGTATACAGGAATAATCCAACGACAAGTTTGATTGATTCCATTTACATTCAAAATGCAAAATATAGCGGTTATTTTCGAAGATAATCCAACGGTTATCTAAGGCATTTTTTTAACGAGATGGAACCATTAAAAATTGCCATAATTGGTGATTATAATTTTACTTTTAATGCTCACCACGCCACCAATCTTTCCTTAGATCACGCTTCCATATTCTTAGATGTAGAAATCAATTATTATTGGATCAAGATAAGCGATGCTGCGCAACAAAAACCAGCTTACTTTTCCCAATATGATGCTTTTTGGATTGCACCTGGCCCTTATCAAAATTCGTTTTTTTTAAATGGGATATTTAAGCGCCTCATCGAAATAAATAAACCTGTTCTTGCTACTGGCGAATCTTTTAAAATATTCATGGAATTCCTAATTGCTGCAAATAACCTTAATGTCGTTGGAGATAAGTTAATTTCTGAGAATTTGTCGTCTGGGCCCTATTTTGAGCAAATTGAAATCACACCAAACTCTCGAATTTTTGCTAAGCTTTATGAAAACTTTACAACAACAGAGTTAACTGCCACGCGCTATAGCCTTTATCCTAAATTATTAGATGATTTGGCCGGTGAGTGGATCGATATTGAAGCTAAAAATCAATTTGATGACACTGAAATATTTTCGGTAAAAGAATTAACGTTTTTTGTGGTCTGCGCATTCTATCCTCAGGTATCGTCTACTAGAGATATTCCTCATCCTATTATCTATACCTTCCTAAAAAGCGCTGCGCCATGGCTCCTTTTAGCAAATGATTAATTCAGAGCTAGCGGAATAGTATAAATACGTTTCAGTTGGTAATTCAAACATTTCATTCATGATTCCTTGATACGTAATAGCTTGATCAATATGCTTGCTTTGCTTAGCACCTGTTTTAAAGTCAATAATGATTATTTTATCAGACAAGAAGATTATTTTATCGGGTCGTTTCACTTCTTTTGGCCCCACAATAATAGTTGTCTCGCTTCGAATATCGTTGGAATGTTCAATAAAATTCTTGTAAATAGAATTGCCCAAAAGACCTTTCGCCTCTCGCAATAAACGTTCTTCATAAATACCATTGATTTCTTCATTAGCGATTAGTTTGCTAAGTGTTTCATCGAGTTCATCGAGTTTATTAACTTGGGCCATTAACAAATGAAAAGAGTTGCCGTATAAGATCTCATCTGATGAAAAAGCTTCGTCGTGATTGGCACGCAATACAATGTCAGGGTACCAAAGCCTATCATGATGTTCCGTTGGGCAGTAGAATTCATCTTCTTTGGGCTCTTTATATTCCTTTTTTTCATTTTCATCGCCTTGTTCATAGATAAGCGGCACCATATCAATAATAGAAGGATCAGCTATTTTTTGTAAAGCAGCATGAACTAATTCTCCAAAATTACCTTTTGAGAAATGATTAAATGCATATAACCTATTTTCTGGCCGGGTCATCGCTACGTAAAAGAGATTCATTTTATCTGTTAAAATCAATTCTTTTTCAATCTCAGAAAATAATCTTACTGGTTCAATACCACTGCTTAAGGATAAATTTTTATATAAAATCTGCTCTCCAGCATCAATGAGGTAGTTGGCAAAGGATAAGAATTTTAAATAAAAGTCGATTTGAGGTAAAATTACAACCGGAAATTCTAATCCTTTTGATTTATGAATGGTCATTACTTTAATGGCATCTCTTGATTCAGGCAATTGAATGGCAATGCTATTTTTGTTTTCATCGATATAGGCATTAAAGGTTGTGATATCGGATTGCCGCGTGGATTGGAAGGCAAAACAAACATCGGCAAAATGATGTAAGTAGGCTTCTTCTGACTCTTTCCACTGCATTAGTTTGAAGAACTTTTGTATTAAATCATATAAGTTTTCATAGGCGCAAAAGAAATTAATTGCCCCACCAAATTTATCATCTAGGAAGCGATTTTCATTAAATCCTCGTATTAGCTTACCTTTCGCATTGATTGTTTCTTCAAAATAAGAAAGGTATTCACTTCCTGCATTTCCAGTAACTATTCTGAAATAACTTTCTGCAAATCGCTTTATTTCTGTTGTATTAGATGGCTTTTCGCGTCTTTTCAGATAGGATAAGCATAGGCGAACTTTTGAATCGTTCGTAATTAACAGGGAATCAACGGATACGATTTTATACCCAGCATTGCTAAGGCCGTTGGCAATTGCATTCCCTATTTTTTTTGTTTCTGATAAGATGCAAATGTCTGCGGGGTCATAGTCATCTTCTATGCACTGTTCGATTATTGCAATAATATCCTCTATTAACTCTCCATCAAATGATTCTTTTGCTTGTGACACCAAGCGAACGAAGCCCTCTTTATTTGATTGTGATTCTTGATGCAAAGAAGAATAGAATTCAGCTGATTTGGCTGATAAATTAGGAATGAGTTGCTCAAAAAATGCATTATTAAAGGCTACGATTTGTTTCGATGATCGATAATTATTTGTTAATGTTCTAAGGGCACCACGAGAATAAAAATAATCGGATTGTGTCTGCGTGAGCGCATTTTGTTCGGGATTATAAATAGCGGGAAGCGATACAAACTGATCGGCTAATCCATTATTAAATCGGTATATGGATTGTTTTGGATCTCCTACGATAAGGTTTCGGTTGTTTTTTGATAATGATTCGTGGAGTAAAGGAATTAGGTTTAACCATTGAAGGCGCGATGTGTCTTGAAATTCATCTAGTAAGAAATAACTTAAACGATTACCAAGCCGTTCGTAAATGTATGGGGCTTCTTCATCTCTAACTAAAACGCTAATCATTTTGTTGAATTCCGAAATTCGAATAATTTGCTCCTCTTTTTTGATTATGTCCATTTCACTTGCAATAAATTGAAGCAAGGCCATATTGAAAAAGTTATTCTTATATGCTTCCAAAAGCAAAAATCGGGGGATATTCCGTTGAAATTCTTCATCAATATTTAATAGGCTTAAGCGCAACTCGTTAGGCATAAAATTGCATTTTTCTTGATTCCTTAGCAATTCATCAATTACTTTTGAGAATAAGCCCGGTTTTTTGATTGGGAAAGAATCGTATTTTCCCAGAGCAAGTATTTGATTGTTGGTTGTGGATTTATTAGGAATCTTTTCGAAGTCAATGCCCAAGGATACATAGGCGTTATGAAGGGTTCCTGCGGCTTGTAAAAAGGGCCCCTCAATGTCATTTATTTCTTTAAGTAAATTCTTGAAAGCGCCGTCATCTAAAGTCATTTCGATGAGTTTTTGGACATGGGCATGGTATTTTTCATTACTCAATACACCAGCAAAATCAATAAGTTGATCCCTGAAATTCCATTTTTTACCTTCCTCAAAATTAAACTTTGCGTATCTTTTAACTAAGGCTGTTAAGTTTTCATAACCATCAACGCCAAGTCGGTTTAGCATAGAGTCTACTACATCTGCTAACACTTGACTTTCATTTAATACAACTTCAAAGTCGCCTTGAATGTCTAAATCCCTACTAAAGGAACGGATTAGTTTTAAATTGAATTTATCGATGGTTGAAACGTGAAATTCTTCATACCCATGTAATATTTCATGCAGCGTTTGTTTTGCTCTCGCCATTAATTCTAACTCATCAATTGGAAGCGCCTCAAGTAAGTTTTCTCTCATTGAGCTTATCTTGTTGCTAGTATTCCTCGTTGCTAGTCCGTCCAAGGTATTGATAATTCTAGTTTTCATTTCCATTGCTGCTTTATTGGTGAAAGTCATGGCAACAATGGACTTGTATTTTCCGACACTATTTTTTTCTTCCAATAATATACTTAAGTATTCTAGAACTAACTGGTGTGTTTTTCCACTTCCCGCAGACGCGCTCATTACCAACAGTGGTTTTTCTTGTCTTGTGTTATTACTCATGGAAATTTTTTGATAAAGGTACTGATTTATAGGTGCTGTTTTTGTATATTTGACGCATGAAAAAGATTTATTTTTTAATCATTTTTACTGGGTGTTTTTTTTTTTATTCTTGTAATAAAGATAAGCCTAATCCAATTGAAACACCAAAATCTTTCGTGGAAATAACGGTACAGCCTACCTACAATTCATCTAATCTTTTTCTTGATTCTGTATACATTACCACGGAAGGGTATAAGATTAAATTCACAGATTTAAAATTCTTTGGCACCACCTTAAAAAACGGTTCCAATAATTTAGCTCAAGTTGGATTTTTCGATTTTGCTTTATCGGGCAATTATTTTATGAAAGTGGAACAAGACGTAAATTTATTTTCTGATTTACAAATGATTTTAGGGGTTGACAGTTTGCTGAACCACAACGATCCATCAACATTTTCA
Source organism: Flavobacteriales bacterium (assembly GCA_947475095.1). GTDB lineage: Bacteria > Bacteroidota > Bacteroidia > Flavobacteriales_D > Crocinitomicaceae > UBA952. The sequence goes on from CANJLG010000025.1 coordinate 19,875, forward strand.
AATGATAGTCCTTTGAATATTAGCAACGCAGGCACGATGCATTGGGGTTGGAATCCGGGATATATTTTCATTAGCGTAGAAGGAAAAGCTGACACCTTAATCGATGGCATCGAAAACTATGATCATAATTTTAGCTTTCATGTTGGTACGGATGAATACCTTCAATCTAAATCTTTCTCTGCGATAAATTGGGTAAAAACTACTCCCAACACGCATACTTTTTCGCTTCAATTAGATTTGTTTGATGTGATTTGTAATGCAATGACCCCGATCGATTTGCGGACTGAATTTTTAGCACATTCATCTAGCCTACAGGCTGCGCTTACCTTAAAATTTGGAAAAAATTTCAAATCTGCTCTTACACCCTATTAATGAAAAAGTGGCTCTGTATTAGTTCGCTAATTTTATTGTTTTCTTGTAATAAAGATAAGGCAAGTTATTTACCAACGCCAACAGCTGTGTCGATTCCGTCACACTTCCCTCAAATGCTTATTCCTTCTGATAATTCAATGACGGAAGAAGGCATAGAATTAGGAAGGTACTTGTTCTATGAAAAAAGATTGAGCGGTGATAATACAATGAGTTGTGCGACTTGCCATTCTCCTCAAAATTCATTCTCGGATAACAATCAATTTTCAGTTGGTATTGACGGATTAATAGGGAATCGTCAATCAATGGCACTTATTAATTTAGGGTGGGAAGATTTTTTCTTCTGGGATGGCAGGGCAACTTCCTTGGAGCAACAAATACTTGAACCGGTTCCAAATCCGATTGAAATGCATCAAAGTTGGCAAGCCACTGTTCAAAAGCTAAATGCGGATGTGGTTTACCGAAATAGATTCTTTAAAGCTTTTGGTTCTCCAGTTATCGATTCTACACACGTTGCAAAGGCAATTGCTCAATTTATTAGAACAATGGTGTCTGGGGAATCAAAATTTGATGTCATGTATAAATACGAGAATGGTTTGTCTCTGAATGCTGTTGAACAGCAAATCTTCACGACCATTGAAGTAGATGAATGGGCAGGATATGATTTATTTAAAAGTTTAAACGGTGCCGATTGTTTCCATTGTCATAATGGGCCATTGATGCGCGTTAAAAAATTCAGCAACAATGGATTAGATGTCACCCTAACGGATTTAGGCCGTGGCGCGGTAACAGGAAATTCAAATGATAATGGAAAATTCAAAGTGCCAACACTAAGAAACATTGCTTTAACTGCGCCTTACATGCATGACGGAAGGTTCGCAACCCTTGATGACGTCATTGAATTTTATTCAAGCGGTGTACATGCAGGCCCTACGGTAGATCCGTTGATTGAATATGCAAGTCAAGGTGGCGTTCAATTAGATGCTCAAGAGAAGATGTTGTTGAAAAAGTTTTTGCTTACCCTTACGGATTTGAATTTTGTGAATAATCCAGCATTTAAAGATCCTAATTAATCCATCAATGAGCAGTGATCGATTAACAACGGAGGATAAGGCCTTAAAAATAAATCTCAAAGAAGATATTTATGGCTGCTTTGCTGAAATAGGTGCAGGGCAAGAGGTAGCAGCTAATTTTTTTAAAGCTGGAGGGAGTTCTGGAACAATTGCATTTACTCGTTCTGCCTATGATATGAAAATATCAGATTCCATGTATGGTCCAACTTCAAGATATGTGTGCGAAGAACGTTTGGCAACCATGTTATCAGCTGAATACAACCAATTAACAGCGGTTCTTCCTGAAAAAAATAAGGATGCTCGCTTTTTTGCTTTTTGTAATACGGTTGAATCATTAAATTATCACAAAACAAATCAAGGGCATGGTTGGATAGGCATTCGTTATCAGAAAAACTTAGGAGGAAAGCCAAACGATATTGTGCTACACGTGAAACTTCACGATTCCGGACATAAATCACAGCAAGAATCATTGGGGATTTTAGGCGTAAATCTTATTTATGCCGCCTTTTTTCACCATGATAATTTAGATAAATTCATAGATGTATTAGTAGCACGATTGCCGCGCGAAAAGATAGAAATTGATATGTTACGCTTTTCAGGGCCTGATTTTGAAGGTGTCGACAATAGACTTGTTTCCTTAAATTTGGTTCAAAGAGGAATAACAGATGCCACCATGTTTGACCTAGCCAAAAACGTCTTGCAGCCAGCAACTGCACTCTACAAAAAAAATGTATTGTTGATGAGGGGAAGGTTTAGGCCTGTTACTAAGGTCCATATTGATATGATTGAGAAAGGGAAGAAAGCCTTTCTTCTCGAAAATAATGTGGATGAAGGAAGTTTGGAGGTTATTTTTGAATTGACGCTAAAGGATTTAACGGCTGATGGAAAAATTTCGATAAAAGACTTTATGGATCGAGCGGAATTGCTAGGATCGCTTGGCTATACGGTTATGATCTCAAATTATTTGAAGCACTATAAAATGGTTGAGTATTTATCGGCAACGACAAAAGGATCTATGATTGGTGTTATAGTTGGCATTTATAACTTGAATACGATATTTGATGAACGCTATTATGATAATCTTCAGGGGGGACTTTTAGAGGCTTTTGGACGTGGATTTGGTAATTCTGTTAAACTATATGTTTATCCTGCCATTAATGTTGATGATGGATTAATGTATGATTTGTCAACGATAAAATTACCAAAGCATCTCTATAGTTTATTGCAATTTATGATAGAAAATGGTAAGCTGCAAGCGATAAATGAATACGACAAATCCTTGCTTCATATCATGTCAGATGATGTGCTAAGTAAAATAAAAATGGGTTCTGCTATCTGGGAGGAAGATGTCCCTTATGAAGTTGTTCAAGCCATAAAATTCTTTAAGTTGTTCGGATACAAATCCAAATAAACTACCCTGTATGCCCCATATCAAAAATGCTCTAATTCGCTACCGCATCATTGATCGAATGCTGAGGAATAAATATAAGACTTACCCTTCTAAGGCAGATTTAAGGGAAGCGTGCGAAGAAGCACTTTATGGTGAAAGTTATGGTGACAATATTTGTGACTCTACCATTGAAAAAGACATGTTTGCCATGAAAATGGACCATGATGCGCCCATTAAATACAGTAAAAGTAATGCGGGGTATTATTACCTAGATCCTGATTTCAGTATCAATGATATTCCTTTATCTGAAGATGAATTAAGCTCAATTCGATTCGCAGTGAATACTTTGCAACAATTTCGTGAGGTGCCATTTTTTCAGCAGTTTGGTTCCGCCATTGACAAGATTGTGGATCGTGTTGCTATTGGATCGGATCCTTCGAGTGATGTTAATCAATACGTAGGTTTTGAGTCGGCTAGTTCGATTGGTGGAAGTGAATTCTTGCCTCGCTTGTTAGCTGCTATTCGCGAAAAACAAGTGGTGAGTTTTATGTACCAAAGTTTTATTTCCGATCTTGCCAAACAACGCAAAGGCCTTCCCCTTTATCTTAAGGAGTATAGGAATAGGTGGTATGTACTTGTTTTTGATTTTGATAAAAACGACATCATTACCTATGCACTCGATAGAATGAATGAGCTAGCGCTGTTACTTGAGGATTATAATTTACCACTTGATTTTAATCCAATGGTATATTTTCAAGATGCTATAGGAATTACGGCATTTAAGGGAAGTCCTGAAAAAATCACCCTTAAAGCAAATAAAATTGCTGAGCGATACATTCATTCTCAGCCATTTCACCATTCTCAAGTGCTTGTAAAGCAAACAGACACTAATGGTTTTTTTGAATTAAACATCCTCATCTCGGAGGAATTTATTCGTCTCTTACTTAGCTATGGCGGTGAGGTGGAGGTAATTGAACCTAAGCATTTGCGAATAACAATAGCGGAACGGGTAAACTATCACAGTGAAATTTATTCTTCCGTAAAAAAATAAAGTAGTTTTGTAGTAATAATTAACGTTATGGAAATAGAACGTACCGATATAAATGGTGTCTGCACCTTGGCCTTAAACCGTCCGGAAGTGTATAATTCGTTCAATCAATCGATGGCGCTCCAACTTCAGCAGCATCTAGATGATTGTGCTGCAAATGATGAGGTGCGTGTCATCGTTATTACAGGAAAAGGAAAAGCTTTTTGCGCAGGACAAGATTTAGCAGAAGCAACCGATCCTAATGGTCCAGGTCTCAAAACGATAGTTCGAGATCATTATAATCCAATTATATTAAAAATTCGATCCATAGAAAAACCGGTTATTGCAGCAGTAAATGGCGTTGCAGCTGGAGCCGGCGCTAATATTGCCTTGGCTTGCGATATTACTATTGCTAAGCAATCTGCTTCGTTTATTCAAGCGTTCTCAAAAATTGGTCTAATACCTGATTCAGGAGGAACTTTTTTTCTGCCTCGTTTGATTGGTATGCAAAAAGCACTGGCCTTAATGATGACAGGAGATAAGGTGTCTGCATTAGAAGCTGAAAAATTAAATATGATCTATAAAGCGGTGGATGATGAATCTTTTGATGAAGAAATTGAAAATTTCGCTAATCAACTTGCTATAATGCCAACAAGAGGGCTAGGCCTAACGAAGAAGGCGGTAAATTTAGGATTATTCAATTCCTTAGAGGATCAGCTAGATGTCGAAGAAAAAATTCAAATAGAAGCCGGGTCAACGGAAGATTTTGCTGAGGGTGTTGCTGCTTTTATGCAAAAAAGACAGCCGAAATTCAAAGGGAAATAAGGATGAAAAAAACGATAGGGGTACTAGGTGCCGGCACAATGGGTGCGGGAATAGCGCAGGTAGCTGCACAAAGTGGACATGCTGTAATTTTAGTCGATTCGAATAATCAGCAACTTGAAAAAGCGCAAGCGTCTTTAGCTGCCATCCTATCTAAACTTGTCGAAAAAGAAAAAATATCGGCAGCAGAAAAGGTAGCGATTGAAAATCGAATTCAGTATGCAAATAATCTAGAGGACTTCGCACCATGTGATCTCGTAATTGAAGCTATTGTGGAAGATTTGGCGGTGAAGAATGCTGTTTTTCATTCCATGGAGTTGCATGTTTCTAAACAGTGTATTTTAGCCAGTAATACCTCTTCTCTATCGATTGCTTCAATTGGGTCTGTTCTTGAAAATCCAGATCGAATTATTGGGATTCATTTTTTTAATCCTGCTCCTTTAATGCCTTTGGTGGAGGTAATTCCTGCGGTACAAACAAGTGCTGTGGTCTTAAACGACATCGTCAATTTAATCCGAAGTTGGAATAAAACGGTGGTAGTTTGTAAGGATACCCCTGGATTTATTGTTAATCGCGTTGCGCGCCCTTTTTATGGTGAAGCCTTACGAATATACGAGGAGGGAATTGCCGATTTTGCCACAATTGATTGGGCCATGGTGCAATTTGGTGGCTTTAAAATGGGTCCGTTTACCTTAATGGATTATATCGGAAACGATGTAAACTATGCGGTAACAGAATCAGTTTTTCAAGCTTTTTATTTTGACCCAAGGTTTAAGCCATCATTTACTCAAAAACGACTCAAAGAAGCCGCTTATTATGGACGTAAATCAGGAAGGGGGTTTTATGATTATTCCGCTGGGAGCTCAATGCCACAGCCAACTATGGATGAGAAAATCGGAAGGCAGATTTTTGATCGAGTAATTAGCATGCTGATAAATGAAGCGGTAGACGCTGTTTTTATGCAGGTTGCATCTATCCAAGATATTGATGTCGCCATGACAAAAGGGGTAAATTATCCAAAAGGATTATTAGCTTGGGCGGATGAAATTGGTTTGGAAGAAGTTCTTTTGCGCTTAGAAGATTTACAGTTGATTTATGGTGAGGATCGCTATCGTCCCAATCCACTGCTTAGGAAAATGGTGAGGGAAAATCAAACGTTTTATTAAAAAAAAAACCAAACAAGTTCACTTTTCATAGTATTCAATCTTGCTATTTTTCTTATTTTTGTGTACTTAAAAAATAAAAATAATGGCATACTTATTTACATCCGAATCTGTTTCTGAGGGACACCCAGATAAAATTGCTGATCAAATTTCTGATGCAATCATTGATAACTTTATGGCTTTTGACCCTAATTCAAAGGTCGCTTGCGAAACTCTTGTGACAACTGGGCAAGTTGTTTTGGCTGGCGAAGTTAAATCGAATACCTATTTAGATGTGCAACAAATTGCCAGAGAGGTGATTAAGAAAATTGGTTATACGAAAAGTGAATATATGTTCGAAGCCAACTCGTGTGGTGTGCTTTCTGCGATACATGAACAATCTTCAGACATAAACCAAGGAGTTGAACGAAAAAATCCTGAAGATCAAGGAGCAGGTGACCAAGGAATGATGTTTGGTTATGCGACGAATGAAACAGAGAATTATATGCCCTTGGCCTTGGATTTGTCTCATGCTCTATTGATTGAATTAGCGGCAATAAGAAGAGAAAATAATGAAATTAAGTACTTGCGACCTGATGCCAAATCTCAGGTAACCTTAGAGTATTCAGATGATAACAAGCCGGTTCGTATCGATGCCATTGTAATCTCTACGCAACACGATGATTTTGCGCCAGAGGCAGAAATGCTGGCTAAAATCAAAGCTGATTTAATAGGAATCTTAATCCCTAGAGTAAAAGCTAAATACCCTCAATATGTTCATTTATTCAATGATCAAATCACTTATCATATTAATCCAACGGGAAAATTTGTGATAGGTGGACCGCATGGTGATACTGGATTAACAGGCAGAAAAATTATTGTGGATACCTACGGTGGTAAAGGTGGTCATGGTGGTGGTGCTTTCTCTGGTAAAGACCCTTCTAAAGTAGATAGATCTGCTGCTTATGCAACACGCCATATTGCTAAGAATTTAGTGGCCGCTGGGTTGTGTGACGAGGTACTTGTTCAAGTGTCTTATGCTATCGGCGTGGCAAAGCCAACTTCAATTAATGTTAACTCATATGGAACCGCTAAGGTAAATCTTACCGATGGGGAAATTAGTAAAATAGTGGAAACTATTTTTGACATGCGTCCTTACTTTATTGAAAAGCGATTAAAATTAAGGAATCCAATATATTTGGAAACGGCTGCTTATGGCCACATGGGTAGAAAACCGGAAACAGTTAGTAAAACCTTTACGCCTCCAAATGGCTCACCAATAGCAGTGTCAGTGGAGCTCTTTACTTGGGAGAAACTTGACTTTGTAGATCAGGTTAAAGCGGCATTTAAACTATAATTCTTGGCGAGTCCATTTCGAACCATTTGGCCGACGGATGATCGGTTCGTGGAAGTAATTGATCAACGCTTTTTACCTCACGAATGGGTAGTGGTAAAACTACATACTTATCAAGAAGCCGAAAGGGCTATCAAAGACATGGTGGTGCGTGGAGCCCCGCTCATTGGAGCTACAGCAGCCTATGGAATATACTTGGCTGCAAGAGAATGTATCGAAAAGAATCTTAACGCTTCTTTCATGGACCAAGCTTTCGAGGACATGGCGAAGTCTCGGCCTACTGCAGTGAATTTATTTTGGGCTTTGAATCGGATGAGATTAAAACTCAAGGATTCGCTTGATTTGGTCGCAGACGCTTGGGAAGAGGCGCAAGCCATTGTAGAGGAAGACATAGAAACTTGTCGTATGATTGGAGTACACGGTTTACCACTCATTGAAGCCATTTCTGAGAAAAAGCCAGGAGAACGGGTAAATATCCTTACTCACTGTAACGCCGGTATGCTCGGATGTGTAGAGTGGGGTACAGTCACCTCACCGATTTATCAAGCGAAGCAAAAAGGCATTGACGTACACGTTTATGTAGATGAAACTCGTCCGCGAAACCAAGGTGCAAATCTTACGTCGTATGAACTTACGCGCCATGACATACCTCACACCTTGATTGTGGATAATGCTGGAGGACATTTGATGCAGCATGGCATGGTAGATTTAGTGATCGTGGGCACTGATCGTACTACGCGCCAGGGTGATGTGGCGAATAAAATCGGAACGTATTTAAAGGCTTTAGCTGCATATGATAATCAAATTCCATTTTATGTGGCCTTGCCATCTACTACCTTGGATTTAAAAATAAAAGATGGATTGAGTGAGATTCCAATTGAGGAACGAGACCAAAACGAGGTGAAATACGTAATTGGTAAAAACTCTTCTGGGAAAATCGAATCCGTTTTAATTTGTCCTGAAACAACTCAAGCGGTGAATCATGGTTTTGACGTTACGCCATCGCGTTTGGTCACCGGCCTAATCACAGAGCGTGGTTTGTGCGCGCCTAATGAAGCGGCAATTCTTACTATGTTTGGTGACTTGGCTTAATCCTTTTCCTCAATTTCATTGGATTTAAAAGCAGAAGGCAATAGATCGGGCACTAATTTTAAAATTAAAGGCAGTAAAAGTGATCCGCCAGGTATTAAAAAAATAGCCAGTGAAGGCATCGTTTTTAGTATGTCTTTGAATTGCGTTTTAACAATTTCCTTCTCTTTGCTCGTAAGTTCGGTATGCATCGACTTTTTAACCAAAGCAAGTAATTCCTTACTTTCTTTTACTTCTTCAAGAAATTTGTCTTTGTTCCGGCCTAATATTTTTAAGTAGCGTTTTGAAAGATTAGAATACACCATTTTTGATTCCGAACTCGTAGTTAGCAACTCTATAGATGGCGAATATTGCATAATAAAGGCCTTACATTGAGATATTGAAGACTCTCGCTCTGCTTCATTTAATCCTAACATGGTTCCTAATTCCAAGTGAAACGCATGTTCTTTAATATACCTTTGGTTTGTTGTCTCTAACATAAATGTGGCAACATCAAACACATAATAACTCAATAATGTATTGTCCCTTTGAAAATAACAATCACTTAATTTTATTTCATTATTCTTAATTAATTCATTTATTATTGTTTCATTTTGTTCGGATATACCTGCAGAGGAGATAAAATAACTAATTAGTTTATAGTCTATTTCGTCTATTTTATCATCGACTTTCGCAGCAAATACAGTGGCTTGTAAAATTTGTAGTGCATACGATTCAGAATGATTTTCAAATCCTTTTGATTTCCCCCTGAGATAAGCACTAAACATGATTATATCTAGATAAACAAAGCTATTCGATAGGTAATTTAACCAAAAATTACTTTCCTTAAGACTGCTTTTTATTTTGATGCGTTTTGAAAATAATCGTTCCAGTGCATTTTTCGGCTTGTCGGAATAAAACACCGATAACCATGGATAAATATTAGTCACTTTGTCTGGCGTGTAAAAACGGCATAAACAAGCGATGAATTCATTTTCGTTGAATGGTTTCTGCGATTCTTGGATGTAAACAATGATCAAGGCTTCGAATAATAAGACCTTTAATTTCTCTTCTTGGGTTAAATCAAATTTCATCTCTTCAGAAAAAATAAGCCGAGTTGGTGATCCAAAAGTTAATCCGGTATGATTGGCAAAAAAGTGGAGAATTTCATCGTTTTTTTCATCAGAGCCCCCCTTAAAATGCGTTGAATCAGCAATGACTATTTCACCACTATCTACGTAGGTAAAGTATTTTGCAATCCAGTTTTTAGCGCTAGGTGAAAACATTTTATAGTTATAATTTACCTGCTAAGGTAAAGGCTTTTTTATTGGTGAAAAAAACGCTGCCATCTATTGCAAAGGCTTCAAAAAGTAAAACATACACACCAATACTGGCTTTGAAATTTTTATCTGTTATGCCATCCCAAGAAAAAGTGCCGCTCGTTCCTAAATATTCATTGCTCATTAATGCGCGCACTATTCTACCTCGATCATCGAATAGGGTGGCTTTACCTAATAAACCCTCTTTTGTCATGTTGTAAGAAACCTGAAGTACGTCCTCAAAACCGTCGTTGTCTGGTGAAAAAACATCGTTCGTTAAATTTATTTCACCGTTGATTAAGGCAGGCAGATACTGGGAATTAATTCTTCCAGGTGTTCCGAAATCTACTGATTCAGCAGCAGAATGCCAATTGTACGCACTCGATGATGGCCCATTTGGATCAATCCGTTCCAATGAAACGCCGTCTACATCATCTAACAATTTAAATTGCCAAGAATTGTAGTACGAAACGGAATCAATCACTTGGTAATTGCTTATTAAGTATACCTGCCCAGAATCATTGTTGTAACTTGGCAATTCACTGTAAACAAAAGTGCCGGCAACGCTAAAGGGATAGTTTTGCTTGACAAAAGCGGAGTCTTTTCCAATTACCGCATATCCACCAGGTTTGAGGATAAAATCCTGAGGAATTATTTTGTTGTTATCGATGGTGTCATTGTCAAAATTGGCCAATTCCATGTTTTTCAAATTAAACATTTTCTGCGAATTATTGTATAATTCGATCCAATCGTAGCCGCCATTTAATGGATTTTGAAGTATCTCATTAATGATAATATCCCCTTTTTGCGGCATTTCAGTTAAAACAAATTCTCCGGAAAGATTGGCTGTGTTCATCCAGCAATCAGCTACGGGAGCAATCGTAATGTTATAAATTACGGAACTTTGTAAATTTTCAATAAACTGAAGGGTAAATTGAGATGGATGACTACCACTGATGTAACTATTTTGGATGGTTAGTGGCGCTACTGTTTGAATAATGGCATTCGCAAGACTTGTAGAATCCATTCCCTCGTCGAAATATACAGTAACATAATTAGGTGCTAAGGCGATTAGTTGCGTAATGTTCGGTGAATCTGTATCAGGTGTTATATTGAAGACAGAATTAACAACTCCTGGTGTTCCTCCCATAATCCAAGTCGATGCCGTCCAATTATCGCCATCTGAACAAGGGTCTTGTTGGTTGATTAATTCCAAGGAATAACCGCCATCTTTTTTGACATCGTCCTGGTACCAACCATCTGTATAAACGATATAATCAATGTACACGCCGTTGTTGTCTATTAAAATAATACTATCTCCAGCATTATTCAGGCTAGGAAAACTGGTAACGCCTACAGGCACCAATGGAGAGAATAATGGGATGCTAGAGGTAGCTACTAAAACTAAATATTCCCCGGGCATTAGCCAAGCATTTGCAATCGTCCCAGTAGCGGATCCATCTGTTACACGCCAATTTTGAATGTTGAATATTTTATTGCTTTTATTATAAATTTCTACATATTCCACTTCTGGCAAGCCAATAACGGGGGTGGGGTCTGCAAAAAACTCATTGATGATCACATCGCCTTTTAGCGGAACATCAGCGATCAAATAATCGAAATTAATGGATTGATTTCCTGCGACATTCCCCACTAGATCCGTGATATTTGCCGTGTTTAGGGTATAGGTAGTTCCATTAACAAGTGAGCTAGTTAAGGTTAAATGAACCAAGGATAAATTTGCTCCATCTTGAACAGCACTTGAGATACTCTGGAAGGGGATTAAAGAATAGTTGCTTACTAAATTTGCACTTGACGTTGAAATTGCCTCATTAAAATAGACATCAACTTGGCTTTGCGAAATGACAATTGCCGTGTCTATTACTGGCACAATAATATCAAAAATCTCATTGCCAATATAAACATTGTCATAATAGAATTTAGTGGCATTACTCGCAGTATATGTGCAGAGCACACCAAATGAGTTGCCGATTAAATTACTGGGGTCATTTCCACTAGCTTGAAAGATATAGTTCCCTCCACCAGAAAAATCTACGGCTATTTCCCAGTCTCCAAGAGCATTTCTTTTTACTCTAACTGAGGAAATAAAACTATTTGCAATTTGTCCATCAATTCCCGCGCAAATTTGTGTTGAAATTCCAGCTTGTAATTTAAATAATCGGATGGCATCGGTTGCATTTGCTTCTCCAAACTGCAGGTAATAGCCATTTTGTGCAAGGGTCAAATTGCTGTTGTCGGAACATAGGTAAACCCGACCAAAATTACTGGTAGATGAAGCAATACTTTGTTTTACATAGATGTGCCATTCTTTGTTAGTAAGATCAATTAAGCCATGCGGTATGGATAAATAGGACGTGCCAGCAATTGAATTGTTGAGTTGCAATTGTCCGCTAGCATTAACAATAAATTCTGAAGCATTGCCCTGCCAGGTAGGGTTTGTTGTAAAATCACCATCAGAAAAGGTTTCTGTTGTTTGACTAAAAGCGCCACATTTTAACAATAACAAGGCTATAAAAGAGAAAAAAAGTCGCATAGAGTATTAGTTCCCCCCAAATGTATAATTTTACAGTGAGAAATCAAGGCATTTTTAAGAATTGATAACAATAAAATAAAGGCATGAGAGTAGCAGTAGTAGGCGCAACCGGAATGGTTGGAACAGTTATGTTACAAGTTTTAAGGGAACAGGCGTTCCCAATTACAGAATTATTTCCAGTGGCTTCAGAAAAATCGATTGGAAGTGAACTAGATTTTGGAGGATTGATTTACCCTGTTATTGGTTTGCAAGTGGCGCTTGACAAGAAACCAGACATTGCTATTTTTTCTGCCGGAGGGGCGATCTCGTTGGAATGGGCGCCAAAATTTGCTGAGGTTGGAACTGTGGTAATTGATAATTCATCTGCTTGGAGAATGGATCCTACCAAGAAGTTAATTGTTCCGGAAATTAACGGTCATTTGTTAAGCTTGTCTGATAAGATTATTGCCAATCCCAATTGCAGTACGATTCAATTGGTGATGGTTCTTGCTCCTTTACATAAAAAGTATGCGATTAAACGGGTAGTGGTTTCTACCTATCAATCGATTACGGGGACAGGGGTAAAGGCTGTTCAACAAATGGAAAATGAACGATCAGGAGTTCAAGCTGAAATGGCGTATAAATACCCGATAGATAAAAATTGCATACCTCAATGCGACGACTTCATGGACAATGGCTATACAAAAGAGGAAATGAAATTGTCTAACGAAACCAAAAAGATACTAGATCCAGCCATCAAATTAACAGCTACAGCGGTTAGAGTTCCTGTTGTTGGAGGGCATTCGGAAGCCGTTAATATTGCTTTTGAGAATGATTTTGATCTCGCTGAGGTTCGTAAACTACTTCATGACACGCCAGGAGTGGTATTGAAAGATGACACCGAGACCTTTACGTATCCGATGCCAAAATATGCCGAAGGAAAAGACGATGTATTTGTGGGAAGGATTCGTCGCGATGAAAGTCAAGAAAACACGCTTAATTTATGGATTGTTGCAGATAATCTTCGCAAAGGAGCGGCCACCAATGCCGTACAAATTGCCCAACTAATAGTAGCTTTAAAATAAGTTTGATACTTAAAATATATATGGAAACACCGCCTTTCTGTTCTTGGGGTAATCTGGGAATTTATCTTTGTACCATTGGTGGTGATTCAATGCTCTTGGCACTAAATTCGCGAAAGTCCAAATGGCAAAACTAAGCGCTGGAAGGTTCCAGGCAAGAATAGCAAATCCTGTCCATTCTATAATTTCCCCAAATAAATTGGGAGATGAAATCAATTCAAATAAAAAGCCTTTTGGAATCTGATAGCCCGTTTCTCCTTTTTTTCTTAAACCGATCAATAGGGTGTCTGAAGTCCAGTTGATGGCCATCCCAATAAAAAATAAACTGCTTCCAATGATGAAATGCGGACTGCTCAACCAAGCAACGGAATAATTGGCACTATCAGCTAATTCAGCCAAGAAGTAACCGTTCAATCCGGCATTAAATAAATTGAAAATTACTGCATTTAGCACAATAAACAAAGGCATTTTTTTTTCTGTAGACTTGATGCGCAAGGGGTAAATCACGGTGCGGTTTAAATAGTGAAAGATCCACATGAGGAATAAGATCCAAGTATAAGAATTGAGCGATTTAGATCCGAAAAATAAAAAATAACTCATGATCAAAAGGGAAGGTAATTCCATTAAAAACCACCCCCATTTGTTATTTATAGACCTTCCATATTTGGTGGAAGTATGCCTTCCGAAGGGAGCTTTGATAAAAAACATGGTGATATGAACCGCGATTGCTAATCCAATCCATGAAATGGTGATACTGTTGAGAGTTGATAAGGTCATGATTTTTTTTAATTTCTAATAAAAATAACTATTGTCCGATAAATATCGTATTTATTTCCTTTGTCCTTTTGTCTTGATACTACGGCAAGCTCAGCACAAGTACAAAAGAACGAAAAAATCAAGTCTTGGGTAGCGTGCCTCTCGACTCCGCTCGATGCCCTAATCGAGTATCTGTAATTGATCCACTAACTTCGCCTCTCGTCCGCCTAGATGGACTCGATGCCCTTTAAGTGAATCGAGCGGAGCCGAGAGATACTTATATAGAAATCACCGAAAGGCACCGAAGTTTCAGTGTGGCTTAGGCTTGGAGAGAATGAACGCATGCCACTTTCGAGTTTTTTTGCTACTTTTTTTACGGACCTTCAAGAGCCTCAGTCACCTCAAAAAAAAGAATTTAATAAATAGTGTCCTAAACGATTTTTAATTATTAAAAAAATAATATTTATCGGACACTAATTATTAAAAACATCACTTAGCGTTTCTTGCAGTGGCCGTGTTCTATGCTGCAGTATAAATCTTGCTTTCTCATTATTCATTTCAGGATGACCTTCCGTAATGGCAACGATTGCTTCCTTTGTAAGTGAGGGCGCTGTCCTGGTTATTTTACCAGCTAGCCAAACAAAAGGAAGGCTAAGTGTTAAAATCCAATTGGGTAGTATCAGGATGGTTTTCTTTTGTGCGCGTACCGTTCCAATTTCTTTTGCCAACTCTTTGAAGCTGTAATACTTTCCAGACAACAAGTAAATTTCTTTATTTTTTCCAAGTTCAATAGCAGCACAAATGGATGCTGAAAGATCACGAACATCCACTAAATCATAGCCTCCCTTGGGAAGGAATAAAAATTTCTTTCTGTAAAATCCATGCAGTGCAGCTCCCATTTTGGAAGGTTTAAAATCATGAGGTCCTATGACGCAACTGGGTCTAACTACCACCACTTCTACGCCATCCGTTTCAGCCCCCGAAAGCATGATTTGTTCGCCTTGGGCTTTAGAGTAATCGTAGGCAAAATCATTTTTTGTCTTGTAGGGGCGCGTTTCGTCATAAGGTGTATTGTGCGGCAAATCATGAACGGCGTGTACGCTGCTGACATGAATTATTTTTTTTATTCCAAGTTCCTTGGCTATGGAAAGAATGTTTGCAGGACCTTGGGTATTGGTCTTGTATACTATTCCACTTGGATCGCCATTGATACTTATTATTGCCGCGCAATTGATTACATAATCACATCCAGTTAATAATTTTCTGACCGCTGTTGGATCGATAATATCGCCTTGAACCATTGTTAATTGCAAATCTTTTAAACTGGTAGCATCAGAATGATAAAAGGCCTTTACTGAATAGCCTAATTCAATCAGTTTTCTGCAAACCACATTTCCAATGTGCCCACTGGACCCCGTTACAGCAACTGTTTTAGACATTTAAATTAAAAAATGTGCTTTGATAAAAAAAAAACTTTTCATGAGTATATATATAGCACTAAACAATAAGATTTTTTGGTTTATGCTGAAAAGATAAAACGCTTTGCGTATGGACTCATTTTTCTCTGTGTATAGCTAACTATTGGAAACAATAGATAAAAACAGAATTTTTATGGCATAAAAAAACCCTGACAAATTAC
>CANJLG010000026.1 GCA_947475095.1 Flavobacteriales bacterium
AACAATTGCGCAATAGTTGCAGGCCCTATTCCTTTAATTTGTTCTAATTCTGACTGTATAAAGTTGGCGCTTCGCTGGTTTCTGTGGTGACTGATACCAAAACGGTGGGCCTCATTTCTAAGGTGTTGCACAAGTTTCATTGCCTCACTGGTTTTATCCAACATCACTGGATGGGCTTGTTCGGGCCAATAGATTTCTTCAAGCCTTTTGGCTAAACCCATGATGGCGATTTTACCTCTTAAATTTAGCCGATCAATCGATTGAAGGGCCGCGCTGAGTTGGCCCTTTCCTCCGTCAATGATTATTAAGTCGGGGAGCGCCCCCCCTTCTTCTATCAGTCTTTTGTAACGTCGAAAAACAATTTCAGCCATCGAGGCGAAGTCATCGGGCCCTACGACTGTTTTGATATTGAAGTGTCTATATTCTTTTTTACTGGGAACTCCATGCTTGAAAACTACACAGGCTGCAACGGCAGAAGTCCCTTGGATGTTGGAGTTATCGAAGCATTCGATATGGATGGGGTTATTTTTTAATCCCAGTGCTTCTTGTAATGCTAAGGTGACTTGGCTTTTGGGTGGATTAGTAGGCTTGATTTCGGTTTTGAGTTGCTGTATGATTTCTAGTTGGATGTTCTTAAGGCACCATTCTACAATCTTGGCTTTCGGGCCTATTTTAGGTAAAATAAAACGATAGGGACCCAGCGCATCATCAAGTACTAAATTACTCACAATCTCTTTTTCTTGACTGCCGTATAAGCCTTGTAAATGCTGAAGTAGTGTTGGTGCCAACTCGCTTTCTGTTTCATTGAGTTTGGGTTCAATCTTATCGGAATATGTAAAGGTGATGTGTCCTTCTCGCACCCACAAGTAGTTGAAATACCATACGTGCTCTTTATTCACTAAGGTTAAGACATCTATATTGAAATGGCCATCGTTCACAATTGTGGAGCTTGATCGGTATTCTTGTATGGCATTGATATTCCTTTTGATGATTTCCGCTTTTTCAAATTCTAGTATCTCTGCCGCTTCCTGCATTTTTCCTTTCAAAAGTTGAATTAAAGAATGGGTTTTCCCACTCAAAATCCATTCTATGTCTTGAATGTTTGCTTTGTATGCTTCTTTTAGAGCGATATTTTCGCAAGGGCCTAAGCATCTTTTCAAATGAAATTCCAAGCAAACTTTGTGTTTTTTAGCCAAAATCGCTTGATCACTTAGGTCTAAATGACAGGTCCGAAGTGGATATAGTTCTCTAATTAAATTCAAGATGGCATGCATGCTCCTTCCTTTGGGATAAGGGCCAAAGTACTTACTGCCGTCATTGATTTTTTTTCTTGTACTGAATAAACGTGGAAAAGGCTCATTTTTTATGCATAGCCATGGGAAAGTTTTGTCATCCTTCAGTAGAATATTATAACGAGGTTGGTATTGTTTGATGAGGTTGTTCTCCAACAATAAGGCATCTATTTCAGAATCAACGACCACCACTTCTATGGCGTGTATTTTTTTTACCAATACTTGAGTTTTGGCGTCGAGATGCTTTTTTATGAAATAGGAGGAAACGCGTTTTTTGAGATTTTTAGCCTTCCCAACGTAGAGAATGGCACCTTCTGTATCGAAGTATTTATAAACACCCGGTGAGGAGGGAATTTGAGCAGTGAAGTCAGTACTTCGAATATAAACCTTCATGCTACAAAATTAAACAAAAAAGCCCCGCCAATGAGCGAGGCTTTTGAATGATAAGTCAGAGACTGCTTAGTTTCTGATTAGATTTTTTACGATGCGTCCTTGGGTCGTTTCAATTACGACATGGTATAAACCTTTTGCATGTGATGCCATTGGTATGTTCAAAAGAGATTCTGGTTGAAGGTTCTCATAAAGGACTTTTCCAAAGAGGTCTTTCACGCTCACTTGGGTTGTAATATCGTGGATATCTTTTAAATCGATAGACACCTCGTTTGCTGTTGGATTGGGATACATCGGAACTTGTAGCTCCATTAATGCATCTAGACCCGACGTAGCAGTAATATTAATTCGGTAATCTTCTGTTTCTCCGTAGCTGGCATTTCCACATGGTGTTATGGCACCATCAACAGAGTAGGAAATCCTTACGCGCATTCTGGTCGTGCCAACAGTCGCCGTTGAAGGAACAGTAAAATTAAACACATTGGACCAACCTGCGGCTACTAATACATACCCAACTTGTTCTCCTGCATCGGCAAAATCTTGGTCGTTATTGTAGTCTATCCAAATGGCTACTTCATCATTGGTGTAGGCACCGGGTCCGGCAGGAATAGCAGGCGTAATGGTAGCTGCATAAGCGCTATTTTTAGCAAGGGAGGTAGAAATATTAGCATAATCCAAATAGCCTCCTGTGGCGCACGTTGACGTATTGTTGATGGTATTGAGTTGGACGTTGTTTATGTATTCATCACATTGGGTGGATGACGGTGTACAAGGGCCTGTTTGTTGTGTTACTGTGATGTAATTGGTTTTAATTTCAGAATCGTTACCAATGGAATTGGTTGCTACAAGCGTAATGGTATATTGCCCAACTGTATTAAAGGTTACTGTTGGATTTTGCGATGTGGCGCTACTACCACCGCTGTAGGTCCAGCCACCACCTGAAATGGTCCAAGCCCATGATGTAGGAGAACCAGAACTCAAATCGGTAAAACTAACGGTCCCACCTGTATTAACTGTTGTAGGTGTAGCAGTAAATTGAGCGATAGGTGCAGTAGGATTAACGACTGTACAAGGGTCAGCAGATCCGTTAAGAACCAGTAAGCCAGTATTCCCTGGATCAAGGTATGTTTTTAATCTTTCGTTGTTCGGCGTTCCATTACTCGTCCAGTGATAAGACATTTTTCCATACATGTCAGGAGAGGTCAAGGCAGTACAAAAAGAACCACCACCAGTGAGGGTTCCAATAATTCTACCAGAGCTGTTATTAAACAGTGGCGAACCTGATGATCCTCCTTCTGTAACGCCATGTCCATTTGAATTTGCGGACCAAGTAATTCTCCAGTGCGTGTTTGAAACAGAACCCCAAGTTGTTGAAACAGTCGTTCCATTGAACGTGGATATTTTCTTAATATCACCTGCCGGGTGGTGAATACCCGCGCCACCAGTTGTTGCCGTATTGTTGGCATCCCAGCCGTTCCAATAACAACTGAAGTTGGCCGATTTCATGGTTGTAATGGTAGCTGCTTGATTGGCAAGTGTTCCCATTTGAACCAGTAAAAAATCCGAACCAGTAGTTCCACCACCGTCAGCGGCGTCAGCTAAACGAACACATCCCGTAATAAAATAATCATCTAAAGTACCTGCCGTAGATGGGTTGGTACAGTTTGGTGATTCATATCGAAAATAAAATTTCCATTGATTCATATTCGCCGTAGTAGCGCTAACGCCACAATGCAATGCTGTTAAAAATAAAGGCTTACAATCCAAAGCGGTATTATTTACTACAGAACCTGTACACCAACCTGCACCTCCGCCTTCTACCACATAGATTCTCGCCACGCCCTTTTTTTCGTCTTGCCAATTGTCACCAACTGGACTACAATTCACATTGATTTCGCATGCGTCCGACTCGTTGATTTTTTGAACAGATGGATTTCCGGTGGAGCGGTAATTATAAATGATTCGATCGATAAGAATTTCAGAAGCTTTTGTATAGGCAGGTTCATGAAGCGTCAATATCATTTCATCACCAAAGCATAATGCCGCATTTTGCATAAAGTGCGACTCAACATCTTTCGATGTAAGCGTATTATGTAATGGTTTTCCAGTTACATCCTGAATATTCAAAGTGGTTCCGCCATAGATCTTAAACACCTCAAAAAGAAAGCTGATGGCCTCAGCCCCCGGAGATTTGACATGCATTTGCCACTGTCGGTCGCCGTTTGGAAGCGTTTTCCAAAGACCTGTATTGCTTAAGGTAATATTTGCGGCCCGATCAACACCAATTCGATACAGCACACCATTTTTATCTCGTGTTATGTCTTCTTGCTGAATGGCATTTAAATCAGGGGCCGAAATGATGGTTAATGGAATATTTTTGTCAAAAATAACTTTTGTTAAGCTGGGAAGTTGGCTTTGAGAAAAGCCGAAAGAAAGCACCAAAAACAACAAAGCGGGCAATAATAGAAGACGTTTTTTCATAGTTGAGTAAGAATTAAGTAATTTCACAACAAAAATAGCATAATTGTTTAATTATACTTTCAATGAAGCGGATTTATTTGGTGGAAGATGAGTCAGTCTTATTAGATTCTATTAAGATGAATTTAAGCTATGAAGGGTATGAAGTAATTGGCTATCAATCCGGGCATCTTGCATTTGAAAAAGCAGCAGAATTAGCTTCCAGCGACTTAGTTATTTTAGACGTTATGTTGCCAGGTGTAAATGGTATCGAGGTCTGTAAGGAAATCAGAAAATACAGTGAAGTCCCCATTTTATTTTTATCGGCAAAAGGAATGACCTCAGACCGAGTAATCGGATTGAAAGCAGGTGCAAATGATTATTTACCTAAGCCATTCGATTTAGAAGAATTACTTTTGAAAGTCAAAATTTTATTGGCGATTCCATCAAAAAAAACCATCCATAACGTTATTAATATTGGGAATAAATCAATTGATTTTAACACCTTTGAAGTACTTGATTCGCAGGGGAAAAGCCTGCATGTTTTTTCAAAAAGAGAGGTTGATTTATTGCATCTATTTGCTGAAAACATCGGAAAAGTATTGTCCCGAGATGAGATTTTAGATAAAATTTGGGGCATGGATCAATTTCCAACCCCGCGAACAATTGACAATTATATTTTATCATATCGTAAAATTTTTGAAGCTGATCATAAAGAAGGTAAGTTTTTTCATTCTATTCGAGGAGTTGGATATAAATTAACTTTGGGATAGTCCAATTATCCCCTTACTTTTGAGGATTGTTAAATTAATGCGAGTTATGTTCACAGGAATAATTGAGGAAATGGGTACAGTAGTCGCCATTCAAATCGAAAAAGATAATGTAAACTTTACCATACAAGCTGCCTTTTCTGACCAATTAAAAGTAGACCAAAGCGTTGCCCATAATGGCTGTTGCCTTACCGTAGTTGATATTGATAAGTCCAACTTATCTTACGTAGTAACAGCAATAAAAGAAACATTGTCCGTGACCAATTTATCGAATTGGATAGTAGGAACGAAGGTAAATCTCGAGCGTTCAATGTTGATGAATGGGCGTATCGATGGGCATATCGTTCAGGGTCATGTAGATGGCCTCGCAACTTGTACCAATATTTCGGAAGAAAATGGAAGTTGGAAATATGATTTTTCGCATCATTCTAAGGAAATTACGGTGGAAAAAGGGTCAATAACTATTAATGGAACAAGCTTAACTGTAGTGAATTCTGGCAGCGAATCCTTCTCAGTTTGTATCATTCCTTATACCTATCACAATACTAATTTTCACGAGCTGAAGGTCGGAGATAGCGTTAACATAGAATTTGATATTATTGGAAAGTATGTATCTAAGTGGCTTTTGTCATCAAAAATTTAATGCAATGACGATCGAAGAAACGCAAAAATTAGTTGATAATTGGATAAAAGACCATGGTGTCAGGTATTTTAATGAATTAACAAATACTGCTATCCTTATGGAAGAAGTAGGGGAAGTAGCTCGAATCATGTCACGACGATATGGCGAACAAAGCGAAAAGGAGTCAGATAAAAATTTGGAATTAGCTGATGAATTAGCCGATGTACTCTTTGTGCTTGTTTGCATCGCCAATCAAACAGGCGTTGATTTAACGAAAGCGATGGAATTAAATTTGATAAAAAAAACGAAAAGAGATCATCAAAGGCATCTCAATAACCCAAAGTTATGAGCAGTACAGAAAGTAGCGAAGCACACCATTTGAAAATAGTAAAGGCCATAAAGTCAGGTCAGTCGGCAATTTGTGTGTCGATTTTATCGCCCTCTATTTCATTAATCCAAGAACTTATCGTTCAAACCATACCTGAGCCTGAGGAAGGGGCGCCACGCATGATTATACTATGCCTTAATAATATACTTGCCCAAGAGTTAGCCAATCAATTGGCGCCATTTATCAAAGAAAGGGACTTAACACTAGATTTGCTTTTGGAAAAAGGGAACAAGGTGAAACAGCGAAACGATCTTTACGATGGTACAGAAATAATCGTAGGAACTTCTAGACGAGTTTGTGAAATGTATTTTCAAAATGGATTTAACATTAGTAAATTAAAACTATTCGTAGTGCTAAAACTTGACGAACAAGTAAAATACGGATGGTTAGGCTTCATTGGCCGAATCGCTGAAAGCTTACCTAAATGTAAGCAAGTATTGTTTCTAACAAGTTTCGATGATGAGCGAATCACGAATTATGTTGATCAATTTATGCCTCCCCATCAACTTATTATCGAAACGGAATTATAAACGCTAGTATCAACATGGAAAATCGAAGCGAGGAATTATTAGCCCTGCGTCCACTATTATTTTTAGATGGGGGGAATGAAAAACCATTGGAGAAATTCCAAAACCAAGTCTTGCGTCCGATATTAAAATATCAGCATGAACTCTGGGTACTAGAGTTAAAACAAAATCAATTCTTCCTTCAAATAAAGGAAAAAAGATGGAATGGCGCTGAATTTAGACAAGCTATTCAGAGTGGTATTTCACGATCTCCAGATTTAAAAAATCGCTATTTCGGTATGGTTACTGGTCTTATGACGAGCGATGAATATTCGTTTTATCTTGCTAATCGGACAGAATTGAATAAACGCATTCTCAGCATGGTTATAGATAGGATTTTATCCATCTAAGCCCAGCTCTTTCTCTTTTATTAATTGTTTTTTCAATGCCTCCAAGGCATGGTTAGTAGCTTCTTCAAAACTAGCACTGTGCTTTTTGGCAAATAGCTCTTTACCAGGTACATGAAGTTTAATTTCCACCAATTTATTTTCGTGGTTGACGTCTTTTTCTAGCTTTAAATAAACTTCGCAGTTTGTAATACCTTGGGAAAACAAGGTAAGCTTATCTAATTTTTCATCGATAAATTTTAGTAAGTCCTTATCAGCCTTGAAATGAATGGTGTGCACTTGTTTTTGCATAGTTATATTTTTATTTTCCTCGTGGGTGAGCTTGTGAATATACTTTAGTTAATTGAGCAAACGAATTATGGGTATAAATTTGTGTCGCGGCAAGATTTGCATGTCCCAACAAATCTTTTAACGTTTCTAATCCTGCCCCACGGTTTAGCATGTGGGTAGCAAAAGTATGGCGAAGAACATGGGGGCTTTTTTTATCTAATTGTGTTGCGGAACCTAAATATTGATTTATTTTTCGATAAACAAAAGCAGGGTAAAGAATATTTCCATTTTGAAGTACAAACAATGTCGGTGTTGGTCCACAGGTATTATTTCTCAAATTTCTATACGTATTTATTTTCTTGAATAAAGCTGGCATAATGGGGATAATTCGTTCTTTATTGCGTTTACCTAGTACCTTGATGGAATCCTTGCTTACGTTAACATCTTTTAAATGGATTAATTCACTTAATCGAATACCCGTTTGATAAAATATTTCCACCATTAATTCATCGCGTAAACCATTAAAATCATCTGAAAAGTAAACTGATAGTTTGCTTTCTTGTAACTCAGATTCTTTGGCGAAAGAGGGTAAGCGCTTTTCACTTTTTGGCCCCTTTAATTTTAAGAGCGGATTTGTTGTGGCCAAACCTTCTTTTCGCAGCCATTTGTAAAAAGTACGAAGGCTAGCAAGTTTTCTATTTACACTTTTGTTGGTGCACCCATTTTCAATTAATTCAACAATCCAAGATCTTAAAAAAGCAGGACTAAGGCTTGAAAACTCAGTAATAGAAACGAGTTCAGCAAAAGAAATAAATTGGGAAAGATCATTTGTATAGGCAATTACGGTATGCTCTGAATAGCGTTTTTCAAATTGTAAATAGGAAATGAATTTATCGAGCATAAAAAAAGGAGCTAAAGCTCCTTCAACGATTATAGTATGATTTAGTTACATCTGTTCTGATTGCATTCTTTGCTTGTATGCCGCACGAATTATTTCTTGACGACGAGCAATGGAAGGTTTTTGAAACTCTTTTCTTGCACGAAGTTGTTTCATCATGTTCGTTTTTTCGTACTTTTTCTTGTACTTTTTTAACGCTCTTTCAATGTTTTCGCCTTCTTTGATCGGAATAATTAACATAATTACTTTTATTTAAATAAAACTTCGGGTGGCAAAGATAAACCAAATTCAGTAAAATGCAAGAATTATTTTAATATTTCTCGCGATATTACAATCTTTTGTATTTCAGATGTTCCTTCGCCGATCGTCATTAATTTTGCATCTCTCAAAAACTTTTCAGCAGGGTACTCTTTGGTATATCCGTAGCCCCCCATAATTTGAACAGCTTCATTTCCACACTTTACGGCTACCTCAGAAGCGTAGTATTTTGCGTATGCTCCTTGCTTTGTTAAAGGCTGATTGTTATCTTTAAGGTATGCCGCTTGAAAAGTTAATAACTCTGCCGCTTCAATTTGTGTGAGCATATCGGCTAATTTAAATGCAATCGCTTGAAAATGTGCAATCGGCTGCCCAAATTGCTCGCGTTCTTTTGCATATTTTACAGAAGCTTCGTACGCCCCACGAGCAATACCGCAACTTAGGGATGCTATTGAAATTCGGCCACCATCTAGTATTTGCATCGCTTGTTTAAAACCCATCCCCACTTCACCGATCACGTTCTCTTCTGGTATCCGAACATTCTCAAAAATCAATTCGGCTGTTTCGCTTGCGCGAACACCAAGTTTATCTTTTATTTTAACGGCGGAAAAACCGGGGGTGCCTTTTTCAACGATAAAGCTGGTAATTCCGTTGCTATCCAATAATTCTCCTGTGCGTATTAGGACGATGGAAACATCGCCTGATAACCCGTGTGTAATCCAATTTTTAGTACCATTGATTACCCAATCCGTACCGTCTTTTACAGCAGTTGCTGCCATCCTCATAGCATCTGAGCCAGTATTAGCCTCTGTTAATCCCCAAGCACCAATGAATTCACCTGTCGCTAATTTGGGAAGGTATTTTTCTTTTTGTTCTTTGGATCCATGGTAATAAATATGTCCTGTGCAAAGTGAGTTATGCGCCGCTACACTTAATCCAATGCCGCCACAAACTTTTCCAATTTCCATTAATGCAGTAGCATATTCATTATACGAAAATCCTGCACCTCCGTATTCCTCAGGAATAAAAATCCCTAGCAGGCCCATTTCCCCCAGTTTTTTCATGGTGTCAACAGGGAAAAACTCTTCGTCATCCCATTTTCTCATAAACGGACGGATTTCTTTTTCTGCAAAATCACGCACCATTTGTGCAATCATTTCTTGATTTTCGTTTTTATCAAAATTCATGGTAAGCGATTAATAGGTAATTAAGTTAGTGATGATTTCGGAATGTTTTTCTAATTTTTCTCGGCCATTTAAAAAGCTTAAGCAGACTAAAAAACTAAAGCCAGCAACCTCTCCGCCACATTTTTCAATGAGTGACGCCGCTGCTGAAGCGGAACCTCCAGTTGCCAACAGATCATCATGAATGAGTACGCGATCGCCAGGTTTTAAGGAATCACTGTGCATTTCGATAACAGCATTGCCATATTCTAGGTCATATGCATATGAAATTTTATCGTAGGGTAGTTTTCCTGCTTTTCGGATTAACACAAATGGAAGTCCTAAACGAATCGCTAAGGGGTAGCCAAAAAGGAATCCACGACTTTCAATACCAGCGATTGCATCTAAATTTTTATCAGCATAAAGATCAACCAGATGATCCAATACATCACCCGATAAAATAGGATTCAGCATAATCGGACTAATGTCCTTAAATAAGATACCCGGCTTAGGAAAGTTTTCTACGTCGCGAATAGCTTCTCTTAGTTTATCTTCAATTGTCATACTACAAAGATAATTCGAGAAATAATAAGCAGCCTATTAAAATGAATTAAATATTTTTAAATAAAGACAATTTAAAAATCATCGGGCATTCCTTCTACTTTTTGTATGGAAGCAGCCTTTTTTGCAGTGTCACACAAAGAGCACGTAACAATAAAACTAGCCTCTAATTCCTTTATTTTTTGCTTATTTAATTCGGAATTTTCCATAATTGCGTAGTATTCACTTGGTTTGTTATATTTCTTTTTAATAATTTCAAGCTTACAATAACAATCAAATTTTTCGCCATCACAGCTATTAATTACTTGTTTTTCATTTTCCCTAGTCCAAGAGTCATTCATTTTGGAAACCCATCTATATCCTAATATTAATGTCATTATGGCACCACAGAACCAAATAATTGAAATTACCAAGGCCAAACGGCTTTTACATTGCCGCGCATTCCTAAATAATTGAAGTCCTACAATCATTAAATCTAATACAAAAACAAGTAGGGCGATGTAAACGAAAAGTTGTCTTGAGTCATCTGTCCATGAAGGATTGTGCAGACATGTATGAGCTCCTCCAATAATTAATGCGTTAAGGGAAAATAAAATAATTATAAGCGCATAGACGCTATTTTTAGAATTTTTTTTACGTTTAGCCTCTCTGTTCAAAAAGATTCCTAGGATTAAAAACAACAAACTTATTCCTATTATGTAGATTAATTTTTCAATCATAGCTTATAATTTTAAATTTTAATCTAAATTAGTACAATATTTTTAATAAATCTTTATCATGAAAAATTCTATCTTTTTTATATTTTTATTGTTTAGTTTTTCTTTCCTATCTCAGGACATAACAGTATCTGGTGCTACCTTCAAAAAGAAATTAGATGTTAAGGGTGATTTACTAACTTTTAATGGTGCTGGTCTTCGTCAAAAATATGGATTTGATCTCTATGTATCTGCTTTATACCTTCCTGCGCCATCAATGGATCCAAATCGTATAATTAACGCTGACGAACTTCAAGCAATAAACATCAAAATTATATCATCTAAAGTAACCAAAGATAAATTTAACGAAACTGTCCAAGAAGGGTTTTTAAAGTCCAGTCATGGAAAAGCGACTGCTGCAGAAAAAAGTCAATTTAAAGGGTTTTTTACTGCTCCTATTAAAATAGGTGATGATATTTTAATAATTTATAAACCAGGAAAGGGGGTTGCTGTAATTATTAATGGCGCTTATAAAGGTTTAATGCCTGGTGTAGAATTTAAAAAAGCATTATTTTCTATTTGGTTAGGAAGTTCTCCTGCTGATGAAAAATTAAAGAAGAAGATGCTTGGTAAGTCCTAAGGTGATTAAAATGGCATAATTATTTTTTTAGTTCCCTACCAATTTGTGATAACTAAATTATATTGATAGGTATGGAATTAGCTTTTCATATGTTTCTTCATCGATTAAATGTGATTGTTTTATCTCATTAATATCTTTGAATCCAACTTTTTGCATGCGCATTTTAACGATAGAGTTTGCTTGGCCCCAATTTATGTAGGGGTGAGCATTCAGTTCCTCAACCGTTGCTTCATTAATATTTATGGTCCGCACATCAGAGGGGTTTATAGTTAGATAGGGTGCAATCTTATCGTACGATTCGTTGCTCATTTTAAAAATTTCCATCAGTTGGCTTTTCCTTACAAACCCGCCTAATTCCGCTTTATATTTTATAATGGCCTTTGCATAATAAGGACCCAATCCTTTAATGCTTAGTAAGTCATTTTCGCTTGCGGTATTAATGTTTAGCTCTATTTCGTGAGTAACTAAAAGTTTTTTCTCGGTAAATTCTTGTTTTTTTGTCGGCGCTATAGGGTAGTAAGTAGAGTCTTTGATTAGGTTAAATAAAGTGGATGGAATAACAAATATTTTTTCCAAATCATCATTTGAATAAAGCCCTTTTTCGGTAAATTTTAGCACTACCGCTACTTGTTTTTCCGACAGCCCTAGTTTTATCCAGTCATTTTTTTGATATTGATTTGGATCAAATCGACGTTCGGGCGCTAAAAACACCTTTTTTTTATAGGCTGGCCTTGACTTTTTTTGGTATTCTTTTTTTTTATGCCAGTTACGTTTTTCATTAAAAGTTTCTATTGCTGTTTTCGACAGATTAATAGCTAAAGGCTTATCAAAAGACCGCACAATTCTAGGCAGAAAAATAATTATTAAACAAATAATAAAGAAAAAACAAATCCCTTTTCGGCTCCTTGGGGAAACATATAAAGGGGGATCATTAGTCACAAATTACTAAACGATAATTTTGTGAATTATTTGAATGCGAAGAAATTACTTATCTCCATCGTTTCGTAACTTACTGTGGAATTTACTATAGCCAAAATATATAAGGAGACCAGACAACATCCAAACCGCAGCGACAGTTAAGGTCGTAAGATCTAGCGCCACAATCATGGCTAAACAAACTAGTATCCCTAATATGGGAACTAATGGTACTAGGGGTGTTTTAAATGGCCGATCTAAAAGCGGGAAATTTTTACGCATCATGATAATACCTGCGCAAACAATAACAAAAGCGAATAAAGTTCCGAATGAGGTGAGGTTTCCTGCAACACTACCGGGGATAAATGCAGCAAAGCCACCCACCATTAATAACAATACTAAATTCGATTTATAGGGGGTTTTGAATTTTGGGTGTAAAACAGAAAATAGTTTAGGCAGTAATCCGTCGTTGGACATGGAGTAAAACACACGAGTTTGCCCCATTAACATGACTAATATTACCGAGGAAAATCCTGCTAATATGGCAATATTAACACTTGTACCAAGCCATTCATAGCCAGCCATTTTTTTAATGGCATAGGAAACCGATGCTTCTCCTCCTGCACCGCCCGCACTGAATTCTTTCCAATTTGCGATACCGGTCAACACATGGGCAAACAAAATATACAGAATAGTGCATATAATTAATGAGCCTAAGATGCCAATCGGCATATCTCTTTTGGGATTCTTTGCTTCCTGCGCTGCTGTAGATACAGCATCGAAACCAATAAAGGCAAAGAAGACAATTGCTGCGCCGCCGAGAACTCCACCCCAACCCCATTTAAAAATACCTTCATGTCCGATCGTACTTTCTGGAATTAAATAAGGAGTATGGTTTTCGGGCTTAATATAGTTCCAGCCAACTACAATAAAAATCAAAACGATTGCAACCTTGATAAAAACCATAATGCCATTAATAAAAGCAGATTCCTGTGTGCCTTTAATCAATAATAAAGTAAGTATTGCCAAAATCGATAGCGCAGGTAAATTCATTATACCAGTTATAGTTGCCTTTCCAACTACTTTATGTTCAAATGGCGAGTGACACCATTCATAAGGAATGGTTCCGCCCAGGAGATTATTCAGGTATTCACTCCAAGCAATGGATACCGTGGCGGCACCCAAAGCATATTCCATGACTAAAGACCAGCCAATTATCCAAGCTACTATTTCACCTAAAGTTGCATAAGAATAGGTGT
The DNA here is from genome assembly GCA_947475095.1 of Flavobacteriales bacterium. Taxonomy (GTDB): domain Bacteria; phylum Bacteroidota; class Bacteroidia; order Flavobacteriales_D; family Crocinitomicaceae; genus UBA952. The sequence goes on from CANJLG010000026.1 coordinate 13,492, forward strand.
ATGCGCTTCCGGCAATTGGTATTGTGGATGCAAATTCGGCATAGCATAATCCTGCAAAAGCACAGCCAATAGCGGCAACAGCAAAGGATAATGTTACCCCAGATCCAGCTGCTTCTGCTGCTGCTCTTCCAGTATTAACAAATAATCCAGCACCTATGATTGCACCAACACCTAAGGCAATTAGAGACCACATACCAAGTGTCTTTTTTAATCCGTGTTCATTAGCTTGCGCTTCTTGTAATAAAAGGGGGATTGATTTTTTATTGAATAATTTTTTCATGGTTATGTAAATTTTTTCCTGCGAAAACTGTTTTTATAATTGTTAAAGATATTATATTTTTTATATAATTAATCTAAAAGTGCCAGTGTTTCTTCTAATAATTTGGGGCTATATCCAAATTCATTCACTGACTTTGTTAATACCAACCCTGTTTTTGGAGGCCTTATGGCCGCTTGATTTAGGTATTTGCTGTTTATTTTTTTTATTAAATTTTTATCGCAATTGTAAAAAGTGGCGATTCGTAATACGATTTCATAAATCGAAAGCGTTTCTGGTCCACAGGCATTATAAACACCTAATTTTCCTTCTTGACAAATTTTAATGCATGCCCATGCTAAATCGTCTGCCCATGTTGGCGCTCTGAATTGGTCATCTATGACTGAGATTTCTTGCTGTGCTAATAAAGATTCCTTGGCCCATAAAATTAAATTAGATCGCGAAAGTTGGTACCCCTGTCCATAGACAATAATCGTTCGAACGATTGACCAGTTTTTGTAGGATCCCAAATGCAATAATTGCTCTGCCTGCCATTTCGATTTGGCATAGTGACTTAGTGGGTTAGGGGCATCCGTTTCTGCATACGGTCCATTTTCTCCATCAAAAATAAAATCGCTAGAAAGTAGTTGAAAATGGGCATTTATTTCTATTGCCTTGTTTATTAAAATTGAAGTTGCCTCTACATTTAAAGCATAACATAATTCGGGATTTAATTCGCAATAATCAACATTCGTTAGAGCGGCAGTATGAATAACATGTGTTGGTTTTATTTCTTGAAAAACAGTGCTAATTTCCACATTCGATGTTATGTCCATCTTTCGATAAACCTCTTCAGGACAATCTGGATTACGATTTTCTCCTTGAGAACTTGCTATAAATGGAACCTTGGAATTGAGTAATTGCCTTACAATTTTTTGTCCCAAAAGGCCATTACTTCCTGTAATTAAAACAATCATATTTCCCAAATTGATGTTTTTCTTTTACCCTGTAATTTAAAATAATGCTTATGATCAAGGATCCAAGCGAGTATTAAATAAACCAAAATTGGGGACCCTAAGGATACAAACGAAAAATAAATGAACCCTAACCTCACTTTGTAGGTACTAATACCAATTTTCCGCGCAATCCAACCACAAACGCCATAGGATTGCATTTCAAAGAAAAAAGTAATTTTTTGTATAAGGCGTTTCATTTAAAAAATATTTTTTTACCTACTTCGCAAGTCAAGCATTGTTTCCGTTTACAAAATTGCTGATAAATTTCTAAACAAGCCTGGCTTTCGTAAGCATTTTTTATGGGCAAGCCAATTTTTCGCCATTCCCTTGTGATCTTATTATTTTCTGCTGGCAAATCCTTATATGCGTTTATTAATGCAATAGAATTAATGGCATGACCATTTATTATAGAGTAATTATATAGAAAAGGGATCAGGGCATTGATTATAATATTATTTAGAATGAATGAAGAATAATGGGCGTTTAATTTGTTCCTTAAGCGCATAACAGCCTCATCAATTTTATTATTTGTTATAAAACAGATTAATTCTTCTTCAATTTTATACAGCCTGGTAAATAATACCCATTCTGAAAGTCTCTTTCTCGGGTTGCTTTGAGGCATAAATCCTTTTTTTTTATGCGAATCAAAGGGTTGGGATTTTCCAATAATTGTTGTGATAAGTAGTTCATTTTCTTCTTGATTATTTTCACTACTATTTTCAGTCATGTATTTTTCATACAGTATTTCAAAGAGATCTGCATTGGAAGACCCTCCAAAAACACGTGCAGCATATCGATTAAATAGTTCGTTTGAATTATTTCCAGCACGACTTGCGGATTTGCGCGCTATTCTACTGAGAAACCCTTTTTCACACTGTTTAGAAAATTCAGTTAAATAATTAGTGCTTAATTTTTTTGCGCAAAATATTTCTTGTTTAAATTTAAAAAAGTTGATGTACGCATTATAGTGTTTCTCATCTATTAATTCTTGAATCTCAACAGTAGGGATTAATTGCCCATTTTGAAAGATGTCTTTATCCTTAGTGCAAACAAGGTGTAAAATGACATTATTATAGTTTTTGTCTTCGTGATGCTGATGCTTATACCAATCTGATGCTTTAACGTGAATTTCAACATGCCCATGCCAAACGACTCCATCTATTTTTATAGAAGCCATTAAAAAATCTGGACCAGATTCATTTTCATTATGATTTCCAACATCAAGCACATGAATTGATTCTCCATTTATTAACTTCAGCTTATAAATAAGCAATAGCTTGTTCTTCCATAAATAATGAATATACTCTTCCTTAATCGCTTTTTTCATATCAATTAAGGTACAAAAAAAAAGCGTTCCTCGGAACGCTTTTTAATTTTTAATTAGGTAGAGGAACTGTGTATACCTTCCACTTAGGATTCGCTGCCGGAGCTGTTAAAGGATCAAAATTTTCCCCAGTAATTTTAACCTCTGTGCGGCGATTTATTTGGTGTAGCTTGTCGAACTTTTTCTTGTCAGAAGCTTTAAACTGGTTTATATATATTTCCGTTAGAACCTGTTCTTGGCCATTTTCATCTATCCATTTTGCAGGTGATGATTCACCTTTCCCTATCGGATTAATTCGTCTAGGATCGATACCAACTTTATCAACTAAATAAATATAAACTGCTTTTGCACGGTTTTCTGATAAGGCTTGATTATGTGTCTCGGTATCTCTAGCATCTGTGTGTGAGTATAAATCAATTGTGATATCAGGATAGTTGGTAAGTAGACTATCTAAAAACTTCAAGGAATCAGTGGATTTTATGGAATTGTCATCTACAAAACTCCATTGATCGACAGGATATCTAATTTCAGGAGTTCGAAGTTCGTACTTAGGTAAAAGCGGAATTTCCAATAAGAAACTTTGATTCCGGTCTAATCCTATTGTTGAGCATTTAGCTCCTTTATTATTCTCAAAATACTTATCTTTTGATGCAATAACAGTATAATTAATCTCACCATTGATATAACGTTTCCCATCTTGTTTCTTGTCCAATTTAATGGTTGATCCTTTTTCATTGGTAACTCCTTCCCATACACTTCCGTCAGATCCAGTTACAATAACCTTCGCATCTGAAAGCTTTTTAACTTTTTTACCTGCTTCGTATACCACTACCCGTAAATCAAATAGAACCGGAGGTATTGAAAAACTCCAAATATCAGGAGTGTATTCTTTATTTGCTCCCATTTTTCTTTCTGAAGTAAAATAGCCCCTTGTTCCGTCAAAATCTGCCATTGCATAATCATTTGCAGGAGAGTTTATCGGATACATCATGTTAGTAGCCATTCCCCATTTCGCAGGTTTTTCTTTAGTATTTTCTTCATTAGTTCTTTTCGCATAAAAAATATCAAGTCCACCAATTCCTGGGTGACCATCACTAGCAAAATAAAGCTTACCATTAGGCCCCATTGACGGAAACAGTTCATTTCCAGTTGTATTAATCTCTTTGCCCATGTTCGTTGGGATAGAATCCCATACCTTATTTTTTTTGTCATACATAACGTACCACAAATCTCTACCGCCCATTCCACCAGGAAGATCACCAGCGAAAATTAACATCATTCCATCGTCAGTAATGCAAGGATGGCCAACTGATGAGGTATCACTATTTTTTAGTGTTAGTTTAAGAGCGTTATCCCAATCATCGCCTGCCTTAGTTACCATCCAAATATCACAACCTAGATTTTGCTTAGCTCTTGAAGGACATCTTGTGAAGTAAAGTGTATTACGCTTTGCATCCATGCAGGCAGTACCTTCATTATCTGCGGTATTAATAATTAAATTATCATCAAGGCTTTTTATATTGGTAAGTGCTCCTTTTGCATCAAATTCTGCCGACCATAAATCCATAAATTTTTCTCCTGTTATCGGGTCTCTTTCTTTAGTCGATAATTCTTCTCTCCCAGTACCAAAAATAATGAGCATCCCTTTTTTGTCGATAAATGAAGGAGCCATATCAAATTGTGGTTTATTTAACTTCTGCTCACTTTTAATGACAAAAATTGATTCTTCTGCATCGAAAGCTTTAAAACTCTTGCATGATTTAATGCCAGCTTCTGCATCATGAGAAAGATCACTTGGTGAAACACGCTTTTTATATTCTTCGTAACTTTTAATGGCCAAATCAAATTTACCCATCATTCGCTGCATTTCAGCTTGCCAAAAATAAAGCAAAGGTTGAACTTCATAGTATTTTAATTCTATAGATGACCCATACCACTCGTTCGCTTTGTCATATTGCTCCATGTTTCTGTAACATTCAGCTATTCTAAAAGCCATGTCTCCTTTTTGTGAAATACTTTTATTCTTAACGCCTAATTTTGTAAAGGCTGACTGCAACTTTGGCAAAGCTTCAAAATAACGCCCACCATCAAATGATTTGACAGCTTCAGAAATGTATTTAGGAACAACTGCCTGAGCATTTAAAACGGTAAAACACGCTAAATTGATAATGGTGATTAGTATTATTGTCTTCATAAATTGGGTTTAAAATGCAGTTAAAATTTAATAAGGCTAACAAAAATAAAAAAAAAAAATTAATTTACCATTGTATATGCCTCCCAACGTTGAATTAAAGTTTCCATACCATCGTTTAAGGCTGAAGAGAAGGCCATTTTTGCCTTTGTTTCAGGATGTATAAAACCCAATGTTTTGGCATGAAGTGCTTGCCCTGGAAGCAATTCAAAGCAAGATTCAATAAATTTTTTGTGCGAACTTGTATTTGGGCCACGTAATATTTTATTCCCCCCATATTCTGGGTCATTAAAGAGTGGATGACCAATTGATTGCAAATGAACTCGAATTTGATGCGTTCGGCCTGTTTCAAGTCGGCATTCGAGTAAGCTTGCCCAACCATAATTTTTTAATACCGAATAATGTGTAACGGCATGTTTGCCAGTATCTCCATCTGGAAAGACGGCCATTACTTTTCTGTTTTTTATTGATCTTCCTACATGCTTTGTAATTGTTCCGCCTTCCTTAACATCTCCCCAAACCAATGCCCAATAAGTTCTTTCGGTTGTTTTATCGTAAAACTGTTTTGCCAAGTGGGTTAAGGCATCTTCTGTTTTCGCAACTAATAAAACACCAGAGGTATTTTTATCGATTCGGTGCACAAGTCCGGGTCTTCCGTAATAGTTTTTTGGCATGGAAGGCAAATTATTAAAATGAAAAATCAAGGCGTTGAGCAATGTGCCAGAATAATTACCATAGCCAGGATGAACAACCATATTAACCGATTTGTTGACCACTATAAGGGTGTCATCCTCGAAAACAATTTGAATGGGAATATCTTGGGCAATGAGTTCAATTTCCCTCACTGGATAGGGCATCACGATTGAAATTACATCGTGTGGCTTTACTCGGTAGTTTTGTTTAACAACAGTGCCGTTCACTAACACATTGCCATTTCTTGCTGCAACTTGAATTTTGTTTCTCGAGGTATTGGGAATTCGATCTAATAAAAATTTATCAATTCGAAGTAGGTCTTGGCCCGGATCTGCACTAAATCGATGATGTTCAAATAATTCATCTTCGGGTTCTAGCCCAACATCTTCTATCACTGCTTGATTACTTTATAGACCTTCGAAGTGTAGCTTGGACTACTAATAAAATATACACCTGCATTAAAAGGCGCAAGGTCTATGATATCTGTTACTGAGGTAGCAATTAGCTGCCCAAGTTGGTTGTATACATAGATTGGGAAAATTTGTCCATCTTCAAAGGATACATTGAGGATATCTTTTGTCGGATTGGGGTAAATAGTTAAGGTGTTTTCTACTGCTTCAGGGCTATTTAGGATCGCATCTAATTGTGTTGAAAAAATAGGCCGCAACATCGCAGACCCACTGAATGGCGCAGTAAACCAATTGTCCCCTCCATCAACAGAATAGCGAATGGTTGTGTGATTATCAATATTTCTATCTAAGCCTAAATTTAAACGATCAGGATCTAATTGCCTCCAGCCAACAAAAAATGTTGTACCAACAGCAATCTTAACGGTATCTGCGAAATAATAGGTTTGGTAGTTATTTTGCCCGTTAACATAGCTTGGTTGCCGTGGTGAAAAAGCATTGTCTTCATACAATACATTTCCCGGTTGGCCATTGTCATTATCCCAAACAGTGAGCAAAAATAGTTTCTGAGAAACATCAATCACTGAGGGCATAAAACATAAATCTATCCCTATTAGCGAGTCTGCTTCGTAAGCATCAAATTGAATAGCTAAGCGTGCTTGGGTTCCTGTAGGTCCAAATGCGGCTTCTGCTGATCCATCATCATAGCTGTAGTAATTTGAAAAGCGCTGCTTAAAGGATGTTGAGTCATTTTGATATAAATTAGGAAATTGCGCCGACGCCAAACTTACGACATCAAATACTTGTGAAATACCCGATAATACTCTACTATATTCATATCCTGTACTAAGGTCATGGTAGGAATTTAAAAATGAGCTTGGATCATAGTTAATCTGCCCTTCCGCCAAAAGAAAACCCGGAAGAACATATAGGCCTTGCTGCACATTATTATTATAAACAGTTACCTGCCCATTTTGATAGTTCTCAGCTGAGGTACTCCCGTTGTATAAATTAACAAATAATGAATCAGTCATTTTGCTACCACTGCTCGCCTTATAATGGTCCCACGGCACTGATGTATACGTTTTCAAAAGCGAATTGATTGGATAGGAGAAAGCAAAATCTTTGAAGGTGGTGTCGTTGAAAGATGACAGATTTCTCAAGTGAACATAATCGATGTGAAAGTGGTCAAGTGCACCAGATAATCCACCATAATTACGAAACCTAAATTGAAAACCAGGCTTGAAGAATTTACTGTCAGTAATAGCTACGTGCACTGCCTTAAATGGGATGGTAGGGCCACCTGAAACACTCCAAATATGAAACCATTGACTTAAATCTGGTGCGTAAAATTCCAAGAGCAATGAATCACCACTTTCGGGAACATCGCCAAATCCTTGTGGTTGATATAAAAAACTAAAATAGACCGAATCTGAGGCGTCATAATTCCCCATATTCATTGGCTTTGATGTTAGTTTGTCGCCATAATTTGTAACATTAGTTCCAATTTGGTAAGGGTATCCATTTTCATTTAAGCCATCAAAAGTAGCAACCCCTAAAGACCTCGGATTCACACCGAAGCGATAATTATGATAGGCAAAGTGGTCAATCCAAATTTTAGATGAATCAGTAATAGTTTGAAAAAATTGCCTTGCTGAATCTTGAAAATAAGCAGGGTTTGTGATCCAAATCGTATCACTAATGTCTGGAATGCCGATCGTATCGTAAATATAATAAGGGGGATACAAACTGAGTGTGTTATAAACGACGGGATATTGCATTAAATTACCAACTTTAATCAAGGTGTCCGAAAAAGGAATATCGTTTGTTGTTGACGTTGTTGCATTATAGATCCTCCGAAATGTTGCTTGATTAGTAAATAAAGCATCGTTATTTAAAACCATATTTGTTGCAGCATCTTTTAAGCGGAAGTATAATTGGCTTGTGGTGCTAGGGTCATTAAAATTCGGGCTGTATGCTTGAAATTTATTGGAAGAAAAATCATCAAAAAACGGAAGGGAAATAGTATCGATAGCATAAACGAATGTACTATCTATCGAATTTAAGTCTTTTTTTATAGTAAGTGGAATAATGTTTAAATTCTGACATACTTCGCCTATACTAATCCCTTGAGATATAGCATTTTGAACAAAAAATAGCGTAAAGGCAAGCAATAATTTTTTTCTCATTTATTCTTCCTTTTCTATATCATTAGGTTGTTCAAATCCTTCTTCTTTGATAAATGCACCTAACCTAATTACAATGGTATTTGATCGAAAAGTTTTAGTGCCAGGAATGAATTCAGGACTTTGCATTAACACACGAGCTGCTAGGCTGTCTTCATGCGTTAAGCATTCATCAAAGCGCATCAAATACGGGCATTTCAAACTATCAAAAATTACTAGGCATGCGGCCATATCTAAACCAACAAGGTCAGGTATAGGCATTGATTTTTCTTCATCTTTTTGACCGACGATTAAGGTTATCTGAGATCCAATTTGGATTTGCTCGCCTGGCTTAATTTGCCTACCCAAGTATAGTTGTTCAATAACAGCACCGCTTCTTTCAGAAATTATTTTGTATTTAATAATATATTTTAGTCCTCTTGCCGCCAAAACAGTTTCCGCAAATTGGATTTGTTTATCTACTAAGCTAGGCATGTCTACTAGTTTAGTAGCTTTTGTTACACGAAATGAAATTATCCTTCCTGTTTTTACATAGATTTTAGAACTGGCAGTCCCCATAGGATTCTGATCAATTATGGTCCCGGGTGGTTTTGTGATATCATACACGGAATCTAATATTTGGTATTCTAAACCTAGATTTTTAATTTTATTTTTAGCGTCTTCGGAATTTGTTCCAATGAAATTGGGTAGAAATATTTTTTCTCCATGATTAGTAGAGTAGTTGAGGTAAAAAAATAATGACAAAATCACCACCACATAAAATAAAAGCACTAGGCCAAAATGTTTGACGAAGTGTTTTGAAAATAAAAAAGCGGATATATTTTTAATTTTACTCATATTCTACTTACAAATATAAACAATGTGATTGATATTTTTAAAAGTTTGGAGACAATAAATTTGAACTGAAAAAGTCTTCAATGTAAGCGACAGCCTCATCAACGGTATCTACAATTTGAAAAAGTGACAGGTCCTTTTCAGATATATTTTTTTCCTCTCCTAACATTACATCTTCAATCCAAGTAATTAGTCCCGCCCAGTATTTACGGCCTACTAATACGATCGGACGTCGTGCAATTTTATTCGTCTGGATTAATGTAATGGCTTCGAAGAACTCATCCAAAGTGCCAAATCCGCCCGGCATAATAACAAAAGCTTGCGAATACTTTACAAAAATCACTTTACGGACAAAGAAATAGTCAAATTCTAAATTGTGTTGTTGGTCAATGTATGGGTTGTGGTGTTGTTCGAAGGGTAAATCTATGTTCAACCCAACCGATGGGCCTTTTCCTTTTTGAGCGCCTTTATTAGCTGCCTCCATGATGCCGGGACCTCCACCTGATATGATCCCAAACCCTTTTTCTGCTAAACGTTGACCTAGGTCTACAGATAAACCATAGTAAGGGTTTTCCTCTTTGGTACGCGCTGACCCAAAGATAGAAATGCAAGGCCCAATCTTCGACATGCGGTCGTAGGCTTCGACAAATTCAGACATGATTTTAAAAATTGACCAGCTGTCATTGCTCTTTATGTCGTTCCAATCTTTTCTTGCTTGTTCCATAGTTAGGTTTAATTTTATACAAAAGTATGATTTGCATCGGCTTAACGATGCAATTTCTTATTTATTCCTACCTTCGAATTATCATGAGATTAATTTTTCTATTCTCTTTCTTACTTATTTGTCATTGGATTGATGGCCAAGCGAGTCAAAATGATTCTTTAATATACAAGAAACGCTTGCTTATCACATCAACTTCTTCCGGGTTAGTCTACTCATCTAGTTTGATTGCTTTAAATAATATCTGGTATAAAGATTATCCAAAATCTAATTTTCATTTTTTTAATGACAGTAGAAATTGGTTGCAAATGGATAAGTGTGGTCATGCTTTTTCTGCTTATGTCTTAAGTCAAAAAACGGGGGAGGTTTTTCGATGGTCAGGCGCTAAAAAATCATATCCTTGGATAGGTTTCTCAATCGGCATGTCCTACCTTGCTGCACTAGAACTAATGGATGCTTATAACTCAGAGTGGGGGTTTTCTGGGTATGATGTTGTTGCAAATTTCTCTGGAGGCGCTCTTTATTTAACGCAGGAATTAGTATTCAAAAAGCAACTTGTGATTCCTAAATTTTCATTTAGCCCTTCTCCATATGCTAAGGTTCGCCCTGAAATTTTGGGTTCTAATTTCTCAGAACAGCTATTAAAAGATTATAACGGTCAAACGTATTGGCTAAGTTTACCAATCGGCGCATGGTCATCTAAGGTTAAAAAAATGAATTGGCTTTGTTTAAGTTTTGGCTATAGTGTTGATCAAAAATTGGTGGGAGATGAAAATCTATACTTGGATTTTAAGGCTTCGCGACAGTTCTTATTTTCATTGGATGTCGATCTAACGAGACTTCCTATTAAGAATCCTACGCTAAAAAAGGTCTTGTCTCATTTGAACATGATAAAGATTCCTTTCCCTGCCTTGTTATTTCAACAGTGTAAAGTGTATGCAAAACCCATTTATTTTTAATAAAAAAGGGGCCGAAGCCCCTTTGTAATCCTTAACTATTGTTTCAGCTTTTATTGCTTAACGACTTGTAATGGTTGGTATCCTTTAAATTTAATCCAGTAAAGGCCAGTTGTCATGCCGAATAAGTTAATGTTTTTATCAGATAATAACTTGCCAACCAAGATGATTCTGCCTTGTGCATCTGTTAATTCATAGTCTGTTCCCTCATTGATATCTCCAGAAAAATAAACATAATCAAAGGTAGGATTCGGATAAAGATTTAGTGAAGGACCCTTAGCTTCTTCAACTCCCATGTAATTTATAGTAACACAAGCTGAAGTAGATGAACCGCATGAATTGCTCGCTGTAACCGCAAACTGTCCATTTAAATTTGGAACATACAAGGTGTCAGTTTCGTCGCTAATTGGGAATCCAGAATTACAGAAAATCCACTGGAAAGAGGTGTTGGCTTGCCCGTTGGTAAATAATTCTCCGCCACTAACTGTTACTATAGGTGTACTTAAAGGTGTATCCAAGGTAAGGTTCAGTGTAATCAAAGAGTCACAACCAAAGGCATTTGGAATGGTTTGGCTATAGGTTCCGCTTTGATTGTATGTCTGTCCGTTTAGTACATAGGAATTACAGGCTAGTGCTGTTACAGTGGAACTACTTGCTGAATTAACGTAAACGGTTACTTGATCTGTACCCGTGCAGCCAAAACCATCGACTCCACTCACACTATATACTCCAGTGGCGGTAGGTACGAATCCTTGTCCATTTTGTACGCCATTTGACCAAGTATACGTATTTGCTCCTTGTCCTGATAAAATTACCGTTTCTCCTGTGCAACTCATCACATCTGGGCCAGCATTAACAGTTAGAATTGGATTGATAGTTACTGTGGTTTGTGCTGTATTTGAACATCCATTAGCATTTGTACCAGTTACTGTATAGGTTGTGGTGGCAGAAGGGGTGAAAGCCACTCCATTGCTCACACTGTTGTTCCATGAATAGCTTGCGGCACCTGAACCACTTAAGGTTACTGATGCACCTGGACAGATAGTTTGGTTACTGCCTGCACTTACTGTTGGTAAAGCATTTAGGATCACTTGTACCTGTGCTGTATTGCTGCATCCGTTACTTGCCGTTCCAGTTACTGTGTAGGTTGTTGTAGCACTTGGCGTAAACGGTAATCCATTGCTTATACCATTGTTCCAGCTGTAAAAAAGGGCTCCTGAACCATTCAAGGTAACAGCTGTTCCTGGGCATACACTCTGATTACTACCTGCTGTTACTACTGGAAGTGTATTAACAATGACCGTCATTTGAGCCGTATTAACACAGCCATTTCCATTCGTTCCTGTTACAGTGTAAGTAGTCGTTGAAGTTGCCGTAAAAGGAACACCGTTGCTGATGTTGTTGTTCCAACTGTAGCTTGTAGCACCTGAACCAGCCAAAGTAACGGTAGTTCCTGAACAAACTGTTTGGTTATTACCGGCACTTGTAACTGGTAAAGGGTTAACAATAACTTGTACTTGATCTGTATCGATACAACCATTGATATCTGTTCCGGTTACGGTATAGGTCGCGGTGTTTGATGGCGTAAAGGCCACACCATCGTTGATGCTGTTATCCCAACTATAGGTCACCGCACCTGTACCACTCAAGGTCACTGCAGTGCCGATACAAACTGTTTGGCTATTTCCAGCAATCACGATAGGTAAGGCATTAACCACCACTTGTACTGTATCTGTATTGGTACATCCATTGGCATCTGTTCCAACTACTGTATAGTTATTGGTTGCTGTTGGCGTAAAGGCCACACCATCGTTTATGCTGTTATCCCAACTATAGCTTACTGCTCCTGAACCACTTAAAGTTACTGCAGTACCAGCACAAACGGTTTGGTTGATTCCTGCAATGACAATTGGTAAGGCATTAACAACTACTTGGACTTGATCTGTATTAGTGCATCCGTTGGCATCTGTTCCAACTACTGTATAGTTATTGGTTGCTGTTGGCGTAAAGGCCACACCATCGTTTATGCTGTTATCCCAACTGTAGCTTACTGCTCCTGAACCACTCAAGGTTACTGCAGTTCCTGCACACAATGTTTGGTTGATTCCTGCATTGACATTCGGCAAGGCGTTAACCACTACTTGTACTTGATCTGTATTGGTACACCCGTTGCCATCTGTTCCAACTACTGTGTAGGTATTGGTAGCGGTAGGGGTAAAGGCAACACCGTTACTGATGTTATTGTCCCATACATAGGTAGATGCTCCACTTCCACTAACCGTTGCAGTATTTTGAGCACACAAGGTTTGATCTGGGCCAGCATTCACGATTGGCAATGCGTTAACCGTGATTGTTGTATTGGCTGTCCCGGTACAACCGATGCCATAGCTTGCAGTTACCGTGTAGGTTTCTGTTGCGCTTGGAGTGGCTGAAACCACGGCACCATTCGTTGTGCTTAAGTTGTTGCTTGGCGCCCACGTGTAGTTGCTTCCGTTAGAAGCAGTTAGAGTCGCTATGTCGTTGATACAAATCACCGAGTTGGCAGGTACTATTGCTATTGGGTTTTCGTCTATGTTGGCCGATACAGTAGAAGTAACAACAGCCCCACATGCATCACTAACAGTCAGTTGCAAGATTGCATCTGTGTTAACTACTGCTGTTGGATTTGAAATGTTTGCGGCGGATAAGGTTACAGAACCACTAAGTACAGTCCAAGCGTAGGCATAAGGCGCTCCACCGTTGGTTGCAGTACTGCTTAGGTTGAAGGTAGATCCAGGACAAGGGATGTTAACAGCTCCACCTGTGATGTTGACTAAATAGTCTTCGGTTTCACCCCAACTTTGAATAGTACAAGGGGTGATGTTATCACCGGAGATGCTTTCTTGGTTCACAACACGCATTCTGGTTTGTCCGCCAACCGCTGTTGCCGGCACAGTAACACTGATAGGAACAGCAGTAGCTGGCACACAGTTTAAGTTAGCCACGGGACCATTGGTAAATACTTTTTCTCCAACATCTGTAAAGTCACCATCTTGGTTGAAGTCAATGAATACAGCCAAACCACTGGTGTAATTAAAGCTACCACATGAACCTACGGTTACCGATCCAGTTGTGGTTGATCCAGCCGCTAAGTTAGGAATCGCAGGAGCTCCTGCTCCAGAAGTAAAGTTTGAATATGTTTCTAAGGCAGACCCTGGGCCTCCCGCTAAGGTAGTACAAGTACTGGAATTATTCATGCTTCCAAGTGATACATTGAAGATTTCTTCATCGAAGGTATATTGTGCAGCACTTGCGCAATAGCCACTAACAGGTGAAGACGCAGCAGTTGTAATAATTGGTGTTCCAGCAATGCCAATAGTAATTGCATTGGATGGAGCACTCGAGCAGTTACCGTCATTAACGACTGCAGTGAATGTAGTTGATCCAGAAATAGGCAAGGTGCTCACCGTTGGGGCGCTTGAATTCCCAGCTACAGCAGGAGACCAAGTATACGAGTAGGTTGCAGTTCCTGTAATATTGACAACGTAATCCTCCGTTTCTCCATAAGAATAGCTTAGGCAGGGGTCTAGGTTGGTGGTAAAATATGCATCTCTTACCCTCATCCGTGTTGCTCCGCCAAGTGCTGTACCTGGAACTGTAAACGTGATGGTGCTAGTTGCGGGGAACTGAGGTACATTAAGTACTTCTCCTAATTTTTCTCCGGGATCTGAGAACACACCATTTTGGTTGTAGTCAATCCATACAGCCATGTTTTGATTGAATGGATAGGTGCCAGAACTTAAAGAAATTGTTTGTGTAGATCCTGCAGCCAAGGATGTTGTGGTGCTGCCGGTGCTAGGATATAAAGTATAAAACGGAGCGGGCGATCCAAGGGTAACGTTGTTGATGGTTCCTAACTGAACCCTTCCGATGTAATCGTCAAAAATAGTTCCTGTAGTGTAGGTAGGCACGCAATAGCTAATTCCTGTAGCTCCTAATTGCACAGATAGGTTTGAAGTTCCTCCCAAACAAACATTATTTAATGAAGTGGTGATCGTTGGTGCTGTAGGATTTGTTAAAACGGTGATGTTCGTCGTCGCTAAAGCGCCACATTGTAAAGGCCCAACTCCATTATCTGTAGCGGTGCAAGTTATAGTAGGCTGTACTCCAGAAGTGGACGAAGAGAAATAAACTGTCGACGCACTGCTTCCAGCTACATACGGCACAGTTAAAGCTGCATTTGAATATAATAAGGCCGAAGGAGACCAACTGAAATTGTTAAAACTGCTGGTGCCGGTCGTTACAGCAATTGGAGTTGAACTGTTTTGACACGCTGTAAATCCGGGCGTAATAGCCAATGTTGGTGCTTGGTTCACTGTAATGGTTACTGGCGTTAGCGCGATGCTTCCACACAAGCCATCTAGTGTTTGTACATAATAGGTTACCGTATTACTCACCGTTTGTTGTACGCTAGTAAATTGTTGACCAGGAAGTGCTTCCACGTGGACATTATCTATGGCATGTCTTGAAAATCCTGCACCTGTTCTTGCTTTGAACAATTGCAACCAATTTGCTTTATTTTCATTCAAATAAATGGAAGGTAAGGTAATATTGTTGAAGATGTTGATTCCATTCAAGGTTAGGGTAACTTGACCAAGGTTATTAATGTTCATATTGAAAGCTACCGGTGATGAGGTGTTTTTCCAAGATATATCATTTGAGTATGCGATGACACCTGTAGTCGTTGGGGTTTGTTCGTCTACTGTACAATTGTACATTAAATAGATACCTGCAACACTACCTCCGTTTGTGTAGGATACAAATCCTAGCTTCAACTTAGTTCCAGTTCCATTTTCTGCAGCTGGTGTTGTTGCCGTAGCACTTACGTCATCTCCAAATGAATAAGAGAAACCATCAGCGCCATTATAGCCAAGGGCATCAGAAGGCGCTACTTGAAAATCAAAGGTGACATTATATGCGTTTGAATTAACGCCAGTAGATCCCAAAAGTAAAGCTCCATTTTGAGAAGCTACATTTTCCGTAAGTACACAACGGGCTCCTGAAAGGGCTGCATTTCCGAATAATGTTCCCGTTGTTGAAGTATTAAAATTTTCATTGATTACCCCTTGATATAAGGTTCCATTGATTGCTGCTGTATACCAGTTAAAGGTTTGATTTCCTGTACAGGTAGCGCAACTTACACTGGCTTGTGGCACTTGTGGACCACATTGGCTCCAGTTAAGTGCTGTTGGTGCTGGAGGGGTTGCGATAACAATGACAGGTGTTTGAAAGGTTTGAGAACAGCCGGATAGAGGGTCTTGAATATATACTTGATAATTCGTTGTGGACAGTGGGCTCTGGACGGTTGTTGGAGTGGATACGGTTACCCCATTGATTTGCCCTGTGGCAGGATTGGGAGTAGGATTCACACTCCAGTTTTGGACGTAGTTGACAGGTGGAATAAATTTCCAAGCCTGTGGATTAGTTGCCGGAATGGTTGCGGTTTGTGCAGACCAGTAATTCGGCGTGTTGGGCGTTGCTGAACAGTTTGGTGCTGATGCCCCTATGGTACCATTAGGGCTATTAACACCAATGGATTTAGAATTGGTTGACATGATGTTTGTAGCGACAATATCTACTTGACCTAAGGTTTCGTATAGAATAACCTGAAAATTAACCGGATTACTTGAAAAATATTGGTTAACAGAATAACTTGCTATAAACTTTCGGTTTGGTGCATATCCAGATGTCCAGTATCTTACATTGTTTCCAGGATTTGCGCAATTTAAGTCGTTGGCACATCCGTAAATGGCACCCATCGGATCTACTGTATTTGGAAGGCTGCCAATGGTAAAGTCACCTAAGCCACCGGCAAAACTACCATTATAGGCTCCAAATTGGAGCACTCCATTGGTACCTACATTGATGGTAGAATAGTTCGTTCCAAAGAAGTTGAATGAAAAGCCTAGGGGAACATTACTCCATCCTCCGTCATCTAAATTTCCGGATGCCAATCCCACTGCAGCTCCACCGTTGTTGACGAGGTATGTGGCTGTACTTGGAATAGTTTCTGGATTTGGGTTGATGCAAATCGTGGTAAAATTAGATGCGCTAAGCCCTGTTGATAGGCTAGAGGAGGTTCCTCCACAAATCGTACTCGGAACTGCTGTTGGTGTTATTGATGGAAAGGAATAGACTCCAAAACTTTGAATCGTTGCCACGCTATTACATCCGCCGGCCGTGGATATCAACTGTATAGCGCTTGTTTGAGTTAGTGTTGCGGTAATGTTACTTCCACTGGTGCTACTTAGACTTGGAGAACCTTGTAGTGCACTCCATACATAGGTGCCTGAACCACCTGATGCACTCAAGGATACAGTGCCGCCAGTTCCGCAAAATTGGTTTTGTGATGCAGTTATAACGGGTGTAGAGGGTTGCGCTAAGATGGTAAATACAGAGGAACTAGTTGCACTACCAGTACCTGTAATTACCGTAATGGTTCCGGTTGCATTGGCTGTTGGCGTGGCTAGAATAGTGCTTGAATTTACCACGCTAAAAGATGCGGCATTGATACCTCCAAATTGTACGGCAGTAGTTCCACTTAAATTTGCACCACTAATGCTTACAGGCACATCGGGACAGCCGCTACTTGGTATAGAGCTGATGGTAGGTGGAGGTGGGCATGATACCCCTGAAACTAATGTGGCACCAACTGAGGCACCTCCATATCCTACATTGTAAACTAGAGAACCGTTTACGGTCATGTTTACACCAACTTCTGTGGGATAGAATCCACCTGCTGTATATACTAATGCGTAGGTTGAGTTGGTCGGAAAACAGAAGTTAAGCGTTTGAGAACTTCCTGAGGCCAATGTAATGGTTTGAAATACCGAGCCGTTTACAAGTACGTTCATGCTGGCCCCGTTCCATCCATCCCCGAATTGATCGGTCATGGTAATGGAAGCTGCACAGGTATTGACAGAAAAGGAAACCACATTGCTCGTATTGCTTAGTCCGCTAGATGCACAAGTTGTAGTAAGTTGGTAGTAGGTATTTGCCGTAGGATTAACGGTGGTTGAAGAAGTGGTAGCGCCATTCGTCCATGGTCCTGTAGCACTTGGGCCCGAGGCCCATTGGTAGGAAATACCTGTTCCTGTAGATAAGCCTGATGCTGATAAAGTGGCACTCGCTCCAGAACATCCGTTAGCAATACTAATACTTGCGACACCTGCATTTGGAGTTCCAGAACAGGAAACCAATTGACTTACCGTAAAACAATAATCTTCTGTTTCACCATAGCTGTAAGCGGTGTGTGCATAGTTCGTTGTGGATGCTGTAAATGCTTCAATATGCACAACCCTCATCCGTGTAACCCCAACGGTAGCTCCAGCAGGAACCGTGAAAGATCCAGTTACAGTTTGGTTACCAGTTACACTAGCACCTTGTGAATAAACCTGTTCACCCAAATCTAGCCAGTCACCATCTTGATTCCAATCCAAATAAAGTTGGAAAAACGAACCATAGTTTCCGCCACATGTAGTTTGTGTTAAACTAAAATTGACTACACTTGATTGCATGGCCGAGGGACCAGTGACCACCCCGGCATAATTGGCATATTGATTTAAAATTGAACCTGGACCAGTAGCTGCAACCGAACAACTTGATGAATTATTCATGCTTCCAACAGTAACATTGCTAATTTCTTCATCGAAAGTACTCGATGAATAAATAGCGGGGTAGGTAAAGCAGGTGCATGCTGAAAATGAGGAAATAGTTACGCTATAAGCGGCAGATGTACTTGTAAGTCCACTGGCGCTACAGGTGGTAACCAATTGATATTGTGTATTGGTACTTGCGTTAGTTGTTAATGAAGTTGCAGTTGCCCCTGATATAGGGTTCCATGAAGCTCCACCGTTCGTTGAACTTTGCCATTGATAGCTTATTCCCGTTCCTGAGCTCGCACCAGCAGATGATAAAGTGAAGTTGACACCAGCGCATGCTGAGGTAGCACCTGATATACTTGGTGTATTTGGAGTGCCAGAACAAGGTCCTGTTGCAGCCTTGGTAAGCATCACATAAGGTTTCGTTGTATTAGCTAAGTTTGTACTTACCCCACAGGCAGAAGACAAATCAACTCTGTAAGAACGAGATCCACTTGTTATTCCGGTTTTTGCTTGAACCCCACCATAGGGAGATGCGAATGGATTTGTTGTACCTGTACAAATTTCTACCAATAAATTACTCGTGCCGTCCCATGTAAATGGAACATCAAATATAATGTCATTATACCCTAAGGCAATACCATAAGTAAATGGATTTTTAACCGTAGTTGTTGCCGTGGCGTTATGGGCAGCAGAATTTGTTGCAATGGTATTGGCCATCTTTACAGTGTAGTTTGCCAATGAAACGGAAGATTCAGTTACGTTCCATGCAAGGCGTGTAATTTGTGATGAACCTGTCATACCTGCTGCATTTAACTCTGCAGCCGTATAGACTACTTGGTACCGTATAGAGCCATAATAACGGCAAATAGGATCTGCGCCACTCCCATTGGTGTTTCCTGCTAATCCTCCACTTGGAACTACAAAGTGTTGCGTTTGTGCCGAAACACTCCCAATCCCCGCAACTAAAATTGCTAGGGTAAACACGGAAGTTTTTATAAAGTGAGGGATATTGGAAGATAATTTGCTTGAAGATTGGCGCTTATTTCTGCTTGTACAAGGTATCATTTTAGTCATAATTAAAAATTTAATTTTAATGTAAATTCGTTTTTTTTATCTCTTTATGTATTAAAGTTTTCTCAGTAGATTAAAAGAACAGCATTCTTTTTTTGCTGAGGTGAATAAAAAAAGGCTCCCAATTAGGGAGCCTTTTTTATGTTCTTAATGCTTAACTACTTTTTGAATGTGTGTTAAGTTATTCAAGGTCACTCGGAAAGTGTAGACTCCCGTACTTAAGGTACTCAAGTCAAATTGTTCTCCGTTTTTAGCATTGGATATACTCATAATCAATTTACCCTGTGAATCAAATACATTGGCAATTGCTCCATCATCTGCAGGTAACTCTAGCGTTACAATGCCATTGGTTGGATTTGGATATAATCCTATAAAGGCAGATTCTGGGAAGTAGATGCCAACTTGATCGACTATGGTACATTCAGAAGTATCTGAACAACCACTTGCATTCGTTACAATTACAGCGTAACCTCCGTTTGAAGTAGCTACTAAGCTGTCGTTGTCCGCATCTGCAATCGCCTGTCCTGTCGCACAATTGATCCACTGATAAGTTGCTCCAGCAGGAGATGCTACCAAGGTAACTGGGTCTGCACTTATAACGATAGCATTTGGTAAAGCGTTCACAGTTACATTCACATTGTCTTGATTGGAACAACCATTACTTCCAGTTCCTGTTACACTGTACTGTCCAGTTGCAGTTGGCGTGAAAGGAACACCGTCGATTACGTTGTTGTTCCAAGCATAGCTATTTGCACCACTTCCGTTTAATGTAACACTTTCACCTGCACACACTGTTTGGTCTTGACCAGCTCCTACGTTAGGTAGTGCCAATCCTGTTACTGTAACAGTATCTGTATTTGTACAGCCATTAGCTCCTGTCGCTGTAGCTATATAACTCGTCGTTCCTTGTGCAGCTAAAAACGCTACACCGTTAAGTAAACCTGAGTTCCAAACTACGGTTCCGTTAGAAGTTGCCGTTAAGGTAACGTTGCTGTTGGCACAAGCTGTTTGGTTTAGACCAGCGTTCACTGTAGGTAAGCTTAAGACCGAGATCGTGGTATTAGCTGTAGTAGATCCACATTGGTTAAAGGCTACATAGGTGAAGTTAACCGTTGATGGGTCTGAAGGATTTGCGTTATAAACTACATTACTGTTGGATACGTTTGGCGAAAGAACACCACCTCCATTGTTAGCAGTCCAGAAGCCTCCATAAGCGTTAGTGGTTGTAGCAGACAATGCTACAGTTCCGTTTGCACAAGAACTTCCACCATTGGTTAACGAAACTACTGGTGCATTATTAACAGTAATGGTAATGGTATCTTGGTTAGAACAACCATTAGCTCCTGTTCCAGTTACAACATAACTTTGAGTGGTATTCGGGAAGAATACGACACCATTGTTTACGTTATTGTTCCATGCATATGAGTTTGCTCCGTTACCGGTTAAAGTAGCTCCAAAACCATTACAGATAGCAAAGTCTTGACCTGCATTTACGCCTGGTAATCCATTAACCGAGATGGTTACTTGATCTTGGTTCACACACCCATTGGCATCTGTTCCTGTTACCGTGTAAATGGTCGTTGAAGTAGGCGTAAAGGATACACCGTTACTCACGTTGTTATTCCATGCGTAGGTCGTTGCACCTGCACCGTTTAGTACTACAGGCGTATTCAAACAAACTGTTTGGTCTAAACCTGCATTTACAACAGGTAATGGATTTACGGTAACCGTGGTGTTGGTTGATCCCGAACATCCGATTCCATAGGTTCCATTCACTGTGTAGGTTACAGTACTTGTCGGGCTAGCGACAACAACCGCTGTATTGCTAGCACTTAAATCATTGGTTGGCGTCCACGTGTAGTTGCTGCCGTTGGCTGCGGTTAAGGTGGTGCTACTGTTGATACAAATAGCTGAATTAGCTGGTGTTATGGTGATTGGGTTTTCATTGATATTTGCTACAACGGTTGAAGTAACTACCGAGCCACACACATCAGTAACAGTCAGTTGCAAGGTTGCATCTGTGTTAACCACTGCTGTTGGATTCGCAATGTTTGCTGCGGATAAGGTTGCAGAACCACTAAGTACAGTCCAAGCGTAGGTGTAAGGCGAGCCACCATTGGTCGCTGTACTGCTAAGATTGAAGGTAGCTCCAGGACAAGGGATGTTGACAGCTCCTCCTGTAATGTTGACTAAATAGTCTTCGGTTTCACCCCAACTTTGAATAGTACAAGGGGTGATGTTATCACCGGAGATGCTTTCTTGATTAACAACACGCATTCTGGTTTGTCCGCCAACCGCTGTTGCCGGCACAGTAACACTGATAGGCACTGCAGTAGCTGGCACACAGTTTAAATTAGCCACGGCACCACTGGTAAATACTTTTTCTCCAGCATCCGTAAAGTCACCATCTTGGTTGAAGTCAATGAATACAGCCAAACCACTGGTGTAATTAAAGCTTCCACATGAACCTATGGTTACCGATCCAGCAGTGGTTGATCCAGC
>CANJLG010000027.1 GCA_947475095.1 Flavobacteriales bacterium
TAGGCTTGGTTTGCCTTCCAATAAATAATATATCCTACCTTGAACATTGTCTGCCAAGTCAGAAGTAATAAAAGCAATATGGAAGTCCACTGTTTCAAATTGTCTGCAAAGTTAGTGTTTTGTCAGGTCTTTTTACCATTGGCTATAACTTCTCGCTAAGCGCCATTGGTCAGTTTTACTCAAAATTACAACTTATCTGAGTATAGTGAAACTTTAAGGGATTCATCAATCAAAACGGAGTTGTAGAACCTAATTTGGGAGGGGGGAAGTGGAGCACTGAACACCCACTCTAAAAGAAAAGCGCAAATACAAGAGCGAGAAACAGAGTGAGAATGATGTAAAAAAGAAAAGGCAGACCGCTTCTCGCTCTTCTTCGCTCTCGTTCTCATTTTCACTCTGAAAGAAAAGCGACAACATAAGAGCGAGAAACAGAGTGAGAGCGAGGAAAAAAGAAAAAGCGCCGTCACTTTCGTAACTGCGCTTTTCTTTTTAGTAGAGAGGAGTATCGAATTATCGAACCTAATCTATGTTGGTTTGGAACAAATTGAAGTCCAATTTTTCGAGGAAATACTGGTTGAAAATGGGTCTGTTTAATCTTTAAGGCAGCGAACAGATAACCCAGAAGCCTTATCAAAGGCATATTCGTAAACATCAGCACTGCAGCATTCCAAAGAACGGGCGAAGGCAGCGTTGATATTGAACTCCGAAGAACTCCACCAGTAAGCTTCAGTACCACTAAGGAAAAAACCATAGTTCAAGCGGACACCACCTGGAAGGCCTGAGAAACCACTGGTGTTGGTGCCATTTCCGTAAATCCAACCACTCGTACTTCTCATTTTTTCGCCGGCAACACTTTCCCCTCCCAAAAAATCGGTTAACACCGTCCATTCCGCATTTGTTGGTACGTGGTAACCGCTTGGTGCCAAACCTCTTGGGTCGTTAACAGCAAACCAATTATACCATATTCCTTTAGATGAGTCATTCTGATAATAACACCAGGCACCCGTTGTTAAATGATTCCATTGTGATGAGTCTTGGACTTGAGGGATTGTATCACCATTCCTGTACTTTTTAACCTTTAAATTTTCAGTCATCCAAATTTGATGACCAATGGATTTAGCCCCGTACGAATTACCTTCAATATCCATCAGTGTGTACGTACAGTTTCCATTATCTTGATTGGCAGAGGAATTATAATTATTCGCATTAGGATCAAGACACCCCAGTTTTTTACAGGATGAAAAACCAAGGATTAAACATAGAGGTATGTAAATCACTTTTTTCATAAGAATATTTTATTCAAAAATAATGAATCGAAGTAACTCTTGCAATATGAGAATCATCAATTAATTTGGATGATAAGTCTTTCCTTGTAGCGGGGACAGGAATATCCTCCATTGCATTTCGGATGGACCTCGGGGAGGGCTTAACAAGGAAAAGCCAAACCGCTTCGCGCTCTTCTTCGCTCTCGTTCTGATTCTCACTCTGAAAGAAAAGCGCAAATACAAGAGCGAGAAACAGAGTGAGAGCGAGGAAAAAAGAAAAAGCGCCGTCACTTTCGTAACTGCGCTTTTCTTTTTAGTAGCGGGGACCGGAATATCCAGACGTGCTTCGCAGTCTGAATGGACCTAATGGGGGCTTTACTATGAAAAGCCAGACCGCTTCGCGCTCTTCTTCGCTCTCGTTCTCATTTTCACTCTGAAAGAAAAGCGACAACATAAGAGCGAGAAACAGAGTGAGAGCGAGGAAAAAAGAAAAAGCGCCGTCACTTTCGTAACTGCGCTTTTCTTTTTAGTAGCGGGGACCGGAATATCCAGACGTGCTTCGCAGTCTGAATGGACCTAATGGGGGCTTAACTAAGAAAACCTAATTGCTGTGCAATTCTATTTTTATGCCATATTCCTTCATCCAATCCTTCGGCTTGACTCAGGTTAGGGCATAAAAAAACCTGAGCCAATGACTCAGGTTTTCTTAGTAGCGGGGACCGGACTCGAACCGATGACCTTCGGGTTATGAGCCCGACGAGCTACCAACTGCTCCACCCCGCAATATCTCTATATTGCTTTATTTTAATTTCTTTATCGGGTTTCAACCGACGAGCTACTCCCGAAACTTCGGGACTCACCCCGCAATATCTTTTAGTAATTAGTTCAAAAACAAATTGCGTTTGGCAAAGATACATACAATATTTAAATCTCCTAATTAATCCATGAGTAACATTGCATTCTTAGTAAATTGATTTCGAGTGTTCAGCTTAATTTTTAACCCAACAGAATGACTATTCATATTTACTTGGGTCAATGGCGAAAATCCGTATTCGAACAAATACGTAAGCACAAATACCTTTTTTATTCGCCCACCCAAACCAATTTGGATTCCTTTCATCGAAGGTGTTCCTATAAATAGATTAACGACATCGGCATAATTTAACTTCAGCATGACATCGTATAAAAAAGGAGAATAAAAAATCTTCGACAAGCGCAATGATGGCATCAGTGACCAATTTTGATGAAGCGTTAGTAGATAACGACCATAAGCAGAATATTGGGTGCTAAAAGAGGAAGAGGAGCCAATGTCCACCCAATTTTTTGGACCAATATCATCAATCGCCAATCCGACTATATAATTCTTAGTTTTATAGGCTAAGCCAGCGGTAAACTGTGGTAAAAATTTAGACGAGAATCGCTGCAAAGCATTTTCTTGTTCATAGGTCGAAATCAAATCGGCATTATATCCAACTTGAACTGCTCCAATCCCGATACCTAAGCTAAGTCGGTCTTCGTTTTTCACTTGAATATTTACAGCACCTGCTATTTGCAAACGCGTATTGGAAAAAGTTCCAATTTGTTCATTCGAAATATTCAAGCCCATGCCAAACATAGCCGCGTCACTTTTTCGATTATTGAAGGGTAATGATAACGTTGCGTTCGTTGTCTTGGGAGCACCTTCAAAACCAAGCCATTGGGCTTTAAATCCAGTAAATAATTCGGCATGCTGCTGTAATCCGTGGTGAGCAGGGTTAATTCCTCCCCAATTCATGAAAAAATTCGTCGCATTTGGTGTCATTTGTGCCACGGAATAACTTCCAATACAAAAAACGAAAAAGATGACGATACACTTTTTCATCAGCGAATTATTGAAATTGTTCCTTTTTTCACCCCTAAATCTCCCCCAAGATTTAATATGTAAAAATAGACCCCTTCAGGCAATTCACGGTTATTAAAAATGCCTGTCCAAGCATTGGTAAAGGTATAAGGGCGTGATTGGTAAAGTTCTTGTCCAAAACGGTTCATGATGATCATTTCATTCGATGGATAATCGTTTATGTTTGGGATTAACCATATATCGTTCTTTCCATCTCCGTTAGGAGAAAATGTATTGGGAATTCTAAAGCTTCCTTTTACAAAAACGGTAACATAATCTAACTTTTCGCACGAGCTTAGTGTTCCTTTCAACATGAAAGTAGTTGTTTCGTTTGGACTTGTGGTGGGCTGGATAATGAGTGGATTTGAAACTAAAAAACCTGGCGACCAATTCAATTGGCTAGCTGTAGAGCTTGCCTGAAATTGAACCGTGCTTCCTGAATCAATATACAAATCCGGTCCTGCATCTAACGTAAAACTATTGACTAAAATCGGATTTGATGAACTTGTTAGCACGAGAATGGAATCGATTGCTACTTGGCAACTTACTTGAACTTGTAATACATCGCCTTGCTGAAAGCCTGTTGTGTCGAAAACTAAACTGTTATTTGAATTGACTACCGCGCTATTTATCAGCCATGAAACCGAGTTGATGATAGGGCAATTTTGAACTGTTACCGAATATGAAAGCGATTCATTATCGCAAATCGTATCCATTTGGTTACTTAAACTAATACTTACAGGTTGGGCAGTTGCATGAGAAAGTCCCATCAAACTAAAACAAAGAAGTAAAAAGTAGTTAGTCATAAGCTAAGAAAAAAGATAAGGTATTCATAGTTTAATTTAGCATTTATAGCGAAATTTGGCATTAAAATAGCAAGCGACGCCACGAATTTAATTAAAACTGCCATTTATGATAAAGATATACCTAAGTTTTTTATTTGCCTTCATTACCCTATACTCCTCCGCTCAACGCGTAGATTATGATCATTCATCGAAATGGTTTTTGGGCCTAAATGCCGGTGCGACATGGAATTCGAACGATGTAAAAAATAAAACCGCAGCAGGATGGGGCTTTACCTTGGGGAAAAGCTACAATTATGATTACGGTAAAATTTTAAGTTTCGATCTTCGAGGCAGGTATTTAAGGGGTTATTGGTATGGGCAAGACCTTGACACGACCTCCTTAGCAAATTATACCGGAACGGCACTTAGTACTTTCAAGGATTCCTCAGGATTTACAGTCAATAATTTTCAGGCCGATGTTCATCGTTTAGCTTTTGAATTAGTAATACATGCTAATAAAATAAAAGAGAATTCAGGTTTCGACCCGTATATCTTTGGTGGTGTAGGGTTAACTTGGCATCAAACATTCGGTGATTTAACGAATGATTTTGGATACTATTCATACGACTCCTTACTTGCTAATGGTCCAATATCAGATGGCGTTTTATCCACGTACTTAAATGGAACGTTTGATAGTCCTTTAGATGGAAGCAGTGCGTCAAAATACAAGGTTAATTTTATGCCGAGTTTGGGCTTTGGTTTAGGTTATCAATTGGGAAAAAGGGCAACAATAGGAATCGAACATAAAACAACTTTTACTTTAGCGGATAATTTCGATGGCTATATTTCTACAAGTCCGCGTATAAAAAATGACGTGTATCATTACACCTCAGTATACCTTCAATTGAGATTTAAGGCACGCGAAGAAAAAGAAATCGTTGACCCAATAGTTCCGGATAACTCAAGCAACAATATAAATAATTTTAATACGCCTTGTCCAAAACCAATAATTTCCATTTCGCAACAAACTATTACAACCAATACCAGCACTTACAATCTGCAAGCGAGTATTTCAGGAATAAATAATCAAAATGAAATTCAAATAAGTAGCCAATACGGCGTGGCCATACCAACTATATATTCCTCCACAACGAATAAACTTAATGCGAATTTGACCTTACAACCCGGCTCAAATACTTTTACCATTACTGCTCAGAATAATTGTGGAATAGACAGCAAGACGATCGTTATCATTTATAACACTTGTAAAACACCTGCCATTATAATAACTAATCCTAGTTCAAATGAACTAACTGTTGGCGCTTCTTCATTTGTTTTTTCTGCCTTGGTTCAAAACGTTAATAGCCAGCAAAACATTTCATTATTTGTAAATAACGTCCCACAAACTAATTTTACGTATAACGCTGTATCGGGCCAAATCCAGAGCAACATAGCCTTAATAGCTGGAGTCAATACAATTCGTATTGATGCGCTTAATAATTGCGGAACGAGCACTGCCTCTACCACCATTATCTACAATAATTGTATTACCCCACAACTGCAATTAATTTCCCCGTCAGCATCTGGCTCAACAGTAAGTAATAATGACCTAAATATAAAAATTAACCTTGTGGGTTTTAAAAATAAAAATGAGCTAAGTGTTTTACAAAATGGGGTACAAGTCTCTAATTTTTCAATGAATAATAATGTTTTAGAAATCCCCGCTCAACTTGTTATTGGATTAAATACATTTACCGTTAACGGAACAAACCTATGCGGTTCAGATGCTATTTCCCTTGCTGTTACCTATCAAATTTGTGTTTCCCCAATTATTACCTTAATTAACCCTGCCACAACAATAAGTTCAACCTTAAATGGAAACTATCGCTGCAGAATGAAGGTCGAAAATAGTCTGCAAGCCAATATTCAACTAATGCTAAATAATCAGCAGATAACAAACTTTACGTATAATGCAACCACGAAAACCATCGATGCTAGTTTAACCCTACTTCCAGGAAACAACACCCTAATTTTGAACGCAAGTAATCCTTGCGGTACAGATATAGAAACGGTTTACATCAATAATGAAAATTGCAAAACCCCTACTGTAGTTATTAATGGGGCGCCTAATACAACTGTTATTAGTCCTTCATACACGCTCATATCAGTGATTCAAAATATCACTACGGCACAAGAAATTTCTGTAAGTCAAAACGGGAGCATCGTAAACTTTGATTATACCAATGGAGTTGTATCCTGTTTTTCAGCCCTACAACCTGGTATTAACACCTTTGTTGTAACTGCTACAAACGGTTGTGGTCGAGATAGCGAAACCTTTACCATTACCTACAACAACTGTATCTCACCACAGATAACACTAATCAACCCTACTGCTAGCGGCATTACTGTCGCTAATCCGAATTACAATTTCCAAGCTTTGCTTTCAAATATTAGTAATGCTCAAAACATTTCCATCAAATTTAATGGTGTTACTACCGCTGTAAATTTTCAAAATGGCGTTGTTAATGCCCCTTTGATTCTTTTAGAAGGCACAAATAAAATTCAGCTTAATGTTACCAATCCGTGCGGAACCGACAATGAAGTAATCACTATAAACTATAGTCTTTGTAAATCACCCGTCATCACGATTCAAAATCCGAACACACAAATTACTACGACCAACAATGCTTCAGCGACCATCAATGGCAATGTTCAAAATATAAGCAGTGCTCAAGAAATTTCCTTGCTGCTTAATAATGTTGCAGTACCCGTAATTCTTTCCGGGAATTCATTTACTGCAGTGATAAACTTTCAACCTGGAGTGAATTCTATCAAACTTACTGCGACAAATGCTTGTGGTTCTGATGTCTTTCAAACCAACATTACCTATAATAATTGTATTACGCCAAACATTACTTTATCTGCAGCGATTGCGGCTGTTGCGACTTCACAGCAAGTAGCTATTAATGCCAGCACTCAAAATATAAGTACTGCGCAACAACTTTCTTGCATGCTCAATGGAATTTCACAACCCTTCACATTTAGTAATAACACGATCAGTGCTTCACTAAACTTAGTCAGCGGCTTAAATACCA
Organism: Flavobacteriales bacterium; assembly: GCA_947475095.1. Taxonomy (GTDB): domain Bacteria; phylum Bacteroidota; class Bacteroidia; order Flavobacteriales_D; family Crocinitomicaceae; genus UBA952. The sequence goes on from CANJLG010000027.1 coordinate 7,025, forward strand.
TTGTTATTTCAGCCACCAACAATTGTGGCAATGACATTGAAACGATCCAGACTACTTTCGCGCCTTGTTTGCCTGCGCAAATTTCCATAAGCTCCCCTGTGAGTGCCGGTTTATCAGTTAGTAGTCAATCATTTATGTTTAGTGCAATGCTGACGAACGTCTCTAATGCGCAAGAAATTTCCTTAACCCTCAACGACGTCATTCAAAACAATCTTAGTTTTTCCAACGGTATCCTTAGCAGTAATCTCAGCTTACAAGAAGGTATAAATACTATTGTTATTCAGGCAAGCACACCCTGCGGTAGAGTATCACAATTAAGCACCGTTACTTACAATAATTGTGTTGCGCCTCTTGTAACTACGTCTATTTCGGCAGGTACTGTGGTAACTAATGCAAACTATAACTTTATTGGTCAGGTTCAAAACGTAATCAATAGTGAAGCAATCAGTTTAACACTAAATGGACAAAACATCAGTACTTTTAGCTTTGAGGCAGGGCAAATTGTGGCATCTGTTACGCTCCAACCAGGAATTAACACCTTTTATTTAAATGCAAGTAACGAATGTGGGAATGACAATGATATCAGCGTAGTGGATTACGAAACATGTATTTCCCCAGTAGTGATGATTAGTAATGCTTCTGGAACCCAAGTTACCAATTCGAACTTTAATTTACTCGCAAGTATTCAGAATGTAACAAGCCTTCAAAACATCAATGCAAGCTTAAATGGCAATGCAATTTCGGCACTAAGCTTTAATAACGGTCAAGTGTTGGCTAACCTAACCTTGCAACCTGGAATCAATCAATTTGTAATTACTGCCACAAATGCGTGCGGCAACGATAGCAAGAGTATAACAGTTGACTATATAAATTGTAGTCAGCCTTCTCTTACTATCAATGGGGTAACTGGAGCGAGCGTTTCAACATCCATCTATGCCTTTCAAGCAAATGTAATGAACATGGCTACTGCGCAAGGTATATCTCTTTCATTGAATGGAAATACTATAAGTAATTTCAATTATTTGAACGGACAATTGACCTGCAACATCAATTTGCTACCGGGATCAAATGTATTTGTATTATCGGCTAGTAATGCTTGCGGTAATACCACAGAAACATTTACCCTTAGTTACCTTCCTTGTACTTCACCAGTTGTAAGTATTAGTGGAAGTATTCCTAATAATTCAAGTACCCAAGACGGAAGCCTCGCCCTAGTTGCCTCCATCACAAATTACGACAACCAAACCCTTGTGGAAATAACAAAAAATGGGACTGTCATCAGCGGTTACACCAACAACAACGGTCAACTATCTGGAACCATCAACCTGCCATTGGGGACTACTACAATTACCGTAAGCGCTACCAAACCATGTGGTACAGATCTTAAAACCTATGTGGTTACCCGTTGTAAAGCGCCAACAGTTACATTAAATATGCCGAATGCAATGAGTACAAGTGTGCAATCCTCAACATATTTTATCCAACTTAATCTAGCCAATGTAGATAATATAAGCATGGTTAATGCTACCCAAAATGGCAGTCCAATCACAAGCTTGACGCTTTCTAATACGATACTGGGCGGGCAAGTAACCCTACAACCTGGTCTAAATACATTTATCATCGGTGTCAATACAAATTGTGGTGTAGCTTCAGCTACTTTTCAACTAAACTATTCGCAAGGAAGCATTGCCCCGCCGAATGAACAAGGAAACGGATCCGATAATAATGGTCAAAAAGGATCAAATGAGAATAAAAATGAAAAACCTGTAACGCCAACACCGGCTAAACCTGTAACACCAGCACCGGCTAAACCCGTAACTCCAGCACCAGCTAAACCTGTAACACCAGCACCAGCTAAACCTGTAACACCAGCACCGGCTAAACCTGTAACACCAGCACCAGCTAAACCCGTAACTCCAGCACCGGCTAAACCCGTAACTCCAGCTCCAGCTAAACCTGTAACTCCAGCACCGGATAAACCTATAACACCGGCGCCAGCTAAACCCGTAAAGCCAATAAAAGCGACTCCAACTGTTCCAGTTGAAAAGAAACCTGAAGAAAAAGGAGGCGGAAAATAAGCCTGCCTTTTATTAGAAATTACTTTTCAAAATCAATACAAATTAGTATCTTCGCACACTAATAAAAAAAGAATATGGCAATTATTGGAAAAATACGTGAAAAATCTGGACTTTTAGTTGGAATCGTTGGGCTAGCTTTATTGGCTTTCGTTTTAGGGGATTATCAAAGTATGTTTGGAAAATCAGAAGGCGTTTATGGTATCGGCCTTGTTAAGGGGGAGAAAGTAAATGCAGAAGTATACAGTCAATTAAGTGCTAGAGTGCAGGATGCAGATAGGAATCAAGCTGCCAAAGATCAGAAAGAATTTGGGGAAAAAGAGATAGCCGATGCAAATGATAAAGCTTGGAAATTTATGGTGGATTCTACACTCCTAAACATAGAATATCAATCACTTGGAATTAATGTAACTGATAAAGAATTTAATGCTTATTTATTTGCTACCGATGGATTTAATCCAATACAAAATTTAGCTCAATACTTTACCGACTCATTAACGGGTGCGGTATCTGAAAAGTCAACCATTGCTGGTCGTCAGAAATTACAAGCAGAAATTACAAAATTAAAAGCAAGCAAAGAGCCAGGTGCAAAAAAGCAATGGGAAGACTTTAAAAAAGGTATTACTGATCAAAGAAAACAAGAAAAATATAACGATTTAATCGAGCAAGGAGTTTACGTTACGAGCTTGGAAGCTCGAAATGAATATGAATCTAAAAATGTAAAAAAGAATATTTCTTTCGTTCAACGATCTTATAGCGAAATAAGTGACTTGTCACTAAAAGTGACAGAAAGTGAATTAAAAGCATTTTATGAAGCTCACAAATCCGAAGCGAAATATAAGAACAGAACTTCCTCAAGAGATATAAAATTATTTGATGTAGCCATTAATCCATCAAAAACAGACTCTACAAATTTCTCTTCGGAAATCAATAAGCTAAAACAAAGTTTTTCTTCTTCAACAAACGATTCGTTATTCGTATTGAAAGAGAGTGAAAACAAGATGTATTTTGGCGATAAACGTGCAACTGCTGTACCTCAGAATCATGAGAAGGCAAACAGATTTATGTCTTACCCTCCTGATTTCGATACTATTTTTAAAAGAGCCACCATTGGAGAAATTGTTTCCTATTCAATGGGGGACAAGTATTTGGTTTCTAAAGTTATTGGTTTTACTCCATCTAAACTTAAAGCCCGGCATTTGTTAATCTCGACGAATCAATCAAAGGATACTAACGTTATTGCCGCAAAACAAAAAATGGCAGATAGTTTATTGAAAGTTATCAATAAAGATAATTTTGAGTCATTGGTTTCAAAATACAGCGATGATCCAGGATCAAAAGATAAAGGGGGTTTATATGAAAATTTTCTGGAAGGGGAAATGGTTAAAGAATTTAGTGATTTTTGTGCAACAAAGGATATTGGTCAAATTGGTATAGTTAAAACGGAGTTTGGATTTCATATTATTGAAGCATTAGAAAGAAGTTCTTCCTTTTTTCCCGTATTAGCCACCATTCAAAAATCTTTAAAGCCATCTGAATTAAGTCTTTCTGACATTGAATCAAAAGTTGATGGCGTACTTTATAAAATAGATAATGCTATTGCTAAAATTGAAAGTGAAAATGGTAAGATTAGTAAATTTGAAAAAATAGCTAAGGAAGAAAATTATTTTGTTCGTACAATAACAATGGACGACAATAACCCCAAAATTGATTACCGTTCGGGAATTAATTATTCAAAAGCGCAGAGTGATCTTTTACGATTAGCTTACGCTGAAGAAACTAAGATTGGTTCAATTACTTCAGCTCCGATATTCGATAAAAACAAATACATTATTGCCATCTTGGCAAATATTAAAGAAAAAGGGGAGCCTAAATACGAAGATGTAAAGGAGAGAATGGAAAAGGATATTTTAATTGATAAAAAAGCGAAAAAATTAATCTCTGAAATGTCTAAAACTAAAAATTTAGCCTCATTAGCGTCACTTTTTAAAACGAGTGTAATTGACACATCTGTAACATTTTCTGCCATGAATATTGGCAACTTTAGCGAGCCAGAAATTATTGGTTCATTATTTTCCCTTATTAAAGATGGTCAAACCACCCTTCCTTTAAAAGGCAGTATGGGAGTATACGTAATTAAGGTAAATAATACATTAAAAGCTCCTGCAGTTGCTAACAACAATGCAGAAAGAGACGAGCTCTTGAATCGATATAAATCAAATGCTATGCGTTTAGCCATTGATGGATTAGAGAAAGCGGCAGAAGTAGTGGATAACAGAGCGTTATTCTTCGCTTCAATAAGGCTTTAAGTTATTTTATTTTAGGATATTTATTCCTTTCTTATTAGGAATTCTTCTCCTAATTGAATAATAAATTTACCAATCGCTGGATCTGGCTTATAGTAATCTGTTGAGATAATTTGCGCATTGGATTTCAATGCGGCATTAAACCTTGAATAGTCATTTGCGCGTGCCTCCAATGTTCCAGCATCTGATCGTGTCCGGACGATATAATTTGCGGTTAGTTTCTTTATTTCCTCCTCGTTACCAATTGGATCATTTCGCAATAAAAACACAACGTTTTCATCGGATGCGTGGCCGTAAAGAAAAATAGGTCTTTCCGCTTTATTAGTATATAGTTCAACGTTATCGCCCTCTAAAATAAAGAAGGTTTTTCCTCTGCACTCTGATAATAAAGGCCAACCTTCAAGGTTAACCCGCTCCCTTAACGAAGCATAATTCTTTTTCATTTCTGATGGTGAAAATAATAGGCCATCAGGGAAGTTAGCTTCAATGAGGCTATCAAGCAAATGAAATGTGTTAGGAGTAAATTGTGTTGCTCGTTTGAATCCGACCCAGCGTAAGAACTTCGAAAGATCTGCTGGTGAGGAAGATTTAACTTCAAGATTAATAAATAATGGGCAATGCAAGGGGTGCTTAATGCTCCAATCTCTAATTTCAGAAAGAGCAGCTTCCAGCGTTAGATAATTCGTTTCGTAATCAATATCAGCGATATGTAGTACTTTAAATCCGGGAGATTTTAGCGCTTTCTCCTTTGATTTAGTCTTTAATCCAAATACAAATGAATTGATTTTTCGCTTTGCAAACTTCCCTCCTTTTGGATCAAAGTAAATATCCAATTCGAACCCCCTGACCAAATAATCAGAGAGCTGGGTACTTAATAATTCGTGTCCATATTCCAATTGAATAGGGTCGTTTTCCGCGCCAATTTTATTTTTTACTTTAGCTAGAAATTTCATAAGCTTAGGGTCTGGTTTTTTCTTATAGCTATTATGAGATGCCAAAATTCGAATCTGGTTTAAGCGAAGTGAATTTGTTTCTTGAGAAAAACCTATTGTGATACATCCACTATAAAAAAAGCCTATGGCGAGAAAAAAAAAGTAAAAAAAAGCTTGGGGTTTTTTCAAGTGGGGATCTTTTAGATGGAATAATCAAAAAATAATCGGCCATTTAGCCATTGATCAGATAATTCAGCATTATTTTTCTTGTAAAAATTAATGGCTGGGTGATTCCAATTCAGCACTTGCCAATCCATTCTAGGCACCTTATTTTTTTTAGCCTCTGCCACTACCCGATCAAAGAGTGTTTGCCCTATCTGAAATTTACGATACGATTCTTGAACATAAATATCCTCTAAATATAGGCAAACTCCTTTCCATGTTGAATAGGAATAATAATAAAGCGCAAAAGCGATAATCTCCTGATCATCTTCTTTTTCAGCGACTATTGCAAAGCAGATTTTATCAATAAATAGATGACGGTGAAGAGCTTCCGGCGTATTAATAACTGCGCTTGGCTCAAGTTCGAATACTGCTAATTGATTAATTAACTGATGAATAGTTTGTTCATCTCCTGGTTTTGCATCCCGATAAATGATCATTGTACACCAGCTAAATTAAAGCGCACTTTAATTCCCGTATTTAAATTCCCCGTTGCATAACTAGTCGCTACTTTTGGTGTGTTAATGTTTTGATCGTAGAAGAACGTCATGGTGAGATTTGGTGATAAATTGTAATCAATATTAAACTTAAAGGCTACCATTTGTTGACCTGCTGTTTTCTGATTGGTGTTTTCAACCACCTTTCTAATTACGGTTAAATTATCACGGAACGAAAAATTTATCCCTGCATTAACATCGCTAGCAGGTAATTTTTTAAACAATTTCACCTTCGTGATTTTAGATTGCAACCCGACAACAATTTCTTCAGAAAGGACTTCCGTTACCTGATTATTATTTAAAGAAAGAGTTGCTTGCCGATCCTTCTTGTATTCAAATTTAGTGGTGAGTGATTGTCCAAATACCATCCAAGTAGCATCAAGACCAATCAATGGAGAAAATTGCTCGCTTATCGTTACATTTTGCACTTGCAATCCTGAAATGATATTATTATTTAAATCCAAGGCATTTGCATTGCCACTATTATCAAAAGTAGCCGCTAAATTCGATTGAATACCACTCACGCTAACCGTTGAATTATAGGCATGTCTGACAACGAATGATTTAATAATATTCTTAGCAAAAGGAAATTTAGATAGACCATTATACGTAACGCTCCAATTAGGAAGCGGTGTGTTTTTAACTGGATTGATTGACCTGCTGCTTACGCTACTGTTACTATAAGCTGTTAAAAAAGCACCTAGCACAACTTCTTGTTGACTACCAGAATACCCACTATAATAACCTGAAGGCAAAAGATTGGCATTTGGATTTTGCGCGCCAATTATTTGAGAAACGTTAAGCCTATTCGCTAATAAATTTTGAAATACCTGAGACGATCCATCGCTGTTTAAACTCGCAAAAGCAGTTCCAATATTGAGGGTAGAATAAGTAAGCGTTGATGTTTCAAATTGACTTTGTCCTTCAAAATCAGCAGTTTGTGTATTCCAGCGATAAAATTCACCAGAATTTCTACTGTAATTCCGATTCATTTTAAGTTCAACATTAAAATCTTTGAAAGGTTCTAAACTTGCCCTCATGTTTAATGTTGTAGCATGGGTAGTAGTAAATTGCTTATTTAAGTTTTCGTTTTGCACCAACCAATTATTAGTGGTTGAAAGATTAGCGACATTAAATCCATTTGAATTTCCCCAAACATCATATCCTTGCCTTCCGAATGCAAATCCAGCTAACTGTGTGCTTGAGCCATTCATTCCTAATATACTTGATTCCTGATTATAGCCAGGGAGTAAGGTCCCATCATTGATGGTGTATGTTCCGGATACATTTCTAATCGTCATAGCAATTCGGGCGAAAAATCCACCCACCGGATTTACTTTTTCTTTTTCACGTTCTTTTCGACGTTTTTTGCGTTCGAATTGACGTTTTTTGCGTTCGAATTTTCGACGTTCCTTTTTGGTCATTTCTTCTAAAGGCTTTGGCGGTTTTAATTCTTCTTCATTTGCCTTCGGATCACCGGGCTTCGTCTTTTCTGTACCATTAAGCTCTTTAGGATTGAGCGCCCCACGGGAATTTCGACCATCAGCAAGTACACGTTTAAAATAAGGAATTTTATTATACATCGTTACGAAATTGGCTTGCGATGTCATGTTGATAGACCGATTATTTTGAATGGTATTCCCAAATTCGCTTTGACCTAAAGGTGCTCGCTGCCAATTGTAAGTTCCAGAATATTTAACATTTGCGGTAAGCCAATCTGTTAGAGGAAGTTTATCTAAAGGAATGGTATAACTGAGGCTATACGTATGCCCATAATCCATTGTTTTCCCAAAGGTTGACATTTGTGAACGAATGGTGTCTTTAAACTCTTGAAAGCCAGCTTGATCAAGTTTTCTATCAACCCTACTATTTCCTTCTTCAAAGATTGATTTATTGGTAGCGGTAAAACTTGCCTTCAAATTCTTAGTAATATCATACCCGATATTATAGTTCCTAGTCCAATCGAAACGTTTCAAGAAAATAGGATCAAATTCATAGTTCGGCACTAAATTATTTCTAACCTGCCTTTCATTGTATATCCGCGAAAAATCATTGGTAAAGGAAATGTTTTTGGGCATTAGGAATACATTGACATCCTTAATTAATTGGAACCATTTTGATTTTTGAACGGGCTTCCATTTCTTGAACGGCTCAATGGCTTTACCTGCAAAGGTGTAATTATAGTTTAGGGCACCGGTCCATGTTTTGGTTTTATCGTAATTAATATTAAAATCTCGTTTAAGATTTTCAGAGAAGGCATAGCTTGCCGACCAATTAGAAATTCTATAAAAGTATGGCTTTGCTCCCGCTTTCGCTTCCTTGCGAACATTAGTGAAATTATATGATTTTCGTTCCGTAAAATCTTGTCCCATTTTTGCACGTTCTTTTCGTGTGGCCGGATCGTAATCAGCGAGTTTAATATCTGGATTAAATGGATCGTATTCAGGATTAATAATACCCAAAGAATAACCATAAAAGAAAGGTAATGATAAGCGTGTTTGTTTTCCGAAAAACTGACCTAATTGAACATTCGCATTCATATCAACACCAATTCTCTCATTTCGTTGTCGTTCTTGTACTCTACTTTCGACACTTCCCCAATTAATTCCAGAATAATTTCCAGAGGCAGAAACAGTAGCAAAATCAGCTAATTGCACTTGCATTTGCCCAACAGCTGCAGATCCTCCTTCGCTTACAAAATCTGTTAATCGCAACTCGTTAATCCAAACAATAGCACAATCTGCTTGACCATCATCTGGCCAATTATTTTTAGGATCGCTTTGTAAAGGATTACGAACCCCAACCATAATTGTGCGGATACCTTGAAGATTTGGACTTCCTTTGATTTTAATTCTTCTTTCAGAGTTAGCAGGGTCTTGAATAGAATATTCTAATAAGTATGAAATTCCTGGCGCGCCTTGCTCAATTTTAGCATTCCTATCTTTTTTCAGATCTAGTAAATCATCAAAAACAATTTCTACATTATTCCCCTCAGGCCAGATGGCATCTGGCGAAGTTGATCCCCATTGAGTAACATCCATAGGGAGTTCATATTCGTAATAATTTTCTATGTAATCGGTTCCTAAACGAATAAACAAGGTTAAATCTGAATTATTAAGTGGCAAGAGAGGGTTAACTTCTTCAGCATGCACAAACATTTTTAATTTTTTGTAGGTCCTAACATCAAACTGAACATTTTTGTACGCTGCACGTGCATCTCCATCTTGGAGATTACAAACTTCAAGCACTAATGATTGCTCGTTTAATTGGCGTTGATAGGTCTGAGATGGATCGATTTCTCTGGTAATACCGGGCGGAACTTCATATTTAATAGGCGTTCGCTGATCATTTTCTTCCACGTTTACTGCAGCGATATTGAAAGATGTAAGGTTTGGATCTTGTTGAATGCTAATTCCAGGTTGGGTAAGGTCATTATAATACCTTCTCCATTCTCCTCGAATCAATTCTAATTTAGCAAAACGGAGCAATACTTCTTCATCAAATCCCTTCAAATACATTCTCATGAAGCGGATTGACCTAAAATCTTGAATTCCATTAACCTTTTTCTCGAAATCTCTCAATGGTATTTTTACTTGATACCAATATTCCGTTTTGTTGCCATTTTGATACGTTTGAACATTGGTGATATAGTTTTTTCCAACTGCTAAATCATTTGGTCGTAAGCTCATTTTATACTGAAAGTAGCTTTCCGATTCGGACAAATTATTATCCTGATTAATATCTTCGAGATCGGGCATGTTGCTACCTTGCGTGGGGTATCCATCAGCGTTGGCGGTATCCGACATTTCAGTAGTTGGAGAATTTCCCTCCATGCCATTATATTTTTTATATCTATTTAATATGTTTGCACTTTGATTGTCGAAATTATCATCTAAGTAATAATTATAATCATCATTAGATGGATCTGCTATCATTCTAGCTTTGACTAGTGGATCTAGAACCGTATTGTTTTGAACCCATTGAACATAATTTGTAAAAGCAAGTTGTTCCTTTTGATTATTCCAACCATCGATGCCCACATCTTGATTTTTACGTGCTTCAGGATCTGTATCAAAAGCGTTTACAACAACCTGTTGGGTTGAAATTCTAGACCAAACAGTGGTATCAATATTATCGACAATTGATGTTGCTATTGGGGGAAGGCCATTTTCGAAACTTTTTCTTGAATCAGGTAAGATGTCCTCCGATATATTTCCAAGGTTAAAATATAAATCTCCACCAGTATGTATAGCATTCGGATTAACATTTTCAGCATCTTCATTAAAAGGGTCTAGCACCCAAAACTGAATAAACTCAATATTTGTTTGTTCAAAATCATTGGTAGTAAGAGCCCTCATAATTCCCCCCCAACGATTCTCAGGATTAGTAAATGATCCATCCACATTTACGGTATTAGTGGTGTCATAATTGTGCATTCCTCTTTCCGTAGGGTAATAAGCCAATTCCATGACAGAAATATTCGGAATTGATCCATATTGCTGCTGAAGGTTTGGAAAAATATCTTTTTGATTAACCAATCGCATGCGGCTATCTGCTAGCATGGAGGCATCTTGCTTGATATGATCAGGTGTTAAAGCATTACTTTGATAAAAAAGTGGGTCGATCATATACCATGAAACTTTTGAACGCTTAAATCCAGCTGAAAGATCTTTTACATACGCTTCAGGAAAGAGATCAGGCTGACCTTGAGGAATAGAAGCAAGTCGCCAAGCCGTTATTGATTTTAAATCTATTGCACTTTGACTAGCTTCAAAATCATCAATATAGGAAGTCCCTTCTTTGCTTATAGCTCTAGGTTGGCCGGGAATTAAGTGGGCGACCTCACCGGTAAAAGAAAACGTAGACATTTGTGTGGTAGATATTACGGGTAATAAATCAACCAATTTGGTTAATAATGGCACATTCGTTCGAATAGCAAAATCTGCCCCTATGACATTATTTTTAAATGGTTCAGAACCAAAATCAACCTTTTGTGTAACGGGTCTTTCCGTCATTCTAACCCAAGTAGCACCTACCTTAAGTTTATCACTAAAGCGATATTGGTAATGTCCCCCAATAAGCGATCGGGCTTGGAATCCAAAAACAGAATTGCTTTCAATCGAAATTTTAATTGGTGTATTAGATTCAAGGATACCTGTATTTAAGATCTTCACTCGCCCTAAATTATAATCTACCGTATAATCTGTTCCTTCAGTCAAGAGTATTCCTCCAGCAGTAACTGATACTGCTCCTTGTGGTACATTTAAGGCATTAAGTGGAATATCTGAGCTTACCGATGATTGGTATTCACCTTTAAATAGGAAGCGATTTTTACTCGGAATTTGTTGAGCTGCTGTTTTAGTTGAATCATATAGTTCATAAAAAGAAACCTTATCTACCGTAAGTTGAGGAACCCCTGCATCCGATAATTTTTTCGCCAATGTTTTACCAAAAGGTTCAATAGTAGAAAAGAAAATCCGTCCATTTTTACGGTTAATTGTTCCACCATTATCGGCTTTATTGTTTACGATATTAAAAGGCACAAAGTCAAAGACACCATCCGAAAAAGGCTGATTGTTTTGATTGATTTTATCCATATCCAACAAGGTGACTAATTGCTTATCATCTACCCCATTCATTGGAAAAATTGGCAAAAGAACCGATGTTTCTGGATTGTTGTAGAGTATATCTACTCTAAAACCTAACTGATCTACTTGGAACGCGCCAACAGAATAAACGTTTTTCATCATTAAGTCCCAAATTTTATTTCTTGGGTTGGTAATGGTCGGCTTTATTAATTTCAAAATTAGCGCTTGTTGTCCGCTAGCTCCATCTGTAGAAAATTCACCTACATGATAGGTTTCACCTCGGTACGTATATTCATAAGCGACACCCAATACCTCATCATTATTAAGCGCATTATTTAATGAAATATAACCCAATAGTGCATTATAAGTATATTCCTGCTCCGTCAGCTTCCTAGCATTTTCAACTTTTTCATAATCGATCGCTTGTTGAAAAGGCCCCGGAGCGGTAACTTGCGAACTTAAGGCACTCACAGCATTTGAAAAACCTCGAACCAAAGGTTGGTTGGATGCCCAATCGTATAATATATTGGCTCGATTGTCCGGATCATAATTTGGTTGATTCCCACCTGGCGCTCCTTGACAATTGCTAGCAAGCCCTTCTCCTAAATCAGCGAAGGCAATAATATTTCGGGTATTTTCGGTATTATTTGTTCGATTTGTAATCCAAACCTCAATACGTGTAATGTATCTAGTAGCGTTAACAAATGGAAGGGTAGACATCGCATTATCGTAATTTTGTTGATGAAATAAGTTTAGGAAATAATGTCGATTTGCTTCATAATTATCCGCGCTCAACTCAAATTTTTGGACTTGGGATTTTCCTGTAATATTAATTTCTTGGCGTTTTCCTTTCGAGGAAGCCGCAATTAAATCAACTGTAGCTCTACCGAATTTCAATTGTGTTTTTGCACCAAAAAGTGTTTGTGAACCTTGAATTAAAGATGTAGGCAAATCCAGAGAAACCATACCTAATGCAATTTTCTGCAGAATTTGATCTTCATCTCCGGTGTGTTCTAATTTGGAAATATTTTCAAAGTCAAAAGAAGCTTGGGTACTATACTTTGCGCCTATTTTTAATTTAGTACCGATTTGCCCAACAATATCCATGTTGATATTTTGTTGAAAATCAAAACGCGTAACCCGCCTTTGTCTCATCGGTAAAATTGGATTATCATACCGCGAGGAATTTACCCCAAATTGCACTTCCACATTACCTTGTGGACGGATTACTATTTCATCAGAGCCGAAAAAATTCTTAAATGCTTTACTTCCTATTTTTATGGGTAATTCGAAGGATCTTCCCTCAACTGATTCCTCGTCAATTATTTCCTGCCAATTTTGATCAATTGCCTTTTTATTTTGATAAGCTAAGTATTCTTCCAAGGTCATCATGGAAGGATTCTTAAAATTGAGGCCGTTTCCTAATGTTTCTGAAAAAATGTATGTCCCTGTGGTTGGATCATAGACAATTGTTTGATTAAGTGAACTAGGACTTCCTAGGTCGAAACTTTGCGTACCATTTTGGCCTGGATTTAAAGGATTAAAAATAGGGAAAGGAAGTGTTGGTCCATTTTGAGAAAAAGCAGCGCTAGCAATAATAATAGCAGACAGCACCAATAGAAGCCTTACACAAGCAAAGCTTCGCATACATAAACTCATTAATGTAAACGTTCTATTCAAATCACAATACTTTTAATGCCTCTTTGATTAAATTTTCAACAGGTAAATCTCCAGAATCAACTCTTTCGATTGCCTTTTCAGCCGCTTTTTTATCGAAGCCCAAAGAAACGAGGGCATTTAACGCATCAAATCGTTTTGTATTGCCCAAACCTGATGTATTTTCTGCTCCTTCAGCAATTTTCATCACTTTTCCTTTCAGATCAATAATAACACGCTGAGCTGTTTTTGCTCCAATCCCTTTTATACGTTGAATCGTTGCTACATCCTCCGTTTGAATTGCGTGGGCAATTTCTTCAGGAACTAAGGAGGATAACATAATCATAGCGATATTAGGTCCGATTCCAGAAACGCTAATTAAATAACTAAACATTTCCCTTTCCTCTTTGCTAGCAAAACCATATAAAAGATGGGCGTCCTCACGGACAATAAGTTTAGTATAAATTCGGATTGCCTCAGCTGCACCAATTGCCGTGTATGTATTGAGTGATATTTTGACTTCATAACCAACACCACCGCATTCGATGATTAGCTCTGTTGGATTTTTTTCGACTAACTTACCATTTAATTGTGCAATCATCTTATTTATTTTGAGCGTCTATAACCGCAATTTTGACCATATTCACAATTTCTCTCACTGTAGAACCCAATTGGACCACGTGAATTGACTTTTTTAATCCAATTAATATGGGCCCAATAGCGTCACCATCTGTCATTTGTTGCAGTAATTTATAGGCAATATTACCAGCAGATAAATTCGGAAAAATCAAGGTGTTCACCTCCTTATTTGCTAAGGCTGAAAACGAAAATTTCTCATTCATTAATTCAGAATTTAGAGCGAAATTAGCCTGCATTTCTCCATCAACGATTAATGTTGGGTGGTTTTCATGTAATATTTTGACTGCTTTTCCCATTTTTTCAGCATCATCTCCTGGAGAAGAGCCAAAATTGGAATAACTTAATAGCGCAATTTTAGGAATAACCTTAAGTTTCCGGATTGTTTTAGCAACATTCAGTGTGATTTCGGCAATTTGTTCTGCATTTGGATTTAGATTTACCGTAGTATCTGCTAAAAATAAAGGTCCACGTTTAGAATTCAAGATATACATACCTGAAATTCGATTAACATCTTTCTCTAGTCCAATAATCTGAAGTAAGGGCTTCAAAGAAGATCGATAACTTCTCGTTAAACCAGTAATCATGGCATCTGCCAAACCACTTTCAACCATCATTGCGCCGAAGTGATTTCGCTCTCGCATCAATTGAATTGCCTCAAATTCCATGATCCCTCTTCGTTTTCTTTTTTCAAAGAAATCAAGACCAAATTTTTTACGTCGCTCTTCTTGGCTTTCGTCCTTTGGATCAATTATGGTCATTTCAGGTAATTCAATAGCATATTCAAGAATCAAGGCCTTAATTTTTTCTTTCTTCCCCAAAAGAATTGGAAGAGCAACACCTTCCTCGTAAGCAATTTGCGCCGCTTTGAGAATTTTTACATTATCTGCCTCTGCAAATACTACTGTTTTGGGATTGCTTTGTGCTTTAGAAGTAATGTCTCTTACCAATTTATTATCTAAACCCAGTCTGCTCTTAAGTTGATTTTCATATGCTTCCCAATCTAATATCGGATTTTTTGCCACACCAGAATCCATTGCTGCTTTTGCTACTGCGGGCGCTACATAATAAATTAACCTTGGGTCAAGTGGTTTAGGAATAAATTGATTTCTACCGAACGAAATATTTTTAGCACCATAAGCCTCAATTACCTCTTCGGGAATCGTTTCTTTCGCTAAAGCAGCAATAGCTTTTACTGCAGCCAGTTTCATTTCTTCGTTAATTGTTGTTGCCCTTACATCCAATGCACCTCTAAAAATAAAAGGGAATCCTAGTACATTGTTCACTTGATTAGGGTGATCGGATCTACCCGTAGCCATTATTATATCTTTTCTAACCGATGTTGCTTCCTTGTAAGAAATTTCAGGCTCAGGATTTGCCAGCGCAAAGACAATGGGATCTTTGGCCATCATTTTTATCATTGACTTCGTTACTAAACCTGCTACTGATAATCCCAAAAATACGTCCATATTTTTAAACGCTTGTTCGAAAGGTATATCGACTTTATGACCGGCAAAAAAGGTTTTCATAACATCTAAGTCCTTTCGTTGTCGAGAGAGTAGACCTTTAGAATCGAACATAAAAATATTTTCCAATTGCACCCCAAGGGAGATGTATAAGCGCGCACATGAAATCGCAGCAGCACCAGCGCCTGAAATAAGAATTTTTACTTTATTAATTTTTTTACCAGCTAATTCCAAGGCATTGAGAAGCGCGGCAGATGAAATAATAGCTGTACCATGCTGGTCATCGTGCATTATCGGAATATCCAATTCTTCTTTAAGTCTGCGTTCAATTTCAAAGGCTTCAGGAGCTTTTATATCTTCAAGATTTATTCCTCCAAACGTTGGTGCAATGGCTTTAACTGTTTGAATAAATAATTCAGGGTCAGTGGCATCAACTTCAATATCAAAGACATCAATATCAGCGAATATTTTAAATAGCAAGCCCTTCCCTTCCATAACAGGTTTCGAAGCTAAAGGACCAATGTTTCCCAATCCGAGTACTGCAGTTCCATTAGAAATGACCGCCACCAAATTAGATTTAGAGGTGTATTTATAGACATCATCCGGATTTTCGGCAATCTTTAAACAAGGCTCAGCAACACCAGGTGAATAGGCCAAGGCGAGGTCACGCTGCGAAGCATAGGGCTTAGTAGGAACGACTTCTATTTTACCTGGGCGCCCTGAAGAATGATAATCAAGTGCGTCTTGTTTTCTAATTTTTGACATTAAATTGTGTCTTAGTTAAATTGATTAAAGTTGGTTTTACAAACCCAAAAGAACTTGATTAATATCTTTAGCTCCAAAAAGCATTCTTTCAGGATTTTCCAACATTTCCTTCACCTTCACAAGAAAGCCAACTGATTCTTTCCCATCTATAATTCGGTGATCATAAGACAATGCTACATACATTATCGGTCTAATCTCGACCTTTCCATTAATTGCTACAGGGCGATCAACAATATTATGCATTCCAAGAATCGCCGCTTGAGGAGGATTTATAATTGGGGTTGACAACATTGATCCAAAAACACCACCATTTGTTATGGTAAAAGTTCCTCCCGTCATTTCGTCGGGTGTTATTTTTCCATCTCTTGCTTTAATCGCTAATCGTTTAATTTCTCGTTCAATTTCCGCAAGCGACATTTGTTCTGCATTCCGAATAATTGGGACCATCAACCCTTTAGGTGAAGATACGGCAATACCAATATCAGCATACTGATGAAAAATCATATCTGTATTATCAATTTGGCCATTAACAGAGGGAAAGATATTAAGCGCTTCAGTAACCGCTTTAGTAAAAAATGACATAAAACCAAGGTTAACATCGTATTTCTTGGCAAAGGCATCTTTATATTTAGCCCTTAAATCCATGATAGGCTTCATGTCGATCTCGTTAAAAGTAGTCAACATAGCGGTTTCATTTTTCACAGCCACCAATCTCTCCGAAATTTTTCTTCGAAGCATCGACATTTTCACGCTAGACTTTTCCCTTGTTCCTCCCCAACCGGAAAGTTCCGCAGCATTGAATCCATTTGAAAGAGCATTATTGACATCCTGCTTTGTAATTCTCCCATCCTTACCTGATGGCATAATTTGAGAAGCTGTTAGCTTATTTTCAGCCATTAATTTTGAAGCGGCAGGTGAAGCGCTTCCCGCGGCGTACGAATTATTTGGTGCAATAGGATCCGGATTTGGCGCTACCGGTTCATTCACAACTATCGGACTTGGTTTACTTTCCTCTTTGTTCACAGAATCAACTCCCTTTGGTTTAGTGGCCGAGGTATCAATGATACAAACGACCTGGCCTACCTTCACAACATCTCCTTCAGCTGCCATGATGGTAATTGTCCCTGATTCCTCTGCAGGCAATTCCAATGTAGCTTTATCTGAGTCTACTTCCGCAATTGCTTGATCTTTCGTTACGTAATCGCCATCTGCTACTAACCAAGTTGCAATTTCAACTTCGGATATTGACTCTCCAGGAGAAGGGACTTTCATTTCTAATTTTGCCATGCTTTTCAATTTATTTTATTTGCCTTTTGAATAGGAAAACAAACGTTCATATAAATGATCTAATCTTTTTTCATGTAATTTTTTTGATCCCTCGGCTGATGCAGCAGATGCGGGTCTACATATCCCAATTAACTTTATTTCGTTAAAATTCATGGCTATATACGACCAAGCGCCCATATTTTCTGGCTCTTCTTGCGCCCAAAGGACATTTTTAGCCTTGTATTTTTTTACGATCTCGTTTAATTGCTTTTTTGGTAAAGGATATAATTGTTCAACGCGAACAAATGCCATATTTGTAGAATTTAATTCGCGTGCTTTAGCTTTCGCCTCATAATAAAATTTTCCCGAGCAAAGAACAAGAGTATCTACTGATTTTGTTGTGGCATCTACATCATCGATAACTTCTTGAAAACTACCATTAGCCATCTGATCCATAGTTGACGTGGCATCAGGATGGCGCAATAATGCTTTTGGAGAAAAAACAATGAGAGGCTTTCTAAAATCTCTTTTCAATTGTCTTCTCAAGACATGAAAATGATTTGCTGGCGTAGACGTGTTGACCACCTGTATATTCAAATCTGCTGCCTGTTGTAAAAATCGCTCCATTCTTCCGCTTGAATGTTCCGCTCCTTGGCCTTCATAGCCGTGTGGCAAAAGCAACACTAAACCACTTTGAGTGGCCCATTTGTCTTCACCTGCAGTAATAAATTGATCGATCATTATTTGAGCGCCATTGAAAAAATCGCCAAATTGTGCCTCCCAAATGGTGAGGCAATTAGGTGTTGCTAGAGAATACCCATATTCAAAACCGAGTACACCGTATTCGGACAATAGTGAATTATAGATGGTGAAAGTTGCTTGATTTTCTTCTAATAAGTTGAGCGTTACGATTTCCTCTTCTGTATCTTCGGTAATGACAACAGCATGACGATGTGAAAACGTTCCCCTTTCCACGTCCTGACCAGAAATCCGAACAGGGTGACCTTCAGCGAGCAAAGAAGCGTATGCTAACATTTCCGCCGAGCCCCAATCTACTTTATCATTTAAATAAGCATTCGCTCTATCATCAAATATCTTTGCGATTTTCTTAAAATATTTTCTGCCTTCTGGAAGCGCAGAAAGTTTTTTTCCAAGTTCCATTAATTTTGCGATAGGCACCGCCGTAGCAGGTGATTTTTCAAAGTCTGTGGCTAAACCATGTCTAAATCCTGCCCATGTTTCGCTTAAGAAATCATATACTAAAGCCTTTTCATTTTTTCTAGACTCAGTAAATTCAGTCTCTAAAAATTCAGCAAAATTTTCTTCCATCGCATTTGCTTCCGCTTCATTTATTATCCCTTCACTATGGAGTTGCTCAAAATAAATATCTTTTGGATTCGGGTGTTTTGCTATTATATTATAAAGCGAAGGTTGCGTAAATTTAGGTTCATCACCTTCATTATGCCCATATTTTCTATAACACAACAAATCGATAAAAATGTCTCTTTTAAACTCTTGGCGGTATTCTACAGCGATTTCCATAGCCTTTACGACCGCTTCAACATCATCACCATTAACGTGAAATACTGGACAGCGGGTTGTTTTTGCGACATCCGTACAATAAGTTGACGATCGACCATCAAGGTAATTCGTCGTAAAACCGACTTGATTATTGACAACTATGTGAATCGTGCCGCCGACTTTATAACCATCTAAGTGCGCCATTTGAATTGTTTCATAAACAATCCCTTGTCCTGCAATAGCTGCATCACCATGAATAAGAACCGGACAAACCTTAGATTCATCTTCAAAAAGGAAATCAATTTTAGCTCTTGCAATACCTTCGACTACTGTATTCACAGCTTCAAGATGCGACGGATTAGGGGAAAGCGTAACGCCAATTTCGTTTCCATTGGACAACACAATTTTTGTTGAAAAGCCTTGGTGATATTTTACATCTCCATCAAATGTTGAATCAAAATCAAACTCTTTACCTTCAAACTCTGAAAATATGTCCCTTGGTCGTTTTTGAAAAATATTTACTAAAGTATTTAACCTTCCACGGTGCGCCATTCCCATGACGAAATAACTCAATCCTAGTTCTGACCCTTTATTAATCAAGGTATTTAAAGCTGGGATTAATGCCTCACCCCCTTCAATAGAAAAGCGTTTTTGGCCGACAAATTTCTTGCCTAGAAAACGCTCAAAACTTGTTGCCTGGTTTAGGTTACTAAAAATCCCCAATTTCTTTTCTTTTGAAAAAATCGGTTTGTTTACCACTTCCATTTTAGCCTTGAGCCACTCCAATCTTTTTGGTGTTCTGATGTACATATATTCTACACCAATTGATAGGCAATAAGATAATTCTAAATGCTTAATAATGTTTTGAAGGGTGGCTATTCCCAAACCGAGTTCATTCCCCGCTTGAAACTTTTCTACTAAATCAGATTCTTTTAATCCGAAATTTTCAATAGCCAATGTAGGTAAATATTGCCTTCTTTCCCTAACTGGATTCGTTTTCGTAAAAAGATGCCCACGCGTTCTATATCCATTAATGAGATTAAGTACCCTGAATTCTTTTTGAAAGTTTTCGGGAATAGATCCTTCACTATCGAAAACTGTTTTAGCAAATTCGAAGCCCTCAAAAAACTTTTTCCATCCTTCATCGACACTTTCTGGATCTAAACAATATTGATTATAAAGAAATTCTATTGCATTAACATCAGCATTACCCAAATATGAAACCTTATCCATCCTATTTTATGACTAATTATAACAACAAAGTTAAGAATTTCAGTAGAAAAATGCACTAAAAATTACTGAAATTAACCTTGTTCGTGTTTGTTTGCTAGCCGAATAAAGAAATCGGTCTTTGAATAAGCCACAAGGATAAGATTTTGTGGTTTGCCTTGAGCCTATGAATTGTTAAGGCTAAATCGTTTTTTTATATAGCTTAAGAATAAAAAATCCCCATGAAATAATTAAAATTAACCCCCCAATTGGCGTAATGGGGCCACAAAAAGATACAGAAAAAGGAAGGATTTCCTTTAAGGCGAGCAAATAAATTGAAGTAGAAAAAAAAGAAATGCCAAGAAGCATTCCGATAGAAATCGGTCGTAAATTAAAGGATAATTTATCCTTTGAAAAGCCAATAATTAAAAATGCTAATGCCTGATAAAACTGGTATCGAACACCTACTTCAAATGAACTAATGGCTTTTTCACTCACGACATCTTTTAGGGCATGTGCACCAAATGCGCCAAATATTATAGCAAGAACAAAGAGAATTGCACCGGACTTTAGTAAGAAATTATTCATTATTGACAATTAATACACAAAACTAACAATCTAAATGTATTATCTTTGACTATGAAAAAAGTTAAGGCACTTATCTATATCCGATTGTTAGTTCTTTATCTTATTATTAACGCTTGTTCAAGTGAAAACACTACCACAATAAAAGAACGAAAAATCAACCAAGAATCAGACAAATATTACCAATTTTCCAAATTAACATTAAGCGATTTTGATTTCAACGCATCGATTTTTATTCCGGATGAAACAGCGGGTATTGGTGCTTCATTCAAACCGAAAATCTCCCATGAGGAAGATTTTAAGTGGACGATATCAGCGGGCCCAAACTTCACATTGTTTATAGAGGATTATGGCGATTACTCTTCATTAATGAATGAATTTGAAGCAAAAATTTCCAAAAATGATTTTTTCGACATCTCAATAATAAGCAAGAAAAACGGAATTATTTTATATCAACGGAGCATTAAAAAAAATACATTAAGCGAAGCTTCAAGCAAAGAAAATCATATAAGTTTCCATCTTTATGCCATAAAAAATATTAATGGAATCTATTATGAGCTAAAAAACAAAGAGGAGGGTGATACCAGAAAGGTAATAGAACTTATGGAGAAATCTGTAGAATCATTAAAACTAATTAAATGAGCATTTCGCGAGAACGCATAGAAGCACTTTTAGAAAAAATTCAAGATCCTGATCTCAAGAAAGGATTAGTAAGCGCAAAGTTGGTGCAGGAAATAATAATCAATGAAGATCAAATTAAGGTAACTGTTTCCATTTCGAATCCGGCGTTACATGCACGAAAAAGAATGCACGATGCTGTTATTTTCAATTTGGAAAGAGAACTTGGTAAAGAAATAAGTATCCAATGTGAAGTAAACAGTGGTGCCGTAGATGAACGAAAGTCAACTAGAACAGTTTTACCCGACGTTAAAAAAATAATTGCTATTGCATCTGGAAAAGGGGGCGTAGGCAAATCTACTATTACGTCTAATATAGCTGGTGGATTAGCTAAAAAAGGGTTTCGTGTAGGAATTATTGATGCTGATATTTACGGTCCATCAATTCCGACTATGTTTGATTTAGTAGGTGAACGGCCTAAGATGATCGATGTTGACGGAAAGCAATTGATAGAACCAATTAAGAGTTTGGACATCAAAATACTATCCATAGGCTTTTTTACCGACCAAGACAATGCGGTAGTTTGGCGCGGCCCCATGGCGTCAAAAGCATTAACACAAATGATAAGCGATGCACACTGGGGAGAATTAGATTACCTCCTAATTGATTTGCCGCCAGGTACCGGAGACATTCATTTATCATTAATTCAAACCGCACCATTAGATGGTGTTGTTATCGTGAGCACGCCACAAGAAGTTGCCTTAGCTGATGCAAGACGCGGAATAAATATGTTTAAAATGGATGGAATCAAGGTGCCAATCATTGGAATTGTAGAAAACATGGCTTGGTTTACCCCGGAAGAGCTCCCGAACAACAAATATTATATTTTTGGGCGTGATGGGGCTAAGAATTTAGCACAAGGAATGCAAGTTCCATTTTTAGGTGCAATTCCCTTAGTACAAAGTGTCAGGGAGGCTGGAGACGCTGGGCGACCTGCTGTTTTTCAAAGTGATACCCTTATGTCTATTGCATTTGACGAATTAGTTGATACCTTTATATCGCAATTAGAAGTAATAAACAAAGAAAAAGCGCAACAAGGTGTCAATTGATAGAGCAACAATAGAAGAGAAAGTATTACTTGCCATCGAGCAGATAAGGCCGTTTTTACATGCTGATGGAGGGGACGTTGAATTAGTTGAGGTGAGTGAAAACAACACCGTAAAAGTTCGATTAACTGGCTCCTGCAAGGATTGCTCCATGAAAGAGTCTACCATGAAAGGCGGGATAGAAGAAAGTATTAAAAAAGCCGTTCCAGAAATCAGCGCTGTTATAGCCGTTGAAGACTAAATCACTTGTAATTTATTCATATTTTATAAAAATATTTTTGGGCTCTGTAAAAAAGCGTAAGGCCTCTAAACCACCCTCACGACCTACTCCAGAAGCTTTCATTCCGCCAAAAGGTGTTCTTAAATCTCTTACTAACCAAGCATTTACCCATACGATACCCATGGTTAATTGATCTGCGATACGATGTGCTTTTTTAACATCCATTGTCCATACTGAACTCGCCAAGCCATATTTTGTATCATTCGCCATCATCAATACTTCCTCTTCTGTATCAAAGGGCATAATGGTAACCACAGGTCCAAAAATCTCTTCCTGATTTGTTTTACAATCATAGGGCAAGGATTCAAAAATGGTTGGCTCCAAATAAAATCCTTTATCATGAGGAGCAGGTAAATATACCCTATTACCGCCTGTTAATAATTTCCCCCCTTCTGATTTAGCTAAAGCAATATACCCGAGCACCTTGTTCAAATGACTTTCAGAAACAATTGCGCCAAGATTAGCCCGAGGGTTCTCAGGAAAAGAAACAACTGAAGTGGATACTTTAGCGACAAATGCATCCCTAAATTTAGAATAGATTCCACGTTGCACAAAAATTCTAGATCCACACAAACAAATTTGCCCTTGATTCGAAAAAGAGGACATAATGGTTGTTTTTAATGCGGTATCAAAATCGCAATCATCAAAGATAATTGTTGGGTTTTTACCTCCTAATTCCAATGATAATTTTTTAAACATTGGTGCGGCCGTTCGGGCAATGTGTTCTCCCGTTGCTGTTCCACCTGTAAAAGAAATCGCTTTAATTTTAGGATGCTTAACAATAGCATCACCAATTTTAGCTCCGGTACCATTCAGTATAGTTAATACACCCGGGGGCAATCCAGCTTCAATGGCAATTTCGCCTAGCATCGTCGCCGTGTATGGAGTTACCTCACTTGGTTTAGCAATGACACAATTTCCTGCCGCAAGCGCAGGTGCAATTTTCCATGAAAACAAATATAAAGGCAAGTTCCATGGTGAGATACAGCCAACAATGCCAATTGGTTTTCTTGTTGTATAATTAATCCCAACGCCCTCCATATAGTGCGATTCGGAAGAAAAATGTAAAATGGCAGTGGCAAAAAAATGGAAGTTAGAAACCGCTCTTGGAATATCTACCTGTCTAGCAAGTGCAATTGGCTTTCCGTTATCTTTCGATTCCGCGGCAACAAATTGCTCCATTCTATTCGAAATTCCTTCTGAAAATTTCACTAAAATCTTGCTACGTTGCTCTGAAGGCATTGAAGACCAAATAGGAAAAGCTTTTTCTGCTGATAAAACAGCAAGTGCTAAATCTTTTTCGTCTGAATCAGGAATAAGAGAATATACTAAGCCTGTTGAAGGATCAATATTGTCAAAATATAATTGATTGATAGGTGGGCAATATTCACCATTAATAAAATTCTGTAATTTCTCCATGCAGTTAATTGAACTACAAATTTGAGAAAAAGAAACTACTAATTCACACTTTCAAGTTCGAAAGCAACTTCATTTTTCCTTCCTATCAATTGCCAAGGAGGATTATAGCCAAAATAATAGCCCTGCCCTTTGATTTGAAAACCCTCTTTTAACACCGCTTTTTTCAGTTCAGCCATACGGGCGGCTAATTTTTCGTTATTTATAAATCCGCCAAAATCAAGCACAGCTAATAGTTTTGGTGCTTGCACAACGAATGTTAGATTTTGATCAATAGGAACAGGCATTGACTCTTGTGTTTTACTTCTAGGCACAACAAAAGAAAGAGTTGATATAGAATCAGCATGATAAATAACAGGGGCTGTCATCGCAATTTTTTCATTCGACTTATTTTTACCAAAAATATAGGATGCGATGGTTCTAAAGCCTTCACTTGATTTTTCATCAAAGCTAGCCACCCCTAAATTAGTAGTAGCGAGCATCATTGACTCATACTGCCTTAATTCGAAACGAGGGTATTTTTTTAACACCTTGTATTTCGGCGTTTCAATATCACTGGTTGTCATAGAAACAACTAGTTGAAATACCAAAAACACAGCAGCGATAACCAGTAGGGAAATAAGCCATTTATTCATGAAGTAATAATTTAGTTTTCTTTTTAAAGGCTAAGGTTCTCGGCTTGCTAACTGCTTGAATATAGCCATTATTAGGGTTCTTTTTTTCATAATCTTGATGATAAGATTCTGCAGCATAAAAAATGGTAAAGGGAACTACTTCAGTTGTCACCAGTTTAAAGGTCCCATTAGTTACAAGTTCTTTACAATAGGTATTTGCATATTGTTTTTCGGCGTCATTTTGATAAAAAATAGCAGAACGATATTGCGTTCCTTTATCTGCGCCTTGTTGATTTAGAGTAGAAGGGTCGTGCGATTCAAAAAAAGCACGCACTAACTTTTCATAGGTAACAGATGACGGATAATAAACAACTTTAATCGCCTCTGCATGGCCAGTCTTTCCTGAACAGACCTGCTCATACGTTGGGTTTACTGTTTTTCCCCCTGTGTAACCAGACTCAGCAGATTTTACGCCAACTATTAATTCAAAAATTGCTTCACTACACCAGAAACAACCACTTGCGAAGTAAGCCGTTTTTGTTGCTTCTTTTTGAGCATAAAAAGCTGAAAAGGAAAAAGTTATGAATAAACTTACTATGAATCGAGTCATAATTTAATAAACTAATAATAGGTGAATTTGTTCATGCTATACTAAATATAATTTACTAATAGCCCGTTATTTTTCCTTTTTCTGTTGCCTTTACCCCCTCTAACATCCATGTTGGAGATGGGTCATTCATTAAATAATGCCCAAAAAACTGACGCATTCGAATACTTAAATCGATCTTATTGGGTAATTTAGTTAAGTTGTGGTCATCATCGTTATAATTTAAGAGCCAGCATGGCTTATTTAATCGGCGCATTCCACTATAAAGCTCAATTCCTTGGTACCAAGGCACCGCACCATCCTTATCATTATGCATGATTAAAAGCGGGGTACTAACATTTGGAAGATGAAAAATTGGAGAATTCTCAATATAGGATTCTTGCGCTTCCCATATTGTTTTTCCAATTCGACTTTGCGTCGATTCATATTGAAATTGTCGGCTTAGGCCAGAACCCCATCGGATACCACCATAGGCTGAAACCATATTCGCTACCGGTGCACCAGCCATCGCTGCAGCATACCTTGGCGTCATCGTTATTAACTGAGCCGTTTGATAACCACCCCAACTTTGACCTTGCAAGCCCATTCGAAGCGAATCCACAGGATACATTTTAAGTAAATAGTCTGTGCCACTCATTATACAGTTAAAAGCAGATTTCGCTGGGAAGCTCACTTTATAGCGAATATCAGGAATGAAGACAATATATCCCGCCGAAGCATATTCTACAGGATTAATAGTACTTGCAGAAGGCCTCGGAGCATTATGATTATGTAGATTATCCGAATTTAATTCATAATAATA
>CANJLG010000028.1 GCA_947475095.1 Flavobacteriales bacterium
ATGAAAGAAAATGGAATCGAGGGAAGAATTTTTGTGCAATTTGTCGTAACCAAAACGGGCAGTGTTGAGAATGTAACCATTGCAAGGGGAATTGATGGTTTAAATCGCGAAGCAATTCGTTTGGTGAAACAAATGCCAAATTGGTCGCCAGGAAAAAATAACGGTAAAGAAGTGAACGTGAAGATGGTAATTCCGATTCGTTTTTCGCTCCAATAATAACAAGATGATTAAATACTTGTTTTTTTTTTTGCCAAACGATTCCATTTATCTTTTATTCCAAAATATATCAATTGAATTGACCGATGACTTTCTTTCCGCAAAATCTTTTTGTCATGATTTTAAATAAAAATATATGCCAAAAAGGTATCATTCTATGTTAATATCGTCGATATTAACATTTAACCCCAATGGGGTTTTGAATTATACTTGCGGCATAATTAAGTGATATTTTTTTGTTTTCAGCATTCGTTTCATAAACCACCCCCTCGATTTTGCTAGCAATATTAGATTAGCGCGATAACTAGAAAAAACAATAAC
Source organism: Flavobacteriales bacterium (assembly GCA_947475095.1). Classification (GTDB taxonomy): domain Bacteria; phylum Bacteroidota; class Bacteroidia; order Flavobacteriales_D; family Crocinitomicaceae; genus UBA952. Next base: position 538 of record CANJLG010000028.1, read on the forward strand.
GCTAGTCCAATAAATATTTGTAACATTGTTAATCAAAAATTTAGAACAATAACAAGAGCTGCTATGAGCAACTATTCAAGGTTTATTCAATTAATAATTTTCGTGCTGTTTTTTCAAATGAATGGCGTGGCTCAAAATAGTGAATGTGGGACTGACTTCATTCACAACACACGGATGGAATCAGATGCCGTTTATAAAAAGCAAGTACTTGAGTTGGAATTGCAAGTTGAAGCTAGTATAAAAAACCATGCACATAACAATTTAAAATCGACCATTTACAAAATTCCCGTTGTTGTTCATGTGCTTCATTTGGGTGAGGCTATTGGAACAGGAACTAATATTTCAGATTTGCAAATTCAACAAGCTATTACTGGTCTAAATAACCGATTTAATAATTCAAACGGTAATGGAGTTGATGTTGAAATGGAGTTTTGTCTAGCAAGTTTAGACCCTAACGGCAATTCAACTTCCGGTATTAACAGAGTTAATGGAACTAGCGTAGCAAATTATCAAACAAACGGCATAACCCCAACTGGAAATCCATGTATCGGAGGAATTGAAACTTCCATAAAGGACTTAAGCAGATGGCCTGTTGCAGATTATTATAACATTTGGGTAGTAAGTGAAATATGTAATGGCAGTTTTGTTGGCTTTGCATCATATCCTGTTGGCGGCCTTTACGATGGATTAGTAATTGTTTCCACCTCAATGACAAGTAACAGTGGTACATTACCGCATGAAATAGGTCATGGATTTTTTCTGTATCATACATTCAATGGTGATGGTGGCAACGTTAATTGTCCAGTAGACGCGGATTGCACCATTGATGGAGATCGTGTCTGCGATACACCTCCTCACAAACAAAGCGATTGTGGAGCTACCAATCCATGCACAGTAGCTGGTGTGTGGGATAACAGCCGGTATAATTATATGTCTTATTGTCCGCTTGTAAACAGATTTACACAAGGTCAGAAAGATAGAATGAGGGCTACAGCCATTATTGCTCCAAGAGCAAGTTTATTAACGTCAGCAGGGTGTGGAATCTTAGGGACGAATGAAATGAGCAGCAATCAGGAATTTTCAGTTTTTCCAAATCCAACACAATCGAATTTTTCAATAATTAACAGCGCTCAAAAGCCACTGACTTTAGTTTTGATTTCATCAGATGGTAAACAATTAAACACGCTGTTCAGTCAAGAAAACGTTATTTTAGTTGACCTTTCCTCACATCCTAAAGGATTATATTTATTGGAAATTAATGACGGGTCTAAAACTGAGTTCAAGCGTATCATTAAGGAATAAAGTAGCATTAACAGCAGTGAGCTTTAGAATAACGATTAATTCAACGATAATTTTCTATAAGAAACAAACACTTTTACTTTTTAACTGTTTTAAAATAAAAAAAGATATGGAAGCGAATAATATCAAGCCTAAAAAATGGAAATTAATGCTGATCAGTTGGTTATTTGTATATCCTGTTATCAATTTGATGTTCGCCTTAGTTTTTCCCTTAATTAAAGATTTTCCGCAATTAATCAAAACATTGATCTTTACAATAATCTTAGTTCCCTTAATGGGTATTTGCATTCCACTTTTACATAAGAAATGTTGGAATTGGATCGTAAAATAAACGGCAACTGATCTAAAACTTACCATATTTGGTTGAGGAAAGGCAGAAAAAAATTAAATTTGTGTCGTGATAAATTTCAATAATACCGAAATAGCTTTTAAAAGCAAATCTGATCGCGAACTGCGTCAGGCGTATTGGCTTTTTAAGCTGATTGGCTCCCCTACACTTGTTAAGCTAGGAAAAGCATTTACCTTATTTGCCTTAAAAATAAAGCTACCCATTAAAGGAATGATTCGCGCGACTATTTTCAAACAATTTTGCGGTGGTGAAAAAGTATCTCAATGCGATAGTGCAATAGCACATTTAGGTAAATATGGTGTAGGAACTATTCTCGACTATTCTGTAGAAGGAAAAACGTCCGATGAAGACTTCGAAACAACTGTATTAGAGATTATCAAAACGATTGATAAAGGTAAAAACGATCCAAACATTCCATTCGCCGTTTTTAAAGTTTCAGGCATTGCTAGATTCGGAGATCTAGAAAAGATATCCCAAGCCATCGAAAATAATGAGGTTATTGATAAAGATCTTGAAACGATGATTTTAGGTCGGATTGATCGAATTTGCAAGGCTGCTTTTGAGCAAAATGTCCCCGTATTTATTGACGCTGAGGAAAGTTGGATTCAAGCGTGTTTAGACCATTGGTGTCTAGAAATGATGCTGCGCTACAATAAAGAAAAAGTCATTGTCTATAATACGCTTCAAATGTATCGGCATGATCGCTTAGCGTTTCTGAAAGATTGCCATGTGCTAGCGGAGACGCATAGCATCAAATACGGAATCAAATTAGTTCGGGGTGCTTACATGGAAAAAGAGAGGGAACGCGCTTTAAAAATGAACTACCTCGACCCTATCCAGGTAACTAAAGAGGCGACTGATTCCGACTTCAATAAAGCCATGGAATTCATTTTAGCTAATCTAGCTGATTTTGCACTTGTCGCTGGAACACATAATGAAGAAAGTTCGCTTTTACTTACGCAATTAATGGCGAAATTTAATATTGATTCATCAACACCTTCTATTTATTTCGCTCAATTACTAGGCATGTCAGATCACCTTTCATACAATCTAGCAAATGAAGGTTACAAGGTGGCGAAATATGTTCCTTATGGACCAATTGAAGAAGTTATGCCCTATCTCTTGAGGCGTGCAAATGAAAATACATCGGTTGCTGGACAAACAAGCAGAGAATTAAAACTAATTCAACAAGAAAGAAATCGTAGACGTCTCTAGTCTAGGATTAATTTATAACTTTTATTTTTAATTGAAATAAAATAAACACCTGAATTTAAGCTAGTTAAATCAATAGTTGTTTTCAAATTATTTAAGCTCTCATCGTGAATTAATTGTCCATAAACGTTATAAATACGAAGTATTTCATATAAACAATCTGCCTGGATCTCAATGTTAATAAAGCCCACACTTGGATTGGGATAAATCACTATTTCTTGCTTGTTTTGCTTTTCGATACTTAGATAAAAATCATTATTCCCACATGCTCCGGCAAAAATAACATTTGATTCATACCGATCCCTTGCTGGAACAGTTGCTGAATTCATGGTGCTTGGAATTCCAATTCCCCCCCACTGGTAATCCTGAACAAATTCAGGTTTTTGCGAATAATAATAACTTATGTCAACTAAATTAGTTGTTCCTGCAGGTGCAACAGTGCCCTTATTATTGTTTCCATACGTAAATTGATCGTTCCCTTGAATGTTATAATTCACTGCGCTGTATGGAAATCCAGTATTTGGAATTTCATTTCCAATAAAATTTTGCGAAGGACTAGTTCCATCCGAAAAGAAAATACCGTATAAAGAAGCTCTATTTCTTAAAAAGGTATTAAAAGGACCATTCGCTCCGTGCGAGTTATCAATTACTATGTTTTGAACATCGTTTTGCTCAAAGAGATTAGCGAAGACAAAGTTACCATGTAAAACCAATTCACCAGCGGAATTAGCTCCCAAAATAGGATTAGAATTCGTCCAATACGGATCGAGCGAATGATTAAAAGTGACTACATTACCATTTGCACCTGCTTGAAGTAAAACGCTGTGCCTTAAATGTTTAAATATATTGTTTTCAATTAAACATTCATTTGTTGTAAAGTGTAATACCACCCCATAAGCGCGACCTCCGCCACCGTATTCAAAAGCATCTTGAAAATAGCTCTTTTCAACCTTTGAATTAGAAACACCTTCAAATTCAATATGAGCGAAAGTAGTTTTGTTTGAAGAAACGCCATTAATCCAGCAGTTTTCAGTGTAGGTAAAATGAATACCGCTAGCTTGTTCTGGTGCAGTATTATCAATACGTTCTATAGAAAGGCACTGAATACCAATATTTCGCTTCATGGAAACTCTAATTACCAAAGGTGCTCGATTTAATGAATAATCCATTCGTAATTCTGAATTTAAAAACAAGGTATCTCCTGCTATTGCAACAATCTTTGCTATTTGACCCACGCTACCTTGCGCCCAACTAGAAAAAACTAAATCGGCATCTTGCTGACGAATTCGAATCCAATCTCCAGGCTCAAAAGATGAAGCGCTATTCACCACAATCAATTGACTCCCTTTATCACCCTGATTAGTAAATGAACTAGTATCAGAATTGACCAAATTTCCGGTGCTTTGTAAGGAATGATTTGTTCCGCCTAGATCAAAGATAAAATGGGTTTCAGTCGCTCCATCTCCTGTAATTAAACAATTGCTTGGTAAAGAAAGAGTTTCATTAAAGAAATAAGATCCCGCGGGGAAATGAAGGTGAATACCACCGGTTTGATTTAATTGTAAGAGACTGTCAACAATAGAGATCACGGGCGTTATACCATCAGGAATAACACCTTCCTGAATCACATTATAGTATGCGAAACCAACAGTACTCGTGTCATTTAAACCAGCAACAGTCCAATCAACAGATCGATTGAGGGGCAGTACTTGGGTATAAGATACAGCGCAATTTAAAGCGAGAATAACGAAGAAAATTCTACACATACTGCCTATTTAATTTTTATCACCTTAAAAGGAGTTGAGATTCCTTCAATCTTTATAAAATAAATCCCTTCATTCAAAAATTCAAGTGACAGAGATTTTTCAAAGGATTTACCTTGTGTAACCAAATCACCAAGAGAGGAGAAAATGTAATATTCAAAAGGGCTTGAAATTCCGTTAAAAGTGATAAGATCTTTTGTGGGATTTGGATAGATATTCTTTACTGTTGTTGATTCTTCTGTCACTGAGACCAAGGTATTAACAGCTTGGATTCCAGTGGTTATAGGCAACTCATCATTCGGACCAATTTTTATAACATAAACCTTTGTGCCTCCAACAGGATAATTACCCACTGCAAGTAATCCGCTTGTCCAACCCACTGCAATTACACCACCATCGGAAGTCGCCATGAATTGCTCCACCTTTTCATCCTCCAAATTATTGATATTCACAGGACCATTATCCCAATCAAAGGCTGAATTAAATCTTCCTATTGTCACATCTAAACCAAATAAGGAACTGGAGAAATTTTCATTTCGATAACCAATATATAACTTGGATAAATTACCGTTAAACGTAAGCTCATCCAAAATTACATCCCCTTGATTCACAAAAACATACTCATTAAAAAGGGCGCCATTTAACTCAAATCGTCCGGTATAATTATCATGTTCATTTAGCAATGGATCCCACTTCCAACCAGTTGCATATATTTTATTCGTGAACAAGGTAATGTCTGTAATGCCAAATGAACCATTATCCCCTATTTGATTCATCCAAACAACGTTTCCATTTTGATTTATTTTCATTAAAAAGCCTTTAGAAAGCAAGGAATCTTGATTATAATATTCTCCACCAACAATAAACATTGAATCTTCCACATTTATGATTGTATTGGCGACATCTTGACCTGTTCCTCCAAAGGTTTTTGTCCAAAGTGTATCGCCATTTTGATTTAATCTCACCATATAAATATCACTTCCTCCCCCCAATAGTGTTTGGCTTGACCCCACCATTACAATTCCGCTATCACTGGCGAATACGGCATCATTTATTTGCTCCCAATTACCCGTTCCATAGGTTTTTGACCAAAGTTGATTTCCTAGTAAATCCGTTTTAACGACTAGCGCATCGTAATCACCACTAGAATACGAATTAGAATTACCGACAATGTAATACCCCAAATCCTGATTGTAGAGCACTCTCCTACCCCAATCTGCTTCATTTCCACCGTAATGATTACTCCATTGATACTGACCAGCTTTCGATAACTTCAACAGAAATGCTTCCGAATCTTCGCCAAAGCTTCCTGACAAACCTGTGATGATATAACTCGAATCTTCTAATTGCGCAATGCCTTGCCCCGTATCATAACCTGTCCCGGAGAAATACTTAAAAAAAGAGACCTGACTGCTTAAAGTAAAAGCAGAACAAAGAATACTAAGAAAAACAACTGTTAAATTCCGCATCGTAAACGTATAGAAATTGCCTCTCCATAGGCTTTATTAGTAAAAACACCCAGTAAATTTTCACTGCCAATTCCAAGAGACCAAGCTCCTTTTTTGTAATAGGAATACATACCCAACATAAAATCTGAAAAACCACCATAACTTCCATTCATTCCAAGATGGAAATTCCGCCCTAAGCGAGCATCTAAACCAACAAAAACCATAGGGATATAAGCTTTAGCAAGAAAAATCCTAAAGCCATAGAACTCTTGAAATCGTTTTGATGAACTCGTTTCCACTAGTTTGGCTACCTGAATCATACCGGGCAAAAGTACCCAATTAGCACTGCTTTTATCAACGATTTGCAAGGAATCTAAGGAGTTAAAACTTGGACTCAATTGCCCATTCGCATTAATTATTTGATTAAATGAGAGTCCGATTGTTGAATAATTTGTGTCCACAGAACTAACCGTTAGCGCTTGATTCATATGGGCAAAACCCACATTTTTAATTAGAATTTGAAGGTAATTTATCTTCTCATTATTCCCTTTTAAGGGCAAGCGGATATCGCCATCCAAGCAAAGACCTAGACCTTTAGAAAAGGAATTCCCATTTGTGTTTTTCAAACTACCATTAATTGCTAGCGTTAAGGTATCGGTTTGCAGCGATTGATAAATAGTTCCGTTATTTATTTGAAGGCTTGAATAATTAGACAAATTAATCAAATTAAGTGTGAGACTTGAATTGCTTTTTTTATCAATGAGCGTAAATCCGAGCTTCTGAAAACTATAAAAAGAAAATGCAGTACCACTGAAATCAGCAATAGTTCCGCTATAATTCGCATTGCCATAGAACGCTAGGCCATAAAGATCTTTTGGGTAAACTACCCCGCCAAATGAATGGTACGCCGCTTTGATCCCAAACCCTAAATCATGCTTTTTACATAAACTAGCCGCTGTGTTTCGATATTCTATTTCTCCTTGCATGTTCAAGCCAAAACGATTAATTACGCCATGCTTGTCAAAACTGGCTGTTTTAATATCATCGGTAATTTCACCGCCATAAAAAAGTTTATCACTTAGGCTATTCAAAATGGAACTGCCACTATAATCTGCAAGACCGGACAAACAAAATTCATGTTTAGGAACAAGTGAATCTTCCAATATTGGCAGCATGAATTGGGCCTTAACTCCAAGAGAAATGAACAGAAAAAGAACAACATAAATGAACTTCATCAATAAACGATTTTAGTTTGGAAGGCGGTTTTAAGCTTTACGCCAATGAATGCACCAAAGGGAATAGCAACAGAATGATTGTTGGTATTTATAGGATCTGGCGTATCTAATTTGACTTCCACTTTCAATTTCTTAATGAGCTCAAGATCAGCAATAAGCGCTTCAGGAAAGACAAATTCTATTACCGATGTTTTCTTTCGTAAATTATCGACTGGGTCAACAACACCATAATCCGCAGATAGTATTGCTGCCGTTCCAAACACTTCGTGCAAGGTAAAACCTTGCTCCGTTAAAAACGATAATTTCACTTCGCCTTGCATTGGAAAAGCGTTTACAGCCTCTAAAATAAGTTTTCCGGAACTAACAGTAACTGAAGGGGAAGATTGCTTTAAGTTTACATTGAAAGTATCAATAAGAGTAAGTCCATCCGCCATAAGCTGCAAAGGCATTTGCGCTTTGAGCTTCACTTTTATTCTTGAGGTTGAAAATATTTCATCCCATCCACCATTCACGTTGCCTAATGGATTTAACTGAATGCTATAACCAAAGTTTAAGGTGCTACCTAAATTTTCAAGTAATTGTTCGATATTACTATTTGACGAATTAAAGGACAATGAATTTTGACTTGCTTGAAGCGTATTCCAGCTCCCAATTGCTGGAGAAAGTAAAATTGGCTGACCCAATGAACTTGCATTCAGCGCAACCGTTTGATTATTGGCATTTGTATTTTCAATAAGACTAATAATTCCTTTTACAGGAACCTTCATTCCATTTTCTATTTCAACCTGCAGATCAAGCGCTGGTAGATCAATTAATCCTGAGACAATGTTATTTAGGTATGGAACCGATAACAAAGAAGTATCTGAAATGATCTGATTTCCAAAATACCCTAATGCGTAGTCGACGGTTAAGTTTTGGATACTTGCTTCCACTTTAAATTCATTGCTCGTACTCAATGCTATCGAGGGCCCTGAAGGATCTGTCTTTACTGTAAGTTGCGATTGAATAACATTAAAATGGGTGGCATTGACTCCTCGCAAGTCCATTTCATAACCACTTACGTCAAGAATAGCGGTGGATGTCCCTGGATTAGCTTGGCTTCCTCCGGGAACGGAATACGTTTGCTCAAAAACAATCCCATTTTTTGTGACTCCAGGCAAATTCACTTTGTATATTGCTGTTGTATTTAGTGGATTAAATACTTTAATATTGATTTTTCCAGAATAAACGCGAATTTTTTTCAATTGAATTCCCGGAATCATTAAGGCATGTTCTTCTATGTCATTGAAAATATCGACACCTGGAGGAACGGTAAATCCAAAGGCAGGATAAAAAAATTGAGCGATTGAAGTGTCTGGTATTTTAACAATATCGGAAATTCCTAAATCCAGAATGGTTCGTGAAAAATCAAGGTCTATTGTACCATTTGCACCAGCAATAAGGGTAGAATCATTGTAAAAATTCTCTAAACTTAGCGTATCGTTAATTATTGGAGCCACCCAATCATTTTTCCACGATGTATTTTCTTTACGACAAGCCGTAAATGCTAGTAATAAGGCACTGAAAAATGTGATAATTATGTATTTATTTCTCATGCGCGTTCTAAAATAACAGCGTACCCTTGCCCTACTCCAATACACATTGTTACTAATGCATAGCGTTTTTTTGTAATTGTCAATTGCCTTGCTGCACTTAATAGAATTCGTGCACCCGACATTCCTAATGGATGACCTAAAGCAATGGCGCCACCGGTTGGATTAACACGTTGATCGTCGGCGCTAATGGCTAATTCTTTTAAACATGCTAAGACTTGGGCTGAAAACGCTTCGTTAATTTCAATAATATTCATTTGATCCAAGGTAAGTCCTGCCCTTTCGAGTACTTTTTGCGTCGCTTTTACGGGCCCAATTCCCATAATGGAAGGCTCTACTCCTGCCACCGAAGCAGCCACAATTCGAGCAAGTGGTGTTAGTCCTTGCTTTGTACAAGCTTCCGAGGACGCCAATAACAAGGCTGCGGCACCGTCATTTAATCCGGAGGAATTTCCTGCGGTTACAGTTCCTGTTTTTGTAAAAGCAGGACGAAGACCAGCTAATGTTTCAATCGATGTTGTCGGTCTAGGAAATTCATCCTGTTCAAAAACAATGGCTGGACCTTTTTTTTGTGGGATGATTACCGGAACAATTTCATCGTTAAAAAAACCATTTTCTCTTGCAGCCGCAAACTTCTGTTGCGACCATAGGGCGAATTGATCTTGATTTTCACGTGAAATATCATATTTATGGGCTAAATTTTCTGCGGTCATCCCCATGCTATCAACGCCATACATTGTTTCCATTTGTGGATTAATGAAACGCCATCCAAAAGTTGAATCGGCTAATTGCATATCACGACCATAAGCATTGGCTGACTTAGACATTATCCATGGAGCTCGTGTCATTTGTTCAACTCCACCAGCGATGTATATTTCCCCTGCTCCATCTTTTATTGCTCGTGAGGCATTAATTGTTGCAGCCATTCCAGAAGCACATAAACGATTCACCGTTTCACCACCAATTGTTAGCGGTAAACCAGCTAGTAGCAAAGACATTCTTGCAACATTTCGATTATCTTCCCCTGCTTGGTTAGCACAGCCAAAAATAACATCTTCCACCAATGATGGATCAAGCTTAGCATTTCTCTCCATGAGTGATTTTAGCACATGCGCGCCCATATCATCAGCCCGCACATTACTCAAAGCTCCCGCTAAGGAACCAATTGGTGTTCGAATACCATCAACAATGTAAACTTCCTTCGACATGCCACATAATTTAAAGTTTAAAATTAGTCAAAAGAAAGCATAACAGAAAATAATAGCATAGGCATGAAAAATTATGAATGGATTTAGTTTCATTGGGAGTTTGCTTTGCCTTGCGCTTCCTTTATATTTCTCCAACTTCGGCAATTGAACTATTTACAACTCAATTGACCTAAACGTTAGGTCCTCCGCCCAGACGGAAAAAATCGAACTTTATATTCATTGTCCTTTTGTCTTGATACTACGGCAAGCTCAGCACAAGTACAAAAGAACGGGAGGTGCCTTTCGACTTACTTCGGCAGGCTCAGCACAAGCCGCTCGATTATCTGTTGAAAGTGGATTGAGCGCATCTCGACTACGCTCGATGAGCTCTAGAAAGACACTAATAATTCCCGACCTTAAATACGTTTTACTTTTTAAAAAAGTAATAATCTAATGACAGCTTACCTGGCCCTGCCAGAAATATAGTGAATAAAATAGCTGCATACGCAAATGGCATTTCTCCTTCTCCGAAAAAGTCGCCTTTATCAACTACAAATCCTGCCACTAGCATGGTAAAACAGATTAAAAACGATCCTAATCGTGTGAAAAGTCCAATTATTAACATAATTCCACCAAAGAACTCTGCTCCAGTGCGCAGGTAAGCCATAAGAAGCGGCAGTGGAAAATGCAAATCTTTATCAAGCCAAGCAGCAAAACCTGCCATTGCCTTAGCATCAAATAACTCACGTCCATGATAGATGAATAGCATCCCTATTACGACTCTTATAATTACAATATAGTATTGAGTTAGCGGCTCTGATCCTGATAATAATTTTTGTAGTTTCATAGTATTTATTTTTTAGCGTGGCAAAAATACTAATACTGGACCTTAAATAAAATTTTAGTTACAAAATCCTGAGTAAGATCTATTGCTTCCTCCCCCTTAGTCCCCCTCTAGAGGGGGAAATCTACCTGAAAACGAGGTTTTTCAAGCCCATTAAATTTAGTATATCCATCTTCACAGTGTAAGATTTATTGCTTCCTCCTTCGAGGAAGGATTGAGGAGGGTGACAGTTTTGGATGTTTAATTCCAGTTAAAAAATCCTTTCACCTTCAAAGTGTGAGATTTATTAATTCCTCCCCCTTAGTCCCCCTCTAGAGGGGGAATCAACCTGCCATAGCAGGTCTTGAAAGCTTATTAAATTTAGTATATCCGTCTTCAATGTGAAAGATCTATTGCTTCCTCCTTCGAGGGAGGATTGAGGAGGGTGACAGTTTTGGATGTTTAATTCTCTAGTCCCTCAGGAGAAATCTATTTTCTATAAAAAATAGCACAGCCAAAAGATTCAGTTTCTGAATTTGTAACAGGCTTGCCATTCAACAACTCATCAACTGCATTTGATATGTAGGAGTTTGCAAGTTTTGGATGAGCTCCATTATCGTCAACTGCACCTTTATACTTAATAATCCATTCATTATTTTCTTTCCAAATCACAAATGCCATGGGTGTATGTTGTGCATCAAATAATTTACCAACAGCTTGTGTAACATCTTGTAAATAAGGGAAATTAAATTTCTCCTTAGTTGCTTTTTTTTGCATTAGTTCAAAAGTTTCATCTTCGTATAACAAGGTGTCCATCGAATTAATGGCTAACAAAGGAACCTCTAATTTGGAATATTTTGTATTCAACTCATTAAAACGATTGGTATATAATTTAGCAAATGGGCAATGATTACAGGTAAAAATGACTATAAATCCTTTTGCATCTTTATAATCTTGGGTTGATACATTTTTTCCATTTACATTCCGTAAGGTAAAATTATCAACTCGTTTTTCGAGCGTTAAATTAAAACTGCCAAATAAAAAAATAAAAAGTAAACAAACACTTGTTACTAAGGCAGATTTCATTGTCTTAGTTTACAATAAACGTTTTTGTAATCACTTGTTTGCTACCTTTTTCCATAATAGATATAGTATAAACGCCTTTACTTAATGTGCTAATATCTATTCCATCTTTTAAATATGGATTGGGCAACATCAATTTTGTTCGTCCTAATAAATCTTTTATGCTAACATAATAGGCAGATTGAGCTTGATTCTTAAACTCAACAAACAATTTATCATGTGCGGGATTTGGAAACAATGTAATTGGTATCTCTTCTTTGGAAATTTCATTTACAGAATTTAGATCTGTTACCACAAATTGCCCCATCATGCCTTCGTCTTCATGCAAGGCAATGTGACAATGATACATAAATGGATGTATCGCATCAGCATAATCATCAAATTTCGCGATGAACCTGACGGTTTTTCCTCCTTCCACAAGAACAACATCTTTCCACCCTTGCTGATAAGTGGGTGGTGTTGCTCCATTAATTGTCAATATTTTAAATTCAACATCATGAATATGGAAAGGATGCCCAAAAACAGAAGTGCTTTTCAATTCCCATACTTCTGTTTGATTCAAAGGAATAGAATGATTGATCGTATTGAAATTAAATAATTGATGCCCTAATATAAAAGCATTTGGTCCTAAGATTGGAACACTTGTTACTCCAGCGCTATCACTAAGCGTAATGATTCTTGTTAGAGCAGCATCTTGTTCTAAAGGATAGGTATTCGTTACAAGGGAAGTTGGCACACTTGTAATCGGATTAGCAGTTGTATTGGTGACATTTAATTTCACAATGTTATAATTGGTATGACCAAGAAAGCTTGCAAACGGACCATTTGGAAAACTTTCTCCGCCCGGAATAAAATTCCCTAAGCTTTGGTTATAGGCCTTTAGGAAAACAGAACTCCCAGATTGCCCTGAAAAATTTACTAAAATTTCAACACGTTCTCCGGCTGACAATAAATAGCGAGGCGTTGTCCCATTTATTAACAAGGGAGCATCTAACAATCCACCATCCGTTCCAATTATATAAAAGGATCTATTATCGCTAAATCCGAGATTGTAGGAAGCTTCAATTGCGCCGTTTAGTAATCGCAGGCGAACGTATTGAGCAGGAACTGAGTATTGAGCGCGCAAAGTCATGTTAGCCATTATACTATCTCCATAAGGAACAATTGAGAATTGATTTTGTGTATTAAAGTCTCTATCAGTAATGGCAATAGGAATATCGTCAACACCGTATTTTCTTGGTAAAGCAAGTGCTGCTTCTGCTGCGTCACGCACAATGATAAAGCCTCCAATACCTTTTGTAATTTGTTCCTGTGACATTTCATGCAAATGTGGATGATACCAAAGCGTAGAAGCTTGATTTTTCACTTCCCAATAGGGTTGCCAAAGTGTTCCTGGAGGAATAATCTGATGCGGACCACCGTCCATCACAGCAGGTAAATGCATTCCGTGCCAATGGATCGTTGTTGAATCATTCAAATCATTTTGAACGTTCATGTTCACCACGTCTCCTTTATTAATGATCAAGGTAGGTCCCCAAAATTTCCCATTGATACCACCAGTAATGGTTTGATTTCCTGTGTTCACAATTTGAGCAAAGGTATCTTTGATGGTTAGGTTAAAATTAGTACCTGTTAATGTATCAGGAATCCAAAGTGTGTTGTATGATTGTGCGGATGCATTCGTTTTAAAAAGAATGATTAATCCTAAAATTAGTAGACTATTTCTCATGTTCTTGATCATTTTATACATTAAATCCATTAGTTGTTTTTTTTAAATAAAAATTGCACCCGACAGGTAAAATTATAAAAAAGTTGAATTAATTTACTTCCCTTAAACAACTATTCGTCTATAATAGTTCGTTTTAATAAAAAGATAATATGGAAGGAATGGTACCTGGCCATTTATATTAAAGGACTGCAGCCAAGTTAACTATTAATACGAAGATCGAAAGTTTGTTGGGTTAACTCAAAATCTTTATGGATGGATGTTTTTTTCACTGGATTCCATCCAGCGTTAAAAATAGTTAAGCCCTGTTGGGGTTAGAAATTAGACTTTTGGGTAAAGTGCTAAGGAGCCTGCTGAATTTAATATTTTATGCTCTTACAAAGCTACCTTAAAACTTTTATGCCCATTTTAAAGATGAAAGTTAACTGTTGGTGCTTTGCTTTTAATCTTCGACAATAATTCTCGTTGTTGAAGTTACATTACCGGAGGATATTGTCACAAAATAAATTCCTGTGGAATTAATGTTCACTGAAATGCAGGTTGATTTTGGGTTGGATTGAAAAACGAGTTGTCCTACTAAATTGGTGATGCGTAGCTCATCAATGGAATTTTTATTCACAATATTGATCGTTCCTGCCGATGGATTTGGATATACCATCATGTCATTTTGAGCGCTATTATTTTCCAGAATTCCTGCAACCAGATCTCCTCCTCTGACACAAAGAGCATATAATTTGTTTGTCTTTAGCTTAAACGTTGTCACTCCGAATTGTGTGTCAATGTACCAAGCTCTGGTTGTTTGATTTGGCAAACTGGTAGAAGACCAAAAGTGATTCGCATTAACGCCATTAAAAAAAGTTTGATTGATGGAAGGATTAGTCAAACTCTCATCGTTTATTGATTGCAACTCTTTTATGTTGGGTAAACGCCAATCGGAATATCCTGCATAGCTTAATGCGTTTGCAAGGGATAGTGCCTGTTCCCATGTGATAGAATCAGCAGATGGAATTTGTTGCCATGTAAGTTCTGTAACAAGGTCAGTAGTTGTTCCATTTCCGTTATCGATAAAATGATTTGGTAAAAGTGTCGCAGGGCTTACATCCCGCACGGCACGAACATGAAATCTCTTTGGACCACCTGCACTCATGGTTTCTGTTTTGGGATGATTTCCAACGCCACCACCAGCATTTGTCACCCACACTTTGTTTGCATCATTAACTTGTAGCTCATTACTCCACCAATATTCTGCCAGTGTTTTTGTGAAATAATTGGTGTCAATCGCAGGATTTACTTTGTCGTGATTTAAGATGCTGAACAGTTCGTGACAGTTGGGTAAACGCCAATCAGTATACCCTCCAAGTGTAAGGTTGCCGCAATAAAGTTGTGCATTTTCAATGGTCATTTCTCCACCATCCGTTTGTTGCCACATTAAACTTGTTACCGTATCGGTAACAGTTCCGTTTCCATTCAAAATATAAAAAGGACTGTTAATGTTGTAATCAGCATCTTCACCAAAAGTATTGGTGTAGCTGGTGTTCTGTCCTGTTTCTGGCAAACGATGCATAGTTTGAAATACAGCTTGTGCATTGGCACAAACACTAAAACAAATAATACATAAAGCAATGGAAACATTTTTCAGCCGGCCAAGCATCATTAAGGATAACTGGTCTATTGTAGTGTTTAAAACACGTAACAAATCCATTTGTAGTGGATAAGTAGCAATTTCAGAAGGGATCGAGTATCTCTTTGGTGGTAACTCACTTGGATATATATTGCTCCACTTTTCCAAATCATATTTATTCATAGTCATATGCTGTAAATTTAAACTTCCTCATTTTGTTTGACGCTTAGATGTTCTGCTCTTATTCCATCCTATTTTTCAGATAAAGCAATATACTTTTTTAATTCAGTTTGTTTTTCTGCTTGTTTTATTAAAAAGTCGGCTACATCTGCTCTATTAATTCCACCTATATTAATTCCTTTGAATAATGTGTTTTCAATACGGTATTTCTCTGTCAATTCCTTGTCCAACAACCTTCCTGGCCTCACAACTGTCCAATTCAGATCTGAATTAGTGATGATTTCTTCCATTTTAGTTTTGTCAGCATAAACATCTTTTAACAAGTATTTTAAAAAGAGTTTTACAATCCACATGACATAATTTTTACTTTCTCCAGCTCCAAATCCGGTCACAAAAATAAACGGGACATCCATTTTTTTCTCCCGATTTATTTCCACAATTAATTTTGCAAAATCCGAAAAAAGGGTGGTCGCTTTCATATTCCTCCCAGTCCCCAATGTTACAATTATTGCATCGGCCTGTTGGATTGAGTTTATTAGGTCAGCTTTGTTAGTAGCATCACCAAGAATCATATGCAACGATTTTTTCTCTTCTATTTCAATTTCAGATCGAGAAAGCGTGGTTATCGAATGGTTTCTATTTAATCCTCTTTTTACTGTTTCTAAGCCTATTCCAGCCGAGGCACCTATAATCGTTATGTTCATATTGCTTTTTTATTTATTTGTGCAACGACCCTTGCGACTTGTTTTATTGATTAATACTGTTGACCACTCTCACTGGAATAATATCAATTTTCATAAAAGGGTAATAAGGTAAAATGGAAAGTTTGGCGTGTACATCATCTGAATCAGTAGCCATCACGACAATGAAAATCCCTGACATGTCCAATTTAATATAGTTTTCTACAATGGTCCCATTTAGCTCTAGCTCTTTAACAAGCTCCTGCTCTCTTGGTAGTAGTTTCATTCTTGTTTCGTTGTCCAATCCTTCCAATTGGATGTTTAACATAAATTTTTTCATGTAGCTGTCGTTTTCAATAATTTAATAGTGCAAAATTAAGATAATTAATCGTTGGAAATTTTTTATAGTAGCGCTTAGCTACTCAGTGCCGTTTGAGCCTTTATTATACGAGGTCATTGAATTTCAATAATTACGTTTTCAAATTTATCTCCAGGATTATCTTTCCGTTTTTATCACCGAAAATCTTCTATTTAATTTCAATAGGTGCTTCTCAAATAACTCATAACTAAGAATCGGTATTATGATGGACAGAAAAATAGTTACCGAAAAGAAGACCCAAATATTAGTGATTTCAAATCGCCACATGAATTTTTTAATTATAATAATGAGTAGCACATTGCTATACATGTATATTCCGTAAGAAATTTTTCCGAAATAATGAATAATACTCTTTTTAGGCAATACATGCTTAAAATTAGCATTCAAATTATAATCTAAGAGTAAGACCGCAATAATTCCAATGTAGAAAAACTTTTTAAAGCCAGCTAAAAACATTGAATCCCAAGATGTAACTGTTTCAACGCACAGGGAAATAATGAGTATACATAAAAGCGAAATCCTAACCGTTCTATTAATTTGGAAAGTAAACGGTTTTTCTGAGTAAAAATAAGCGCCAAAAGCACCAATCACTAATATGTCAATCCGGCTAAGCGTATGTAAATACAATGTATACCAGGGGTATTGCATCGTACTGAATGTATACAGACGAAATAAGATGCTTGAAACGATGATAAGCATAAAAACGGAAATCAGATTTCTCTTTGGAACAAGATATATAATAAATGGCCAGATGAGATAGAAATGTTCTTCCACACAAATGGACCAAAAGTGAGAAAATGGATAGGTCCAACTTTGCGTATGAATGGTATCAAAATTTGAAATGAAAACCAAATTAACAAAGTAATTAGGCGAAGGTGAATCAACCCAAGCAACTAAAAATGGTGTTATTGCGATTAAAAAAAAATACAATGGCCATATTTTCAAAGCGCGCCTGATCATAAACTTACCAATGCTAATTTTATTAAATCGTTTTTTTTCTTCCAGAAGAATATAGGTAATTAGGAAACCGCTGATTAAAAAGAATATGTCCACTCCTATTCCAAGATTCCGGATAAAGGTGTCAACAAATTTTCCGCCGTAGCTTAGCTCTTTGTATGTTCCATTGGAAAGTATTCCAATTTGACCATACCAACCGCACCATGCTTCATAGGCGTGAACAAGAACAACCATAAAAGCTGCAATAAATCGAATGACATCAAGATTCTGAAAATAAACACGATCTGAATTCAACGTTTTCTCCATCTTTCTATCGCAATTGGTTTCTATTAATTAAGTGCTTACGCTTATTGAGTATTAAATATAGTATTTTTTCCGACAAGCGATCGGCGCAATTTTTTAAATGAATTGTTCGTCCGAAGGTAAGATTATTTTGTTTTATAATTACCGTTTTCAGAATTGAGAATTTAGGCATGTAACTATACTCGTGTTGTGCGGAGTTCATTTTTTCACCTCAGAAGGAAGCAACGAAGTAAATTTATTCTTCAATTCCATTCGTTCGTGCAGGATTCTTGTTATTTCAATCGATTGATCTTCTAATATACGATAGAAAATTATATGCTTTGAGGTAAGTTTTCCTTTCAGTTCTGGATAAATTTCCGAATATTCTTTCCCAAGTTGCGGTTTCTTAGCGATTATTGTACATGCACTAATTAATAGCTTATAATATTTATCCGCTTGACTTTCAGACCAAGTATCAATTGTGTAACTCCAAATTTCAGATAAATCCTTAACAGCACTGTTTGTAAACTTAAACTTAGCCATTTATTATCGTTTAGCTTTCATCATTTTTAAATGCTCATCTGCATCAAAATTTTCGGCTATACCACTATTTACACCTTCATCAATAGCATGACGCAAAGCAATAATTTTCTGTTCCTCTTCTTCAAGTAGTCTTAATCCAGCACGAACTGCCTCACTTGCATTTTTGTAACGTCCTTCTCTTAAAATACTTTGAATAAATTGATCAAAATAACTACCCAAAGTGATTGATGTGTTTTTACTCATAACAACTAATTTTTAACAAACATACCAATTATTGGTATTATTCCAAAATTATTTAGGTGTTCTTTAGGGTGTGGGGTTACCACGATTCCGACTACCTCGCTTAGCGTGTGTTGGGTGCTGCCTAATTTCCTTACCATATATCACTTAAGGCAATTGCATTATCCATATTTATATAAACTACTCGAATTTTTTTCTCATTCGATAGTTTATTGTTTTCTTGTATATAATTAATGAAACGTTTGTTTTGTCTCCCCATAAATTTACTATAAAAAACATAGACAATATAGTCGTAATCGCCAAGTTTTAGTTCAGCCGATTTAGGCATTGGCTTCAAAAAGGAAAGTAATAAGGATTCAGAAAGAATTGTATCAAGCGGTGCCTGAAGTTTCGGAGGAAATGTGGTTAAAATACTATCTCTATCCCAGTTTAAATTTGGAAATCCACCGGCGTAACAATTAATTTGAAATGATTCCAATATTCCTTTATTATTGAAATAAAGAGCTTGAAGCGGTTGATAATGATTCTGCACATGTTTCTTAAGTTCTTTTTTTTTCAATGAATCCGTTAGTATTGATTCGTTTATCTTCAATTTGAGTGAAGATAAAAAAGAATAATAGCTGGTGTCTAACTCTCTTATTGCATCAGTTGGAATAGCTCGTCTAGTCGAATAATTGATGATTTTCTTTTCACTAATTTCTTTAGGATTTCGCACTCCATATAAAGCAATGATAGGTGGCGAACAACTTGATATAAGCACTCCAAAACAAATTAAATAGAAATATGATTGTATTTTCATAGTGGTTCTTAAAGCTTACTCTTGATTCTAAATTTGTCACAATTATTAGATAATCGCGTCATTTCATCTTTATTCCAATATTTTCTTGGTGTTACTTTTTTATAACGGGCCATATAGTACTTTCCTTTTTGGCAATCCTTAAAAAAGAAATAGTTAAAGAAAAATTGATCGTGAAGAACAGCAGCATATTTTGGATTGTGAGATAATGCTTTGTCATAAGAATCTGATGCCATTCTTATGAATGAGATGTCTTTCGTTTCCAAATACAGTCTGTAATAACACCAACCCAAATCACGGTAATAAATATCAATATTTGAGGAGATTAAATTGGTGTCAACTGTTTCTAACTTAGTTCTGGTATTAACTACAGTCAAACTGTCAACCTGACCGCATGATAATTGGGTAAGACTATCTCTAAACGTTTTATAATCCAAATGTTGGCCAGAGGCTTGAATTCTCAAAAAAATAAAAACCAATAAAGTAACTATATCGATAATTTTTCTTTCCATTCTAATATGACCGTTTATTTGTCAGCTTACCTACTTTTAATTTGTCCAGCCACAAATTTTAATTACTTCAGTAAGCCTAATTGTTTCATGAAATCCATGTTGTCCATGAAATCTCTTTCTTCTACAATTTTACCGTTCACCATTCTAGCTATAGTACAGCCTTCTACGTTAATTGTTTTACCAGTGGCAGGAATTCCCATAAAATCACCCGTGTGAGTTCCTTTAAATTGCCAATATTTTGTTAGTTTGTCACCACTAGCAAAAATCTCTTTCACAATAAATTTTCTATTTGAGAAACCAGTTACAAAATAAGCATAATATGCTTTCGCTTTTGCAATTCCTTTAATTTCAGGTACAGTATGTAATACGATTTCTGGAGCATAGGCAGTATCAAGTACGTCTACTTTTCCTTCATTAATAACTAATTCCCAAGTTTTAGAATAGGAATCGATGTTTGCCTGAGCGATTTTCTCTCTTTCAGCACTTTCATTTTTACATCCAACAAAAAGCATTGTACTTGTTAAGGCAATAAGAGCAATTGATTTTTTCATAGTATTTTAATTTATTTGAACCTACTAATATGGCTAAGCAGATACGCCTCCCGAATAACCTGTCGGGAAAGGCCGTTTTTTTTTCGCTCCCTACGGCGGTCCGCCGGCAGAGAAGTGGGTTCTGGACTCCACTTTTTTATAAATATAATAAATTATATTTAATTAACTGATTTTCTTGAACTTACCTGTAACGGTTTGCGAGTTGGCGATAGTAGCCCTATGTTATTCCGCTGCTTCGGGTCGGTAAGGTTAAAGGGGCTTGCACGCTTTTATACGCTGCTTATCTTTCCAGAAAAGTAATAATTTTATTTATTAATGAAATTCTTTTAGGCAGAATCGAAGGTAAATATAATAACCATTCCCATAACTAGCTCTACGCTTTTATTAAGGTGCTGTTATGAGATTGACTACTGAAGTATGATTTTTCTTAATTCGATGGTGTTTCCTTGCGAGTCAACGACTTGTGCAAAATAAAGTCCGTTTCCACCCCAAGTTGTTGAATTCAAACAATCTGTTTGTGACGTTATATTTTTCGTAAAAACTTGTTGCCCCAAGGCATTTTTTATAATCAAATTATAACCATTGATGATATTGAGCTTTCCATAATCAAAATATAAGTAGGTGTTTGAAGGATTAGGATATATTCCTATTTGATCCATTGCATTTTCATGAATGCCATTTGTGCCTAGTTGAACAGTAAAGTTTACTGTGTCTGTAAAAATGCAATCCGTAACAATTAAATTTATGGAGTAAATCCCAGCTGATGTGTACGTGTGGCTTGGGTTTACTAAAACGGATGTGTTCGCGTCCCCAAAATCCCAGAAATAATTCATTGGGTTGTTCATGTTCGAAGAAGATGTATTGGTAAATGTTACCGTGTTGCCATTTGTGGAATAACTAAAGTTTGCAAGGGGATTATTAATCGTTAAGTTCCAATCATTTTGGCTATTATATAGGGTATTATCGGACATCTGCTGATAATATAGCGCACGAGACGGGGTTAATCCAGCATTGAATGCTATGCCGTTTGATGGCTTTTTCCAAATTGAACTGTAAATGGTTAAGGCTGCAACATAACTACCGTCCATAGTTGGATGACTATTGTCATTGCTATGAAGAATGAATGTTGTGTCATTCAAAATATTCTGCCAAGTAACACCTACGGGTGCACATTGGATATTTAATTGTTCGCTTATCTCAAGATAAGCACTCGTTAGTGAATCCTGCATATGGTTAAAATCAACAAACACTGGACTGCAATAGGTCATACCTGGACCACATTGCTGACCGCCATATCGTCTTCCCCATGTCATATAAGTGATTATTTTCGCACAAGGATTGTATTGTTCAATAAGAGATTTTAAACTTGTTATAGCTGGATACATTTCGTTATAGCGATAATAATCTATCGTTGGGATTTGACTTTGCTCTTGTAAAATGACATAATCCCAGTTTCCTTGACTAATTTTTGAAAAAGTTATCGCATCGTTTGCGTGACCTGACAAAGAGAATCCACCGGGCATATTAGAATCGATGTTCAACGTTTTTCCAGCTGAACTAGAAAGACTTTGAACGAGTTGGGGCAAATTGTTATATGATGTATAACTATTCCCTAAAAAAAGAACATTTAATGTGTCCTGTGCGCATAATTTATTCATTAAAATTACGGCGAGAAGCAGTAGCGTTAATTTGGTTTTCATTTTGTACTTTTTGATTATTTGTTTCATGATTATCGGCTGCACCGGGATGCAGCAACGAAGGTAAAAAAAATAGTATTTACTGTAACGGTTTCGCAGTAGGCGATGTGGCGCTTACTTTCGAGTATGTTTGTGCGCCATATTGCTTACTGCGTGTTATGGGTATTGTTTATTCAAAGTGAATGCATGTTTTAATTCTCATTTTTTGGTTGCAATTTTTTCCGTTTGTAATTGCAGGAGTCCATTTTTCTAATTTTGAAACATCATCAACCAAAATATAACAACTTTGTCCATTAATCACACATTCTAAGTTATACTCTGCCACCGTTCCGTCGCTAAGAATAATGATATTGTAATAAAACGCACTACTGGGGTCAAAACAATCTGGTAATTCATTTTGACGATTATCCAGAAGAACATTTAGTAATTCATGTATTTTAAATGGTGGTTGTGCTTCTTCATCAGGATAATTGCAAAATATCAACGAATCAACTTCTTGTGCGCTTCCTATTAAAGGAAAAATTACAAAACAAATTATATTAATTAAGTGTCTCATACGTTGTTTGTAATTACCCATATCGGTTTGCTGCTTGGCGCTCGACCCGCCGATTTAATAGATTCGTCTCTCCGAAGATAAAGTTATTTTCTTTCAAATTCATTGTTGTTCGAAGCAAGATCGTCGGCATGTAGCCAAACCAGTGTTAGCAAACGTCACCTTTTATAATAAATTTCCGCCCAAAATCCTAAGTCTACAATTGCTTTAATCCAATCACCCTCAGGCGCTTCCCTGTAAAAACTTTTTGATTTTAAAAAAGCTGATTTAAAAAATAATCCTTCTAAATTTTGATTTTCAATCAATTCAACTGATAAGAAACAATCCTCTTTTATATAAATATTTAGCTCGGAAACATCGATTGTTATTTTTTCATTTTTTGGTTTGTCGAAATAATAGATTGGTTCTGATAGTTTACTCTTATTTGGAAGACCATCTTTCAAATCATAAAGATTTACTCTAAATTTTATTGAATCATTAGCAGTTTTTTCTAAATTATCCACACGCGAATCATTTTTACTTTTTTTATTGTAAATAATATTAAAATTTAGACTTTTAATCTGCCCTTTTCTTTTCTTATTGTATTTTATCAATGTTCCCATTTCTGCCCCAAGTTTTCTGTTTTGAAAGCCAGCAATTATCATAGATGTTTTCACATTATTCCCAGAAATCAATAATCTACTTTTTCCTGCTGTAACTACCACTTCTTCGATAGCTTGGATTTTTTGAGTTAGTTCAATTTTGATTGACTTTTGATTGATGAAATACGATTTACAATGCCAAATCAAAAAATCAATACTTTCATAATTTGGAGCTGATATCCTTAATGTATCCTGATCCGAAAAATTAGAAATGTCGAGTGAAAAATTTCCGTCATAATCAGTAATTGCACCTTTGTTTTTGTGTAAAATTCCAATTCTTGCGTAACTAATTGGGTTTCGTGTTTCGAAAGAAACAATTTGACCAGAAAAAATTTGTGATATTGAGTAATGATTTATTAAAAGGACAATATATATTAAACTGCATTTTTTCATAATATGTAGATCTATTCTAAGTTTACCTTATGCTCGTTTTAACGTTTTGCTAGCTAGAAGGAGTGGCCCTTTTCGGCACGAATATAATTGCGGAGAACCAAACTTCCACTAACCGAAATATTCCTACGAAGCACTGAACCGCCAAATTCTTGTAGCGGCTGTTAGCGGTAGACTTTTCTTCTTCATCATCCTATTAGTCGTTATATGGGTCCATAAGTCCATTGGGGGTATGACCCTCTTTTTCTGTCAATTGCTTCTTGTTAAAACTTGTCATAATTTCATTTGAATAGATAAATTTATATTTGCTTAACATAAGTCTGTAACGAAGTTTTGTCTTAATTTTTCCAGCAAATTTTGGAACGTCAAAAGTCCAATATTCATTCTGTTTCAAATAGACATTATGATAACTATTGCCACACCAACTACTTGGCAAATATTCAATTGCTTGCCATTTGCCTCCATAAAAAACTTCTGCAATTACATAAAGTCTGCTGTCAGAAGCTTCAAGTTGCACAATTGTGTCTGTTTTGTTTGCTATGTATAGTTTGTAACCATTGTATTTGTCGTTAATGGTGGTAGTTTGGGCTGTGTCAATTTTTAACAATAGTCCACTATTAGTAATAGCTAAACTGTCATTTATCTTTTTGGGTAAATTTTTCGAACCGCCAAATCCGCCTAATGCTGTTGAGTCTATTATGCTTGATTTTGCATAAATGTTTCCTCGAAGCATAAAGTCTATATTTAAATCTTTTTTTGATTGTCCAAATGTCGTTGAACTTAAAAGTAAAATAATTACCGTTGTCAATGTTGACCGTTTCATATTGTGTTGTTTTACAATGAATATCAACGTTTTACTGCCTAGGCGATCAGCCCACTTTTCACAAAAACGTTTTCCGAAGATAAACATTCTTTTCACAAACTAAACGTTTTACAGAAGTATGATCGGGGCCGGTGCTTGAGGCGCTGTTATGGGCAGTAATTTTCTTTCCATTCACTGTCAAACAAAATTGGTAAATTCAATTTCTCTTTAATTGGTTTTCCATTTTGTGTTGCTGTTATCCAATTAGGCATTAAGTTAATTATACGAATTGCTTCTTCGCTATATTCTCTATTTGGCGATGTCATGACTTTTATATTAATAGGTAAGCCTGTTGTGTCAATTTCAAACTGTAAATAAACTTTGCCTTCTTCATTTTTCGAATAGTTTGCTTTTGAAAGGTCAAGATTGCAGTAAACAAATTTCATTAACTCCATTTGTCCCCCAGGAAATTCGGATTGTCTATCACCTTTGCCAGCGCTGTCAAGTTGTTGAGATTTTTTTGCAACCTTATCAAAAATGTCGTTTCCAAATTTCACTTTTATTTTTTCGTCCATGAATTTAGAGTAGCAGTAAAACCTCTCGTCAACAACATCGCCCCAGTAAATTGCATCTATCCCATATTCGTCCTTAAGTAATTTACCATAAGTGAATGAATTTGACAGGCCAAAAATATATATCCTTAAAATACCTTTTGAAAAATCAACTTTGGCAGAGTCAGTTCCAGATTGACATTCGTCTGTCTGTGCAAATAAATTAATGCAGAAGAAAATTATTGTCGATATGAATAAAAATTGTCTCATTTTTCTGTTCCTAACTTTGTCCATACCAGTTGGTGGTATTGCAGTAAGGGAAAGCGGATGATTGTCCTATCAAGACAAATGAAAAGTGAAAGCGTGCTACAACTGTTCCCTTACCACTGAAACCCTTATTGGCTATACCGCTTTTTAACCAACGTTTTTCTTTATCAATATATATCATCTTTCTTTATTTTTATATTAGAAAGTTCTAATAATTTCAAACATACACTTTCAATTGTTCCACCAGACCATCTATCAACAACATGATATTTTCCAAGTTCCTTTCCTTCTAGAATCCATTGTGCTCCGTCTGATCCTATATTACTTCGCGTAGTAGGTAAATTCCAAAAATTAATCAAATTAACACTTGCTACAAAATCATTCCAATTTTTAAGTGTTAATACCTTGCTCCTATTTACAACTATTTTTCCTGGGTGATTACCACCAGCTCCATCACCAACTTTCCAATACAATGTTACAGTATCATTAAAATTTTCTAATCTGATTACTACGGGCTTATGAAATGAACGTAACCAAGTAAATCTAAACACTTTTGCCGGCAAAGAATCACGTAATACAGGTTCATCCAAGGCATTGAGGTGTGATGCATACCAATTGACATGAAAAAGAGCTGACTCAACTCCTGAAACTTTAAATTCTGAAGCCGATACAAAATCAATTACATTCACTGCGTAATTAGTCTGCCAATCACTTGGCAAATCGATAAAAGCTGCTATCGGAAAAAAAGATGACTGTATTTTATAGCTTTCGTAAAGTTGTTTCTTGTTTAAGTCGTTATTATAGTTTGCAAGTTGTATTAAAGGAAATTTAAGCGTTTCCATCAATCCTTCGTTTTGATTGCAGAGGGTAGAAAAGTATTGGATGGCATTTGCTGAATAATAATCAAGAGTTGTCTTTTCTTTGTCTGATTTAAACTCATTAATGAAAAGTTCATAACACAACTTACCAAGTGAATAAATGGCTTCTACATTTACACTATCAAGTTTACAGGCTTCTTTTAAATAGTTAATCCGTTGCGCATCAGTTAATCTAGCAAAATGGGCATTTTGTTCTTTTGCTCTAATTAAATAGGGTTGAGGACTTTTAGAATTTTCTTTTATCAATCTGTCAAACAAAAAACTGATCGAGTCTTTCTGATGATTTCTACCATAGACTTCAACTAAGTAATTAATCGCTCTTTCATTTAGACTATCAATTTCCAATAGATTTAATGCAATATTCTGCTTATTGCCCCATTCTTCGCCGGACTTAAAATAACTTAATTCGTACTCTAGTTCTTTTACAGTCTGTGAAAAGCAAGTGCTATTTATTACTAAGAATAAAAATGCTATCCGTATTTTTTTCATTCGGCCGATGTTTTTAAAATTTTTGATTAGATTGCCACTCTTAGCGATCGGCCCATCTTAAAAATAAATCGTTGTTTCGAAGATAGCACTTTTTCTTTTAAATTTATTGTTGTTGCGAGGTTAGATTGAAGTCATGGAGCCAAACCCGTGTTAGCCGCAGCCTTTCTTTCGATCATTGGTTTTAATCCTTAATAAGTTTTGTCGTCTGTGTCGAATTACCATTAAATATTCTCAAAAAATACAAACCTCCTGGCAATGAAGAAAAATCTTGATTGTTTATTTTTTTGCCTTTCCAAATAATTTGTCCCGTTGAATTTAATAGTTCATAATATTCGTTATCGAATTTGCCCTCTATGTTGATTGATGAAGTAAATGGGTTTGGATAAACATTTAAACTTTTTAGTGCTTCGATGTTCTGAATGCCTATCACTGAACACAAGTTTAACATATTAAAAACACCTGTGTCTACAACACAATTTTGCAATTTCATGTTGACGATAAAACTATCAATGCCGTTTTGCATTTCTAAAGGAGATACGATTGGTGAATTATAAGTTACCCACAACATGGTATTGTTCCAGTCAGTAGAATTATTTACGTTAAGACTATGCGGATTCTGAAAACCTACTGTAACAGTTTTCCATGTCCAGAATGCTTGCCCACTAATTTTATTGGCAGGATTCCTTATAATGTTAGTTAATTTATTTTGCATTCCCCCTAACGTATCTTCACCCCACTCACCACACCAAATTGGAACATTTAAAGTGTTGGAAAGTGCTGTCCAGGCAGGAATATTTGGAGCACTGAAAAAGAAGGTGTAATAATGAAATTGGAAACATATGTTTGGATCAGGTAAAGATGTAAAAATTGAGAAGTCCTGAGCGTAATTATTTCCTTCAAGCATTATCATGTGGTGGTTGTCAACCGTTCGAATGGTATCTATTATATTATCATATAAACTAACTAAATCAGGCCACCACCAAATATTTGGTTCGTTTAGTAAATCGTAAGCGGCAATTATTCCACGATTATTATATCTGTTAGCAATTGCCTTCCAGAGTTGAATAGTTCTGTTTTTATTCACGGGTGAGTTCCATAAATCAATAGAATCTGGGTCCGCTATAAAATGTGTTGCCTGTCCTCCTGGCGCAGCATGCATATCCAAAACGGCATAAACATTATAATCTTCGCACCATTTTAATACACTGTCAAGAATCGCCCATCCTTCAGGTTTGTAAACAAATGGATTGGCGTCGTCTTCTAACAAATTATGATTGAACGGAATGCGAACAACATTATAACATTCATTTGAAATTCGTTGAATATCTGTTCGAGTAATGTAGTTTTTATAAACAGAGTCTCTGAAATTATTAAATGCTACTGGACCAATAACTGATGTCATTTTATTGGTAATATCCTTTTCGGAAATTAAACCACCACCCCACATCAAACCTTCCCACATCAACCATGAACCAATATTTACACCATCTAGATTGATGGCATTGTTTTGTCCATTATGTATTTCTTGTCCGTTGCGATGAACGAAAGAAGTATTATCCCAAATTGCTTGGCCTTGGAGGTTATTTACTGAAATCAGAAAACCCAATATTATTAGTAGATTTCTTGTCGGGCAGAGAATTTGTCTTTTTACCATTGTTTGTATTATTGTCTGTCGTCTATTAAGGTTACAGCTAACGGTTGGCAGCTAGAACTTTGTGCGGTTTTGGAACACTCGTCTACCGAAACGTTTAAATAAAGATACTATGTTTCTAGGCATTTGCAAAATGAAAACAACTCTCGCGGAGCGACCTTTATTTAATTATTATCAATTTGTCAGTTTTAATTTTATTTTCTTTATGGTCAGTAATCGTAAAAATATAGGTTCCATCACTAACATTCGTTAAGTCAATCTTATTGGAGCTATTATCAAAACTAAACGATTCCATTTTTGATCCAAGCAAGTCAAATATGTTAAATGAATATTTATTAGGACTTTCCATGTCAATAATCAATTCGTTTTTTGCTGGATTAGGGAAAACATTTAATTTATTTTTTGTAATTATTTCTGAATTATCAGTAGTTCCACATTCAATCACCGAAACATCATCAATATAATAAAAACCATAATAAGCCCAACTTGGACCTCCTACAAAAGTTGCTGATGTGGATGCGAAATCGTTAAAATTGCCAATTATCATATATTTTTCACCACCCGTTGCAACATAAATACCTGAAATTTCTGTCCATCCTGTATCATTAGTTAATAGATTGTTGATGGGATTACTTATTTGTGGGATATATGGAAAAACATAGTACCCTTGAGGAGAACTAATAGTATCAGGGACAGCCGAAAAATATGCGCCAATATCATTTGAGACATATTGAACGGAGTCCGCTTTATTGACAAAAAATGAAACGCAATATTTTTTTTCCAAATTCTAAAGTATCATTTAAAAGGACCTCTATATATTCTCTAGCATTATTTTGAGGAGGCCAATTAGGGTTATTTGTATAAGTAACAATACCAGCATAAGCAGTTCCTGTGCGCGCTATTTGTTGTCCAAATACAGTATTAGGGACGTTATGTCCGCCAATACCACATGCATTAAAATAATCGGGTGTAGAATAGGTAGCTGGATTAATCCATGAAAGTGCATATTGAATTTGACCTCCATTGTATGGACATGTATCATATTGTTCAAAACTTGGATTTGGCACAAGATTAATTTGTCCAAAAACCTGTTGGGCAAAAATGAAAATCAATATGATTAGGCATTTAGATTTTTTATTAATTATTTTCATATTGTAATTGTTTAATTTATTTCTAAAAATATACTTTTTACATGAACGTTTTATAGCTTTCATCTGATCTGGTTTTCTTAGTTCTGTTATCATTCTATTCATGCTTCTTCCAATAGAGCCGGTATTCATTTTCTGTTTCGTATATAAATAAATCGAAAGCATAACTACCCTCTTTCTTTTTCTTTGATTTCGTTCCACATGGTGTCAAATTGAAAGGTCTTTTTTTTCCTTCAATAAGTCCAAATGGTCGGTTTAGCGGAACATCTCCTTGCATAGTAATTTCGTCAATACCAGAAAGAAAAATAGTAGAATCCTTACTTAGCTTTCCCAAATAAAAATGGCCAAACAATACTGAATCAAGATCGTAACCGGTTTTATTGAAAACTTTAATCTGTATATTTTGACCGATTGTCAATGAAGGTATTAGCATTAAAATAGCTAATGGGAATATGAATTTAAATTTTATCATGTTCACTTGGTTTAATATTCTTGCCACTAACGTTTTGCGTGCAGGCGATCGTAACCCTGTGTTGTCCCGCATGAGCGGGGGCAATGCAATATCGCTTACACGCTGTTATGTGCTGCCCTTCTTCTCATTGTTTCACTAGTTTAATTGTCCTATTGTCAATTCTAAGCAAATAAAAACCTTTTGTTAAGTAAGAAAAATCCTGCTGTTCAATATTTTTGCCTGTCCAAAT
>CANJLG010000029.1 GCA_947475095.1 Flavobacteriales bacterium
ACGACCGGCGTCAGACTAGCACATCCCTTAATTTATATAGCCGTGGGAGTTGGGGCTTACGAAATGATTTAGACTATTCAATTCGTTACGCCTTTAGCGGAAGGCTTTCAATCGGTTTTCAGCAGTTTCGTCAAGGCTTCCCGTACAACAATGCTCAGAATAAAGTTTCTGTTGTTTGGTCGCACCGAAAAGAGGCTAAATCGAATCCATTATGGGCATTCTCCTCCAATGTTAATTTTATTTCAGATAATAAAACCAAGAATAACTTAGACCCCCTAAACCCACAATATTTTAACAATAGTTTTAACTCCGATATTAATTTGAACCGCACATTTCCGGGCAAACCCATTACCATAGGCGTGAAAATATCGCTGCGACAAAATTCAATTGCAAAAAACATCTCCTTGACCAGTCCGATATTAAATGTTAACATGACGCGTATTTTTCCATTCAAAAACCTTATTAAAAATCCGAATAAGGCGTGGAAAAAAACAGTTCAAAATGTTGGATTAACCTATTCTATGGAAAGCCAAAACAAATCTTCTTTTGGCGATTCGCTTTTAAGCAACTTTGATTATCGAGGAATTGGGGATCAATTTATGAATGGCATTAATCAAGGACTAAGTTTACAAACCACTGCAGGTTTTTTTAAAAATTCCGTTAAAATCACCCCCAGTATTTCATATGGCAATAAAATAAATTTGCAGCAAATTCAAAAAAACTATAACGCATTAAGCAATACGACAAAAATTGACACCTTAGATAAATATGGGATGGCACATGAATTCAGCATGAACATCAACCTCACGACCGTATTATTTAGCTATTATCGATTTATTGGCAAAAACAAACCTATTTTGCGACATTTGATGACCCCCAGCCTTGGATATCGATATGTGCCTATCCTAAACCCATTAACTACTAGCAATGCTGGAATAAACCAAGCCCTAATTTCCTACTCTCCCTTTGAGCGTAGTATTTACACTGTAGGTAATACAAGCGCATCGTCTTTTCTAACATTCGGCGTAAATAATTCTATGGAAATTAAGAGCAAATCAAGCAAAGACACCTTAACAGGATTTCGAAAAATTAGGATAATCGATCAATTTTCCATCACTGGAAACTATGATTTCAATAAAGATTCCATGAAACTTTCCAATTTGCAATTAAACTTAAGAATAAGCCCTTTTCCGTGGATGAATTTTGTTGCCAACGCTGGGTTTAGCCCGTACAGTTGGAATACAGTAAGTGGAAAATCCTTGGGTTCCTATGCTGTACAAACAGGCCAATCCTTAGGGCGATTTTTATCCAACAATTTCACAACTACCCTAACTCTTGCCACGAAAAAAAGCCGCGACGTTATAGAGGAGGCGAAGGAAACGGTCAAAACAAATTGGAACAGCGATTTTAATCAATTCAGTTTACATCCAGAGCAAGCTATTTATTTTAACATCCCTTGGAAAGTTAATTTATCGCATGTTTATTCGATTAATGCAAATACATCAAAAACCAGCAGCTCGAATCAGGATTATAATTTTGTACAAACCATCGTCTTAAACGGCGATATTAGTTTCACCAAGCGCTGGAATTTAAGCAGCAATATAAATCTTGATCTACAATCAAAGCAAATCACCAACGTCAATTTTTCATTAAACAGGAACTTACATTGTTGGGCACTTTCTTTTTATTGGACCCCAATTGGTGGGAACAAAAGTTTTCTCTTAAGCATTCGCAATACATCTTCAATCTTTAAAGATGCTAAAATAGAATTGCGAAAGCCTCCGAACTTCTTATAGATTAATCGATGTAAAGGAGAATTTTCGGCCCTACAACCATACTAATTGTAGTTACTCGTCGGCTAGGGTTATTTAATTTCCCATTATCTGTTTGTTGAGGAGGTAAATTTTCGCCCTGCCCAGAGAACGTTACATTATACGTCAAATTCAACTTAGTTTTCAAGCCAGAGAGTTGTTTTTCAAACTCTGCAGCAACAGCGGCAGCACGCTGCTCCGATAATACCTGATTTCTTTCCGCTCGAGCTTTTACATTACCTGTACCTTGCAAATCAGAGTACCCATTAACTATTAGGATAGTACGGTATTCATCCTGATTAAAAACATTTTCATTATGTTGATCTAAATATAATTTCCAGTCCTCAATATCTTTCGCAATTGTTTGAATTAATTTTGAAACCGCCGTTTTTCCCTCTTGGGTTAATGCAGCGCTGCCTGTATCAAAGCTAATATCTGCTGATATATTTTTAATTTCTTTATTTGCTATTATTAATTCGCCAACCGGATAAATATAATGAAACAGTAAATCATTTAATTCTGTTGCCAATCTCAAGGATTTTTCGTGACCGCCTTGAGAATAAGGATCAGTTTCATTTAGTGCATTAATTATTTGTTGGGTTCTTTCCATCAGTTTATCCAATTGAACATCGATTTCTTTAATTCGCTCGCTACCATCAATTGAATAGAACATTTTTTTTTGGTCCTCAAGTCGCCTTAATGCCTCTTCAGCCTTTTCTAATGTTTCAGCCAAACTCTTCTCTCTTTCGGCTTGTTTGCGATTAAAATTAGTCACTTCTGTTTCCCCTTTTTGGCCACGATAAATCGTTGTCTTGTATTTTGGCTTAAGTATTTCATTGGTGTCCTTGCAAGAAAACAAAATTATGGGGCAAATTAACAACCACAGGTAATTTGAATTATTCATAAGATTTAATCTAATTATATGAGTGCTAAAGGTATAAAAATAAATTAATCCTGCTTAAAAAACCATTTAATGCTAACTGAATTTCCTAATGAGTTTACTTTAAATCTAGATCAGCATTACTTAGAGACTCAAACAAGGCATGATCTAGGTATCATTTTTTATTTTTAATACTCGTTAAATAGGTGAATTTAGCTCCAAAGAAAACAATTTGAGAAGAATAATTAACCCAAGCTAAAAGAATAAATAAAGAACCAGCAATTCCAGATTTCCCAAGAAAGAAATAATGTTGCAAATAAAATTTTATGACCAATTGGCTAGAATATAAAAGAATCGCCGTTAGAACAGCGCCTTTAAAAGCAAGAATAGAAGAAATTTTAGCATCGTTTACATATTTAAAAATAAGCCATAATATTAAAACATTGCTAAATATAGTAAGAAGATGATTTAATAGAGAAAGTCCGATATCAACAAAACCATTCGTTGATACTATCATGTGCTCTAAAAGCGAAACAATAAAAATCTGAAAAAAGTAAAATAGAATTATTATTAACGCAAAAGCTGCAATAAAGAAAACTGATAGAAATCTAAACCGAAGTAAACTAAGTAGAATATTTTGATTCTCTTTATTTCTCACATTAAAAAATTCATTTAAACTCCGTCTTAGTGATACCAAAAAAGCCGAACAGGTATAGAGTAAAATAAAAATACTAATCACTTCGAAAAACCAACTCTCCTGATCTAGCTGCATTGTTTTAATATACGACAAGATACTTTCCGTATCTGATATTCCGACTTTTTGCCTAAAAAATTCTTGGATGATGACCATCATTTTATCATACCCTACTACCCTTCCAAATGTCGAGATGGAGAGATAAAGAATAGGAACAAGCGCAAAAAGCGTATAATAAGCTAAAGTAGCCCCGTGGAAAAATGCACCTTCTTTTATATAAGCAATGAGAGCCTCTTTTAAAACCTCAAAATACTGCTGGAACCTTTGCTTCTTATTTTTTTTTGTCGATATCAATTGCAGTAGTATTATTAAGTGGATTGATGCTAACAAGAACCAGCTCCTCTTTCGTTAAGGTATAAAAATAATTATAATAAATTGAACCTAAAAATAAGGATCTGATGAAATATAATGGAATCTCTCCACTACTATTTAGCTTATATTCATCTGGTCGGAAAAGAACTCTTTTACCGTTTAGTACTATCGAATTTATTGGGCCAAAAAACAAAGCATCACTTTTACTTGGTGGATTATAATATGCATCTAACAGACTTTTTTTTCGGCTTAACCGACCATTTTTCAAGATACAGACAGTATCAGAAACTCCTAAAATTTCTTGCCCATCATGAGAAACGATAACTATTGCAATCCCCTCTTTTTCTCTGATTTTAAGCAAATAATTCGTCAGTTTTATGCGCAATCTTCCATCAAGATGAGCAAATGGTTCATCTAGGAGCAGCACCTTGGCTTTTTTTGCAACAGCCCGGGCAAGGGCAAGCCTTTGTTGCTCACCGCCTGAGAGTAAA
The DNA here is from genome assembly GCA_947475095.1 of Flavobacteriales bacterium. GTDB lineage: Bacteria > Bacteroidota > Bacteroidia > Flavobacteriales_D > Crocinitomicaceae > UBA952. The sequence goes on from CANJLG010000029.1 coordinate 4,249, forward strand.
TGAGCTTTTTTATGCCGAAGGAGTTTTAATTCGAAGAGGTTAAGCATTTGCTCAACTCTTTGTTCACGTTGCGTATTTGGAAGATATAAAATTGATTCCCTAATATTTTCGTCTACAGTATGATAAATATCCAACTTAAAATCTTGATTGACCAACTCAATTCCTTTCGTTCCTGGTATTAAGCGCAGCGATGATTTCGGCTGTAATTTTCCATCTAGAAATATGTCACCGCTATCTTGATCTATTAGCCCGGCCATGATTTTTAAAAGAGACGACTTACCAGCTCCACTTTTCCCAACTAAACCAATTATTTCAGACCCAACTATTGACAATGAAACATTGTTAAGCACAGGTTTTTCATAGCTTAATGATATTGAAGAAACGGCTAGCATCAGGAACTAAGTTCTTTGGGAAATTCTTTTGTGGATATATAAATTCCAGGAACAGGATTGGCAAATGGTTCCAAGTCCTTTAAGAATAATTTGACAATATATTGTTCCGCATTATTTGTCAATATTATTTTTTCAATCATTGATTCCGAAGCACCGACGAAACAAACGGGAGCATTTTCAGATACAATTTTAACTAAGCGCATTCCTGAAATTTCGAATTGAAAAGCATCACCATTTGCATAAGAACCTTGTAATTGGTATGATTCACTATGCAACTCCTCAACAGATAACACGGTAGAAGAAATTTGCAATTCATCTTCCCAATGGTTTTTTACATTATCCGCAGATGGCTTCCCATCATGTTTTTCATCCGCAATAGTTTGAGAAAAAAGCTCGTTTACTTGGTAACACAATACAACACATTTCATTTTTTACACTTTTGATAAAATTAATTTAAATTCATATAGAAAAATTTACATTTGCATAAACTTATGAAAATAACCATACTTGGAGGTTCCGGATTGATCGGAATGCAGCTAATTAAGCAAGCTTGTGCAGACCATTACTTCACAAAAATTAATGTGATTGTGAGGCGTCCTTTAGCTTTTCAAGACCCAAAAATAAATGAACTTGTTATTAATTTTGATGACCTTTCATCAGTAATCAAGGGAACAATAGGGGACGCTTTAATTTGTACCTTAGGAACAACGAAAAAAAAGACCCCCGATAAAAAATGCTATCGTAAAATCGATTTAACGTATACGCTTATTTCAGCTAAAGGCGCTTTAGAAAATGGGCATAAACAGGTGCATTTGGTAAGTTCTATTGGAGCAAATGAAAGATCATCTGTTTTTTATCCTGCATTAAAAGGAGAAATAGAACGTTTAATTAGCGATCTTTCATATGATTCCACTTTTATTTATAGGCCATCGATCTTAATAGGAAAACGAGAAACGGCACGACCACTTGAATGGTTATCGCAACGAATTTCTTCTGTTATAAATCCACTTCTTTTAGGTGCTTTAAAAAAATACCGCAGTATTTCTGGTGAACAAGTTGCCAAGAAAATAATCAATGAACTTAAAAAAAATAAAGTTGGGAAGCATTATTTCGAATCAAATGAATTGGGAACACCTTAATATTTAGTTTTTTAATCTAGGAAACTAAAAAAATACTATTATTGCAGAGATAAATTTCGAGCAAAAATTTACCCTGAAACACGCAAAGCATTTATTATTTACTAATTTTAAAACATGAAAAAACACATCCATATTTTATTTGTTCTATTTTTTTTACATTTAGGACAATCTGCATCAGCTCAAAAAGATAATGCAAGCTTAATAGATAAGGCAGCAACTAATCTGGCAGTGTCTAAAAGTATTGAGCTTTATACATTAGATCGAGTAAACGACGCATTATCGCTACTTAAAAAAGCAGAGTTGAAAGATACTGTGAATTGGAAGATTCAATATTGGATGGGAAAATGTTTTTACGACTTGGACAGTTATTATGCAGCAGAAGAATGCGCTTCTCGCGCACTTGAATTAATAAGCCGATCAGATGATGCTGATGCAGGTTTAAATGAGTTAATGGGGAATATCAACCAACGTCTTGGGAAAATCGATATTGCTGCAATGCATTTCAAAAAGACAGCACAAATTATGGGCGGTAAAGCAGCAAAGGATTACAACATCTTATTTTATATCGAACAATGTGAACTCGGATTGAGAGATGCTAAGTCTGGAATAAAAAATATACGAAAGCCTTTGTCATTAGTATTAAATACTATTGATGCCGAATATGCCCCAATCCTAACAAATGATGGCAAAGAGCTTATTTTTACAGCAAGGAGACCCGAGACAACAGGTAATAACCTCAACCCCGATGATCTACAATATTATGAAGATATGTACCATGCGGTTTGGGATGAAACAAAGAATGATTGGGTAATTCAACCGGGAACATTCATTGATCTTAACACCAATGGATTTGACGCCATGAGTTTCGTTGCTGAGGACGGGCTTTATGGATTAACAACCGTGAACACATCTGCTGCTGAAAAAACAACGAAAAGCTCTGACATCTTTGAAATCACGGGAGATGTTCCTTTCAAGTGGTCATCAATGAATGTGATTAATAATAAAAGCATTAATACAGATTTTTTTGAAGGTGGGGCTACCCTTTCTGAAAATAGTGAGGGTGGAAGACAAATGATTTTTATCAGTGATCGAAAAGCAGAAAATTCAGGAATGGATATGTTTATCGTGCAACAAATAGATGATGTTTGGGGAACAGCAAAAGCACTCCCAAAAAACATTAATTCCCTTGATAATGAAACTACCCCCTACCTAACTTCAGATGGCAAGTATTTATTTTTTAGCAGTGATGGGCTACCTGGTTATGGAGGATATGATATTTATTATTGTGAAAATATTGAAGGGGTCTGGAGTGCTCCAAAAAACTTAGGTTTGGCGATAAACTCTTCAAACAACGATACCCATTTTCAATTTAACCCAAAAACGAATCAATGTGTTTTCTCAAGCATTAACGAAAGTGGTGATTATTTTAGTTATGATCTTTTTAAAGCCGACTTAAGTAGGATGGATTACCCATTTGTTACTAAATAGCTATTATTTAACCCTTATTTTTTTTCGGGAAAACTTATCTAAATCGTAGCGCACAAAGACCTCTGTTCCTCCTTTAAAATTGGAAACGATAGACAATCTAGAGATATTAATGTCATATGAAAATCCAAATGAAACAGCGCCCCATTCAGCCATAAGTTTAATAATCATGGCATCTTTATACCGGGTAAATAATCCCAATGAGAAAGACACTTCCTTGTTTATTGAAGTTGATTTTGATTCTTCTTTTAAAATTTGTTTGTAATAAAATCCAACCATGATTTCATTGTACGTTTTCTGTCGTTGATAGTATATTCCGGGTAAAATTGCTCCATTGGCTTGAGGAAGGGCAATACTTCCATTTACAAATATGCTATATCGTATAGGTAATCGTTGAATACTAGAATTATAAAAAGAACTTATCGGTCTGTTGATATGAAATGCGGAAACACCTACATTAATCGACTTATCCGCCTTATCATTTATATATTTATTATTGGTTTTAAACGAATAAAGCATGCCTGCTCCCATGTCAAAATAGGAAAAATTTTGCTTGTAAAATGATTCTCCCGAAGCGATAACAGGATTGAAGGCGGTTCCATCATACTGAACACCCCATTGACCTGCTGCAGGATTTGTTGAAGCCTGCCCAAAGCCCGAAGACAGTCCTAGCCCAACTTTACTATTTTTATTTAGCATCAGATGATATGCCAAGCTTATGTTGACGAGGGTTTGATTATAATTATTTTCGCCCATTCGATCATTATGGAAATTAATTCCCCCTCCAATAGTTCCTTTCTGCAAACTAGATGCTGGGGTTAATTTTCCATCCATGGAAGCCGCCATAGTAGTGTATGGAGTGGCGAAACTACCATATTGAGAGCGAAACATAGCAACACCTTGAAAAGTAGAAAATGCGCCCGCTAAGGCAGGGTTTAATGTCATAGGTGCGTACTCCATTTGCGAAAAATGAATATCTTGTGCAGTCAATTTAGAGCCCGATAATAGGCTAATTAGTACAATTGAAAATAAAATTAATTTCTTTGTTTTCATACTTATCTTACCAATGTGAGACTACCTGATGCATTATAGATTGAATCATCATACAATAACACACTTAATTTATACACATAATTGCCACTCGTAGCCGGTCTTTCCTTAAAATTACCATCCCAACCATCTAGAATATTAATGGATTCAAAAACCATCTCACCCCAACGATCATATATTTGAAAACTGAAACGTTTAATGCAAGCCACTTTTCCAAAAACCCATAATTTATTATTTGCTTCGGGACCTATTCCATTTGGTGAAAAAATCGTCGGTACGTAAAGCTCGCCACATAGTAACTTAACCGTAACACTCATAGAATCGCTTCCTTGGCATCCATTGTCATCACTCACCGATACATAATAAATACTTGAAGAATCAGGTGAAACAACAGGATTAGGACAGGTGGTACAACTTAATCCATCAATGGGAGTCCATACATAATCACTTCCTAAACTGTAAGCATTAGCTACAAATGAAGTTCCTGGATTGATGGAGGTATCAGCTGGGTTAATATTGACCAATAAACCGTTAATAATGCCAATTGTTGTTCCATAAGCAATAGAACAACCATTGTTGTCAGTGACATTTACCGAATAGGGCCCAATGTCTAGATTACTGATGCTATCCGTTGAGACACTCGGAATATTCCACGTGTAAAGATATGGCTGCACGCCACCCGACACATCCACATCTACCGTACCCAATGTGCCCAATTCACAATCGATAGGAGTAGAACTTCCAAAAATGGTCAGAGAGCTGGGTTGAGCGATTGTAAAACTTTGAACAACGACGCATTGTGCTGCATCTACAACAACGATATTATAGTTCCCCAAAGGCAAATTAGTAACCGTATCATTGGTGCCTCCCATCGGGGACCATGAATACACAAAAGGAGAGGTGCCTCCGGAGGTAACCTGAACGGCCGCACCACCATCTGACAAACCATTACATGAAATACTGTCTACATACAACAAGGTGATATTTGGTGGTATTGGAAGCGCATTAATAACTGCTGGACCGTTGGAACTGATGCATCCAGATGAATTGTCTTTAACGTAGACCGTATAATTCCCTGGAGGAACTCCAGAAAATATAGGCGAAATTTGATATAATACGCCGTCGATTGAGTACGTATAGGCACCGAGGGGAGCGCTTACGTTAATTGTTCCTGAAGGTATTGGACAATTCGGCTGAACAGAGGTGGCTGTTGGAACAGGAGGGATAATCGGTGCTATATTTATTTGGGCAGGGAGGCTACTCAATGACACACAACTGTTAACATTATTAGTAACAGTAAACGTAAATGATGTATTAGCGATAAGACCAGTTAGCAAGGTAGAATTACCAGTGCCTGGAGTGGAAATTGCGCCAGGGCTTGTTGTGATTGTCCATGCTTGATTAGGAAGTCCACTTAACGCCACACTACCCGTTGGAACACTGCAGCTGGGCTGGCTTATGGTCCCAATAATCGGGGCTGAAGGCACTGTAGGAGGATTAATGAAAATTTGGTTGGAACTTGAGGATGAGCAGCCATTTGAATTTAAGGTAAGCACAAAAGTATAAGCGCCTACAGGAAGCCCTGTGAAAGAAACTGTTGAGCCGATACCAGTTATAGATGTCGTAACAAGTGTTGCGCTTGTGGCAGTGAGCGTCCATCCACCTGTTGAAGGCAAATTAGAAATGGCAACAGATCCAGTAGCTATAAGACAAGTCGGTTGCGTAACGCCTCCAGCAATGGGTGTATTGGGAACGTTAGGCACTGAATTTATAATAACTGATGAGGTCGGATTAGAAGTACATGCTGGAGAGGTAACACTGTAGGTAAAGGTGTATGATTGCCCTGGAATGAGCCCTGGAATCACCGCAATTGAACCGCTACCGGATTGGGTTGCTCCCGCTGGTGAAGAATTAATAGTCCATGAGCCCGAAGGAAGCCCAGATAAATAGATTATTCCGGTTGTATTGGTACAGGTTGGTTGATCTATAGAATCTATGTTAGCTGAGTTGGGACATTGTGAAAATGCATTGCTACTAGCAAGAACAATTAAAAACAAGGTAAATCTCAGTAAATTATAATTCATATAAATTTTCAAACGAGTTGTTTAACTGAACATTCATGCGTAAAGTTACAACATTAATGTAAAAAAAAGGAAAACTTGACAGATTATTAAACGAAAGACTATAGTCATAGTTGCCCGCTCGAATTTTAATAAATTGAAGGGTTAACTAAAAAATATTATCAATCTTTGTACAAAATAATATGAGACGGTATTTTTTTAAAATTAGTTTTAAAGGCACTGATTTTCATGGCTGGCAAACCCAACCAAATGCCACTTCTGTTCAAGAAACCATCGAGACTTGCATAGCACAATTGTTTTCAAACACCTCATTTTCCATTGTAGGTTGCGGAAGGACTGATACCGGTGTGCATGCAAAAAATTATTTTTTTCACGTCGATTTCCTAGATTCAATAGATGAGGGTAACTTAAAAAACACCTTAAACAAAGTATTGCCCAAAAGCATTGTAATTCTTGATGTTTTTCAAGTAGATTCATCACTTCACGCTAGATTTAACGCTAAATTAAGAACATATCGTTATTTTATTCATCAAGAAAAAGAGCCTTTTTTATCTGAATTTAGTTGGTTTATGCGCAAGCCGATTGACCTTAATAGGATGAATGAGGCCGCACAATACCTCATCGGGAAACATGATTTTGCCTCCTTTGCTAAAAGTCATTCAGACGTTACAAATACATTTTGCGAGGTAAGCTTTGCAGAGTGGAAGTTTGAAGGTTCTCAACTCGTTTTTGAAATACGCGCAAATCGTTTTCTGCGGAATATGGTTAGAGCCATTGTTGGAACCTTATTAGAAGTCGGCTACGAAAACTTGTCGCCTGATTCCATACCAGAAATCATGATCTTAAAAAGCAGGCAAGCAGCAGCTTTATCCGTTCCGGCAGAGGGATTATTTTTATGGGAAATAACATATTAATGATTAAGAAGGCACTTATCTTTTTTATTCTTTTTTACGTGTACGCTGCACTTCGCTACCATTTTGGCAAAGGTTTAGGTTTAGATAGCATACTATTTGTTTTTAATAAATCATTTGCTTGGTCAGCCGGTACATTTTTCACCATGACATTATTACCAAGCAGGTGGTTTTCTGCGTATCCTCTTTACCGGAGCGAATTTGGTAAAATTGCCTATGGATTTAGTCTATTGCATATCGGCGCCAATTTAGTTCTCATTAATCCAAAAGCACAAACCGCATTATTTGACGGAACCAGTCTCAATTTACATGGATGGTATATCGTATTAATGGGCATCATAACATTTATATTTTTCAGTATCCCACTAATTGCGACACTTAAAAGAATTCCGTCTGGTAGCAAGTTATATAAATTTGGAAAAGTTGGTGTGATAAGTTCCTTAATCCATGTTACAATAATTGGATTACATGGTTGGTTTAACCCGAACGAATGGCCCTATTATTTGCCACCGATAACGCTTATATTTGTTTGCTCTACCAGTTCCATCCTCGTTTTCAGGACCTTATGGAAATAATTTATTGGGCAGCGAGCCACGAGCGATACAACTCAAAATAACCTTTCGTTTCAACAACGATAGCGCCCCCCATTGTGTCACCGTATTTTGCTGGCAATCCTCCTGTAAATACCATCATTTTACTAATTGAGACACTTGGAACATTGAAAACATCAGAACATTTCACCCCATCAACAATATAAATCATATCGCCTTTTCGGGCACCTCGAAACATCAATTCCCCATTTTCATCCTGTTTTATTTCAGACGACATTGAAATTGCAAGCGTACGCACATCAAATTTATTGACATTTACTTTAATATCAGCAGCGGTTAATTCCTTTGTAGGAAGCTCACCGAACACCAATTTCACTCCAGATTTTACCGTAACCGTTTTAAAAACATTAATCCGTTCAAATAAAATATCTCCTAGATTACAATACGCTTCCATTGGGACATCAGCCAGTATGTTTTTCATTGTGTCCTTTCCGCTGATAATATATAAATAATACTTTCCCGCAGGGATACCTACAATTCGAAAGCGACCATCAGGCTCTGTCAAGGCTTGATATTTTCGGCCATTATCTTCCACAACAGCACGCGCATTAAAGATTGGTTCTTTTGTATTAAGATCAAACAAGGTTCCTAAGATGTCACCGCTCACAATTTGACCAAAAGCAGTACTTGTGAGAAAACAGATAATGATAAAAGATATTGATTTCATGGCTATAATTTTAAGGTTCTATTAGTAGATGACAAAACCCAAAAAAATCCATAAAATCAATGAATAATTGTAGCAGATGACGTGATTAATTCTCGGTCTATTTTTTTAAATAAGCCTTGTAAAACTTTACCTGGTCCTACTTCGATCACTTCACTAACCCCGTCGGCAAGCATGTTTTGCATAATCTGCGTCCATTTAACAGGCGCAGTTAACTGCAGCACTAAATTTTTCTTTATTTCTTCAGGAAGTGCCACTGGGCGACCCGAAACATTTTGGTAAATAGGACAAATAGGATTTGAGAAATTCGTGCTTTCTATTGCGGCAGCCAATTCCTCTCGAGCAGGCTCCATTATTGGCGAATGAAATGCGCCACCAACTTGTAGAACGAGCGCCCTTTTGGCTCCCGCGAGCGTTAATTGCTCACAAGCTTGTTGCACGGCGTCTATTGAGCCAGAAATCACTAATTGCCCCGGGCAATTATAATTTGCTGGGACCACTACCCCATCAATTGTTGCGCAAATTTCTTCCACAACATGATCTTCTAAGCCAAGAATTGCTGCCATAGTAGACTGCTCCAAATCGCATGCTTTTTGCATGGCCAAAGCCCTTTTATAAACAAGGGAGAGGCCATCTTCAAAGCGCAACGTTTTATTGGCAACTAAGGCTGAAAATTCCCCTAGGGAATGGCCGGCAACCATACTTGGAGTGAAAGAATCACCTAAACAAGCCGCTAAAATGGTAGAATGAATAAAGATTGCAGGCTGCGTTACCTTAGTCTGTTTTAATTCATCTTCAGTTCCATCGAACATAATTTTTTGAATATTAAAACCTAAAATATCATTCGATACCCCAAATAACTCACGAGCCTGAGAAGATTGCTCAAAAAGTTCTTTCCCCATTCCACTAAATTGGGCTCCTTGCCCAGGAAAAACATATGCTTTCATATTACTACTATTATAATTGTCCTAAGGAATGAAATTTCCCTCCTTTAAATACTTTAACCTTTAATAAAAGACCGTTACTACCATATATATATACTTTTCCATCGTATAATTGGCCATCCTTAAAATCTCCATCTTGCCATATCTCATCATTGTCGTTATAAATAGTATTATAACCAGAAGGAATAAAACGAACTCCTTTAGTCTTTGGATTGGTTATTTTAGGAGGGTATTCATCTTGGTATACCTTCTCAACACTAAATTTTTTTAAATCAGTATTTTTCGTCTTCTTTCCCAACTTTCCAGCTTGAACAAGCTGCACAGATTTCACAGTGCCATTATTATAATAGGCTGTTACTTTATCCGATAATTTACCATCAATTTTAGTATATTCCAACTCAACTTGGCCATTTTTATAATAATGTTTAACCACTCCCATTTCTTCTCCATTTTCATTAAACTGAGCGCGATATGCCACTTTCCCATTATTAAAATACCGCACTAATTCGCCCTTATATTCATTTTTATTAAAGCTACCTCTCTCACGCAGTACCCCATTAGAATAGTAGCGTGTATAATTTCCTTCGGGACGATTATTTATGTAATTCCCTTTTATTTTTATCGTTTTACCATCAGGATGATATTTTATCCACTCTCCTGTTTTCCTTCCATTGGTATAATTCCCCTCTTCAACCTTAACGTTGGCGCCGTAACCAGAAGATTTTTTATCTGCACCGAAATAAACCCACTTTCCATGCTTTTGGCCATTGCTATTCTTTTTATTTTGGGCATATAGAGCGCTGTTTCCTAAGAGCAATAATAAACTTAAAAAAAGAATGGTTTTACGCATTTTGTTCCTATTTAGGAAAATCAAAGATATCTTTTTAGGGTTAAAAATGGTTAAATTGTGTATAATTTATTTTCTAAGAAAGAAATGCCCGACAGATTTTTAGCTACTTTTGAATGACAATTTGATTATATGATTTCTTTTACCCCAAAAGAACTTACCGTTGCAAAGATGCATCACTATTTATTAGGCGCAATAGGACCTCGACCTATAGCATTTGCATCTACAATTGATGAAAATGGTCAGGCAAATTTGGCTCCATTTAGCTTTTTTAATGTCTTTAGTGCGAACCCACCTATTTTAATTTTTTCGCCTGCTCGAAGTGGAAGAACAAATACCACCAAAGATACCTACAACAATGTTAAAGCTCATCCAGAGGTAGTTATAAATGTGGTTAATTTTGACATAGTGGAGCAAATGAGTTTAGCGAGTTCTCCCTATCCTGCAGGTGAAAGTGAATTTATAAAGTCTGGTTTAACGCCAATTCCATCAGATTTAGTGAAGCCCTTCAGGGTAAAGGAATCTCCTGTTCAATTTGAGTGTAAAGTGAACCAAGTTATCGAATTAGGCACGGAAGGAGGCGCAGGCAATCTTATCATTTGTGAGGTAGTCAAATTTCACATTGACGAAAGCTATTTAGATGAAAATCAACTGATTGATCAACAAAAAATAGATTTAGTAGCCCGTATGGGTGGGAATTGGTATTGTAGAGCAAACGAACATGCGATGTTTGAGCTTGAGAAGCCTATTACCACATGCGGTGTTGGGTATGATCAATTGCCACAGGATTTTTTGCAGAGCGATGTCCTATCAAAAAATTTATTAGCTCGTTTAGCAGGAATTGAAGAGATTCCTAACGAAACTGATGTAAATGAATATAAGTTGATGGAATTAAGCGATTTATTTCTATCTTTAGATAGTCAGCCAAAGGAATTAGAATTAGCTTTGCATAAACGAGCTAAGATATTGCTAGAACAAAACAATTTGAAGGATGCTTGGCTCACCCTTCTATCATTTAATAACGGATAAAAAAATAAAGAGTATGTTTAAATTAACAGGAAGTGTAAAAATGATTAACGCAACCGTACAGGTGAGTGATCGATTTTCAAAAAGAGAATTTGTAGTATCTGACACGAGCAGTCAGTACCCACAAGATATATTATTTCAAGCGACACAGGATAAGTGTAGTTTATTGGATCAAGTTCAAGTAAGCGATCAAATTGAGGTCTCGTTTAATTTACGTGGAAGAGAATGGACTAGCCCACAAGGGGAAATTAAATATTTCAATACCTTGGAAGCTTGGCGAATAGAGAAAGTGTCTCAAGGTATGCCTGCTGGAGGTCCTTCAGCGATTTCTTTAGAGTCAAGTGATTTTCCTTCTGCTGGAGCTGAAAAAACGAAAGATTCAAGCAGTACAGACGAAGACGATTTACCTTTCTAGTTTAGTTTTTTTCGTATTTTTTCTTGTACTTCAAGTAAAGATCTTCTTGAAAGTTAACTAAGGGAACCAACACTCCGTCTCTCATAATCAGGGTTACATTATTTGTTCTCATATCCAAGGCATTCCCTTGAGAAACAAATAAAGTAGCTGACTTTCCAACTTCTATGGATCCATATTGGTCGTCAATGCCTAATATTTCGCAAGTTGAAAGGGAAATTGATCGAACGGCTTCTTCTTCCTTTAATCCATAAGCCATTGCTGTACCGGCTTGAAACGGCAAATTACGCGCATTCATTGCTTCCATATCTCCTTGATTTTGCAAGCAAAATAATATACCCTGCTGATGTAATAAGAACGGTAATTTATATGGAAGGTCGACCGGTTCATCTTCTAATTCAGGCAATTGATGAACCCTCCCTAACATAACGGGAATTCGTGCATCTTTTAATCTTGCTCCCAATAAATAAGCATCGTGGCCACCAACAATCACCGGAAACTTGACATTAAATTTTTCACAAAAATCAATAACATCGAGTAATTGTTGCATTTCATCGGCATGAAAAAACACCCTTTTATTACCCTTAAAACATAGTCTCATGGCCTCTAATCGCTGATCGAAGACCTCATTTTTTCTATCCGAATAAGCGAGCGCTATTTTAAAGAAATCCTCAATACTTGCTTTTTGATTTGCGTAGTCTTTGTTGATTGATTTAGGCGCGGGTTCTGCCCACCATCCGCCACCACTTGTGGCAGAAGGCCAATTCACATGGATTCCGTCGTCTTTCAATACGGTGGCATCTTCCCAATTCCAACCTGCCAAAAACATTACGGAAGACGTTCCAGATATCGCACCGCCCCTTGGGCTTGCTTGGGAAAAAAGGACACCATTCGCAAGAACTGTTTCAATAACATTTGATTCAACATTAAAAGCAATTTGAGTACGTACATGAGGATTAAATTCACCGACATCCTGAAAATCCCTTGTTGCTCTTACCGCATCAATCTCGGTAAGGCCCAATGTAGAGTTTGGCGCTACAAATCCAGGGTAAACATGCTGTCCCTCAATATTAATAACCGTATCCCAATCACTCGGATCATACGTTGAAGTCATCGCATTTTTTATTGAAACGATTTTTCCCTTAATGATGCCAATTTCAGAAGTTGGCATTACTTTTCCGTTGCCAACGTGCAGATAACCATTTATCAAAAGCGTTTTTTGACTAAAGCAGCATAAGGTTAGGCCAAAGGAAAACAGAAAGATGGTAATACTTCTTTTCATATCAGTGGGAATTTTCTAATTCGCTACCTTCTTCACCAATGGTATTACAATGAAAATGGCGCTGTTGATTCGGTTTAAGCTTTTGAGTCTCTTCATTTTTTTGATTTTGAGAAAGCATAAGTGACGTTAGGCGAGCTCGCTCTAATTTATTACGTGATTGCAAGACTTTGTCTTGTTCTAAGCTAAATAAAATTCGACCATCTACAAGCGTCATTTGAACAATAGCGTTAATACTTAATGGATTATCGCTCCACAATACTAAATCGGCATCTTTGCCAACCCGAATACTTCCCATTCTATCATCTAAATGCAGTAGTTTGGCTGGATTTAGCGTAACTAACTTCCACGCATCCATTTCAGACATTCCACCGTACTTAACGCTTTTTGCCGCTTCTTGATTTAAACGTCTGCCCATTTCCGCATCATCGGAATTTATTGCCACCACAAGGCCTTGTTGGTTCATGAGTGCAGCATTGTAAGGAATAGCCTCATTTACTTCAAACTTATACGCCCACCAATCAGAAAATGTAGATGCCCCAACCCCATGTTCTTTCATTTTATCGGCTAGTTTATACCCTTCTAAAATATGCGTAAACGTATTTACAGTAAAGCCCATTGAATCGGCTACTTTCATGAGCATATTTATTTCAGATTGCACGTAAGAGTGGCATGTTATTTTTCGTTCACCTTCTAAAATTTCACATAAGACCTCTAATTCTAAATCTTTTCTTGGCGCACTAGACTTGTCATTTTTCACACTCAAGTTAAAATCGTTCCATTCCTTTTTATACGCTTGAGCCCTTTTAAATCCATCGTAGAATACTTGTTCAACCCCCATTCGTGTTTGGGGAAAGCGAACCGTATTGACATCTCCCCAATTGGATTGTTTTACGTTTTCGCCTAGCGCACATTTAATAAATTTTGGCGCGTTTGGAATAATCATTTCATCTGGAGATGCGCCCCATTTTAATTTTATTAAAGCGGATTGACCACCAATTGTATTGGCAGAGCCATGCAGCAATTGAGCTGCTGTTACCCCACCCGCTAACTGACGATAGATGTTAATATCGTCTGGATTTACGACATCTGAAATACTTACCTCAGCTGTAACAGTTTGTCCACCCTCATTAACACCTTTTGAAATAGCAATATGCGAGTGCTCATCAATAATTCCAGAAGTAAGGTGCATTCCTTTACCGTCAATAATAATGGCATTCGGTGGTATTGGAACAGGATCCTTAGAAACCGAAATAATTTTTCCTCCAAAACAGACAACCCAAGCATTCTCAATAATACCATCTTCTTCATTTGTCCAAACCGTTGTATTTTTAAAAACTATTGATGTATCAGAATAGGTTGAAAGTTGCCCATAAGCCAAATTTGGCATCCAACTTTTAGGATCTGGTGCGCTACTTATTTTATCCTTATCCGACTCACTAGCTTTAGGAACCGAGGATGGTTTTCTAATAGCAGCCCACGCTCCCCAATTTCCATCTGGCTGAAGGAGATCTCCTTCAATTATATCTCCATCTCGTTTGATCTTACCATGCAGTTGATACCCCCCCAATTGATTTAAAAATTGAAATGACATTGAAATATCGGATTGATTTATTGTAATATCTACGATCGAAGAAATAGTGTCTATTATTTTCCTCTTTTTTTCAATTTTTTCTTCCGTATAATATACCTTGCCCGTTGGTTTATCTTTTGTTCCTGAAATATCCAGCTGAAAATTAGTTCCATTAATTATGAGTGAAAAATGGCCTAATGGATTCAATTTCTGAGCTGTTTTTAGCACCATTCTTTCCCCCAAATGCCATGCTTCTAATATGGGCGCATCTGCTATAAATGGATTTCCCTCAAATACGCTAAAGCTTGCCAACTTTCCTTCATCTAAAGACCCCATTAAGGCATCTTTACCTATCATTTTAGCTGGAATATCAGTTAGGGATTCCAAAATTTGTTCAACACTCAATCCAATTTCAATTTGCTTCCTTATATTTTTCCAAAACGTTTCGGGTAAAGTAATGCCATTCGATGTTAAGGCAACCGTTAGGCCATTTTCTTTAAGCGATTTAGCGTTATAAGGAGCTAATTCCCAATGTTTCAATTCACTTAAAGGGATTTGGCGAGCCAAATAAGGATCTTTTACATTATAGGCCAATGGGAAATTAATTGGAACGATTAGTTTTGGGTTAATTTTCTTTAAATAGTTCACGTTTGCGTATTCGTTTCCTGAAGCGACATAGATAAAATCCAAGCCGAATTCTTTAGCAATTTTATTGGCGCGAAGAATTTCCCACTTATCATCCACCTTAAAGAAAGAAGGTTTCTTCAGTTTAGCTGACCAAGCATCCATTGAAATGGAATTATCGTTATTTGCCTTATTCTGTTGATAATAAATCAAATCATACAAGCTTTGCCGAAGTAAAGCAATCGATCCCATTTGTGACGATGGATACGTTTGGTTAGAAATCCCCTTTGAAAAAGAATAAAAAAGGCCAGCATTACTTTCTAACAATTGTTTATTTACATCTTCATTTCCTAAAGAAATTAAGGCTCCAGAACCTCTTACGATGCCATCTTGAACGTGCGTTAGCGCAAATCCGAAACCCATATTAATTAAGTTCTCATTTGCTTTAGCGTCAATTTTAAACAAACTTGAAGCATCAAGCTCAGGATGAATTGATTCATTCCAATAGTATGCCCCTTTCTTACTAGTCTCCAATTGCGGTTGATTCCCAACTGATTCATTTGTGGGTATGGGAAGTGTGATGTTAGAATACAGTTCAATAAATGCAGGGACAATGGTTTGGCCTTTCATATCAATTTCCACACAAGCGTTTGGAAGAATAATAAATTTTGCAATTTTTTCAATTTTATTTCCCTTTATTAATACGGTAGCATTTTCAATGAACTCATGGGCAGAAACGTAAACATTTACATGCTGCAGGGCATAATAATTAGCTTTAGATTCAGCTACACCATTGGATGGTATTAATTGGGAGAAACTATTTGAAGCTATTAAAAAAAAGGAAAAGAGAATAAAAAGACGCGTCATACATTAATTTCAGGAGTAAATTTAAAAATAAAAGAGATACTGCTAAATATTCCGTGAAAATTTGTCACTTTTTTGCGATGTATTTCATCGCTTCGCGTTTCGCTAATCCAGTAAGCTGATTATTCCCAACTGTCGTTTTAACCCATTCAGGATTCCATTTAGAAACCTCTCTCAGCGACCATCCAATTGACTTTTGAATAAAAAAGGCATTGTTCGATTTATATACTCCTATCAAATAAGATAATCTTTCAAGATTGGTGGCATTTTTATATTTTAACTGATAAATCATGCAAGAACGATGAAGCCAAATTGATTTCTCATCTTGCCACTCCATTATAACTTGATCCATCATTTCCGGAAATTTAAGGGCATATTTTCCCAAATAATTAGAAGCAATTAAATCCACGGTATCCCACCATGATTTGTTAGAAATTAAAAACTTTAATTCCTCTATATCGCCTTCCCTGTATGCCGATACCGGCCATGAATTCATCCAATCAACCGCAATGTATTGGTATTCTCTTTGCTCTTTTTCCCATAATTCTCGAATTAACTGCCATTTAAAATCTTCAGTTAGAGGAGATTCCAGATTAGATTTCCATGTTTTATATATTGACTTTCTAGGAACACTTGAAACACCATAAAAACAAAACAAGCCCTTCATGTATGCTTCCATTCCAGGTGCTTTCTCCTTGTTTTGTTGCAATTCAAGCTCAGACGTTAATTGAGCGATATATGTATGAATCATTTTATGTAAAAAAAAAAGGCAAATCGTAAGCCGGGTTCTGTTCACTTCCTCTAAAAAAGAGTTAGCTGTCTATCATTTCTCTAGCCTCAACTTCACAATTGAGATCTATCAACCTACCCTCCGAGATCGAGCGAGCAGCCCTCAAGCCTCGGTATACATGGTCTTTCAGTTCGTAAGGTTTACCTTGCCATATTTGTCACCAAACATGCGGTGGGCTCTTACCCCACCTTTTCATCTTTTCCCTCAAAAGAAGGTAGTTTTCCTTTCTGCGGCACTTTCTGTTCTAAAAAGCGTTAACTCTTTAGACCTTCCCGTTAGGAAGTACGACGCTCTATACTGCCCGGACTTTCCTCTCTTCCGCATACGCGAAACAGCGATAGACCGATTTGCCGGTATAAAATTACGTAAATTAGTTCTTAATCACCTTAATTATTCGTGAAGAATCCCCAAAGGTAAGTTTTAGAAAATAATATCCTTGACTCAGGGATGACACATTGATTTTTTTACTCAACAGTTGATCGGATGGAACTGTCATAACAACTTGCCCATTTACATCTACTATTGCAGCGCTAGAAATACTGTTATCGCTTTCTATAGATAGATAATCATGAACAGGATTTGGAAAAACTAGAAGGCTAGCATCGAGCTGATCAATCCCTGCATCTAAGCCTAAATAATCCTCCTGGTATTCCACTGCGGTGATATTCCCGTTGGTTTCTGTTACTTTTAGTAGCCACTCCAATTCATTGTTTCCCCACCATTCAAATTCAGTACGTTGAATGGGCGGCGTTCCGAACCAAGTACCTGGCCCGAAAAAAGTTTGGTAAACGGAATCTATTTCGCTAATATCATGTCTTAAACGAAGCACCTGAAAAGTACCTTTAGGTGTGATTAGGGTGCCATAGCCATCTACTGTTGTTAGTCTTTGGCGGTATTGCTTGATTTTAAAATCAATTACAGGATTGAGGTCAATGAACGTATAGCCGCGAGAATAATGGCTGTCATTGTAATTTAATGGTAATTTATACCTTGTTTCAATGGTATCCGATTTAAAAGGCACACCTTGACCATTCACGGCTATGGAATATCCAAGAGAGGTGATGGAATCTGCCATTCGCTTGGTGTACTGATTCAAATCACTCAAGGCAACTGGAAGAAATTGAGATAGCTGATCTAGGGGCAAATCATTGGTTGGATTAAAATAAGTGGCCTTGTATTTATTGGGTGCAAGTGGACCGTAGGTTGTAAACACTAAAATGGAAGCAAAACCAATGGGATTAAATTCTTTCAGATACTGGGAATTCGCTACTAAGCTGCTATAATCCCAATTGAAACTGGCACCAGTAGACGTAAAATCCAAGCCTGCACCATCAGCTTGACTAATTCTTACTGTATCAGCGGCAGAAGCAAAATCAGCAACAGATACCGTAATTTGAGCATTAAACTGAGCAATAAACATTAATCCCAGGGCGAAAGAAAGAAGACGAGTCATATTGTACTATTTGGTTTATTGTAAAATTACTTTAATTTATCATTAATAAAAAAAAAAGAATAGGCTTATCTTTACCCCATGGAAGGGAATAGTTTTATTGGACAGTTACAAGAATTACTCCTTGAACTTAGCACCTTTAGAGGAGACGATATTTTGGTGAACCTTAACGATAAGCATTGTATTCAATTGCCGCTTGGGAAGCATGAATTAACAAACGAACTCGAGAAAATAATCAGCGAAGCAAATAAAATTGAAAAAGAAAAAGGCGTTTTTCCTTTGTGTCAAAGTCGAGGATTATTGCACTTCGAGTATCAAAAGAAGCTTGTCAAATCCCCTATTTTTATACTTCCTTTAAGTATTAAGGTGAACAGGATAACTAAAACCGTCACCTTGCTTGAATTACCCGACGAATTGATGATCAATCCCTTTTTAGCACACCACCTACAAAAAGAATTTCCATCAACTAAATTGCCAACAACAGTAGAACATCCGGCTGAATTTATTTCCTTGCTCAAGGAACTTGGATTTGAGGACCTTGATACAACAATAGAATATATTGGGAACTTCCACCACCATCGTTTAGCCTTAATGGGTGAATTAGAAAAGATCATTGATAAAAATGAGGGGTCGAATCCCTTATTAGAACTTTTTGGGGAAGAAACCAAGCCAAATCCCTTTCCATTAGCTTTGCCTAGCGAAGCATTATTTCCTTACGATCAAAAACAATTTGATGTCTTTGAAAAATTAGAAAGTGACAATTGTGTTGTTCAAGGCCCTCCCGGCACAGGAAAATCGCAAATCATTTGTAATGTAATTGGCAAATTACTACTCATGCAAAATAAAGCCTTAGTGGTTTCTGATAAGCGCGCCGCATTAGAAGTGATTCAGCAGAAACTCGAAGCCAAAGGTTTGGGTGACTTCAGCCTAATAACTACCGCCAACTATTCCTCTAGCACATTCATAAAAAGTCTTAAAAAAAATTGGTTGGCACTTGAAAATGAAAAAACTGACCCCGGACAAAAAGAGCACCATGCGCAAAATGAAATACGCACCCTTCAACAAGATTTAGCGATACTGAATCAAGAAGGGATAATTGGAGGGATAAGCGTAAAGGAATTTTTAAGGATTAGTAAAAATAAACCCTTGAGCTCAGCAGATTACCGCAGTAATTTACCGAGTATTAGTAGTTGGCTAGGCCATAAAAATGAATTAGAACAAATACCTCAAGAAATACTATTTACCCTTCGTTTTATGAAGGATCTTAGACTGCAAGTACCAAGCCTCGGAGAACATGATAAATTGATTAAAAATTGGCTAAGCGATCTTAGATTACTAAACAATCACTTCGCGTTTACCACCTTCGGAGATGTTAAAAATCTTTTTGAAAAAGCAAGAATCTGCCATCGCTTTTCCACCGACTATTTTAAAAAATTCCAGGAAATAGTCTGTAAAGACAGCAAGCGCTTTTTACGACAAAAAACAAGCTATTTTCAAACAAAATTACTACTTGCCCAAGCGCACGAAAATGAAACACATTGGATAAAACGACCAAGTCCAATAGAGTTGGTGCATTTGGAGAAACAATGCCTTAAAAAAGGAATCATTAACAATTACCGATGGAAAATAGAGCTTAAAAAATGGCTTAGAACACCTGCTTTAGATTTCAGTAATGCACTAGCATCACTCCGGAAAACCTATGCTTTAGAGGCTGAACTCAATCAATTAACACTCAAGTTTTCAGCTATGGGAATAGAAAATTTAGCCCTTGATTTAGACATGATCAGCGCCTTAATTGATGCTCAAAATCATAATGAATGGGAGCAATTTTCAGCCTTGAGCGAGCAAGAACGAAGCGCATTAAACACTTATTATACTAAAATTAATAGCCTTGTTTCGGAATTAAAAAATCATTTTAATTTTGTAGACGAAAGCAACATTGAGTCCTATCTTAATGAGTTACTTAGCGGAATAAGCCTCATACTTCCCTACAGTTCAATCATCGGCAACATTCCGAGCGATATCATGATGCTTTACCAGTCTAATCCATCTATTACTGCGCTTGAAAATCAACTATTTCATTCTGCGTGGACAAACTTTCGATCAAAACACCCTGCTTTTTCGGCACATAATCCATCTGAATTTTTAGCACGTTTAGTTAAAACAAACCTCGAATTTGATAATGATTCGATTTCATTATCAAATACAATTAAAGTAAATCAAGAGAAAGAATTCAATTCTTTTCACACACTCTTGCAGACACCGGCCTATAAATTAAGCCCTGCTGATAAAGAGAAAAAGCGCATTTTGAAAGCTGGAAAGTCTTTGTTAGTTAAAGAGTTTGCTAAACAACGACGACATAAATCCATTCGAGAATTACTTGGCAGTGATGCGGCGCCATGGATACATCTATTAAAACCAATTTGGCTAACTAACCCTAGTCAATTGGCAAGTAATATTCCATTAGAAAAAAACTACTTCGACCTAAGTATAATAGACGAAGCAAGTCAATTACTTTTAAGCCATTCCATTGGCACATTATATCGTTCCAAGCGGATCTTGATTGCTGGGGATAGTCAACAAATGGCACCAAGCAACTACTTCAATACAAAAGATGAAAATGCCTTGACTGTCTTACACAAGGCAAGTTTTTATTTCAAAAACATCCTGTTGCATTATCATTTTAGAAGCGAGCATCCCGCCCTTATCGCTTATTCAAATGAACATTTTTACAACAACGAATTGGTAGCATTTCCATCTGTTTCCCAAGAGCAGATGCCCATTAAATTTCACGAAGTGAAAAATGCTATCTATTCCAACCGGACGAATGAGCAAGAAGCAAAAAATGTTGCCGATCATCTTGCCTCGCTCTTAGGCAATAAGAACGAAAAAATAGGAGTTGTTGCTTTTTCCGAAACCCAATTGGAAAGTATCTTTCAGCAACTCAATGCAGCGGATCGAATACGCCTTCTTACACGAATCGATGAAGACAGCTTATTTTTTAAAGCACTCGAGCAGGTCCAAGGCGACGAATGCGATCGACTCATCATTAGTTTTGGATATGCTAAAAATGAAAATGGACAATTTGAAATGCGTTTTGGACCTGTTAATGAGAAAAATGGATCGAAACGATTAAACGTATTGTTTTCTAGGGCACGCAAGAATATTGACTTTTTTGCATCCGTAAAATCAGAAGATTTCGCTTTATCGAGTAACAATTCCATACGATTGCTTTGGCGTTGGTTTGTATTTATTGAGGGTGAACAATTGAAACAAAACGAGGTAGCATTTCCATTTGAGTGTACTATTTCTCAAAAAGAAAATATACTTAGCATGTCGGATTGGTCAGATCTTTCTGGCAATGCAAATGATATGCTCACGATTGTCCGAACCTTAAAAATGCGCGGATGGCAATTAGCAATACATTAATCCTTCTTTTTTTCTGGAACTGGATCGTATCCATGTCCGCCTCTAGGATGGCATGAAGCGATGCGCTTAAGTCCAAGCCAAGCACCCCGAAAAGGTCCCCAAACCCGAATGGCTTCCATGGTATATTGAGAACAAGTTGGTGTATACCGACAACTTGCCGGGAAAATGGGTGAAATAATAAGTTGATAAAATCGAATGATGGCAATTAAAGGCCATGCCACTATTTTTAATACCCATTTCATGCTAGCAAAAGTAAGAAATTCAACAATAGAGTGTGTTAAACTATTTTGTATCCATTTCTTCCTAATTGCGTTTCTTTCTATTTTTAACAGATGATAAATAACGTAACAATATGTCTAATTGTAGCTTCCCTTCTAATGACGTATATGGTTAAAGGGCAAGAAGTATCGTGGGATGACGAGAAAATATCACTCTATAAAAATAATGCAAAGCACACACTCATGAATGCCGAGAGCATTTTTGAGGAGCGCTGGGATCAATTAGCACAAGCTCAATTTTGGCAAAAAATAATGTTGCTATCTCCTGATTCCTGTATAGTAAATGTTGCCTCAAGCCGTCAAATACTTGCTGTA
Organism: Flavobacteriales bacterium; assembly: GCA_947475095.1. Taxonomy (GTDB): domain Bacteria; phylum Bacteroidota; class Bacteroidia; order Flavobacteriales_D; family Crocinitomicaceae; genus UBA952. Next base: position 26,413 of record CANJLG010000029.1, read on the forward strand.
ATTCCAGTAAGTCAGTGGGTAAAAAAATCAGAAATTGAAAAAGCAAGCTATAAATCATCTATAAAGGCAGCAAACAGCATTGGCTCCGAGCAAGAAATTTACGTAACAACAGGAAAAAATGATTTTTATAAATTTCAAGATGTCTTTAATTCGCTATCTAAAGGTGTAGCTGCCTTCGATAAAAATGGTGTTGATCCATGGTATGCGCAATCCATTTTATTAATTGAAAGCCCTGGCCAACTAAAAAAATCAGTTGCTGGTGCCTACGGAGCCTTTCAATTGATGCCGTCTGTTGCTAGAAAATATGGATTAATTGTCAATTCAAGTATCGATGAGCGCAGCGATTTCGACAAAAGTGCTGCTGCAGCAAGTAAATTAATTTTTAGCGTGTGCATTCCGGAAGCCAAAAGAATTTTAGCTAATCATGGCATTAAATACAATGAAAAAGATTTATGGTTTAGGTTATTTGTGATGCATATCTATCACGCTGGGGCAACGAATGTTGCGGCCGTTGTTGCTAAGATCAATCCAAGTGTTGGATCTCAAGCTTTAGTAAAGCAAATGTGGACGACAAGTGCCGCAAGTTTTGGTAATAATTCACAGAATTATAGCCAACTCATACTAGCTGCCCAACTCATTTTAAATAACATGATTTACACCGAATGTGATGAGCTCATTCACTATGGATCGAAATAGTTATTTACTCAATTTTACAGCAATAGAATTAACACAATGCCTTGTGTTCTTAGCGGTGAATTGTTCGCCAAAAAAAACATGCCCTAAATGACCCTCACAAGAAGCGCAAACGATTTCCGTTCTTCTTCCGTCGGCATCTAAAACGAAGCGTACATTTTTATCAATGAATTCATCAAAACTTGGCCATCCGCAACCCGAATCAAATTTTGAATCACTCCGATAAAGCGGCAAATCGCAGCGTTTACAATGATAAATTCCAGGCTCTTTACTTGAATAATATTCGCCTGTAAATGGCCTTTCCGTACCTTTTTTTTCAATAACATAGGCCTCATCAAAAGTAAGCGGATTCCAATTTTCTTTCGATTTCATATTGTCATAATTAATTGTCCTTGTTTGACAACAAGCTTTGATGGTAAATTGTTTGAGAAGATCCCTCCAGTACCTAAACCTTGGGGTAAGTTGATGGAATAATTTCCAGTAAATTGAGCAATAGCAGACAATCCTATGGAGCCTTCCAATGCAGAGGTAATCCACCACCCTATTGCCTGTTTATCCGCCAAACGGATCCATTCTGCTGTTCCAGCAATTCCTCCATGTAAACTTGGTTTAAGCACGATGTATTGTGGTTTAATCTCCTCTAATAATGCTGATTTATCGCTGCTTAGTGAATGACCAATTAAAGACTCATCTAAAGCAATAGGAACTATATTTTCTTTCGCTAGGTCCTTGAGCAGGGAAAGTTTGATTGGGGAAACCGGTTGTTCAATGGAATGAACGTCACAACGCTTTAATTCTTTTAAAACTTTGTAAACCGAAAGTTCATCAAATGCACCATTAGCATCAACACGAATGGTTATGTCATCAGCTGAATATTTTTGTCTTATGCCTTTAATCAATCCTAATTCGGTATTAAAATCAATCGCTCCGATTTTTAACTTAATGGTTTTATATCCCGCTGCTAACTTTTGCTCAATTTGTTCCAACATGAATTCCTTCGTGCCCATCCAAACTAAACCATTAATTGGGATTGAAGATTCTCCACGACTAAATGCATTGTAAAAAATAGTTCCACAGCCCTTATTATTAAGATCAAAAAGAGCGCATTCTAAGCCGAATCTAATCGATGGCCAAGGGTCTAAATCACTAAGAAAGGCATTGCCAATTGGCGAAAAGGCATCACCTTTAAGATGCAAAAAAAAATCAGCTAGTGCCAATCCTTTTAATTTTTCAATGACTTCATTTAGTTTTTTCTCATAGCTAATTTCATCCGTAAAATCCGGCGAAAGCCCTTGTATAATGCTACACTCGCCCGTTCCTGAGAGATTCTCATCTTCATTGAAAAGCGTTAGAAACCAAGAATCTTTAGTGTGCAAAATACCCCTGCTTGTCCCTGCAGGCAGCATAAAGTTAAACGTGTGTTTTTTGAAGACTGCTTTCATGCCCTTATTAATTCATCCATTGCTTGTACCACATCTGAAAGACAAGTAAATACCACACTTTGTTTGTATATTCTAACTTGCCCGCCCTAAACGCTTTAACTATTAGATCAATTGCCTCCCAATTGAATAAACCTTGATGGCGAATATCGTTTTCTTTTAAATTCTCATCAAGCAAGAAAGAAACATCATTTAGCATCCAATTAGCGATAGGAATAGCGAACCCTTTTTTAGGACGATCCATTAATTCTTTAGGCACTAAATCATGGACAATTTCTTTCAATAAAAACTTTTTTATTCCTTTATGATATTTGAATCCGTCCGGCAATTGTGCAACATATTCTATTAGTCGGTGATCCAACAATGGTTCTCTCCCCTCCAAACCGACATGCATGGTGGCTCTATCTACCTTTTGTAAGATATCATCCGGCAGGTAAGTTTGGTAATCAATCGCCATCATGTAGCTTAAAGGCGAAGAAAATTCCTTTAATAAAGCCATTGATTGATAGGCAGTAGGAAGTAATATTGGCTTCTTTAGTAGCAGAAAAGTTAAATCTTCTTCTGTAAATTGTTTGCTAAGCGAGAACATGAAGTTTTTTTCGCTAGGATCATCAATCAACATTTTTAATTTTTCATACCGTTGATGAAAATTATATTTATTCCGAAAGAAAGGGATTTTTTCGGCAGTAATTTTTTTCATTAAAAACACCATACTATTGCGCATAAATTCGGGAGTTGCGCTAAATTTTCGTTGATATTTCATCATATAATCATAGCGATTATACCCTGCAAAAACCTCATCTCCACCATCAGCACTCAAGGCCACGGAAACCGATTTTTTGGCTGCCTCACTAACTAGCATTGTTGGAATTGCGCTACTATCCGCAAAAGGCTCATCATAATAATAGGCTAAATCAGCTATTTTATTAATCGCCTCTTTTACATCACAATGAACTTCTGTATGATCGGTCCCAATAAACTTAGCTATTTCAGCTGCTTCCTTCGATTCATCCAATCCGATATCTGGTACCGAAATAGTAAATGTCTTAAGCGGTTGGGAGAGATTTTTTTGTAAAATTGCCGTTACGGCAGTGCTATCGTATCCCCCACTAAGAAAAATACCAACAGGTACATCCGACACCATTCTATAGTTGCAGGCAGAAGTTAAAATTTCTTTGGTATTGCTTTTCGCTTCATCAAAGGATATATCCAATTTGGGTTTATTATATGCGTCGTAAACTGTCCAATATTGATGACTAACAAGAGAAACAGAAAAATCTTCTATTGCCGAACATTTAAGCAGAAGGTAGTTTCCTGGCAACAACTTATAACAAT
>CANJLG010000030.1 GCA_947475095.1 Flavobacteriales bacterium
AATAAACAACTTTTATCGCCTCTGCATGGCCAGTCTTTCCTGAACAGACCTGCTCATATGTTGGGTTTACTGTTTTGCCCCCTGTGTAACCAGACTCAGCAGATTTTACGCCAACTATTAATTCAAAAATTGCTTCAGTACACCAGAAACAACCACTTGCAAAGTAAGCCGTTTTTGTTGCTTCTTTTTGAGCGTAAAAAGCTGAAAAGGAAAAAGTTATGAATAAACTTACTGTAAATCGAGTCATAAACTAATAAACTATTAATAGGTGAATTTGTTCATTCTTTACTAAAGATAATTTGCTAATAGCCCGTTATTTTTCCTTTATCTGTTGCCTTTACACCCTCTAACATCCATGTTGGAGCTGGGTCATTCATTAAAAAATGACCAAAAAACTGACGCATTCGAATACTTAAATCGATCTTATTGGCTAATTTAGTTAAGTTGTGGTCATCATCGTTATAATTTAAGAGCCAGCATGGCTTCTTTAATCGACGCATTCCACTGTAAAGCTCAATTCCTTGGTACCAAGGCACCGCGCCATCCTTATCATTATGCATGATTAAAAGCGGGGTGCTAACATTTGGAAGATGAAAAATAGGAGAATTCTCGATGTAGGATTCTTGCGCTTCCCATATCGTTTTTCCAATTCGACTTTGCGTCGATTCATATTGAAATTGTCGGCTTAGGCCGGACCCCCATCGGATACCACCATAGGCTGAAACCATATTGGCTACCGGTGCACCAGCCATCGCTGCAGCATACCTTGGCGTCATCGTTATTAACTGAGCCGTTTGATAACCACCCCAACTTTGACCTTGCAAGCCCATTCGAAGCGAATCCAGAGGATACATTTTAAGTAAATAGTCTGTGCCACTCATTATACAGTTAAAAGCAGATTTCGCTGGGAAGCCCACTTTATAGCGAATATCAGGAATGAAGACAATATATCCCGCCGAAGCATATTCTACAGGATTAATAGTACTTGCAGAAGGCCTCGGAGCATTATGATTATGTAGATTATCCGAATTTAATTCATAATAATAGACGATTAAAGGGTATTTTTTAGTTTGATCAAAATCTTCTGGTTTGTAAACCAAACCCTCTAAAATGCTACCATCATAAGCCTTCCATTTAATTAAATCAACAGTTGCCCAATTGTATTCGCTTTGTTGTGGGTTTGTTTTAGAGATTATTTTTTCGTCATTAAATAAGCTATCTAGCACACTGATTTCAGGGTAGCTGCTAACATCCATTTTTCGAAGAATAATACCCTTGCCATTTTTGGATTTCAAAAGCGTATTAATGGCATAATTAGCAGTATATACTTCTTTAAAATCTAAGTGCCCATTATGGTCATCAAAGGTAAAAATAGACGAGGATTTAGTTTGTATATTAAAGCCTTTTGCATAGGTATTTTTCCAATCGATATAAACGCTATCCGCTGACCACTTGTTGAGCGAATATCGTGTATTTTTGAGTAAGTCACCATTATCTGAAAGACAGGTTATTTTTTTTGTTTTAAGTGAATATTTCCAAATATCAAATTCGGAAAGAACGACAAACTCCTCCTCCCCCGCTACATACTGCAAATCATCAATAGGACCCGCTGGCAAAGGCTGACCGTTGACATCCTCCTGCCAATTAACATTATTCACATCACAGGTGACACAAATTTCAGCTTGAGTTTGCATGTCAACTATAAAATGTTGCTTTTGATCATGATTAAAATAAGCATAAAATCTACCTTTTGGAGATAAAGAACCGCCAAAAGCCAAGGCTGATTTGACCTTAACGATTTCATTTGATGGCAAGTGGATTCGGTAAACATCTTCAAGCCCTGGCGAACGCCATTGCGCTTGTATAGCATACGCTTCATTAGAAGTGGCAATTACATAATCGCCAATAAGGTTTTTATTAACCCTAATCTTCAAGGTATCATTACTAATTTTTAAACTATTTTTATTTTCTAAATTCAACACGTATACATCACTTTTTTTACGGTCTTCTTTTAACTGAAGCAATTGCTGCGGTTGAATCCGCTGGTCTTGGTAATGCCAAATATCAACACTCACTTTTTCAGATGCAAGCAGGGTATCTTTCGCTTCCTTTTCAATCTTATTCGCTGCACCAAAAAATAAATAATTTCCTGATTTGCTAAAGAAAGGAATTCTGTTTTCGCTAATTCTCTGAATAGAATCAATTTCTTTGTTTAGGGTATCCAAAACCAACCAATCTTTCCATGAAAGAATATCCATAACATGGATTTCATATTGTTTAAGCTTGGAAGTATCAGACGAGGATAAATAAGCCACTTTGGACAAGTCATGGCTCCACGAAGGAAGCATATAGGCCGTTTTTGCGTTTAATTGATGGCTTTCTTTTGCAACAAAATCATAAAAATGGAGTGAAAAAGAATCTGATTTTACTTTTTCGTGCGTAATAAAAGATAAATATTCACCCTTCAGCGAGAAATCAAATTCACTCACTTGATTCCGTTCAAATTCTGACTCAAGGGAATTATTTAATACCACTAATACTCCACCATTTGATTTTGGAGGTGATTTTACCTGTTTTTGAAACGGGCAGTACCAAGGTTTTTTAGGAGGAATAACCTTTTCGGCATCCTTAAGATAAGCTACTCGACCTCCATCTTCAGCTACCTTATACTCTTTTAACTTTGCAATTCTCACACTTTTAAAGGTGCTTAACTCAAGGATATATAAAGAGTCCTTTGGCCATTTCGTTTTATCAACCTTATTTAATTCACACGACCTCAAGGTGTCATAACCCGGTGTTATTTTTAACAGTAGTAAATTAGACAGGGTATTAAATTTTGGATCTTTCCCCCTTAAAATGGTATCAGTCTTAGCAGACACAACATTGTATAAACAAACAAAGCCATCTCCTTTTAGCGGTGTAGTTTCATAAGCAATCCATCGGGCATCATTAGAAATGACCTGTTTTTCGATTTTCTTCCAATTCGAGTATGCCGTATGATCTATAGATTTCTTCTGAGCGAAAAACGCAGGAGAACAGCATAGTAAACAAATTAAAAAACCGGATCTAATCATGCTTTATTATTTTTAAAATTCGCAAAATAAACTCCGATAAAGATAAGCAACATGAGGGTCATTTTCAAAAAACTTATACCAGACGACACATTATTTGTCCAATCAAAATAGGTGAATAAAGCCGTGAAAACGATGACCATAATCGGCTGCAGGTAGATGTATGTGCTTGACACTGTTGGTCCGACATACTTTAATCCATACATGGTGAGTAAATAGGTTAAGAAAGTAACGCCAACAATTACATAACAAATTACGCCTACGATTGGCAGAGGGATTACCATAAAATTAGTTGACAAAGCCTCGCTAATAACTGGAGGAAAGCACATTACGAAAAATAAGCCGAACGTAAAAACCCATGTGATAACCGTTAAAGGCCTATACTTTGCCATTAAAGGTTTTGCTGCTATTAAATACAAGGCATATGAGAATGAATTTATCACCAAGAAAAGATCCCCTTTAAAGGAAGAAGAGTCGGTATGAAAGCTATTTATGGTTAACAAAATTGCACCTGTGGTGCCTATAACAATTCCAATAATTTGGCGGTAATTTAATTGATCCTTTAGGATAAAATAGGCCAGTAAAACCACCATAATGGGATTAAATGCCATAATTATTCCAGCATTAAAAGCCGACGAATTATTTAGCCCATGAAAGAAAAAAAGCTGATTAATGGCCACACCAAATAAGCCACAAATAGCCAATAAAAGGAAATCCTTTACCTGAACTTTCTCGTAGGAAAAAACTCGAAAAAGCAGCCAAAACAACAAACACGCACCACTAACTCTTAATATGATAAAAACATTCGGCGTTAGATAAGTAGGCATGACATCCTTTGCAATTAGATGGCTTGCAGCATATAACAAATTAACCAAAACCAAAGCGACATGTGCTTTCCAGTTCTCTTTCATTTTCCGAAAAATTTCCATTTCGATTTCAATACCGATTTTCGATAATCATCTAGTTTTTCTGTGACACCTTGATGCCTAAATTTATCGAATAATTTAGCCGTCCCCTTCCCCTGTTTGTAATCCATTTCATCGGGAAACAAGGGAATTACGGCTAGAAAAAAAATGGTTTTGCCTTCTATCAACAAAGGTTGGAGGTATTTTTCGCACGCTATTGGCTTCGAAACAATAAAATGATTTTGTGTCATCGTTGACGATAAACTATTCATTTCTTTCCCGCAGGGCATTGTATGACCATGGCCTAGCCAGGTATTATTATTTTGGACATATGCTTTGATTCTTTTCAACCATGGAAAAACCCAATTCATAGTGGGATTATCAAGGTCAGTAATCACCCAATAATTGGGGAGGTAAAAATACAATTCGGCAAATTCTTCCCCCACGTGCTTTTCGTGAACATTCATTTTAAAAGTTGAAAAATCGCTTGTCATTAGTAAAGTCCCTGAAAAATCGCTTGATGTAATCAAGAGGAAGGTTCCAAAATCATGATGGATAGTAGATACATTCGATTCGCCGAAACGCGCTTTTAGCGCCTGCACAAAGTGTTGCATTAGGTAAAGATAAGGTCAGTTTTTAGAATGGCGGCAAAACAAGCCATTTTTTGCCATAAATAGTCGTGAGAAAACTGGTATCGGTTAAACTTGAAAAAAATGACTTAAGCGCATCACGATCGGCAGAAGATAAAGAGAACCCCTTGATTCGTACATCCTGATTTTTAGGATGTTTCCCTCCTTGACTGTAATGAGTTAATACCTCATCCAGCGTTTTCATAGAACCATCGTGCATGTAGGGAAAAGTAAGTTCAATGTTTCGTAATGACGGAACTTTAAACTTACCAATATCTGAGGAATCGTTATGAATTCTAAACCGACCTTCATCCTTTTCGTAGGAATGATACAAACCATTATTTGCCGCTTCATAGGTGGTAAAAAATGGCGGTGCATGGCAGGAAACACAGTTTAATTTCTGTGAAAAAATTTGCCATCCCTTTTTTTCAATTGCTGAAAGCGCGTTTTCGTTTCCTTTGGAATAACGATCAAATTTGGAATCAAACGAAAACAGTGTTCGTTCGAAAGCAGCTAAACTCCGCGTTAGTACGAAAGCATCAAAATCGCGGTTAAAAATTTCACGCGCGGCGCTTTGGTAAGCCTTAATTCCTTTTAATTTAGGAATCAGGTATTTCATATTATGCCCCATTTCAGCATGGTCCTGAAGTGGAACGATCGCCTGCATTTCCAAACTAGGAACATGGGCATCAAACATCAATGTTTTTGAATACGCTGAATTAAGAATTGAGGATGCATTTCGGAAGGCGGTTCGGCCATAAACACCTGTGCTAAGCGGTAAACGATCCGTCATTGCAAATTTTGGGTTGTGGCAGCTAGCACAAGAAACTGTATTGTTTATTGAAAGCCTTTTATCAAAAAATAATTGCCTTCCTAATTCAATTTTAGCCTCCGTCATTGGGTTATCAATTGGGGTAGGAACAGGAAAGGGAATAACATTATTTTGTCCACAGGATACTAAAAGACAGGTGGCTATAAGAAATGATAGCGAAAAATAATTTCCTATTTTTTCCTTCATTCCTTAAATTGGCTTAGTAGCAATATATAAAATTTCGTCGGAAGAAATCCTGAATTTATCAATTTGTTCTTCGCTAAAGTGATTAGACAATTGATACTCCTTCACTTGAAAACCAGCTTTTTCTAACCATTGCGGATAATCCCTTCCGAATAAACGCAAGTGATCGTATTGCCAAAAATGCTTTTCTCGTTCTTCGGGGCTAGTAATGCTTGCATCTTCATACGTTTTTTCCCTGCTCATGTCTTGGGGCACCTGCATTATGGCCCAGCCGCCTGGTTTAAGGACACGAAAAAATTCTTTCATGCATTGAATTGGGTCTACAACATGTTCCATCACATGATTGCAGAACAATACATCAAAAGAATTATCCTCCAATGGAATTTGGTGAACATCAAAATGCATATCAGCTATCGGAGATAATAAATCTGCAGTTAGGTAACTTAGATTAGCTTGTTTTTTAAACTTAGGAATGAAACATTGCTCTGGTGCGATATGCAATAAAGACAACTTAGGCGCCGAGAAAAAAGTTGATTCATTTTTTAAATATAACCACATCAAGCGATGTCGTTCGAGGGTGAGATCATAAGGACATAATACATTTGAGCGATACGCCACATTCGATCCATATGATAAAAAGGTTGAAAAAGAACGCTCACAAACCGGACATTCCACCTTATTACCACGATACATCAGCGGCGCAAAAAACTTAAACACATAACTTAAACGTATCAAAATTGGACGAGGAAGTTTATTGATTAAGAACTTATACATGGATTTCATGGGGCAAAGTTAGCTAATTTTTCAACGATTTGCTTTAGTTAAACAAGTGCAAACTTTTGACTATTTTTGAACTAAAATTACGCTGCATGAAACAGATTTTACTCTTAACTTGCTGTATCTTAAACACCATGACACACAACGCCCAAAATACTAGTCCCAAAGCAGTAAAAAAAGCACATTCCTTAGAGCTTCACGGGCATAGCCGAAATGATGACTATTTTTGGATGAAAGAACGAGATTCAAAAGAAATATTAGCCTATTTAGGAGAAGAAAATAAGTATGCCGAAACGTATTTTAATCCATTACAAAGTTTGGTAAAATCATTAATGCTTGAATTTGACAAACGCATAAATCCAAATGATATCAGTGCTCCTTTTATTTTAAATGGGAAAAAATACCAAGTTCGAAACGAAGAAAATTTAGATTATCAAAAGGTGATTCTTATTGAAAAGGAGAAGGAAACTGTATATTTCGATGAGAATATTCGTGCGAAAAACCACTCTTTTTATGAATTAGCAGATTGGTCGCCATCTCCAGATAATAAATTATTAGCGGTAAGTGAAGACTTTGTTGGAAGAAGGAAATATGATATAAGCATACGGATTAATAAAAGCGGTAAATTTCTTACAGACAAGATAAAAGAAACAAGTGGATCAATTGTTTGGGCAAACGATAATAAGACCATTTTTTACATAAAAAAAGACCCACAAACATTGAGGGAATTTCAAGTCTTCCGTCATGAAATAGGCAGCGATTCGAACAAAGACGTATTGGTTTTTGAAGAAAAAGATGAAAAGTATAGTGTGGGCATTAGTAATTCCGAAACAAGAGGGTTAATCTTTATCTCTTGCTACAGTTCCACAACCTCAGAACAATGGTGGATAGATGCAAACCAACCCAATACATTACCAGTTGTTTTTATACCGAGATCAGCAGGGCATTTATATGAAATCTCCGATCATCCAAATGGATACTATATTCTGAGTAATCATGATGCCGTCAATAAAAAAGTTTGTTTCTCGGCAACTGCTCCAAGCTCTATAACTGAATGCAGCGAATTTATTCCCCACGATCCAGCAGTGTTAATTGAATCCGTTTCTTGTTTTAAGGATTTTATTCTACTCGAGGAACGAAAAAATGGCTTATTAAAATTGAAATTAAAAAATCTAAAAGATGGCAATGAAAATTACATATCTTTTAATGAAGAAACCTATTTTGTCGGCTTAGGATTGAATGATGATATAAACGCTACAAGTATTTTCTATAATTATAATTCGATGACTACCCCATCTTCGGTTTACCAATATAATTTAGTTTCAGGGGAACAATCACTTTGGTTTCGAAGAACACTCATCGACACCACTTTTTTACCCGAAAATTATGCTTCTCAGCGAATTTGGGCTACGGCAAATGATGGTACAAAAATTCCAGTTAGCATGGTCTATAAAAAAGGAATTGAACTTAGTAAAGCACCCTGCTTGCTTTATGGGTATGGGTCTTATGGATACACAATTCCTGATGTTTTTAGTGCAACGCGCTTAAGCTTACTAGATCGAGGATTTGTTTTCGCCGTTGCACACATTCGCGGAAGTAAATACATGGGGGAAGAATGGTATGAAAACGGAAAATTTCAGCATAAAATAAATACGTTTACAGACTTTATCAATGCGGCAGAATTTATGGGACACATGGGTTACTGTGATAAAGATAAGATCTATGCGCAAGGTGGAAGTGCTGGCGGTTTACTAATGGGTGCGGTTTCAAATATGGCGCCTTACTTATGGAAAGGTGTTGTGAGTCAAGTTCCTTTTGTTGATGTAGTCACTACGATGTTAGACGAAACAATTCCGTTAACCACTGGGGAATGGGAAGAATGGGGCAATCCAAACGATTATGATTTTTACTACTATATGTTAAAATATTCTCCCTATGATAATATACACGCGATGGATTATCCAGCCATGTACATCACAACAGGCTATCATGATTCGCAAGTGCAATATTGGGAGCCCGCTAAATATGTTGCTAAACTTCGCGAGTTAAAAACAGATGCAAAGCCATTAATCTTTGAGTGCAACATGGATGCAGGACATGGAGGTGGTTCGGGAAGAACAAGTGAACGCATGGAAATTGCTAAGGTTTATGCATTTATTCTCGGTCTTGAAGGCATTCATAAGTAGTATTTTCTTAATACTGTTTTACGCAGTAAATTTTGGCCAAGATAGTGGGGCATTTATAGAAGAGTTTCGCGATTCAAAGGTATTTTATGCCGATTTAGGTATGAACACAGCGCCATTTAATATTCGCAATCCCTTTCCAAATTCAATTGAGAAAATCAGCTACAAAAATAACTTCAAGCCAATTCTTGGTATTGGCTTCGCTTACAAATGGATTTCATTGCGTGTTGCTCTACCTATATTAGGAAATATTCGACCTAAAGCAGAATATGGCGAAACGAAACAATTTAATATTGGCATAGATTACACCTACAAAAAAACCTATTTAGATTTAGAATTTAAAGGATTAACAGGATACAGCATCAAAGATGCTGCTTCGTGGGATACAAGTTTTAACTCGATTAATCCAAATGCTCTTCGGCCTAATCTAAGCGCGTATAATTTTTCATTAAACGCTTGGTATTTTAATAATATCCATTTCAAAATGAATGCACTTCAAGGGAAAAGAGCTCATTTTAAACAAAAAGTGCAAACATGGTATATTAAAGGAACATGTAATGTTTTTGGCATTGATCATTTAAACGAAAGTATTATCCCAAGCCCACTACAAAGCAGTAGCAATAGCAAATTACAGGCAAGAAATTTTTCCGCAATGGATATTGGATTGATTCCTGGCTTTGCCTATGCCAATCGCATCAAAAACTGGCAATTTTCAGGATGGGTCGGTTTAGGGGGCGTAATTCAAGGAAAGTTTTATACACCTGTGAATGGTCAAGCGACTGGCTTTCTTGGCTTGGCGCCGCGCTACGACATTCGATTCATTGCTGGCTATTCAAGCGATGATTACTTCATTTTTTTCGTGACTGATTTTGACAATAAATCAATTAAATTTAACGATCTAATTTACCGGCAATACTATTACAGTTTAAAATTAACTGGAGGATTCAGATTTGACCATCCTAAAAAGAAGCGCGACAAAAAGCAAAATCCTATTTAATCCAATAGCTTTGATATCGTTTGATCGTCGACCAAATTCGGCATCGTTACTTTAAGTAAAGGCTCGGCTTCCATAGCGCGCTGAATGGCAAAGGTTGCGTTTTCATTTCTCGCCCAATTCCTTCGAGCGATTCCATTATTCACATCCCAATGCAACATCATTTTTATATTTCTTTCCGCATCAGAACTGCCATCAATCAACATTCCAAATCCACCATTGATAACTTCGCCCCAACCTACACCACCACCATTATGAATGGAAACCCAAGTGGCACCACGAAAACTATCCCCAATTACATTTTGTATGGCCATATCTGCGGTAAATTTTGATCCGTCATAGATATTCGACGTTTCTCGGTAAGGAGAATCCGTACCCGAAACATCATGATGATCACGGCCTAAAATGATAGGTCCAATTTCGCAACTTTGAATCGCATCATTAAATGCCTTAGCGATTTTCATTCTTCCCTCAGCATCTGCGTATAATATCCTTGCTTGTGAGCCAACCACTAACTTATTTTCCTGTGCACCCTTGATCCATTGAATATTATCTGCTAATTGCTCTTGTATTTCCATTGGAGCTGTACGCATCATTTCTTCCAACACCGAGGAAGCAATAGCATCTGTTTTGGCTAAATCTTCCGGTTTACCTGAAGCGCATACCCAACGAAATGGTCCAAATCCAAAATCAAAACAAAGTGGGCCAAGAATATCTTGAATATAAGATGGATATTTAAACTCAATATTGTTTTGATCCATCACCTCAGCACCAGCACGTGATGCTTCCAATAAAAAGGCATTACCATAATCGAAAAAATAAGTCCCTTTTTCAGCATGTTTATTGATGGCTTGCGCATGCCGACGTAAACTTTCTTGCACATACCTTTTAAAAGAGATTGGATCCGATGACATCAGCTCATTTGATGCCTCAAAAGATAATCCGACAGGATAATAGCCTCCAGCCCACGGATTATGCAAAGAAGTTTGATCAGAACCCAAATCGATATGAATTCCAGCAAGATCAAATGCTTCCCAAACACTTACCACATTTCCGACAAAAGCGATAGAAACAACTTCTTTAGCTGTTTTTGCAACACGAACACGTGCACATAAATCTTCCACATTATCAATTACTTCATCAACCCAACCCTGTGAATGTCTTGTATGCACGGCCTTTTCATTTACTTCTGCTGTTACACTTATTACGCCAGCAATATTCCCCGCTTTTGGCTGAGCGCCAGACATTCCACCTAAACCCGCTGTAACGAATAATTTTCCATGTAAATCATCCTTGGTTTTTGACAAACGTCGGATAGCATTTAAGACGGTTATTGTGGTTCCATGAACAATTCCCTGCGGACCAATATACATATATGATCCCGCTGTCATTTGTCCGTATTGTGTTACACCAAGTGCATTAAACTTTTCCCAATCGTCTGGCTTTGAGTAATTCGGAATCATCATCCCATTGGTAAGCACTACCCGAGGAGCCTTTGGATGAGATGGAAATAAACCCATTGGATGACCGGAATACATCACTAAGGTTTGTTCATCCGTCATTTCAGCCAAATATTTCATGGTCAGACGATACTGAATCCAATTCTGAAAGACGGAGCCGTTTCCTCCATAGGTAATTAATTCATGTGGATGCTGAGCAACTGCAGGATCGAGATTATTTTGAATCATTAACATAATCGATCTAGCCTGTAATGAATTTCCAGGATACTCTGAAATAGGACGAGCGAACATTTGGTAATCTGGCCTATAACGATACATGTAAATTCTACCGTAAGTCATTAATTCTGATAAAAATTCTTCAGCCAATACCCCATGCTGCTCTTTTGGAAAATAACGAAGGGCATTCTTTAAGGCTAGTTTTTTTTCATCTGCCGTTAATATTTCTTTTCGCTTTGGCGCATGATTCACTGAAAAATCATATTGCTTAAGGCTTGGTAAATCCAAGGGTACGCCCTGCTTTATTTGTTCTTGAAATGTTGTTTCCATGTACTAACTATAATCTAAATGAATAGAAAACTATTTACCTCAGCGCATTATTGACCTGTACCAATTAAAAATATCACAGGTATTTTTGTAATGTCAAAAGCATGCTCCCGCCAATCCAATACCGCCATCGTTTGAATACGTTGATTGATCGTTGTTAAATTGGCAGCTATACATAATTGAGTTGAATCAGCGCATTCATTGAGAAGATCCTCTAAGACATGCATGCTACGAAAAGGTGTATCCATAAAAATATGTGTCGCCCCTTTTCTTCGAGTATCCATCTCCATATCTTTCATTTTTCGAATTCGATCTTTTCGTTCTCTTGGAAGGTAACCATGAAAGGTAAAATGCTGGCCAGAAAAACCGCTGCCGATTAGTGCCAATAATATGGATGAAGCACCTACCAACGGAACTACCTCAATCTTTTGAGAATGCGCTAAAAACACTAAATCCGCGCCTGGATCCGCAATCCCTGCACAACCAGCTTCTGAAATAATACCGAGATTTTCGCCTTTCGTTAAGGTAAGTAGCATGTCCATTAAATCACTTTCTTTTGTTGTTTTATTAATTTGATAAAACGTTGACTCGTCGATTGGAAATTCTCGATCCATTTTTCGTAATAAGCGGCGAGCAGATTTTATTTCCTCAACAGCAAAAAATCGCAAAGAGGTTGCTATTTTAATAACGTCAGCGGGGATAATATCCGTTACTGATTCTCCACCAAGCGTATTGGGAATTAAGTATAATTTACCTGTTTTTGTCATTGATTAGGTTGTTTTTAACGGCTTCAGTTAAGGTATCTAAGAGCACATACACATTTTCAAAATCAGCCATAGAGCCATAATATGGGTCAGGAACTTGTTGATTAGATCCTGGGTGTAATTCATTTAAAATCAAGCGCACCTTCTTTCTAGCTTCAGGGCTAGGCGCCAACTTTAGTATATTTTTTTCATTGGATTGATCCATGGCAAATATAAGGTCGAAATCATCAAAGTCTTTCGCGCAAAATTGCCGGCCTTTTAAGTCGTGAATTGGGGTGCCGAATTGCTTACCTATCGCTATCATTCGATGATCTGGTGACGAACCCACATGATAATTAGCAGTTCCTGCGGAATCAACTATCCAATCTAAATTTGCTTCTGAAATTTTTCGTCTCATTAAACCTTCGGCCATGGGCGAACGACAGATATTTCCTAAACAAACCATGAGTATTCGCATGTTGCAAATTTACGTACAATAAAGCAAATGAAGTCTATTGCTTCACAACTCTAGTTTTACGTCCTTTCCATGTTGGCTTAAAAAAAGGAAGTAGTAAGAGGAGTAAAAAATGATAAAATGGAAAAACTACTAGATAAAGAGGCAATAGCATCAGGGCATTAAAGCGTTTAAAGCGAAGAAAGTAGGGGCTAAAAAAAATAAAATCCAGCAAACATTTAATTCCAAAAAGCGTCCAAAAAAGACCATAATTACTTGAAATCAAAAGGAAAATAATTAAGGCTAAAAACCCCATTGCAAAAATAGCTTGCCCAATTCCTATTGCATTTGCAAGTGGGTCATTGACATGACCTGTTTTTGCAATCCATCTAATCCGTTGGTTCAAGAACTCCCTCCAAGACCTTGGTGTTTCAGTAATTACCAAAACGTTACTACTTGTAGAGAGTAAAATTTCTTTATTTTCAGCGCGCAAGTCTTTCATTAGATAGACATCATCACCACTTGCAATATGCTCATGATGTGAAAATTGAGAACACGCGTCATACGATGATTTAGAAATTAATAAATTAGCCCCACTTGCTACAATTGGCCTAGACCAGCCACTTACCCCTGCATTCAAGGCATTAATTAATAGAACATCAAATTCAAAAAAAGAGTGAAAGAAATTATCCGCCTTCATAAGCACAGGTAAAATGTATAAATCGGTAGATTCCAAATTGGTCATGGCATTCAAATAATTTTTTCCAAAAGAAACATCAGCATCTAATGTTAATATATAGTTTGTTTTCGCCTCATGAATACCAAATTTAATTGCCTGTTTTTTTCCACTCAAACCGCTTGGCAAATCAATAATCAAAATGGGAAATCCTTGAAGTGTTTTTTTAATTAATGCTACAGAATCGTCTGAGGAATGGTCATTAACAAAAATATAGCTGTTTACTTGTCGCTCGCTCGAAACGATACTACTCAATAAGCCCTCTAATCGATGCGCTTCATCTCGAAAAGGAATAATAAGCGTAATCTCTTCTAATAATACCCGTGCATTTTTAGCTTTTTTTTCTTTGACTTGCTGCCTAAACCAACCCAGAAACACCAAAGCGCCGACAGATATAGCATATGCAACCAAAAACAAGAGTACAAAACACTCAGCCATTTATTTTTTTTATTTTAAAAGATGCCCAAATGGCAGGAATAATTAAATTTAATAACCATGTGCTCAGTGAACTTAACAATACCGGAATAGGCGCAATCCCTGCGATACCAAGAATGGCAACAGCAATTGATTCACGCACGACAATTTTACCTAAAAACAAAGACGGAGTTAGGGTAACCGCCATAAAAACAAGTGCTATCCAAGCCAAAAAATGAATGGAAAAAGTTCCTGTACTTGCATAGATACACAAGGAAAATTGAGTAATAAAAAGTAAATATCGCAGAAAAGAAATGCCCAGTTGATTCGCTCTAGATGGCCCCCTACTGACCATTATGGCAATTGATTTGAGTCGTCTAATTGGCAAATAGCGCAGGGTTAATTCTCCGAAAAAATAAAAAAGTAAACACAGTATCGCAAAACATATTATGCCTATTAATTCGAAGGAATTTGCATTAATATCATTGCTTTTAGCAAGAAGAATAAAAGCCAAAGCGCCAAAGATTATACTGACAGAAAACTGAGCAAAATTAGCGGACAAAGTATAGAGGCTTAATTTTAACCTTTTGCCTTTTTCAAAGTAATATATTCTACCTAAAAAATTTCCTGCCATTGCGGGAGTGAGTAAGCCCGTTACCATACCAGCATAAAACGCATTAAGACGATTTGGATGATTACCATCGCCAATAGTTTGGAGCATTAAAAGCCATTTCTTATATTCTAAGAACCAATTTATGGGAACGCATAAAACAACTAAAAGCAAAGGCCAAAAATGAACAAATTCGATCTTATTTAATGATATATTTTTTTTTCCTAATTGAAAATAAAGTAGTGTGCAAATTAGAAGAAATGCTAGAATTCTTACTGCAACTGCTAAAAACGACTTTAATTTATTAGTTTTAACCACTTATTTTGATTTGAATGGTTGAAGATAAAATAATTCTTGGAATTGACCCCGGAACATCCGTAATGGGGTATGGTATTATTCATGTACAAAACGGGAAAATGAGCATGTTAAATTTTGGTGTTATCCAATTAAGTAAGTTAGAAAATCACCCTGATAAATTAAAGCGCATACTAGATCGATTAAATGGTTTAATCTTAGAATATAAACCAGATGAAATGGCTATTGAAGCACCTTTTTTTGGAAAAAACGTTCAGTCCATGTTAAAATTAGGTAGGGCTCAAGGAGTAGCAATTGCAGCAAGTCTAAACCATAATGTTCCCTTTGAAGAATATGCGCCAAGAAGAATAAAACAGTCGATTACAGGCAACGGAAGCTCGTCAAAAGAACAGGTAGCAGCAATGCTTCAAAAACTATTAAACATAGCAGAACTCCCCACCTATTTAGATGCTACAGACGGATTGGCTGTTGCAGTATGCCATCATTTCTCTAAAGGCATTGGCGCACATAATAAAACTAAAGGAGGCGGGTGGAAAGCCTTTATTAATGCTGACCCTAAAAGAGTAAAGAAATGACGCCAATACGGATTTTTACAGATGGCTCAGCTAGAGGCAATCCAGGACCTGGAGGCTATGGTATTGTCCTTAAATTTAATGGTAAAGAGAAAGAAATTAGTGGGGGATTTAAATTAACCACAAATAATCGCATGGAATTACTAGCGCTTATTATAGCGCTGGAAAACCTAAAATCAAAATCTTACCCAATAGAAGTATATTCCGATTCAAAATATGTTATCGATTCAATTACGAAACGTTGGGTCGACAATTGGAAATTAAAGCAATTTAAAGGCAAAAAAAACAAGGATTTATGGCTTCGTTATTTAGCCGTTCAAAATAATTTAAACCTTACTTTTCATTGGGTTAAGGGTCATGCCGGACATCCTGAAAATGAACGATGCGATGAACTAGCGGTTGCAGCTGCTTGCTCAAATAATTTGGCGGAAGATACTGGGTACAATCCAACAGGTGAAGATGGCTTATTCTGATCCGATAACGGTAACGAAGCTAGTTCTATCTACCAAAGTGCCACCGAGCATTTCTCCGGTAATTCGATAGAAATAAACCCCATCTGTACAGGCGGTTCCGTTTAGGGTTTTTCCATCCCAAAGCGCTGTTCCAGATTGATTTTCTAAACTGTATACCACATTTCCCCAGCGATTAAATATCAAGACATTGTAGGTCTTAAAATAGGCTTCAGACAAGATGAAAAAATCATTAATGCCATCGCCATTAGGGGTAATCACATTGGGAATAATTAGATCCGGATCTTTTACATTAATGACCAAGGTGTAAGTATCTTCACAACCTTGAGCATCTATCACTGTTAAGGTTATGGTGTATGGCCCACTCAAAGCGTAGGTAGCGGTTTGATTTGCATCATTTCCCAAAGTATAGGTGCTATCATTCCCTAAATCCCAAGTCCAGCTGACAATCGGACTAGAAATAAAAGTAGATAAATCATCAAATAATACAGGGTCATTCTGATCTACTAACATCGGGTTGGCGGTAAAGTTAGCATCAAGCCCATCATCTTGAACCGTAACCGTATCTAATAAAATCTCAATTTCACAACCATCTATACTGATTAAGGTTACAGATGGAACATAAGAACCTGCCGAATCATAGTTGTAAAAGAAATTGGTTTGATTATACACAAAATTACCATCGCCCATATCCCAAATCAAACTGTCTAAATTCATAGGAGACTGCACTAAAAAACCAGCACCTTGCGAGCAAATGGTGCCATTTTGAAAAACCAAAGGATCTCCTTGTGGGCCTCCAATCGCCACGTAATCATTTACCGTAGTATCGTCTGTACAACCATATTCGTCAGTGACCTCAAAATAAAGGTCAAAAA
The DNA here is from genome assembly GCA_947475095.1 of Flavobacteriales bacterium. Lineage (GTDB taxonomy): Bacteria > Bacteroidota > Bacteroidia > Flavobacteriales_D > Crocinitomicaceae > UBA952. The sequence goes on from CANJLG010000030.1 coordinate 16,767, forward strand.
CGCCATTATTTACAAAAGTGTTACTAGGATTTTCCAAGATAGAGGCATTGTTTCCATTTCCAAACTGCCAGTTCCAAGCGCTGATGTTGCCAATAGATTGCGACGAGTCTACATAAGATCCAAAGAGAGGTGGACAATTATACTCCCCATTGGTATTCAATATCGCTCCCGTAAAACTATACGTCGGTTGGGCATGTGGAATTGAAACCGTTATATTTTGACTCACCGTATCGGGACAATTATTTGAATCAATCGCCACCATGGTCAATACAAAATTGTCGCTCAGCTGACCAAATGGGATATTCCCAGGTAAAGTATAGGAAAGATTTGGAGTACTCGATGTAGAAACCACTTGCCCATTAATCAACCATTGATACGATAAATTACCAACACCTGTTGAATTATTCACAACTAAATTTGAATCTAAATTACACACGACCGGTGGAAAATTAAAAGCCGCTATTGGTTGCGTTATGGTAATCGGAACGGTGGCGGGGGAAGACCCACAACCGAACAAATCGTAAGCAACCATGGTCGCAAAATAACTTCCATTCCCAACAAAGGTGTGGTTAATGGGCTGGCTAGCTGAATTGGTCGTCAAGGTACTGTTGTCGTCGGAAAAAGTTGTCGTAAAATAAGAAAGTGCTGTACCATTCCCAATCGTCAACGAATTGTTATTAAACGTTACCGAAAAGGGTGAGCATCCCACAGCATCTAAAGTGCTTAATATGCCAAAAGGAACATTTAGAACCCTGATGGGGTGCATGATTTGAGCGGTACATCCAACGCTATTCGTGACCGTTAAGGTTATATTATATAAACCTTGGTTAGTATACACATAATACGGATTCGGGCCATTGTTTACATTTTGACCATTACCCATAGAATAATTCCAGTTGCTTAATGGGTGAGCGCTAGGTGGATTGCTCCAAGAAGAACTAGCATCAAACATTTGAAGGGAATCGTTTTTACAGATTGAATCGTTGGCTAAGGTAAATTGGGCCGCAATTTGAGAAATATTTATGGTCTTGGTAATACTATCTTTACATCCCGTAGTAAAATTTCGGACGACTTGCTCCACCGTGTAGGACCCATAAGTAGCGAAATTATGGGTAGTATTTCCATTGTTGACGCCATCCAAAACCGCATTTCCAATATTCGTATTGGCTGTTCCATCGCCCCATTCCCAAGTCATGTTCACATTATCCGGCTGTTCTCCATGAATTGCGTCATCAGTAAAACTAACATTCACTGGAAAAGCTCCAGGATTGCAAAAAAGTTGAGAAGAAGGTGTGAATTTTGCGATAGGTGCCAACACATAAACAGCTGAATCAATAGTAATCGAATCCAAGCATCCACGAAAATCAACTACCAAGGTCACAGATATATATCCCGTATCAGCTGTAAACTGGTGCTGAGGATTTTCTTGGGTAGATGTCCCATCGGAAAAATCCCAAAAGTAGGATACCTCGTTGGGTTGATGAGGAGCACTAATGACAGTTGTGTTCGTAAAATTGACATTTTGCTTGGCGCACGTTGTTAAGGGATTCATGGTGAAACCTACTTGGTCAATATCACCAACAGTGATATAATCATTGATAACCTGAGTGTCTGTGCAACCTGATTGAGAAGTTACAACGAGAGTGACATCATAAAGCCCTAAGGTATAGGTTTGACTTGGCGGATTTGGTCCGTTGAAGGTTTGACCATTTCCAAAATTCCATTGCCAACTCACGATTGGATTAGCGGGATTAGGGGTTGAAGACGTATCTGTAAACTGAACCGTAAGAGGCGTGCAACCACCGGTTTCATTGGCGGAAAATCCTGCCTCAATATTAACAATGTTAATGAAGTTATTTTGAGTGACTGTGCCATTACAACCCGAGGCGGTACTCACAGAAAGGGTGACATTGAAAGAACCACTAGTTGTATAAATCTGTGGCGGAGGATTGTTTCCCGTAAATGTTTGACCATTTCCAAAATTCCATGTGTAGGTTCCAGCAAGACCAGTGGTGTTGTTAAAATTAATGGAGGCAGGCGCACAATTGGTGGTAGGATTAGCGGTAAAACTAGGTGTTACAGCATTTTGTATGGTAATTTGCTGAGTCGCATTATCTGTACAACCGGAGCTAGTATTTTGAGAAGTTAGCGAGATAGTGTACGAACCCGCTGTACTAAAAGTAAAGCTAGGATTTTGTTGCGTGCTAGTGCCTTGCCCTCCGAAATTCCAACTCCATTGATTGGCTCCTGCCGTTGAGTTGTCTTGAAAACTAATACTAGATCCAACACAGGCAATGATGGGTGCAGTGATGCCCGATTGAAAATTGCTCACAACCACTGAATCTACCATACTCGACGTGCATCCGTTGCTGGTATTGGTAACGGTTAGTTGAATGCCATAATTACCGGCAGTATTGAAATTGATTCCTTGCGGATTGGTACTTGTTGAAGTCCCTGGCTGCCCTCCACCAAAGGTCCAACTATTCGTATAATTGGCTCCAGAAGAAGATGTATTTGTAAAATTCAAGATTAACGGAACAGTACAACCCAAGCCAGCAACATTAAACCCAACATTTGGAGAAGGAAGTACTGTTATGTAATTGGACTTTACTTCAGAGTCTACTCCGCCAACTGAATTGGTCACCACGAGGGTGATCGTGTAAGTGCCTGCATTGGTGAAAGCATGTACCGGATTTTGGGTACTCGCAGAAACACCATCTCCAAAATTCCAAGCATAACCAACGATAGCTGTGCCACCATTAGCAGAGGAAGTAGAAGTAAAGGATACAGGAGCCCCTGCACAAACGCTCAATGGATTCGCCGTAAAATTGGCCACAGGCGATTGAGCGAATACCTGAAAGAAAAATAACGAACTTAAGCTTGCAAGAAGAAACCTCATTTATGAAATGTATTAATTTTTGACCCAATCAAGACACTAAATTAAGTATAAAAGTTGCTTTTACAGCATACTTTACAGATTGTTAATCTAAGGCTATTGAATTATACCATTTTGAAAAATCATCATATTCTTCTCCTCTTCTCTTTATGACATCCTCAACCTGTTTTTTTGAAATTTTTCCTGTGCCAAAGTATTTTGCTTGAGGGTGGGCAAAATACCAACCACTTACAGAAGCTGCAGGAAACATAGCAAGACTTTCGGTTAAGTAAACCCCTGTGTTTTCCTCAGCATTTAAGAGCTTAAATAGACCGATTTTTTCCAAGTGATCAGGACAAGCAGGATAACCAGGCGCTGGTCTAATACCCAAATATTTTTCATGAATCAATTCTTCGTTAGAAAGACGTTCCGAACTGGAATAAGCCCAAATCTCTTTTCGCACTAATTGATGAAGGTATTCAGCATATGCTTCGGCCAATCGATCTGCTAAAGATTTAAGTAGAATGGAGTTGTAATCATCATTATTTTTTTCAAACTCCAGCGCTTTAAGTTCAATGCCATGTCCAGTCGTAACGACAAATCCTCCAATATAATCCTTTATGCCACTTGCTTTTGGGGCAATAAAATCAGAAAGTGCTAAATTTGCTTGACCTGCTGCTTTTTTGGATTCTTGCCTTATCGTTCGTTGGGTATAAATTGGGTCGTTATCCTGTTCATTCTTATAAATTTCAATATCATCACCAACAGCATTGGCAGGAAATAAACCCACGACTGCTTTAGCCTGTAGCCAATTTTCGCTAATAAGTTTAGAAAGCATTTCTTGTGCATCCTTAAATAAAACCTGAGCCGCTTCACCCACCACTTTATCCTGTAGAATTTCCGGGTATTTGCCATGTAATTCCCAAGTTCTAAAAAAGGGAGTCCAATCAATATAATCTATTAATTTATTCAGGTCGAGTGAATCAAATACTGTAAGCCCTAGGGAAAGAGGACGAATAATCTCTCCTCCATCAAAATTTAAAGACAAGGCATTGGCTCTAGCTTCTTCAATAGAAACAAGGTTCTTTTGTTCGAGATGGCGTGTATGATGTTCACGCATTTTATGATATTCATGCTTTATATCAGTAATAAAAGCTTCTTTTTTTGTCCCTAAAAGGCTTTCGACTACTGTCACGGCTCTTGAGGCATCTAGGACATGAACCGCTTGACCTTTCAAATAATGTTGGTCTATTTTTACTGCTGTATGTACTTTTGATGTTGTAGCTCCACCAATTAAAAGAGGAATACTTAAGCCTTTTCGCTCCATTTCTTTGGCAAGTAGCACCATTTCATCAAGAGAAGGGGTAATTAAACCACTTAATCCTACGATATCTGCTTTTTCATCAATTGCAGCTTGAATAATTAGCTCAGGAGCGACCATCACGCCTAGGTCAATGACCTCATAATTATTGCACGCTAAAACAACACCAACAATATTTTTTCCGATATCGTGCACATCACCTTTGACAGTTGCCATGATTATTTTACCGGACGATGACCTTTTTCCACCTTTTTCCAATTCAATAAACGGTAATAGATAGGCCACGGCTTTTTTCATCACGCGCGCAGACTTCACAACCTGTGGTAAAAACATTTTTCCACTACCAAAAAGATCCCCAACTTCGTTCATCCCATCCATAAGTGGACCTTCAATGACTTCAATCGGACGCTTATATAAATGCCTACATTCTTCGACATCTTCATCAATAAATTCTACCAATCCTTTCACCAAAGCAATGGCCAACCTTTGTTGAACGGGTACATTCCTCCAAGACAAATCCTTTTCTTGTTTTTTGCCATCTCCTTTGACCGTTTCCGCCAACTCTAATAAACGCTCCGTAGCATCAGGTCTTCGATTGAGGATAACGTCTTCCACATGTTCGAGTAGATTTTTTTCAATTTCGGAATAAACCGTTAACATAGATGGATTGACAATACCCATATTCATCCCATGCTGAATAGCATGGTAAAGAAATACAGAGTGCATGGCCTCTCTCATCATATTATTTCCTCGAAAAGAAAACGAAACATTGGATACTCCACCACTAATTGATGCACCGGGCAAATTTTCTTTTATCCATTTTGTAGCCCGAAAAAAATCAACAGAATTATTGTTGTGCTCCTCCATACCGGTAGCAACAGGGAAAATATTTGGGTCGAAAATAATATCGGTAGGAGAAAATCCTACACGCTCTACTAAAATGGTATAGGAGCGTTTACAGATTTCAATTCTTCTTTCGTAAGAATCCGCCTGACCTAATTCATCAAAGGCCATTACAACTACGGCAGCGCCATAGCGTCTTATTTTTTTTGCCTGCTCTACAAAAACTGCTTCGCCTTCTTTTAAGGAAATCGAATTCACAACTCCTTTTCCTTGAATACACTTCAGTCCTGCCTCAATAATTTCCCATTTTGAACTATCAATCATCACGGGAATCCTAGCTATATCAGGTTCAGATGCAATTAGATTTAGGAATTTAACCATCGCGGCTTTACCATCGATCATCCCCTCATCCATGTTCACGTCTATTATTTGAGCTCCACCCTCCACCTGCTCTCTTGCAACAGCTAAAGCGGCATCAAAATCACCTTCGTTAATCATTCGAAGAAAGGCCCTTGATCCTGTAACATTGGTGCGTTCTCCAATATTAATGAAATTCGTTACAGGTGTCACCACCAACGCTTCGAGTCCTGATAAATTGAGTGATTTCATTCTACAATTCTAGGTTTATAGTTCTTAGCCAAACTCGCAATTGCTGCAATGTGCTCAGGTGTGGTGCCGCAACATCCTCCAATAATATTCACAAGACCTTCGTCTAAAAATGTTTCTATTTGTGCTGCCATCATTTCAGGTGTTTCATCGTAAGCGCCAAATTCATTTGGCAAGCCAGCATTTGGATGAGCGCTAACAGCAAAGGGAGCTTTGCTATTTAATATTTGTAAATACGGACGCATAAGCGATGCGCCCAAGGCGCAATTTAACCCAATACTTAATAATGGCATATGTGATAAGGAGATCAAAAATGCTTCTGTGGTCTGACCGGTTAAGGTTCGGCCACTTTGATCGGTAATCGTTCCGGAAACCATAATCGGTAGTTTTTCGCTACGTTGCTCAAATACTTCATCGATTGCATACAAAGCAGCTTTTGCGTTTAGGGTATCAAAAACTGTCTCCACTAAAAGAATATCGACACCACCGTTCATTAAAGCGTTGATTTGTTCCGAATAAGCAAGTACTAGTTGATCAAAAGAAACGCCACGAAAACCAGGGTCATTAACATCTGGAGAAATGGAGGCTGTTCTATTTGTTGGTCCAATTGAACCCGCTACAAAACGTGGCTTATCAGTAAACTCATTGGCAACCTCTTTAGCAATTTTTGCCGATTGATAATTAATTTCATAGACCGCCGATTGGAGATCATAATCAGCTTGAGCAATAGTGGTTCCGCTAAATGTGTTGGTTTCAATAATATCTGCTCCAGCCAAAAAATATTGGCGATGAATTTCTTTAATAATCTCCGGTCTTGTTAAGGAAAGTAAATCATTATTTCCTTTTAGAGATTTATGATGATTTTCAAAATAACCCTCGCGAAAATCAAACTCGGTTAAATCGTGGCGCTGAATCATTGTTCCCATTGCCCCATCTAAAATTAATATGCGTTCGCGCAACAATTTTTCTAATTGTCCCATAATTTATTTTGTGTTGAAGAAAGCGCAGAAAGCGACAAAAACTTATCTTTTCCCTTTACGGAATCGGAATTGGCACCTTATCAATTTTGATAGGTTGCCAAGGTATCATAGGGCCTGTCCCTCCACCTTTCTTCATAAGTTTATTTAAATGAACTGCCGCAAAAATAACATGAAAAAATGAACAAACAATTTTTATTTAAGGAAATTCAAGCTATTTTTTTATATTTTTATCGTCCTAACTATATGAAATGTCATTAAAAATATGGGGCTTGTTACTTGTAGGTATTTTACACCTCAATTGCTACTGCCAAGTAACGCTTACGGAATCAAACCTCCCTATCCTTAAAATAACAACACCTTTGGGGCAACAGATAAATGATGTTAATAGAATCGTTTGTGATTTGGGCATTATAGACAATGGGCCAGGAAATTTAAATCAAATCATTGATCCATTTACAAATTATAATGGTAAAATTTCGATAGAAATAAGAGGGTCTACCTCACAGCAATATCCTAAAAAAAGCTACGGTTTTGAGACGCAAACAGCGCTTGGCTTGAACAACAATGTAAATTTGCTAGGTTTACCTATCGAAAACGATTGGATACTCAATGGTCCTTATCCGGATAAAACGCTGCTTCGCGATGCCCTAACATTTGATCTATCTAGAAAGATGGGGCATTATGCCTCGAACTTTAGGTATTGCGAATTGCTTATCAATAACAATTACTTAGGCGTTTATATTCTATTTGAAAGGATAAAACGCGATAATAATCGGGTAGATATTGCCAAGCTGGATCTAGACGACCTGGCGGGCGACTCGCTAACAGGCGGTTATATTATCAAAGTAGATAAATTAACAGGAGAAAGTGGAACCACATGGAATTCTAATTTTAGTAACGAAGTGGTATTTCAATTTCACGAGCCCGAATCCGATGAATTAAACCCGATTCAAAAAAATTATATGCAAGCGTATATTTCAGACTTTGAAAATGACGTACAGTCCAATCCCGAAGCAAACTATCTCAACTACATCGAACCAATATCTTTTTATGATTTTTTCATTTTGCAGGAACTAGGCCGCACTGTAGATGGTTATCGTTCGAGTTCATTTCTTTACAAGGATAAATTTTCCGGAGATTATCAAGGGCGTTTGGTTGCAGGACCCATGTGGGATTTTAACCTGTCCTACGGAAATGCGGATTATTGTGACGCTCCTTCAACGACGGGTTGGCAATACAACTTTGATCAAATTTGTAATTTTTCTACACAAATCCCATTTTGGTGGAAACGCTTATTGGATGCCCCGAGTTACCGAAATGGGCTACGTTGCCGCTGGAATGAACTTAGGGAAGGACCGCTCAGTACCGATTCTATCCACTTTTGGATAGACTCTATGACCAACCTACTCGAAGATGGGCGCATTAGAAACTTTCAACAATGGCCCATAATCGGACAGTACATCAATTGGAATGCCTTTGTAGGCAATACCTATGAGGAAGACGTGGACTTTTTTAAGAACTATATCGAAACCCGCGCCTTATGGTTAGATGCTAATATTCCCGGACTTTGTAATTTAGAAAATACTGATTTTAACGCCCAATCTGCCAAGGTCTGGCCCAACCCAATGAGCGAGAAAGGTAACATTGGCTTTTCATTGCTCCAAGCTTGTCAAGTTAAGCTTTCCATCATAGACTTAACTGGTCGGGAAGTATTAAAAGAAGAATATGGCTGGTTAGAAGAAGGGTATCATGTGTCTGGAATTCAAACAAACGACCTGATGTCTGGAAATTATCTATACCTTCTCTCTAGCACAAGCGGTGTCTTATACAAAGGAAAAATATCAATTCAAAAGTGATGCAATTGATGGAGCGAAGGATTACCACATTACATCAAACTTATCCGATTTCCTCTAAGCGATTGAATTACATTTTTCAATTCTAAATTAAAAAGCAGTACACTTAATTTAGATGGCTGCAGATGAAGTGCTTGTATCACAGTATCTACATGAACCTCTCCCTGTTCGTTTAACAAATGAATGATTTCTTGTTCTTCACTACTTAAATCTAAGGCAATTAACTTTTGCTTCTTAATGGTTTTATTTTCCCAATTCATGATTTTTAATAAATCAGCCGATTTGGTAATGAGGTGCGCCTTCTGATTTTTTATTAAGGCATTACAACCCGCAGAATACATGCGGTCAACATCTCCGGGATAAGCAAAAACATCCCTGCTATAATCATTGGCTAAATCTGCCGTAATCATTGAACCTCCTGACTCCTTGCTTTCAATAACAATTGTTGCGTCTGATAATCCAGCGATAATGCGATTCCGCATAGGAAAATTCTCCCGATCAGGATTTGTATTCGAAGGAAACTCAGTCAGAAGACCTCCATTTTGAATCATTTTAATAGCTGTACTCCGATGTGAACTTGGGTAAATTCGATCTAGTCCGTGACCCAAAACCGCCACAGTTTCAATCTTATTTTCAAGGCATAGCCGATGAGCGCGTATATCTACACCATAGGCTAATCCACTTACAACAAGTATGTTTTTATGAGCGAAAGCGCTTACCAATTCCTCTAAAATTTTTTGTCCATAATTGGTTTCATTTCGTGTGCCGACAATTGATATTATTTTCTTTTGATTTAGATCGCAGGTTCCTTTGAAATATAACATGATTGGGGCATCTTGACATTGTTTTAGGCGCCTTGGGTAATTCTCATCTAAAATAAACAAATGTTGCAACTGGTTTTTCTCACAATAATTCCACTCTTTCTCTGCAAAAACGAGCGCTTCGTCGCGTTTCATTTCCCTTAATAATGATTTTGAAAATCCTGATTGCAGGTATATTTCTTGTATAGACGACGAAAAAATATCGTCGATTCCACCCATTTTTGATGTTAATTGGGCGATTCGGATAGGACCAAAACCATGTAATTTACTTAGAGCAATTTTATGAATTGTATTATTACTTTGCATTATTTTTTAACTTTGATTTAATTTACAAATAATTTAGATGCGAAAATTTAAAATCCCGAAGTTTCTTTTCTTTTTGATTATTTTAACAAATTATATTAGCGCGCAGAACTTACAGCAAGTTTCGGGCTTTCTCCTCGATGGAAAAACAAAAGAAGGTATCTATGGTGCAAAGGTGGTGTCAAAAAATGGAGAAAAAACCTTAAGCGAAACAGATGGATCTTTTCGACTATCAATACCCTCATTTCCTACCCTTCTCGTTTTTTCAAAAGATGGCTATAGAAGCGATTCTTTAACCGTAAGCAACGGAGGAGAAATAAGCATGAAATTATTTCCAAATTTACTAGAAATAGAAACTGTAGTGGTAACTGCTGGTCGGCGAGATCAAAAAATTGAGGATGTAACTATTTCAATGGAAATCTTAAAACCTGCATTAATAAATAACAAAGGATTTACAAATTTAGAGCAAGTGGTTGATCAAAGTCCAGGGGTTTATGCCATGGATGGGCAAGTGAGCATACGCGGAGGTGGAGGTTATGCCTATGGGGCAGGAAGTCGCGTTATGCTTTTATGGAATGGCGTTCCTATGCTTTCTCCAGATATTGGTGATATTAAATGGAATGCAATCCCAATGGAACAAACCTCTCAAATTGAAATTATCAAAGGGGCTGCATCCGTTCTTTATGGAAGTGGGGCATTAAATGGCATCATTGCGCTTAATGAAAAAGAACCCAGTGCAAAAGGCGAATTTACGGCCAAAATACAGTCTGGGGTTTATGATAATCCTAAACGAAACTCGTTGCGCTGGTGGGACAATAATCCAACTTTTCATCTGGTGGATATATATTATGGTAAAACAATAAATAATTTTGGGTATACCTTTGGTGTGAATGCCTATTTGGACTCAGGGTATCGACAAGGAGAAAGTGAAAAGCGAATACGATTAAATGGCTCCTTCTATTATAAACCACTTAAAAATCCAACACTTAAAACTGGTATTAGCTACAATTTTCAGTACCAAGACATGGGGATGTTTATTTTATGGAAAAATGACTCCAGTTGCTATCAAGCGCAAGACAATACCATCTCTCGTCAAAAAGCAATACGAGTAAATGTTGATCCTTATGTAAAATTTCAAGATAAATGGAAGAATAAACATCATTTAAAGACGCGTTATTACCTAGTAACCACAGGAAATGATTCCGATTATGCGGATGCTTCTTTTGCTCAAATGTTTTTTGCTGATTATCAAATTCAACACAAAATTAACAATGCAAGTAATCTAATTTTTGGAGCTACCAACACACTAAATAAAATCACGAGCTGGGTATTTGGCGACCACCAAAGTGAGAGCGCCGCAGGATATCTTCAATATGAACGAAAACAAAAGAAATTAGACCTTTCAGGTGGAGTGCGCTTTGAATTCTGTCAATTAGACACCTTAGCATTTGACTCTAAATTTAAAGTGAGTGATAAACTTTCTATTCCTGTCTATCCCATTTTTAGAGTTGGTTCACATTACGCCATTTCTAAAGCGACGCATTTGAGAATGTCAATTGGCCAAGGAATACGATTTCCTTCCGTAGCAGAAAGATTTGTGTCTACTTCTGTTGGAGGCGTCGTTATTTTTAAAAATCCCAAATTAAATCCAGAGACAGGTTGGACGGCAGAAGTTGGTGGAAAACAAATTGTAAAGATTGGTGACACTTGGAAAGGAGTTTTCGACGTCGCTGGTTTCATAAATCAATATAGCAATATGACAGAGTTCACCTTTAATGCCTATAATCCATTAACCGGTGATAAACTAACATTTTTAGGTGCTGGAATTGCTAGCCCTGAAGATTCAGCTATATGGAATGATCTAGTTGCTCAGGGTGTAACAATCAATAACGTATTAGGGTTTAGAGCAGATAATGCAGAGAAAGCAAGAATCACAGGTATAGAACTTTCATTTAATAGTTCAGGGAAAATTAAAGAGGTGGAAGTAATCACGCTACTCGGTTACACCTATATGAATCCTAAAAGTTTAAATAAAGATTCCACCTATAGACAGACATTTTCTGATACCTCTTCAAATATGTTGAAGTATCGATTTAATCATCTTGCGAAAATGGATATTCAATTAAATTATAAAAAATTAAGTTTTGGATTATCAACTAGATACAATAGTAATATGGAAAATATTGATGCTATTTTCGAGGGGTCGGTTCCTACACAAAATGGTCCACAATTCATCTTGCCGGGATTAAAAGAATATAGGGCAGCTAATAATAATGGCGCATTCATCATTGATACGCGCTTTAGTTGCGATGTTACTAAAGCAGTAAAAATTAACCTTATTGCAAATAACATTTTTAACCAAGAATATTCTTCAAGACCTGGGGATGTTCAAGCGCCAAGGAATTTTATGGTTCAAATGCAAATCGCACTCTAATTCACTTATTTTTTCGTTCTTTACGGCTCGACCGTTTTAAAATTTAATTTAACGCTGATTTTTTATGAAAATAATATACGTAGCTCTTTTTTCTTTTTTATTGCCAATATCCTTTATCGCTCAAGTTACAGGTGTTGTCACTGATTATTCAGGTAAAGCACCAATGATTGGTGTTAAGGTAATCGCCTCTTCTGGTGAAAAAACCATAACAGATTTTGATGGAAAATACAATCTCCCTATCAATAAGTTTCCTGTCACCTTAGTATTTTCCATGATACAATATGCAAATGATACAATAGTAATAACTCAAGCTGGCAATTATACACTTGAATTAAAAGAATTTGTAAAGGATTTTGAAACCATTGTGGTATCAGCGGGAAGAAGAAAGCAAGCGGCAGAGGATGTTCCGGTTTCTATGGAAGTTATTAGACCACAACTCATCGATAATAAAGGAATAACAGACTTAGAACAGGCTGTTGACCAAACGCCCGGTGTTTTTACCATGGATGGACAAGTAAGTATCCGCGGAGGATCTGGATTTGCATACGGAACAGGAAGTCGCGTATTATTATTATGGAATGGGATGCCCTTGCTTTCAGGATATGCCGGTGATACCCAATGGAATGCTATTCCAATGGAACAAGCTTCTCAGATTGAGGTAATGAAGGGAGCAGCCTCCGTTCTATATGGAAGTGGTGCCCTTAACGGAGTTATTGCCTTAACGGAAAAAGAGCCTAGCTACAAACCCGAGACTAAAATAAAAATACAAAGTGGTATTTATGAAAACCCAAGGCGTTCATCCCTTAAATGGTGGACGCGCAACCCAATGAATCAACAAGTTGAAGTTTATCACGGGCAAATGCACAA
>CANJLG010000031.1 GCA_947475095.1 Flavobacteriales bacterium
CTGGAACAGTCTGAGCTATATTATTTATGCGCAGCACCTGGTTAAACTGCAAGTTTCCTTGAGCATTAAGGTTGTTTAAAGCAAAAAGTAAAATGATAATAATTGAGTATTTCATGGGATGACATTAAATTCGATGACGCTTACAAATTGCACATTAGTTGATGCAGCTAATGTAGTTCCAGAAGATAACCAAATTGGCTCATTTAAGATAGACGAACTTGCGGCTGTGGCGTAACCATCTTGGCTCCAATACGAATCAGATCTCCCGACTTCCCTAGTCACTGTAGTTTGTAAATAAATACTGATTCCATTAACTAAAATGATGAAATTCCGAATGCCGCCCGATGTTGGATTTATTTGATTTCTTGTGATATCGGTAAACAGGGAGACATTTGGTAAAAAATTTTGCAACTTCCATACCTTACCAACAGGAACAGTTTCAGTTGTACTTACCAATTTAACCTGACTAAACTGCAAGTTGCCTTGTGCATTAAAGCTCAAACTGATTAAAAGGAAGATAAAAAATAGGAGATTTCTCATGGTACAATGTTAAATTCGATGACGCTTGCAACACCACTATTTAAACCACTCATAAATACGTTTTGTCCACCCGCAACCCAAAATGGAAAAGATTCGAAAACAGGGCCGTAACCCGTGTTCGTATTTTTAAGGAAAATACTTTGACCTGCCACACTCAAACTGAAATAAGATGAGTAACTGCTCAAACTAACAGTTTCAATTTTCCATACTTTTCCGAGTGGAACAGCGAAATTGGCTCCGCCTGCAGAAAATGACAAATTTAACACCTGGTTAAATTGCAGATTCCCTTGAGAAAAGCATTCCCCACACCATAGGATGCTTAAGAATAAAAATAGTTTCATGGTACAATATTAAATTCGATTACTGAATAAGCACGAGCGCAAAAAGTAGCATTTGTACACGTGCAAATAGTTGATCCAGCAGGCACCCACAAAGGCAAAGATGTCATTATTCCTCCTGAAGAATGAATGCCAAAACTAATAGGTAAACTATTTATCGCTAAATATTTTCCTGAATATAAATAATAAAATGAAGGAGCGCCACAAGCGCTAAAAAAAGATTGTGTTGCTCCAGATCCTTGAACTGGGTATGAATCTTGTCCGCCATCACTGATAACACTTTCGATTTTCCAAACCTTACCAGCAGGAACCAATTGTGGTGGATCTGTATTTGAAATAATTTTTACCTGACCAAATTGTAGGTTTTGAGCACTTGCGAAATTCACTAAAAAAAGTAGCGTAATAGATATTCCAATTTTTTTCATCAGTCTAAATTAGAAAGAAAAACCATACAAATCAACGTAAATTATTGAATTTTAAAATTAATTACTTTTATTATCCTTCCCAACTTTGATAGATTAAATAAAAAACATCTTTTTTTTAATAAATAAGCAATTATTATTTTTCTTGTAATTTAATTCGTAGTTTTAAGTCCTAATTTTAAATGCAAAACAATGAAAAATATACTGATGTTTTTGTCGATCGGATTTATAAGCATAACCTCCTTTGGCCAAGCTCCGGATGGCATTAACTACCAAGCGGTCATTAGAAAAACTACTGGTACTTTATTGACCAACAGCCCTGTGGCTATACGAGTTCAAATCAAGCAAGCGTCAGCTACCGGCACAGTGGTGTTTTCGGAGCGCCAAACCGCCACCACTTCAGCCTATGGCTTGGTGAATTTGGTGATTGGGCAAGGCACCCTTCTGTCTGGTAATTTCTCTACCATCAATTGGTCTACTGGCAATTATTGGGTGAGTTTGGGGGTGGATTTTTCTAACGGCACTAATTACGTTGATTACGGATCTCAAAGACTGATGAGCGTGCCTTATGCGCTTTATGCCAAGAATGCAGGGAATCAGCTCAACCAATGGCGCTACGGAAACATTGTTCCAGCCACTACCTTAGGTGCAATGGGAGACTTTTATTTAGATATGATTACTGGTAATGTTTATTATAAAAGTTCTTCCACAACTTGGGTTTTAACAGGAAATATTCAAGGCCCCACAGGCCCTTCGGGAGCCTCAGGGACCAATGGTGCTACGGGCGCAACAGGTCCGATTGGTTTAACAGGCCCAGCAGGTCCAACTGGAGTAGCAGGCCCAACAGGAGTAGCAGGTCCGGCAGGCGCTACAGGTCCGATTGGTTTAACAGGCCCAGCAGGTCCAACTGGAGTAGCAGGCCCAACAGGAGTAGCAGGTCCAGCAGGCGCAACAGGTCCGATTGGTTTAACAGGCCCAGCAGGTCCAACTGGAGTTGCAGGTCCAACTGGAGTAGCAGGTCCAGCAGGCGCAACAGGTCCGATTGGTTTAACAGGCCCGGCTGGTCCAACTGGAGTAGCTGGTCCAACTGGCGCTACTGGAGCACAAGGAATCCAAGGATTGACAGGTGCAACAGGCCCAGCAGGTCCAACTGGAGCTACTGGAGCTACTGGAGCTACTGGAGCTACTGGAGCTACTGGAGCACAAGGAATCCAAGGATTGACAGGTGCAATAGGACCAGCAGGAGCACAAGGGATTCAAGGTTTAACAGGTGCTACAGGTCCAACCGGAGCAACTGGAGCGGCAGGCACTGCTACATCAATTACTTCCGATAACTTTCAAGCTGATGGAACATTATCAATCATTACGAGTGTGCCTCAAACCGTTAATTCAAGCAACAAGTCTGTTTTAATTGGCGGTAATACAAGTACAAGCGACCTAAGCTTTGGAACAAACAGTAACTACAGCATTGATTTTAGAACCAATAATGTAGTTAGAGGTAGAATTAGTAATGCCGGTGAATTTTTTATTGGAGCGACGTCGACAGTAATGACGGGTGACCTTATGAATGGTGTTTCAAACGCTACATTCCCATGGGCTGTAAATGGCTATTCATCTTTTAATGGCAGTGGTGTATTTGGAACAATCTTGGCAAACAACACGACCGCCTATGCCGCTGTGCAAGGAGAACATATTGGCAGCGGAACCACTTCAGCAGGCGTGAGGGGAACCACGAATAATGTTAATGCTGTAGGAGTTAATGGCTCTGTTGCAACGACCCCTGTGAGTGGTTGGGGTGGTTTATTCCAAAATGATTTAGGCTATACTGGTTTTTTTGGAACAGCCTCTGATATAAAAATTAAAAAGAACATCCATACCATTTCTGATGCGCGCTCAATTATTAATAACTTGAGAGGGGTATCATATGAACACCGACTTGATGAATTCCCGGGATTAGGCTTAAAAGCAGGCCTGACTTATGGATTTATAGCACAAGAGGTAGACGCTGTATTACCAGCTATCGTGAAGGAAAAACAAATCCCGAACATTGCTATGCGTTCAGATGGTAAAGAGAGTGGATCCGTTCTACTTAAAACCGTTGGTTATACAGAGCTTATTCCTATTTTAGTTGAAGCGCTGAAAGAACAAGATAAATTGATTCTTGATCTTTTGAAAAGAATAGAAGAATTAGAGAAAAAAATAAAATAACCCGTCATTTATAAACCTTTTTTATGAATTTAAAAACTTACGCCCTTCTTATTGTTCTTTTTTGCTTAAGCTCCGTGGCTTTTTCCCAGGCTCCGGAAGGCATTAATTACCAAGCGGTCATTAGAAAAACTAGTGGTGCTTTATTGGCTAATAGCTCTCTGGCTATACGAGTTCAAATCAAGCAAACGTCAGCTACAGGTACTGTGGTGTTTTCGGAGCGACAAACCGCCACCACTTCAGCCTATGGCTTGGTGAATTTGGTGATTGGGCAAGGTACCCTTCTGTCTGGTAATTTTTCTACCATCAATTGGTCTACTGGCAATTATTGGGTGAGTTTGGGTGTAGATTTTTCTAACGGCACCAATTACGTTGATTACGGATCTCAAAAGCTGATGAGTGTGCCCTATGCGCTCTATGCCAAGAATGCAGGGAATCAGCTCAACCAATGGCGTTATGGAAACATTGTTCCAGCCACTACCTTAGGCGCAATGGGAGACTTTTATTTAGATATGATCACTGGTAATGTTTATTATAAAAATTCTTCCACAACTTGGGTTTTGACTGGAAATATTAAAGGCCCTACAGGCCCTTCGGGAGCCTCAGGGACCAATGGTGCTACGGGCGCAACAGGTCCGGCAGGTGTTGCGGGAGCAGCGGGTCCAGCTGGAGCAGCAGGTCCACAAGGTATTCAAGGATTAACAGGTCCAGCGGGAGCCGCAGGGACCAATGGCGCAACAGGTCCAATTGGTTTAACAGGCCCGGCGGGTGCCACGGGAGCAGCAGGTCCACAAGGTATTCAAGGATTAACAGGTCCGGCGGGAGCCGCAGGGACGAATGGTGCAACAGGTCCGATTGGTTTAACAGGTCCGGCGGGTGCCACGGGAGCAGCAGGTCCACAAGGTATTCAAGGATTAACAGGTCCGGCGGGTGCCGCAGGGACGAATGGTGCAACAGGTCCAATTGGTTTAACAGGTCCGGCGGGAGCTACAGGAGTAGCGGGTCCGGCAGGCCCACAAGGCATTCAAGGTTTAACTGGTCCGGCGGGAGTAGCAGGTCCAGCAGGCGCAACAGGTCCTATTGGTTTGACAGGTCCGGCAGGAGCGACTGGTCCAACTGGTCCGGCAGGAGCCGCAGCGACTCTGCCCGCGGGAAGTGCAAGTCAAACACTTCGTAACGACGGAACAACATGGGTAGCTAATTCAACTTTAAATAATACCGGAACAGCCATAGGAATTGGAACAGCAAGCCCAAATGCCTCTGCACTTGTAGAAATTCAATCGACAACACAAGGATTATTGTTACCGACAATGACTTTAGCTCAAAAAACAGCCATTACAAGTCCAGCCACTGGATTACTAATTTTTCAAACCGACGGAACAGCAGGATTCTATTATTACAGCGGAACAGCTTGGGTGCCGATAGCGGGTGCAGCTGGAACAGGCACAAGTTCGCCAACAGCTAATACTTTAATCTACACTACAGATGGCTTTTAAGAATCAGGTGATAAAAATTATTTTTCTGGCTTTTTTCTCATTTTTGGGATCTGTGATTCACGGACAAGGGAACCTGCAATTTAATCAGGTTATTAATTTACCATTTGTTGCAAACAATACCACTCCTGTAACCGTTCCGACAGGAAAAGTATGGAAACTGGAAAGTTGCATGTTAACTAGTTCTGGGAACAGCTATGCCCTTATGTTATATAACGGAGCTTTATACAACATGAGACAACAGCAAACTTCAACTCAAGTAGCGACTTTTCCATTTTGGCTATCGTCAGGTGCTTCAGTAACATTCGGTAACAGCTCTTCCGGAGGAATTTTAAGCATTATAGAATTTAACATCGTGCCATGAAAAAGCTATTTCTATTCACCTTTTTAATTCTGAGCACCTTGGCAAACTCCCAAGGGAATCTGCAGTTTAATCGGGCTTTAATGGAAACTTATACAGGATCGACATGGAATTCCTCAACAAATACTCAACCGATAGTTGCAACAATTGTAGTCCCTACTGGCAAAGTGTGGAAAATTGAGACCACCTCATGTATTCATCAAGAGGCTTGGGGCATTACCCACAATAACAACATTAGAGCTTTTATTGGCAATTTTATCTTTGATAATTTAAACAATAAAATTACATGGCTTCCAGCTGGATCATACAGTTTACGATTTTATGATTCAACCGCGGGTGCTGCTGAAACATATATTTTTAGTGTTTCTGGTATTGAATTTAACATCGTTCCATGAAAAAGTTATTACTTTCCACCTTAATACTTCTTAGCAACTTGGCATGTGCCCAAGGGAATTTACAGTTTAATCAAGTGAAGTTGGTGACAAGTACAGAAACTGTACCCGTAGGCAAAGTGTGGAAAATTGAAAGTGTGATTTACAATATTGCAGCAACTGCCTCAGGGTATCAAGCCTCCAATGGGTCTTGTAATTCATCAACCTATGAATCTACAAGTATTGAAATCGCGGGTGTACCCACTAAAGTAGGACAAGGAACCCAAGCGGCTTCTTATTCCAATTTACAATATACGCACAGCTATACTATATTACCTCTGTGGATTCCTGCGGGAACTACCTTATCCGGGGGAACTTGTTTAAATAAAATCAGTGTCATTGAATTTAATATAATCCCATAACTATGAAATTACTAACGATCACCTTACTCACAGCCTTATCTTTCACTGCCATGTCTCAAAATACTATGCCAGACCGTGTCGTTTATGCAGCCGCTGGTAAAATGTCTAAGCCAGCATTAGGCAATACCTTTATCAATGATAAAATAGTAGACTACACCATTGGTGAACCTCTTATATTGTGGGGGCAGGTTGGAACAAACATCATACACAACGGCTTTCAACAGCCAGATATATTAGTGTCCATTGGTCCATCGGTGGTCATGTTGCAAGAACCAAATGTTGTTTTCAAGGTATATCCTAATCCGGCCAGTACGTACAGTATCATTGAAGGACCTGAAGATCAAAAGGAAGTCATTCAAATTCAACTTTTGGATGTGAATGCAAAATTGATTGGTGAATATCGCATGGAAACGAACCGTTTGTGGATAGATTTTGAAAATAAATTGACCCCAGGAACGTATTTTTTAAATTTCTACGACTTAAGTGGACAGTTTATTCAGCAAAATAAATTGATTAAGCTATAAATTTCGATCGCAAATACTTTTCTGAAAAATATAAATCAGACTCATTACCAAATAATTAAGACCGGTCAACTCTTTATTAAACTATTATTGCAATCCAAAAAAGCAAGTTTTTAACAATCTAAGCTACTAGAAATAGGCACCTTATCTAATAATTTAAAGGTGCACTTATTTTAACTACTTAACTACGGCACGTAAGGGATTCATTCTGTAATTTTTTAGTCGTTTTAAAGAGGTACTCAACTAAAAAAGTAGAAGTTCTTAACAATTTCAATATAAAAAATGGATGCTCGTTTTACCCTTCTAATCCATTCAAAGAACGATAGCATAAAAAAAAGAGCTACCTAACCAATTCACAATCAAATACATGAATAAATTAATTATAAAAAGCCAATTTGGCTTTACCGAAATTTTATTGACTATTTTTTTCTTAAATTTTATTTTCCCACTAGTTTCTCAATCCTTGCAACAAGGATGTCCAAATGCTAATTTATCAATGAATAATTTCACAGGCTGGACTGGGTACACCGGCACATTTAGTAATCCGGGAGCTACTTTAGGAATTGTTAATGGTCGACATACCATCATTAGCACGCAAGGGATGGACCCAAACACATGTGGAGGATTACCAATGATTCCTTCGGGTCATACGCGATCAATTAAGCTTGGAAATGCGGCGGGAGGTATGTACGGTGAAAAGATCAGCTATCAAATCACTGTTTCACAAGCAAATTCTCTATTCATCTATAAATATGCTGTCGTTCTTCAAGATCCTGACCATACACCAAATCAACAACCCAACTTCGAAATGCGCTTAATGAATGCAGCAGGGCAGCAAATTAACGGAAATTGTGGGATATACACCGTTTATGCTGGACAACCCGGCCAAAATTTCCAACAATGTAATGATAAAACATGGTTGCCATGGAAAACCGTAGGAGTAAATTTGAGTTCATTAATCGGGCAAGCCGTAACCATAGAATTCACAACACGCGATTGCAGCTTAGGAAGTCATTTTGGTTATGCGTACCTCGTTGCAGAATGCATGCCTTTATATATAAACATGGATTATTGCCAAGGGTCAAGCCAAATTCAACTAACAGCACCCAATGGATTTCAAAGTTACAATTGGAGCCCAGGAGGAGCAACTACACAATCAATTAATATCACAAGCCCCAACAATAATCAACTATATACTTGCAACATGGCGACCTTTAGCAATCAGGGAAACTGCCAAGTAACTGTTAGCACGCAATTGACACCAACGATTGTTTCAGCAAATTTCAATCATACTACAGGATGTACTTTTGTTCCCATTCAATTTAATTCGACGAGTACAGTTAGTCCCACAGTTCTTGGCGGAATAACCCTGCCAAATAACGTCATTACCAATTGGACGTGGATTTTTGGAGACGGCTTTTATTTAACGGGCAATAACCCGAGTATCCATATGAATCCCCTACATATTTACCCAAATGCAGGCTTATATTCCGTTACCCATATTGTAACAACAGCGGGAGGTTGTAGCGATACAATAGTACAAAACATCCTCGTTGGAGCTCCGCCCCAAGCAAATTTCAATATCCTTGGAACATGTCAGGGCGATACCATTCAATTTCAAAATCAATCCAATACCTTATGCACCTTTTCATGGAACTTCATGGATGGAAGTCCAAACAGTAACCTAGCAAACCCACAGCATATTTATACGGCAACAGGCAACTACAACGTAAGCTTAATTGCCACTAATCCGATAGGTTGTATTGATACAAGTTATCAGAATTTAACTATTCAAGCCCTACCAACTATAAATGCAGGAAATGACACCACTATTTGTGCAGGAAATAGTATTTCGTTGCTTGCAAGCGGTGGTATACAATATAATTGGCAATATAGTACAACAAACGGCTCGCAATTTAATCCAATGATTGATGGTTTTATCAGCGTTATTGGAACAGATAGTAATGGTTGCACAAACATCGATAGCCTATTCGTATCCATTAATCCAAATCCAATGGTTACTGCCGGAGTAGACCAAACAATATGCGATGGAACATCCGTCACACTTATCGCAACAGGGGCACAAACCTACCAATGGAATAACAATGTCATCAATTCGCAAGTATTTACTCCATTAACATCATTAAACTACACCGTAATTGGTACAGATCAGAACGGTTGTATGGGTTATGATAGTCTGTTCATTACGATTAATCCAAATCCAATTGTTACAGCTGGAGTAGACCAAACAATATGCGATGGAACATCCGTCACACTTGTGGCAACAGGGGCACAATCCTACCAATGGAATAATAATGTTATTAATTCTCAAGTATTTACACCAATAACATCACTCAACTACAACGTAATTGGTACAGATCAAAACGGATGTATTGGTTATGATAGTGTTTCCATCATAATCGAACCCGTAAGCAATGTTTCCTTCATTGCCCCAGTAACAGAAGGATGTGGACCACTTGAGGTATCATTTTTAAATACCACAACAGGTACGGCAGGGCTTAATTGTTTTTGGGACTTTGGTGATGGAGAAAGTGGATCAGATTGTTCAAGTATAAGCCATACTTACGTAACTCCAGGATGTTACGATGTTCAACTAACGGTTACGACCCCTTTAGGCTGTATTTGGTCGGACACCCTAATAAATTACATCTGTGTTTTCCCAAATCCAATAGCATCTTTTTCGCCCTATCCTACTCAGCTAAGTGAAATTGTAACGAACTCAAGCATGAATGATAATTCCATTGGAAGCGCCAATTACTACTGGGATTTTGGAGATGGTAGTATGCCCTCCACAACGAATGACCCGAGCCATGATTTTCCTGCCTATCCACCCAGCAGCTATATCATTTCGTTGACTACTACAAGCGAACACGGGTGTGTGGATACCATGACACAAACCGTAAATGTACATCCATCACTAATGATTTACATACCAAATACCTTTACGCCGGATGGCGATCAATTTAATCAAACGTGGCTACCCATTTTTTCTGAGAATGTTGATCCCTATCAATATGATTTAACACTTTTTGATCGATGGGGAGAAACCATTTGGGAAAGCCACAACCTAAGTGTTGGTTGGGATGGCACATATGGTCAAGATGGTTTGAAGGTGCAAGATGGCATTTACACCTATAAAATTATCTACAAACTAAAAACTACTGCAAAACATGAACTTATAACTGGCCACATTAATTTAATACGCTAATGATTGGTTTTGCTAATTCAATTTAAAATTAGTTAGCTCAGTTTCAAAAGAAGTCATACAAGATTTTGCATATACTTCGTTATTAGTTTTGATATAATCCAGATTACTTTTGACTAATTTATAATTTAATTTCAAGCGATTTGCTTGTGAATTTATGGTAGCAATCGCTTTTTCAAACTCAATAGTGTTAATGGTGTAAGCCCTTCTTAAGGTACTGTTATTCATAATTTTCTGGTAGATGACAGGCTCTTTACTTTTTCCATACTTTAGATAAGCTCCAATGAATGAATTGAATTCATAGTAAGCATAATAGGTTGCTAAAGCAGCTTTAAAAAAAGTTATCGCTAATGTCGTATCGTTTTCTTTTAAAGCAATATCATAAGCCTTCAATGCCGCGCTACATCCATTTTGGTAAGCTGAATATTCATCCATCAGACCAAAAATTCCTGTAAGATTTGCTGATACACCAGACCCTTTACCAATATAAGTTTTAAAGCGAAATATTTTTTCTTTGGCATCAACAGGAAGAAAGTCAGCAATTAATTCAGATTTATAAAAGTATTGAACATCATTTTTTTCTGCATCGGTAAATAAAAGGTATTTATTTGGACTTAAATAAATGCCATCTCTTGTATTTTTATGATGTGTTGATTCGTGAATAATTGATTCGAATTCAGCAATAACATCATTTTTATCATTTGCATCGAAATTTGCCGGAGTTGGAACACCCCCAACAGTAATGCTCCAACTATTAGGAGATGAATAACTTGATTCTAGCATCGGAACATAATCTGGTGCGTATTGTTGACAGAATAAAAGAACCAATATTTTTTCTGAGGCTAAGGAAGTTACACCATTACGACAAACTGAATCGTTTTGCGGTTTATCATTTGAAAAACCGAGAGAAATAGATACAGCGAGAGCGACAAGAATTTTTTTCATCATAGCCATAAAACTAATGAGGAAGAAAACGTTACATCCTTAAACTGACCGCTCAATAAATTTTCTCTTAAGCCGAATTTTATTCTATCAATTCGTTAAGAAACTTAAAATATTCATTGGTGTTTATTTCCCCCTCAACTATGGGCTTGGGTAAAACAGACTGAATAATTCGTGTAAAACTTGCAATAAATGGTCTAGCAATCTTATTGTATTCGTAAGCACCGTCATTTACTACACCGTCCTGATTTACATACATACTCACTGAAAAAAGGAAATCTTTTTTATTTTCAAAATCCACAATATAAGCTGATTCAGTTACGAATCCGTAGGAAATTCCAATTTTACTAAATGTACGGTATTTTCCACTTTCGCTCAATTTAGCATTATCACCAATGATTGTATATTTAAAATAATTATTCGGAAAAGCTGTAGGATTATGGTATGCTTTATTGCTCATCTCACTTGGGAAATTAGCCATACACTTTAGCAAAAATTTACGCGAATCTAAACTGAGTTTGAAGCGTTCAGAATCAATGAAATGACTCGGAAAAACAAGTCTAAAAAGAGTACCATGAATATCTATTAAGGGAAAATCTAAATTATAATTAAAGTCAAAAGGCTTTTCAATTTTGGCTCCATTGTCAAAAACATATTTACCAATAAGCTTTTGAGAGGTATAGGGCAATCGATCCATGTATTTTGATGAGTCTAGTACTATTTTTGCTTTTGAAAATTTTAAGGTGCCATCTGGCAGAAACAATTTATATGAATTTGTTTCTACATTTTTTCCTCTGTAGCAACCCGAGAAACTACTGTAAATTTTTGTGTTTAATATTCCGGCAGTCAATAATTTGCGATTCAGCACTTCGGGTGAAACAGCATGAAAAAACATGGAATAGTATTGATTATTACTAATCGACAACATGTCTTCCATTGCTAGACTAATGGGAATATTTTTTTTTCGACTAAGATTAGCAAAAGAATTATTACCACAAGGAACGTCAGAATTCATTTTGAGAAATGAATTCATCGGCACATTCAATGAATCCATTATTTCCATCATTGCAATAGCAGTGGGTAATTTCACCATACTTGCGGGGTAAAAATATTCCCCAGTTGTGAAATCATAATTTATAAATTCCTCCTTCCCATTTTCATCCCGTTGAATATCTGTTACGATAAATTGCAATCTAAATTCATTTCTATGTTTTAGCACATAGTCTACCAAGGAATCTTTTCCAAAGAGTGATGCATAAAACACATCTTTAGATAATTGGGCATTTAAACCAGCAAGTTGAAATAAACAGTAAAGAGTAATTATTCCTTTTTTCATTTAGAATTTTTCGATGATAAAAAGTAAACAATTACGGCAAATAGTAGCGTGAGAAATGTCCAAAACAATCTCACCGGCTCCATATGAACGAAATAAAAGATCATCCAAAGGGTTACACCAATAAAAATGATTGGTGTAATGGGATATCCCCACGTTTTAATGGTTGTATCATTACCCATTTTTTTGTATCGAATTACAAATACCCCAATTACTGTTAAAAGACAGAATAAAGAGAGCGTTAGTTCAATATACTGTAGAATCATTCCAAAATCAAAAAGTAAAATAATGGTAATAGAAATTACCGTTTGGAAAAAAATAGCATTCACGGGAGCCCCATTTATATTTTGACCTTTTAGGAATGAAAAAACCTTGTAATCCTGTCCCATTCGCTGCGCAACCCTTGGTCCGGCAATAAACATTGCATTAATACCCGATACCAGTGCAAGCGCAAATAATCCTGCGAAAACTAACGCAATCTCATGATTAAATACTTTACTCATCACAATGTTACCAATAGCAATTTTACCTCGTAATTCATCGAAGGTACAGACGTACATAAAAACTCCGGTTAAAAACAGATAAATCAAGGTGACTATTGCCGTACCTGTAAGAAGTGAGAAAGGGAGATTCTTTTTAGGATTTTCCATGTTTCCGGCAATATAGGAAGATGAGTTCCAGCCACTGTACGCAAACATTACATAAACAAGAGATCCTGCAAAAGGCAGGCTAAATATAGTTGACCAACTCGTTACTGAAGGAGAAAAATCAACATGACTTCGATTTGTATCACTTAAAAAAAGAAATGGTGAAATAATAAGAACAAGAATAAAAAGCAATTTGATAAAAGTGATGATATTTTGAAATATCCCACTTGTAACTACTCCTCTCAATTGAATAAGGGTAACAAATAAAATTAAAATTATGGCGATTAATTTTGGCGTGAATTCGGGTAATTCTGAACCAAAAACCTTATTCATTATAGGCATTAAATAATCACCTGAAGCCAAGCCTAGTGCAGAGATAGCCGCTGAGAAGCCAACAATGATAGACACCCAACCACTTGTAAAACCAACTATAGGATGATATATTTTACTCAAAAAGGTGTATTCTCCACCTGATTCTTTAAAAGTAGAGGCTACTTCGACATAAGCTGTAGCTCCACATAATGCAAAAACACCTCCTAAAAACCAAATAAACATGATTGCAAAAGGATCAGGAATTCCAACTGGAGGGTTCATAACTTGAAATCCAATAGAAGTGAAAATTCCTGTTCCAACCATATTGGCTATTACCATGTTGGTTGCTACACTTCGGGAATATTTGTTTATTTTCATATGTTAAAGCCTAATTGCAATCATTTGATTTTGATTTTTTGTTTGCCAATGGTAACCCAGCGAGAATAAAAGCTCACTTTTAAATTCATTAGATTTATACGCCTCAGCCATTTCTTTTTGAAATAAATTTGAACTAAAATCAGCCACTGGTTCTATATATGTCCCGTACAATTCAAACTTAAATTTGCCTTTATCAAAATATTTATAAGGAATTCCTGTATCATCTTGCACCAAATAAATGGCTTTTTCCATCACAATATTTCTAATCTTAGAAAAAGTTTCATAGTGCATCAAATAGGAAGCCGACTTAACAAAACAGTTTGACGGAGGAATTTTTTTTAATGTTAATTCCAAGCTCCTATTTTGTTCAATTCCAGCATCAGAAATATCGCATGAATAGTAAGTTAAGGTTTTTTCAATCCTTACATTCGGGTCACCAAAAGTAATCCTTACTGCTGTAGCTTTACTCTCGCCAACTTGAAAAGGCTTATATGTTTTATTTCCGAATTCATCTACGCTCAACTCTTCAACCTTGGTAACGATGTGACCAGTTTGCGAAACAGACCAAAGCAAAACCGGGAGCATACCATTTACAAGAGTGGAATTAATGTCTTTTGTCATATTCTTGGTAATAAAATAACTCTTATCATAGACATCTCTTAGAATATTGTCTACAGCAAGTATGTATGATTTAGTTTCACTTTTATCCATTGCATCAAAATCGGGAATAGACCCTACTGATTCCTTGGCCATCATTATATAATGATTAGCATTTGGATATAAGGAATTAAGGTGTAAAAAATCCCCTCCCGAAAAAGGATAAAAGACAGGTGTTGTATCTGATGTTGAATTCCTTTTTAAGGCATCTGCATTCCATTTTGAAATTGGATTTAATCTAACTTTATCAATCTCAATAAGTTTTTGATTGAGTTTCTTTGCAAATGAATCATAATAAACAGCATCAATATTAGTTGGGATCTTTTCTATCTTTCCGCAGACAATTTTAGCAAATTTATCGTATACTTTATCGGGAATTAAATCGGATTTTTTTTGGTCGGATTCCATCCTATTTATGGAGATTGTACTTGCTGTTTTTTTCTTAGGCTCTGAATTACAAGAAGCAACTATAAATAAAAATACTATTATGGCTATAAAATAAATTCGAAGGTTCATAGAGATATTGATTTTAAATATAATCTACTACTACTAAATTGAATTTTAAGTTTCATTTTCATCACATTAAGTAATTAACATAACTAAACAATGAACCTCGATTCTTGGCTTTTAATTTTTTTTCTCGCATAATTTAATTAGATTAGATTAATACTAAATAATAACAATGAATAAAGTACTAATTCATATTGCGGTTTTCTCATTATTGATTCTTTTTACAGTTCATAACTCTCAAAGTTTCGCGAAAGATGGCATTGTTATAAGCGGCCAACCGGGGCCTTTACTTAATAAAAAGCATTTTTTAGAGAATGGATTGGATAGGTGTTTAAAAATAAGGAATGCGTATAAAAGAGAAAATAAGAATGAAAAAGTTGTTTGGATTATTTTTAATTCAAATATCCCAAGAAGAGGGGGTTATACAAAAGAG
The DNA here is from genome assembly GCA_947475095.1 of Flavobacteriales bacterium. Classification (GTDB taxonomy): domain Bacteria; phylum Bacteroidota; class Bacteroidia; order Flavobacteriales_D; family Crocinitomicaceae; genus UBA952. The sequence continues at coordinate 15,112 of CANJLG010000031.1, forward strand.
GATTTAGCTGAATACTCAATCAAATCAAAAAATGAAAACATTGAATTAATTATTTTATCGTCAGGGAATGACCTAGTAAAATTTTTAAATTGTCGCGTTAACTATTCTGATTCGAACTCTTTTATTTCAAAACTACATTATTATGGACATGCGACACCAGGACACCTTGAAATAGGTTTTATAAATAATAGATTTTGGAATAAATTAATCAGTAAAGAAATACCCATCAAAAAAATAAACCCGAACTGTTTTTCTGATTCTGCCATAATAAATGTTGTCGGAGGTTGCAGAACTTCAATAAAATCAGTGTTAAGTAAAAAAAGTGTTGCTGACAAATTTCTACATAAAACTAATGGGGTCGTTCTTGCATCAGATGTTAGAGTTTATTATCCAGGCGGGCCAGTTTCAGATAAAACATTAGTTAAAAAAAATAATGGCCAAATAGTAATTTTCAAAGGCACTAAAAATTAGTTCAAAGCCAATGATTGCTTTAAGGTTGCTCACTTCTTCCCTACTAATGATTGGTCTTCACCACGCCCAAATTTCTTCCTTTTATCAGCATAATAGGCGTCATATGATAATTATGGGATTAGCAACTGTTTTTATTTAAAGCTAATGCTCTTTTTTAACTGCACTATTTTCTATGGGCATTCTTCTTTTCGAATAAAAGAAAATGGAAATACACTAGATTAAATAGTTTACTCTTTTACTACCCTATAAATCCCTGATATTTGGCCCACAGTAATACGCAAAGTATAAACCCCGGCGCTGTATGACGCAATATTAAGTATGGCGAGACCTTGCGATTTCCCTTTTAACACTTCCCTGCCCCTAGCGTCTAAAAGAACGTATTGGTAAGATTTAGCTAAATCGACATACAAGTTACCACTCGTAGGATTCGGATATACCGCGGCATTGATGCTGTTTTCTACTATACCTACTCCGCACATATTCACCACGATATTAGACGATACCACGACCTCACAAGTGCCATCAGAAACGACACATGAATACTGCGCTGATGCGCCCGGTGAAACGGTCAAAGTAGCATTAGTTCCAATCATATTTGGACCGTCATACCAAGCGTATGTATTACCTCCCGAAACCGTTAAGGTCACTGACTCACCCTGACAGATGGTGCTCCCTGGAGTAATGGTGGCAGTCAACTCATTGGAAGATGAAATGGTTCTCGAATAACTTTGGATGCAAGCGCTCCCTGGCGTTCGAACACGCGCCATATAATTTCCTGATGGTAGATTAGAAAAATTGGGTGAACTTTGATAATTCACACCGTCTAGACTGTATTCGTAGTTCGGAGGAATACCACCCGTAGCACTTGAAAATACAATGGTTCCATTATTTTGACCACAGCTTGTATTCGTTCTAACACAAGAAGCAGAAGGTTTTGCATTAACGGTTATAGGTAGATAAATCCCACTCGTTTTACAAGATCCGTCAGCAAAAAGGTAGATCCTTCGGTTGGCAACTTGGTTGAATGTAAAAGTATTTCCAGAAGTTGAATGTGTCGCCAAAATAGTTGTAAATGGATCGTCTGTTATGTACCAAAGGTGGCTGTTGGTATTGGTAGAACTGGAACCATTTACGGTGACTTGCCCCCCAGTGCATATCACCGATTCTGAAAATGTAAAATTGGCAATTGGATTAGGGCCATTAGAAGTTAGCACATCTAACCATAAGCTAGTCATGATAACAGGATTAATGTCAGTCACAGGATGCCACGTTCCAGTAATATTGGTCAATCCCCCATAATACGTTTTCAGGGTGCTTAAACCGGTCGCATTTGTCCCGTTTCTATCGTTGATATCCACACACATTAATACTACCGTATCCTGAGGAGTTCCGTAATTCACCTCAAAAGTGACCCAAAAATTACCTGTTACCGTTGGTGGATTCGTGAAATCAAATTCATTATAAAACCCGGCATCCATATCTGCAATGAGCAGTGTATCCGTCACGATAATAGTTCCAGGATTCCCAGCATTGTCTTGATGAATCCTTATTTTAACTAAGCCAGAGCCCGTTGAATTAACTGCCTTAACAATTGGGAAGCGCAAACGGCGTATTTGAGTAGAAGCTGGTGCTGTATATTTATCTGCAAATTGATAAATAAGGGTGGTGTTGGTTGAGTTAAAGCGGCCCGTTCCCGGTAAAAAGCCCCAACCAGTCGACCAACTATAGTATGCGTAGCTTTCCGTCACAGGGTTATAATTGCGAAGGGTATCGCACTGTATTCCTGGCGCCGTGCCCACGACTTGAACAAATGCAGTTTTAACTTCGCTATCACTTCCATAGCTATTTGTAGCTGTTAATGAAACAGTATAGATTCCCAAGGTATTGAATACCACGCTAGGATTTTGAGTTGTTACATTGGTAGCACCACCTCCGAAATTCCAAGACCATGAGCTTGGTACATTGGTCGATGCATCAAAAAAGTTAACTGTTCCGCCGACAGGAACAATGATTGGATTAGAAATATCGGCTGTAAAATTGGCTACGGGCGGCATATTAGTGGGATCACAACCCGCTGAAAGCAACAAAGAATTTCGAGCTCCTGTCAAGGTATTCAACATATAGTTGGATTGATTTTGAGAGAACATTACGGTACAATTGCTATAGTCCATGTAATTCTCGTATTCGGTTTGGGTATTGGAACACGTCATTTGATTGCCCGAACAAGTACCCGAATAGTTGAACGAAGGACCAGCCGTATTTGGCGTATCCATGAAACCATCGTCCATTGTGCAACTGCCCGAACCACCCCAAGTATGGTCTAATCCAAGGTAATGGCCAATTTCATGCGTCAGCACATTGTCATTATTGACCCCCAAATTATAATCCAGCACAATCCCATCGATGGAAGCACCAGGCAACATGTTGTTGGTTGGGCGGTAAGCATAGCCTGCTGTTCCCGAATTGGCTCCATTGGAGATGTCACAAATCCAAACATTAAGGTATTTATTTCTATCCCATATTTGAGACCCACCAGTGGTTGAAGCTTTCATTTTATTTTCCTCGCCAGTATTTTGATTGTAATAGTCTTCGCTCGTTGAAACCCTGACAACACCCAATTCACTTAGTGGAACCCCAAGTGCATCTTTGGTAGCCAAACAAAAATTGATATTGACATCAGCAGGAACAAATCCAAATTGGGTTCTAGCATTGGCCGCATCTTGATTCATCAATTGAAAATCTTGTTGAATATCATTAAATACTTGCATGATTGCGGCATTGGAAACATTTTCAGCCGGATTATTGGGATTATGTACCACATGAAAAATAACGGCTATGGTATTTACTCCAGGGGTTTTAGTATTAGCAAAAGGTTTAGTTTTTTGAGCTTCTTCCAAATACATTTGGTTAAATTCTTCCCATTTGCCAATGCTCTCATAATATTTTTTGGTGAGTTCATAGCTCAAACAGGTGTTTTCCCCTAAGCCTTTTTTCTTTTCAGGAAGCACTTGAATTGTGGATGCATTAAACGGAATCGCAGGCGACGCTTTCACTGATTTGATAGCAGAGGAAGGTTTCTGGACTGCTCCAGGGTGAACACCTTGAGAAAATGAAATGAAAAAACAAGAGAAAAATGAGACGGCAATAATAGAATATATCTTCATGATGTAGGTTTTTATTTACGAAATTTAAGCATTATTTTTATTTAATTGCCATTCCAATTAAAAATAGCGGTACTATGCTGACTTAATGGCAATTAACCTCATTACAGCATATTAAAATCTAACTAAAGCTATCAACTAATAATTAGGACATTCAGTATTGGTCGTAAAATACGATATTTAAAAAAAGTAAGCTTAATATTAAAAAGTAGCATTACATTTGTAAAAAAAAAACATGACAACAATTTGGATAATAGTAGCAATAATAGCCATATTAATAATTTGGATAGTTGCTATCTACAACGGACTAGTTCGCCTAAGACAAAACAGAGAAAATGCTTTTGCCGATATTGATGTTCAACTTAAACAGCGCCATGATTTGGTACCCCAACTTATTGGAGCAGTTAAAGGATATATGGAGCATGAAAGAGGAACTTTAGAGGCCGTAACCAATGCACGACAAAGAGCGATGGGAGCGAGTAACATTAACGATAAAATTTCAGCAGAAAAAGAATTGTCGCATGCCCTAAGTGGGTTAAGCATTCAGGTTGAGGCTTATCCCGATTTAAAAGCCAATTCAAATTTCATGCATCTTCAGACAGAATTAGCTGATATAGAAAATAAGTTAGCAGCCGTCAGAAGATTTTTTAACTCGGCAACCAAGGAGTTAAATATTTCAGTTCAAAAATTTCCTAACGTATTATTAGCTGGTGTTTTTGGTTTTAAATCTGAGTCCATGTTTGATTTAGGAGACGTTAACAGAGAAAATATGGACAAGGCCCCTGAGGTAAAATTCTAGACCATATATGTCAGTTTACGTAGGCCTTCAAGAGCAGATTAAAAAGAATAATATTCGTTCGTTACTGCTTTTGACCTCTTTTCCCTTGCTTATCCTTGGTGCTTTCTATGCAATAGTTGCAATAAGTTCAAGAGATTTAACAGGTAATTTTGATTCCCAAACAGCATTAGCGAATTTCCTTTCTGGGCTACCACTTGTATTGTTTCTTGTTGGAATATGGTTTCTTATAGCCTATTTTTCTCACAGTACCATGATCAATATGGCTACTGGTGCACAATCTTTAGATCGCAAAGAAAATATGCGAGTGTACAATTTAGCAGAAAATTTATGCATGGGAATTGGTATGAAAATGCCAAAATTACAAATTATTGAATCAGATGCTTTAAATGCTTTTGCGAGTGGGATTAGCGAGAAAACTTTTACTGTTACGCTTACTCGTGGGATAATAGATACCCTTGATGATTCCGAATTAGAAGGAGTCATTGCACATGAATTGATGCATATTCGAAATAAAGACGTTCGTCTTTTAATCATCAGTATTATTTTTGTCGGGATTTTTTCCTTCATTATCCAATTTGCATTTAGAAGCCTTTTATATGGTTCTATGTTTCGAGGTAATAGAAAAGATGATAAGGATAATGGTGCTGGAATAATGATGATCATCTTACTAGTCTCTATTGTTGCCTATGCTCTAGGACTTCTTTTCAAATTTGCCCTTAGCCGAAAAAGAGAATACTTAGCTGATGCAGGTGCAGCCCAAATGACTAAAAATCCCTTGGCACTAGCCTCAGCACTCCGAAAAATTTCTGGAAATGCGGATGTCAATGAGGTTAAAAGTGAAGACATTCAGGAAATGTTTATTGAGAATCCTCCTGGAAGCACCGCGGGATTACTTGGTAACATTGGCTCCCTTTTTTCAACACACCCACCTATAGAAAAAAGAATTGAACTATTAGAGCAATTCTAAAGACACCAAATATTGCCGATTTAATACCCTACTGCTCCACCATTCGGACTTGAAGAATCTGCTGCACCAATGTAAACCTTAAATTCTGCATCATACGTTATTCCCATTAAGGAGCCAAGGTTTTTTACTTCTCGGAGGCGATGTCCCATTGCTTGAAGTGCTGCTCTTGTGTCAGGTGACATCAAGAATCTTTCATACACAATCTCATCTGGCAACCATTGATGATGAATTTTCATTGTTTCAATAGCTTTATCAATTTGCATATCATAAGCGAGTACATTCAGAACTGTTTGAAAAACCGTATTAATAATTGTTCTACCACCTGGAGAGCCAATAATCAAATAAGGCTTGCCATTTTTTGCAACAATGGTTGGCGTCATACTTGAAAGCATTCTTTTCTCTGGTGCGATAAGATTAGGTGCTGAACCAATCTGACCAAAATTTGTAGTGACACCTGGCACAGGATTAAAGTCTTGCATTTCATTATTAAAAATAAAGCCAAGGTTATTCGATCCCAATTGCGATCCATAAGAATCTTCGAGAGTATATGTTAACGAAACAGCATTACCCTCTTTATCAACTACTGAAAAATGAGTTGTATTATTTCCATCATAAGGATGTCCATATAATGAAGAATCGCTTACAGATGCTTTAGACATATCAATATTTTGATAGCGCTTTTTTGCATACGCTTTTGATGTTAATTTATCCAGTGGCATATCTGGATTAAAGTCAGGGTCACCTAAATATTCTGCGCGATCGGCGAAAGCTCTTCGCATTACTTCAGCAATTAAGTGCACGTAGTCGGTTGAATTAAATTCTATAGAATCTAGGTCTACTAATTCTAACATATTCATCATTTCAACAAGAGCCACACCTCCTGAACTGGGTGGAGGCATGGAGTAAATTTCAAATTCTTTGTATGTCCCTTTAATAGGTTTACGTTCAATAGCAGAATATTTTTCTAAATCTGTTTTAGTAATTAAGCCACCATTTTTTTTCATGTAATTTTCTATTTCATGGGCAATTTCTCCTTTATAAAATCCATCATGCCCCTTATTTCGAATCAACTTAAGTGATTTTGCAAGTGAAGGTTGTTTCCATACTTCGCCAGGTTTTGTGATCTCACCATTGGAATTTCGAAAATAAGAATACATAAAATCAGTTGGTTTTGCATCTTCGTTTAGGAATAGAGCATCCTCATAAAGATCCCAAGACATTACAAAACCATTTTTTGCAAGATCAATCGAAGGTTGAACTAATTCCTTCCAAGGCAATTTACCATATTTTTGATGCGCCATGTATAATCCGGCTACTGTACCAGGAACTCCAACTGTTTTTAAACTGTTATGATTAATGCCTTTGAATAATTTACTGGTACTATCAAGAAACATATTAGCAGAAGCTGCAATTGGTGCTTTTTCACGAAAGTCAATAGTTGTTGCTTCACCGGCAGCATTCATAAAAACCAAAAATCCACCTCCACCAATATTACCTGCTTTAGGATGAGTAACTGCTAATGCAAAAGCTGTTGCTACACTAGCATCAATAGCGTTACCGCCTTTTTTTAAAATATCAATACCAACTTGAGATGCCAAAATATTTGACGAAACAACCATCCCATTTTGGCCATAAACTTGAGCAGTACCTTTCGAATTAGTGAAAAACAAGGCACTAATAACTAGTATTAATAAAAAACCATCTTTGATTATTTTATTCGACAAAATTTCAATTTTATTGCAGCTGTTATTATCGGCAGCTCTTCTTGGTTCGTTCATTAGTCAGGCGCTTAAATAGTTGGTTACAAACTCTTGAGAATAACTTTTAATCATTTGTCGAACTTGTCGAAACTGCGCTAAAATTTCATCTTCTGTCCCTGTTGCTTTTGCTGGGTCATGAAAATTTTGATGAAACTTTTTGGCCTTGGTTGGAAAGAATGGACAGCGTTCTTTCGCGTTGTCACAAACGGTAATCACAACATCAAAGTCAATGTTAAAGTATTCGTCAATATTATTTGATGTGTGTTGCGATATGTCGATGCCATCCTCTTTCATTGTAGAAATTGCTCTCGGATTTACTCCGTGAGTTTCAACACCGGCACTATAAATTTCTGCTTTTTCGCCTGCGAAATGTCGCAAGTAAGCTTCGGCAATTTGACTTCGGCAACTATTGCCTGTACAAAGAACTAATACTTTCTTCATCGATCAATTTTTACAACGCTGATAAAAATCCAAAGTAAATTGATAATGGTAAACCTTGCATCAAAACCATAAGCAAAGTTTAAGGAAACAATTCCTACAATAACAAGTAAGAAGCGTTTGTGTCTACCGAGATATTCAACTATATTCTTCATACTTTTAACAACAGCCACCACCTGGACTGCAAGAATTTTGAGTTGATACTTCTGCTAAATTTACTTTTAATTTTTCTTGTGGAATACCACAACTATCAGCGGCCAAGCAAGCTGTTTGTTTTGAAACAAGGACAAAGTTTTTACCATTACACTCTAGATCATATTTTCCAATTGTTTCAGCTTGATATTCAACTTCAATTTCTAAATCTTCCATTCCCAATTTCTCTTCCGATAGCTTGATAATGTCAAGCAACTTTGTTGGTTTTAATCGGTGTTCAAAATCGTTTGCGTTCCACAATTGAAAATTCGCAACTTTTTCAAATCTAGTTATCCCACCACAGTCTATGAAATGTTTAGTTACAACGCCAACTTCAGTAACATGGAAATGTTCAGGTACAATAGTTCCATTTTGAAGTTCAAAATTCACTGTTTCAGCGGTGCTCAAATGTTTCTTTATTTGTTCAAGTTTCATTTTGTTTGAATTTATTTTACTAGCAACAAGTACTTTTTTTCTTTTCTAAGCTATCCGAAATATTTGCGAAATAAGCTTGAAGTTTAGTCAATGCTTTTTCGTTAATGCAGTAACAAATAGCGTTTCCCTCAATACTGCCTTTAATAAGCCCAGCGTTTTTTAATTCTTTCAAGTGTTGCGAAACAGTTGGCTGTGCTAAAGGCAATTCATTAACGATATCGCCACAAATGCACGTGTCGACTTTCATTAAATACTCAATAATAGCAACCCTTGCAGGATGCCCCAAGGCCTTTGCAAGTATCGCAATGGCGTTTTGCTTATCGGTAAAGTGTTCTGTCTTTGTCGCTCCCAAAGGTTATAATTAGATTGCAATATTACGATAAAGATTTAACGTGACAATTCGTCTTATGAATAAATTTAGGAATAAGGTATTAAATCAATTGATTTTGAATTCATAAAAACAATGACTTTCCATTAATTGAGCTAGATAATCATAACAAATTCTGCCTTATTGACACACTTTATTTTTTGGCGTGATATTCGACAAAAGACGCACATGAGTAAAAAAAAAGTATCTTTCAAATGGGCCTTTAAGGAATTTATTTGGCCACGAAAAAAAATTATTTTTATTGGATTAATTTTAATCATCATAAGAAGTTTAGCCGGTTTAGTACTTCCTTATGCCAGTAAAAATTTAATAGATGAGGTAATTCCTTCGAAAGATATGGAAGCACTTTACACACTATTAATAGTTGTATGTCTTGCTTTACTAGTACAAACTGTCACTTCTTTTTCACTTACCCGCTTATTAAGTGTTGAAGCGCAATTATTAATTTCAGAATTGAGAGCAAAAGTTCAAAAAAAACTATTAAAGTTACCCATTAGCTATTTCGACAACAACAAATCTGGAGCGCTTGTTTCCCGCGTTATGAATGACGTTGAGGGAGTTCGAAACCTCGTTGGGACTGGATTAGTTCAATTAATTGGTGGAACTTTTACAGCGATCTTGTCCTTAGTTATCTTGATAAAAATCAATTGGTTGATGACCATTTTTGTATTAGTTCCAGTTGCAATTTTTGCTTTTATTGCATTAAAAGCATTTGCATATATCCGTCCTATTTTTAGAGTACGAGGGAAATTGAATGCTGAAGTTACAGGCCGATTAACAGAAACCTTAAATGGTGTTCGCGTGATAAAAGGATTCAATGCTGAAGAACAAGAAAATAAAACATTTGAAGATGGTGTAGAACGCTTATTTCAAAATGTAAAAAAGAGTTTAACAGCAACTGCATTAATAACCAGCTCTTCCACATTACTTTTAGGATTAGCTTCAGCAGGAATAATGGGTATTGGAGGTTATTTCATTATGCAGAACACCATGACATATGGTGATTTTATATCGTTCACTTTATTTTTAGGGTTTATGATTGCTCCAATTGTTCAGATGAGTAATATCGGAAGTCAATTGACGGAAGCAATGGCTGGATTGGACCGTACACAGGAAATTATGGAAATGGACGAAGAAGATGATTCTACCGTTCGAACTGTAAAATTAGGGAAGATTAAAGGTGATATTGTTTTCGAAAATGTTGCCTTCAGTTATGATGAAAACAAAGAAGTGTTACACGATATTTCATTCGATGCTCCTACAGGAAGTGTAACCGCTTTAGTGGGTTCTTCAGGTTCTGGAAAATCAACCATTGCAGGTTTAGCAGCTACTTTTTTGAATCCAAAAGGAGGAAAAGTAACCATTGATGGAATTGACATTTCGACTGTTAATTTAAGTAGTTACCGATCAAATCTTGGTGTCGTTTTACAGGATGATTTTTTATACGAAGGAACTATTCGTGAGAACATTTTGTTCCCAAGACCACAAGCAACAGAAGACCAATTATTAGCTGCTGTGCAGGGTGCATATGTTAATGAGTTTACGGATCGTTTTGATTTAGGATTGGACACGGTTATTGGAGAACGCGGTGTTAAATTGTCTGGTGGTCAACGTCAACGAATTTCAATTGCAAGGGCATTATTAGCAGATCCTAAAATCATTATTTTAGATGAAGCAACTTCCAATCTTGATACCGAAAGTGAAGCTTTCATTCAGAAAAGTTTACATGAATTAATGAAAGATAGAACTACATTCGTTATTGCTCACCGTTTGAGTACCATCCAAAAAGCAGATCAAATCTTAGTAATAGAAGATGGAAATATTGTTGAGAAAGGCAAACACGATGAGTTGATTGCAAGCAAAGGCAGGTATTGGGAATTGTTTACGTATCAAAGTAGAATATAAAAGATACAATTATTAAATCAAGTCATAAGAAGGATTTATTTTAGTGTCCACGATCGGTTTCAAATTATCCGATAACGGGTTGCAGATTGGCGATGGGCGGGATTTTCAGCACAAAAGTTTGTTCGGAGAACTGAACTTTCGGCTACCTCAAAACTGTCAAGCGTAGACGAAACCCCGCCTCTTGCCAATTTGCTGTTATAAGCTTGCATATTTATACAATTTTTATCTTTTCAGTTAATATGGGATTATTTGGTTTAGTTGGGTTAAGTATTTCTAAGGAATCTAAATCATCATAATCTGAATAAAGGTAAAATAAAATAATTTTTGACAATAATTGGGAAAATAGATCAATTGACTCTTTATCATTTTTTTCTAAAATAATTACTTTATTGGAAAATGATTTTAATGATTTCAAATCCGAAGCGTCTCCAATTCCACAACCAATTCTATTGATTCTTTCACGTTTCAATTTTTCAACAATTTCTTCATAACATTTTATATCTGAAGGGAATCCATCCGTTACGTGAAATAATAATGGGTTTTTAAACAAGTTATTATGCTTAGGATATTCTTGCACTGTTTCATGGACTTTAGATAATATCTTTTTAAGGGCTTCACCTGAATGAGTAGGCCCATTTGCAATACCTAAGGAATTAAAATTAAATAATAAGGACTCTACTAGTTCGAGTTGATGAGTTTCGTATAATTTTGCATTGTATGTTTGAATACAAAGTCTTACTCTTCCGATAGTTCGTTGATCTGCGCAAAGCGTATTTAATACATTTTTAATTGCATAATTTAATGAATCAATCGGTTCTCCAGTCATAGAACCTGAAATGTCTATTAGAATAAATACGTCTATTTTCCTATGGATATTCATTTTATTTTTTGTTTTATTGTTGCTTAATAATACTAATTATTTCATAGTCATTTTTTAAATTTTCTGACACAAAAGTTATTGAATGAGGATTAGATTGAAGGGCATTTACAACAATCTCCTTGTCATTCCTAAAAGAGTCTGGGGTTTGTTCTAATGCGTAACCATTTTGTTTCACTGCTGTTAAAACTATTTCTCTATTTGTTTTTAATCTATCAGATGCGAATTTTAAAGCCCAGCCAACACTCACAACCGCTTGCATTACTACTTCATAGTCATCTTTAAAATGGTCTGCGCTATGATAAAGTGCCCAAGGACTATTTGATTTACATTTAACTGATTCAAGCACAATCTCCCTGTCATTTTTTAGCCTATCACTGGCATATTTCAAAGCCAATCCATTTTTTTTTACAGCTGACAAAACCAAATCTTTATCGTCTTTGATACTTTCAGAAAAATGCTGCAAAGAGATTAAACCTCCCCATGTGTCATTTGCAATTAAAAAAACATCCTTATCATTTTTAAGATCATCAGAAGCATATTCTATTGCTCTAAAATCTTCTTTTACAGCTTCAATAATTATTTTTTTACAACTTTTAATTGAGCAATCTGCAAATTTTAGAAATTCACCATTAATTTTTGAAGCAACTAACATTATGTCTTGGTCTTTTTTTAAATCACTAGAAATTAATTCAAATACAAGTTCTTTTTCATCATCATAGGCATTATCGTACGCAAGTATATTGTTTAATGCTTCAAGGACTATTTTTTTGTCATTTCTAAAACGAGGTGGCGCAAATCTTAATGATACACCTGTTTGTCGAACTGCAGTTAATACTATTGTTTTATCATACCGATAATCGCTAATTATATTTTCAAGTTGGTTACCGTCTGTACTAACTTTTTTGAAAGTGTCTCTGAGTTTTTTATCAAATAGAGATTTTATCAAGAAAATTAGACTTGAAAAGTTATATGGCTTTATTAGTAGTAATTTCACAATATGAATGATTTTTTTATGCCCTTTCTCTTTAAACTAACCCATAACGGTTTGCAGCTACCCGAAGGGCGGGACTTTTACCACAAAACTTGATTTGAAAAACTAATGTTTGATTAACCATAAAACTGTCTTTGGAACACGAAACCCCGCCTTTTGGGTAGGTGCTGTTAGCGGTAGTTCTTCTGTCTGTCATAGTCGTTCCGCGATTAAAAGTCCACCAAATGTCGCTACAACACATAATATAACACTCCCAAGGGAGTAAAGAACTAAACTTGTATTGTGACCGTTTTGAAACAGAGTCAGTGTCTCGCTACTGAAAGCTGAAAAAGTGCTAAAACCACCGCAAAAGCCAACTGCTAAAAAAAGTCGTGCTGTCGGTGAAAGAATTTGTTTGTGGTCTGCAAGTCCAATGACGAAGCCCAAAGCAAAACAAGCAACCACATTAACCACAAAAGTCCCGAAAGGAAAGTGATAGTTGTGCCAACTGTCAACCCACCTACTAAGTAAGAACCTTGTCAGTCCGCCAAGTCCGCTCCCGATGAATACAGCAAGTAGTATTTTCATTATTCTTTTTTCTTTTTTGGAAAGTTGAAATTTGTAATCCACATAATTTGGGCAAGGTTTAAAAATCGTAAGTCTTGTTGTGTATTCCTAACTGCAACTTGAAATAAATAACCGAATTCAAGTCGTCCCATTTTGCCCAAGTCGTAACCACAACCCGCATAAGTCCAGTTTTCGCTGTAAGTTGCATTTTTTGCTCCTGTTAGACTGAAATAAAACTCGTTGTAAGTGTTGAAATAAAATTCGTTTTTATCAAGTGTCCGTCCTTGCAATGGGATATTAAAACCTACTTGGTATCTTGCACGGGTTGAAAAAGGATATTCGCCAGTTACTTTATTTTCAATAAATCGTTCTTCAAACCGAAATCGGTTTGTCAGTCTGCCCTTTGAAACCGGAAATGAAAAAATTACTTGTTGCCAAAGTCTATGTTCGTTTACAAAATTTCCATTGAAAGGATTATTCCTTTGATAGGTATAACTGCCAGCAAAGTTTAAGTTTGGTGAATGAACATAGATAATGCTTGGCTGAAGATAAAATTGCAAGTCGGTCGCAGGATATTCAACGCTATTTATTTTCTCATCAAATGCGTCAATGGTAGTTGAAATGAAAAGATTGTAATTAACTTTTTTACTTATTCTGCCTGTTTGATTGAATGCGGGAAGTAAACCGTAAAAAGTCAAATTTTGAGAAAAGCCAATATTGCAAACGAATATCAAACCAATTATGAGTGCCGTTTTTTTCATTAGAATTGAGATGGAATTGGTTTGATGAATAGTTCCGTTTTCTTTACCAATTTTCCCGATTTGTCATAAAACAACTCAAAGTAATTGCCCGATTTGGTTTTAATATTTATTTCGTAAAGTGGGTTTGTCTTTGGATTTACTTCTTGACTTTCCAAAATTTTATATTTGGAAAACAGGCTGTTAAGACTGGCTTTTATGCTTTGTTGTTGATTTGTCGATATGTCGCTAAACTCTATTGAAATTTCAGTTTCAACCAAACTGTCAGCTAGGAATTTTAAGGAATATTCAACTTTGTCCAGTTTAAACTCACATTCAATATAAGTTTTATCGTTTTCTTGCTCTTTGTAATATTTCAATCGTTTTGCTGTCGGATAATTTGTCTGAATGAAGTTTTGAACTGTCATTGAAACACTTTTTTTGCTAATACCTTTTTCTTGTCCAAAGACCGTCAAAGAGGTCAGCAGTAATAGGGTCAAACTTGTCGTTATTTTGTTCATTGTCGTTGTCTTTTAGAATTACCGCTAACGTTACTCGACTAAGCGAAGGCAGCTCTCTGGATTATGTACGTGCTGCTTTTGCTTAGTCGATGTTATGTTTAGGTTTTTTCTTTAACTCCTCTAAATTATAAAAAAAAACCGTGGTCAAGTAACCCGGTATATTAAAAAC
>CANJLG010000032.1 GCA_947475095.1 Flavobacteriales bacterium
AATCCAGGTGATCCGTTTAAAATCCACCTTAATCGGGAATTAGTGACCATAGAGAAAATTAGTCATCATTAAATTTTAACTTTGTTTAGCTTGCTTCTTACTATTACAATGAAAAAAAATCTTTTAGTTTTATTCCTTTTACTTTCCCTGCCGTTTTTTTCTCAAACGAAGAAAGATAAAATAGCCGATCACATCATTGCTTTACATCAAAAAAAATTCGATTTCATGATTTCGAAGCAGTTTGATTCACTGTCATTGATATTAGATGCTGATCTTAAGTACATTCATTCGAACGGTTGGGTGGAATCAAAAGAGGATTTAATTGCTAATTTAAAAAGTGATAAGTTAGTGTACGAGAAAGTGACAGTAAGTGAGACAAAATTTACCCTCACGAATCATGTTGCTATTGTTAGCGGAAAAGGGCTCTTTTCAGTGATACTTGAGAATCAAAAAATAGAAATACCATTAATGTATTCTGAAATTTACGTAAAGAAGAGAGGTAAGTGGCTATTATTGCATCGCCATGCAAATAAATTATCGTAGTGGCTAAATAAATTTCCCATCGCGCATCGACAAAGAGCGGTCAGCCATTTTTGCCAATTCTTCATTATGGGTAACAATTACAAACGTTTGTTTAAATTCATCTCTTAAATTAAAAAAGAGTTCGTGTAATTCCCTCGCATTTTTAGTATCTAAATTCCCAGAGGGCTCATCTGCAAAAATCACCTTAGGTTTATTAATTAAGGATCTACATACTGCAATTCGTTGTTGTTCTCCACCCGATAATTCTGATGGGCGGTGATTGAATCGCGATTCAAGTCCAATTTTAGATAATAGATTTTTGGCTTGCTCGCTGGCTTCTTTTTTACTAAGTCCTAGTATCAATGCAGGCAGCATAACATTTTCGTAGGCGTTAAATTCTGGTAAAAGTTGGTGGAATTGAAAAATAAATCCAATTTGACTATTTCTGAAGGCAGCCATTTTGTTTCCAGAAAGGGAAAGTAAATCGGTTCCATTAATGCTAATCTTTCCTTTATCTGGTTTATCTAAGGTTCCTAAAATTTGAAGCAAGGTCGTTTTTCCAGCACCAGATGAACCCACAATCGATACAATTTCGCCTTCCTTGACACTAATATCGACACCTTGGAGTATTTTTAATTCCCCATAATTTTTATAAATTCCTTCTGCGACTAACATTATTTATCAACTTTTAGATTGTGTCCCATTTTATCTCTTTTCGTCTGAAGGTAATCTTTATTATGAACATTACTCGGAATTTCAAGGGAAACATTTTCTATGATTTCTAATCCGTATCCGATTAAGCCGGTTCGTTTTTTTGGGTTATTCGACATTAATCTCATTTTACTAACACCCAATTCCCTTAAAATTTGTGCGCCAATACCATAATCTCTTCCGTCGGCCTTGAAACCTAATTCAATATTTGCCTCCATCGTATCCATGCCACCTTCTTGAAGTTTGTATGCTTTTAGTTTGTTTACTAATCCAATTCCTCTTCCTTCCTGATTCATATAAACGATTACACCTTTTCCTTCTTTTTCAATTTGTTCCATCGCGCTATGTAATTGTGATCCGCAATCACAGCGACACGAACCGAAGATATCTCCTGTTAGGCAAGAGGAATGAACTCTAACTAATATAGCTTCGTCCTTTTCCCAAGTCCCTTTCACCAATGCTAGATGATCCATGTCATTACTTTTATCTTTAAAAGCATGTAATTGAAAATCGCCCCATTCGGTTGGCATATGAACGTCGACTACTTTTTCTACCAACGATTCATGTGCAATTCTATATTTGATCAATTCCTCTATTGAAATTATTTTAAGATCGAACTTTTTTGCGATTAAAATTAATTCTGGAAGTCGTGCCATGCTACCATCTTCATTGAGAATTTCCACGATAATACCTGCCTCTTCGAAGCCAGCCATCCTCGATAAATCGACTGCTGCTTCGGTATGGCCAGCCCTTCGCAATACGCCACCTTTTCTAGCTCTAAGCGGAAAAATATGCCCAGGCTTCCCCAATTCTTCTGGTCGAATAGTGGGGTTAATCATTGCTTGGATTGTTTTTGAACGATCGCTGGCAGAAATCCCTGTCGTACAACCATGACCAATTAGGTCGATGCTTACGGTGAAGGGTGTTTCATACGCAGCAGAATTATTAGTCACCATCATTTCTAAACCGAGTTTATTGCAACGTTCCTCGCTTATTGGTGCACAGATCAATCCTCGTCCGTGGGTAGCCATAAAATTGATTAATTCAGGCGTAGCATTTCTAGCTGCGGTCAAAAAATCACCTTCATTCTCTCTATCTTCATCATCTACAACAATTATTACTTCTCCATTTATAATTGCTGCGATTGCCTCTTCGATACTATTCAGTTGAATATTCATATTATGCTTTTTCTGGTATTTGAGCTAATGTTTTTAGATAAAAGCCCCAAAATTTTTGTACAGAAGATAGTTGAACTTTTTCGTCAGGCGAGTGTGCTGCCCGAATATTTGGACCGAATGAAATCATATCGACCGCTGGTAAATGTAAACCTAAAATCCCACATTCCAATCCTGCATGACAGGCTTTAACTTTGGGTTCTTCTTGGAATAATTCAAGGTATATTTCTCGCATTACCTGAAGTATTTTTGAATTGGTATTTGGTTTCCATCCAGGGTAATCTCCGCCTTGTGTAACCGTGGCTCCAATAAGCTCAAAATTCGCACGGATACTCATAGCAACTTCATCTTTTGTACTTTCTACGCTACTTCGCTGTAATGATTGGGTAGTAAATGACCCATTTTTTATAATTACGCGTGCAAGACTAGACGATGCTTCCACTAATCCAATGATGTCTGGACTCATTCTGAAAACACCATTTTGAATAGAACATAGACAATTAATGACATTATTGAAATCACTATCTGACATAGCTTTCTCATCATTTTTTATTGAATTTACGCTAATTTTAAAAAAGCTTTCAATGGCTTTATATTCCTCTAAAAATATGGCTGCCTCTTTATTAATTGCCTCTTTTGCGATCGTTTCTTGTCCTTCAGCTATAGCAATTACTGCCACTGCTTCTCTAGGTATCGCATTTCTAAGACTTCCACCATCAAACGAAATCAATTGCAGCGGTGCTTGTTTCGCTATTTTCCAGATTAATCTAGCCATCAACTTATTGGCATTTCCTCTGCCTTTATCGATATCCATTCCTGAGTGTCCTCCGAGTAAACCGTTTATTGTAATTTCAAGGATCTGTGACCCATTTTTAACAGCAATTTCTTGGTAAGCGTAAGAAGTATTTGTATCAATTCCTCCGGCGCAACCTACCGATAACTCATCATCATCTTCAGTATCAAGATTCAGTAATATTTCTCCGCTGAATAAACTACCATCTAATTCTTTTGCACCCGTCATTCCAGTTTCTTCATCGATGGTAAAAAGTGCTTCAATGGCTGGATGTTTTATATTATCTGAGGCTAAAACTGCCATTATTGCGGCCACTCCAATACCGTTATCAGCTCCTAGCGTAGTGCCATTTGCTCGAATCCAATCGCCTTCAACGATCATATCAATTCCTTGTTGATCGAAATCAAAAACGGTCGCATTATTTTTTTGATGAACCATGTCTAAATGAGATTGAAGAATCACAGTTTTTGCTTTCTCCATACCCGAACTGGCTCCTTTTTTTATGATAACATTTCCGATGGCATCTACTATTGTTTCTAGTCCGTGCTTATTTCCGAAATCCACCATAAATTGCCTAACCCTTTCTTCTTTTTTCGAAGGGCGAGGTACCGCATTTAGTTGTTCGAAATACTTCCATAGAGCCATAGGCTCAAGATGTGATAATTTATTCATGTTTAAGGGAATTTTGGAAATTGTTGAAAATCAGGATCTCTTTTTTCTAAAAAGGCATTTTTTCCTTCTTGAGCTTCTTGGGTTAAGTAATAGAGTAGGGTGGCGTCGCCAGCCAATTCCATTAATCCATGTTGTCCATCTAATTCGGCATTCATGGAACGCTTGATCATACGGATTGCTAGTGGACTTCTTTTCATAATGATATTACACCATTCAACAACCGTATTTTCTAATTGTTCAAGAGGAACGACTTTATTGACCATGCCCATTTTTTCTGCTTCATCAGCGGTATATTGATTGCATAGAAACCAAATTTCTCGTGCTTTTTTCTGCCCAACATGTCTTGCAAGAAAGGAGGATCCAAACCCACCATCGAAACTACCCACTTTCGGACCTGTTTGTCCGAAAATAGCATTTTCAGATGCAATTGTTAGGTCGCACACCACGTGTAGTACATGTCCACCACCAATTGCGTAGCCATTTACCATTGCAATTACCGGTTTAGGAAGGGAGCGAATGGCTTTATGAAGGTCGAGGACATTCAGTCTTGGAACACCATTTTCTGAAATGTATCCACCAATTCCTTTTACGTTTTGATCACCGCCAGAGCAGAATGCTTTGTCTCCAGCACCGGTTAGTACGACCACATTAATATCGTTTCTTTCTCTACAAATATGCATGGCTTCTAACATTTCCATATTCGTTTCCGGTCGGAATGCATTGTAAACTTGCGGACGGTTGATGGTTATTTTTGCAATACCTTCAAAAAACTCAAATTTAATATCTGTAAAAGTTTTTAAGGAGACCCAATTTCGCATAGACTAAAATTTACGCAAAGGTAATAAGAAAGCGTGAAGTCTACTAAAATTTCAAGGAATGCTGGAAGATGAGTTTATAAAATGGTTTACTACTTTCAATGCGACTTTACATTATTGAGGCTATGACGAATTTCAATCATTATTAGCATATTGAAACTAAAAAAGAGGTGAACTTGAACTGCTAAACGGCAGATTAAGTCACCTCTTTTTTTCCGTGGGGAAGATAGAAATCATCCCAATAAGATACTTTACGCTTTTATTGCTTCTCGATTTCGCAAGTTGAAGTAAATGTTTCATCACCAACTGTTTGGGTACTGCTAACGCATCCAGCAGTGTTCTTCATCCACTTCTTGGTCACTTTTTGGTAGGTTGGACCGTTGATAGTGTCTGTATTAACAACTACGCCACCAACGGTAAATGTTTCAACACATTTACAAGAGTAATCTTTAGCGCAAGAAGCTGTTAACAAAGCCAATGCAAAAAATGAAATAATTAATTTTTTCATAATAAAAGATTTAAGCTTTAATCAAAGTTAAATTAATTTCTCAAAACACGCGAATTGACCTCTTTTTAATTTTTGAAGGGTTCTCCTTTCACATTACTTATTTTTAATCGAAATCTCATCGATAAAAAGCCAAGGTTGATTTCCTTCGCCTGGCATTCCTAGTGGTATTTTATCCAACGTTTTAATGGTGATTCTGAATTTTTGAACTTTTTTTCCAATAAATACCACTTGCTTTTCATTTACGAAACAGGGGTATTGTGTAATCCCAAAGCCGACGTTTGTTTTTGAATTCTCAAATTCTATTGCTACTGGTAGATGAATCCATGAATTCTCATCATTGAGAAATGAGATTTGAAGGCTGTCAATTTTTTGTTTTTTAAGTAAATCTATTTCAATGACTACAACGGAGGTGTCAAATCCGATCCATTCGTGTCCTTTCCATGGTCTTGCGCCAAACTGGCCATCAACAAGGGTTAAATCTCCGCTGTTATAGCGATCGCTTGGTTTAGTTATATAATTTATGGGTACTCCCAAGCAGGGATTTTTAGTAACAACAATTGTTCTGTCTATTCCGGTTTCATTTGACACAAATTGATACCTAATTGGTACTGTTTTCTTCACACGTTCTATGTTGAAATCGGCAGTCCCAATAAATTCATCATCCTGATTTAGTTTAAATACTTCAGTTGCCGAGTTTGATGCAATTTTTAAGGAAACACCTTTTGGCGTTCGTTTGAAGGTGATTTTAGGTTTGAGAATTGTTTGTGAGAAATTGACCCCCAACTTTTTTAGCAAAGGGAAATGATACTTGATGACGCTTTGTTCAAATACATCGTAAGTCGTTTTTTCTGTACACCACAGCGCCTCACTTAGGGCGATCGCTCGAGGATACGTCATGTACATCAATTTATTGAAATCCTGAATGTATTCCGTCCAAAGATTTGCCTGACCCCCTAAGACATACGCTGCCTCGTTTCTTGTCATTGTGCTATGTATGGGATTAAAATTGAATACTTTTTCTACATTAGTAAAGCCACCTATTGCTAAGGGTTCATCACTTCCTTTTCCTTGATAATGATCGAAATAACAGTGTGATCCCGGCGACATCACAACATCGTGACCTAGCCTTGCGGCTTCTATTCCTCCTTCGAATCCACGCCACGACATTACCGCAGCATTTGGTGATAGGCCTCCTTCAAGAATTTCATCCCAACCTATTAATTTTTTCCCTTGCTTCATTAAATAGGTATCCATTCGTTGAATGAAATAACTTTGCAATTCATGCTCATCTTTAAGTTTTTGTTCTTTTATAACAGATTGGCATTTTTCACACTTGTTCCAGCGGGTTTTAGGCGCTTCGTCACCGCCAACATGAATATAAGTGCCAGGGAATAATGGTATTACTTCAGATAGTACATCTTGAAGAAAGAGAATACTTTCCTCCTTTGCACAGAATATATCGTCAAAAACTCCCCAAAGTCCGGGGACATTTTGTTGTTGTCCGGTACATGAATATTGCGGATAAGCTGCAAGAGCTGCTCTTGAATGTCCCGGCATTTCAATTTCTGGAACAATCGTTATGTATTTTTCTGCTGCGTACGCCACGACTTCTTTGATTTCTTCTTGGGTATAGAATCCGCCATAACGCTGTTTGGTATAGGTTCTAGGTGTTGTGGTATAATGTTCGTTCACCGTGCTGTCTCTCCAAGCGCCTATTTCGGTTAATTTAGGGTATTTCTTAATCTCGATTCGCCAACCTTGGTCATCGGTGAGATGCCAATGAAACATATTGAGTTTATAGATGGACATTAAATCGATGTATTTTTTTACTTCATCAACGGTAAAGAAATGACGAGAAACATCTAAATGCAGACCCCGCCATTGGAATTTTGGAAAATCGTTAATGAAACATTTTTGAATAAAATAACCTTCATTATTTTGCTTCAACAACTGCATTAAAGAATGAAAAGCATAGTAACACGCTTTTGAAGAAGAATATGTGATAATTATTTGTTCATTGACATTAATGGAATAGCTATCTAAGGGAACATTTATTGCTTGTTTAAAAATCAACAATGGCTTTGATTTTACGTCGATTAATGGCACATCGTGATATAAAGCAATGGTGGACTTAAATTGCTCAATCAAGTTTGGAGGAAGGCTATTAAAATCTAATGAAAGCGATTCAAGCATTTGAATTTCACCAGGAATCGTTCTATACACAAGGGGATGCGGTAAGATGGGACAATCTTGCGCAATAAATGAAAATGGAAACATCAGTAGCAAGGAAATCGCAATAGCTTTCATCTTTTTTCTACAAATGAACGGAATAAAAATAAAAAAACGCCTTTTGGCGTTTGATTAATTCTATCTAATATTTCATTTCTAATTCTCCCGAATAGTTAAATCAACTGTGTTAAAGTAATTTCTTTTTGTTTGATGCTGGAAATAAGAAATTTTCTGATGAAACTACTTTTTTGCCCGTTTGTTCTTCTAATTGAATACGGGCATCTTTCGCAATTTTACCTCCTTTTTTACTTGCTTTTGCATTTTCTTGCAAACCTTTTGCATCGTTAGTTTCTGCAATTTGTCTAGTTGATAATTCAGCCAAAGCTGTAAAAATCAACTCTGCTTCATTCATGTGATCTCTTAAACTTTGAGTTTTTAAACCCTTTATTTCTTTGTGTTTTTTAATACTTAATCCTGTCCATTCTTGGTGTATAATGTTTGTAAGCAATGCAAACTCTTCCGCTTTTTCAACTCCTGTTTCTTTCCAATAATCGGTTAATTTGTTTCTAGTTTCT
Organism: Flavobacteriales bacterium; assembly: GCA_947475095.1. GTDB lineage: Bacteria > Bacteroidota > Bacteroidia > Flavobacteriales_D > Crocinitomicaceae > UBA952. The sequence goes on from CANJLG010000032.1 coordinate 8,001, forward strand.
TGCCCGGTCATCCGTTGTTGAATCCATTTCTGCGATCGACCCACTTTTTGCCAATTTTCCCTAGCCCTGTCTAAGCTTAAACTAGGCTCACTTATTTCTTGCATTCGTTCATAACCTACTTTCGCCAACCATTGCTTAAAAGGCTCCGCTTTTGGCGATGGAATTGATTGGATAATACGAAGTAGTGTTTTTGTATCTGCTACATCTGTTTCTCTCATTTTGCCATCAGCAGCCTTTAATTTGAACTGTCGACAATTTGTCGACAGTTCAAATCCATCATCAGATTTCACTCTTATTTTCATTTTAAACCAATAATCTCTTGGGTTAGGACTATCCGTAAGAATCTCAATTATATCGATTACTGAAAAATACCAAATTTCCTTTACCGCATCCCAATGGCTTCGAATTTGTTTATTTTCAAATAATTTAATGCTTTGCTTGCTCATATTTGTGAGGATTTGATGGAATAATTATTCACCATATGTTTATGCTCCATATTTAAGTTTGGGGGATTCAGTCATTTTTTCTACAAATGAACGGAATTAAAACAAAAAAAAACGCCTTTCGGCGTTTGATTAATTCTTGTGTAAAAAAATTGTTTTTTTCTTTAGTTTTTTGGTATCTAACGATTTACTAAAGTTAAGTAAAAAAAGTAAAGTCTGAGTAGAGACCCTTTCTTCAGCTTTGTTTCCAGATTTTTCGGGTTGAGAGTACTTTTTGACCATAGGCAATTTAAAGGTTTGAAGTTGAAACGAATTAACTTTATTTTTATTTCAAAAAGCATTTTTTTTTTTAACTTTGTTTAATATATTTTAATGTATGTCGTCTATTATTCTTCCGGGATCAGGTGTTGCAACAGGTGATGAAGTTCAGGCGATATTTCGTCTTGCTAAACAAAAAGGATTTGCCCTTCCAGCCGTTAATGTAACCAGTACCTCCACCGTAAATGCAGTTATTGAATCTGCAGCAAAAAATAATTCTCCCGTAATTATTCAATTTTCGAATGGCGGTTCTCAATATTATGCTGGAAAAGGATTGAAAAACACAAACGAGCAAGCAGCTATTTTAGGTGGTATTAGTGGCGCAATGCACGTTCATCATGTAGCAGCGGCATACGGTGCAACTGTTATTTTACACACCGATCATTGCGCTAAAAATATATTGCCTTGGTTAGATGGACTTTTAGATGCAGGTGAAAAGTTTTATCTTGAACATGGTAAACCTTTATACAGCTCACACATGATTGATTTGTCGGAAGAGCCGATTGAGGAAAACATTGCTATATGTAAAACATATTTAGCCAGAATGGCAAAAATAGGAATGACCTTAGAAATTGAATTAGGCATCACAGGCGGAGAAGAAGATGGAGTGGACAATAGCAATGTTGACAATTCGAAATTATATACTCAACCCGAAGAGGTTGCCTACGCTTATGAGGAGCTGTTGAAAGTTTCTCCGCGCTTTACAATCGCTGCTGCTTTTGGAAATGTGCACGGTGTTTACAAACCAGGAAACGTTTTTTTAACCCCAAAAATTTTAAAGTCTTCTCAAGATTTTGTGCAGCAAAAATTCCAAACAGAGCATAATCCTGTTGATTTTGTTTTTCATGGAGGTTCTGGATCCACGATCGAAGAAATTAGAGAAGCGATTGGTTATGGTGTTATCAAAATGAATATTGATACCGACTTGCAATTCGCTTTCACCGAGGGTGCGCGAGATTATATTGAGACAAACCTACCTTACCTCAAAACTCAAATTGGAAATCCTGAGGGAAGCGAACTGCCTAATAAAAAATATTATGATCCAAGAAAATGGCTTCGCGAGGGGGAATTGACCTTTATTGCGCGACTTGAAAAAGCATTTTCCGATTTGAATAACGTAAATACCCTTTAAACAAAAATAAACAATGAGTTGGTTTACCAGAAAGAAAGAAGGAATTACGACTTCAACAAGTGATAAAAAAGAGACCCCAGAGGGCTATTGGGTAAAATGTACCAATTGCAAAACTCTTTTTACTGCCCAAGATCTAGCTAAAAATAATGGTGTCTGTGATCGTTGTTCGCATCATGAGCGCTTGAGTGCTGAAGCTTATTTTAGTATTATTTTTGATAATGGGAAATTCACCGAATTAGACGCAAAATTGTCTTCCGCTGATCCATTGGGATTTACAGATACTAAAAATTATAAAGATCGTGTAGCAGCAACCCAAAAATCAACTGGATTGAAAGATGCTATTCGAACGGCAAAAGGCAAATTGGATGGTAACGATTTCGTAGTTGCCGCAATGGATTTTGCCTTTATTGGTGGTTCTATGGGCAGTGTAATGGGAGAGAAAATCGCTAGGGCAATAGATGAAGCGATTAAATTAAAAGCTCCTTTTATGATCATCTCTAAATCTGGAGGTGCGCGCATGATGGAGGCAGGATTTTCATTAATGCAAATGGCAAAAGTTTCCGGTAAATTAGGTCAGTTGGCTGATGCGGGATTGCCTTATATTTCTTATTTAACAGATCCTACAACTGGTGGTGTTACCGCATCTTTCGCTATGTTGGGGGATATCAATATCGCTGAGCCAGGTGCCTTAATTGCTTTTGCAGGACCACGAGTGGTAAAGGAAACCATTGGACGTGATTTGCCAGATGGTTTTCAAACGTCTGAATTCTTGTTAGAGCATGGTTTTCTCGATTATATTATTGATCGGACCGAAATACGACCGAAACTATCAATGTCTTTAAGCTTCTTTCGCAATTAAATGAAATTAACTAAATTAAACGATGACTCCTCTTGGTTCTGGGAATTTGATTCGTTTTCTGTTTTAGTTGATCCTTGGTTCACAACTCAGCAAGTGGATCTTGCACCTTGGTTTTCCAAGCAGCAGCATTTTCGTGAGCAGCCGCAACTCGCGGACCTACCTCCTTACAATGTTATTTTTATTTCGCATCCATTTACCGATCATTGCAATAAAGAAACCCTCTTGCAATTACCGCCTGATATCCTCTTGATAGCGGCTACCAATGTCCTTCGTAAAATAAAATCTTGGCATCATTTCAAGCATTTACTTCCCTTGGATGAAGCGCCTTTTGAAATCACACGAATTACAAAAGCATCAATTTGGGATCCAGTGCACCACGCATTTTTAATAAAATCAAATAATACGGCTTTATTGTATGCGCCTCACGGCCTCAAGCAAGATCTAAAGGATACAAAAGTTGATATTCTTATCGGAACAAGCACATTGTTTAAGTTACCATTTTTCTTGGGTGGGACCATCAATTTAGGCGCTGAAAAATTAATCGAAGTGGCGAAATTTTGTGAGGCAAAACTAATTTTAAACACCCATGATGAGCAAAAATTAGGCTCCGGACTTGTGGAGGTATTTGCCAAAAAGAAGTATGTTGCTGCTCATCCATCGATTAGGTACCTAGACAGGGGGGAATGTATAGAATGGCCTCTAAACCTTAGTAATTCTTGAATTACTAAGTTCTAATGACAAGCGCTTTTCGGTATCGCTTACGCTTCGAAATTTTCTTTATCCTCACTTTGCCAATCGAGAAGGAGAAAAAACCGAAAATGGAGTTAATTTTTATACAATTCATTTGTTTATCGAACACTAATGGTAAAGAATTGAAATAAGTATTAGCGTTTTGAAATTTTATTTTTTGTAATCAAGCGTTGTGATGATGACTTAAAGCGATTGATGAGGTCTAATCTTTTTTTTGCATGCTTTGTTTTACACTCCTCTACGCGTTTTCTCCATCTATTATAGCTGCTGGCTTTTAATTCCTTACGCATTAGATTTCTTACGGCTTGTTCATTCAAACCAAATTGCATTTTAATCGCATCAAAAGGAGTACGATCTTCCCAAGCCATTTCGATAATGCGATCTGTTTCTGCATCGCTGGTTACCCGTTCAGTATTCAGTATATCTTTTTTTCGGTAAGCTTCAACGGAAGGTAAATCGCTGTAATGACAATAGTTTGAGTCCATGTTAAAATCGTTTAATCTGTTCCATCATGCAAATGATTTAACAACGATTTTAATAAACAAAAAATAGATTAAATAGTTTTTAGCTTATGCTTTTTTAACCGTTAATTCCTTTTTGGTGAGTTTCTGGATGAGCTTAAGGTAATTTTTCTCCGTTTGATCACAGAATGATATTGCCACACCTTTAACGCCTGCTCGACCTGTTCTTCCAATACGATGCACATAGGTTTCAGGAATATTAGGGATTTCATAATTCAATACCATTTCTAGATCATCGATGTCGATGCCGCGAGCTGCGATATCTGTAGCAACTAATACTTTTAGGTTTTTATTTTTGAAATCATTCAATGCGTTTTGACGCGCATTTTGTGACTTATTGCCATGTATTGCTGCAGATTTTATTTGAACTTTTTGAAGGAATTTCACCACTTTATCTGCCCCATGTTTGGTTCTAGTGAATACTAATACTCTTGCTTCCACTGCCTGCGCTTTCACTAATTCAATTAGTAAGTTTTTCTTTTCATCTGCATCTACATGATAAACATGCTGCTCAATTAAATCTGAAGTAGATGCAATTGGAGTAACTTCTACCATTTTAGGATCCGTTAAGATCGTATTTGCTAGGCCAATAATTTCTTTAGGCATGGTGGCAGAGAAAAATAAATTTTGTCTCTTCTGCGGAAGTAATTTGATTATTTTTTTAATGTCGTGGATAAAGCCCATGTCAAGCATTCTATCCGCTTCATCAAGAACAAAGATTTCCAGATCGTTCAACTTTACAAATCCTTGTTGAATAAGATCCAATAAACGTCCGGGTGTAGCGATAAGAATATCGACATGAGATTTTAATTGATTCACTTGGTTGTGCTGCGATACGCCACCAAAAATAACAGCATGACGAATATTTAGTCCTTGTCCGTATAGTTTGATGCTTTCTCCAATTTGAATGGCTAATTCTCTGGTAGGAGTAACAATTAAGGAACGAATTTTACCGTGTTTTTTTCGCTCGGGTGATGCGTATAATAATTGTAAAATAGGAATCGAAAAAGCAGCTGTTTTTCCTGTTCCTGTTTGTGCACAGCCAATTAAATCATTACCGTTTAAAACGATGGGAATAGCTTTTTCTTGGATGGGCGTTGGATTAGTGTAACCTTGATTTTCGATTGCGGTTAAAATCGTGGGAATGACCCCGAGTTGTTCAAATTTCATTAGAATTGTTTTAGATGATTTACAATTCCTGGGACAACTTTTTAATCAAAAGAACTGTATTTAAAGTGCAAAAGTACAACAAAATTCAACTAATCCCATTAATTGGGACAAAACTCTTGAAAAGTGACTCTAGAGTTCATCGTGTCTCTTGATTCACTTAGAGCTCATCGACTTCACCGTGTCTCTCGACTCCGCTCGATTCACTTAAAGCACATCGAGCGGAGTCGAGATGAGCTAAAAAAGTAAAGTGGCTATTTTGTTTTGTCAATGGCAATTTATATCGTTTTAATGCTCTTTTTGATAAAACCCCCACTAATTTTTTACCTTTGTAATAAAAATACTGATCATGAAAATCGAACAAATTTATACAGGATGTTTAGCACAAGGTGCTTACTATGTGACTTCCGGTTCGGAGGCGATTATTATTGATCCCTTGAGGGAAATAACCCCTTACATGAGCAGAGCTGAGGCAGATGGTGTAACGATAAAATATATTTTAGAAACGCATTTCCACGCCGATTTCGTTTCCGGTCATTTGGATTTAGCTAAAGCTACAGGCGCTCCCATTGTTTTTGGTCCTATGGCTGACCCTCAATTTGCGTTTCATTCGGCCAAAGATGGTGAGGTATTGCCTTTTGGAGATTGCTCTGTTCGTGTCTTGCACACACCAGGACATACCATGGAATCCACTTGTTATCTTTTAATCGACGAAAACGGATCAGAACACGCCTTGTTTTCAGGTGATACCTTATTCATTGGTGATGTCGGAAGACCTGATTTAGCACAAAAATCAGCCGCAATGACGCAAGAGGAATTGGCAGGATTACTTTATGATTCCTTACGGTCAAAAATTATGACACTTCCGGATTCAGTTACTGTTTATCCTGCACATGGAGCTGGCAGTGCTTGTGGAAAAAATATGTCGAAAGAAACATTTGATACCCTTGGGAATCAAAAAATGGTCAATTATGCCTTGAGGTCAGACATGGACCGAAGTGATTTTATTAAAGAATTGACAAATGGTTTATTGCCGCCACCTAGTTATTTTGGAATGAACGTTGCGATGAATAAAAAAGGATATGATTCTATCCAGGTCGTAATGGCTCGTGGACTAAAGGCCTTAAGTCGGGATCAATTCACCTCTTTGATGCCTGAAGCATTGATTTTAGATACACGTCCTGCTACCGAATTTGCTCAAGGATTTATTTCGGGAAGTATTTTCATTGGCTTGGAAGGTCAATTTGCTCCATGGGTTGGAGCTTTGATTCCCGATATTAAGCAGGAAATTATTTTAGTTACACCAGATGGAAAGGAAGAAGAAACGGTTCGTCGTTTGGCTCGGGTAGGATACGACAATGTAAGGGGATATTTGGATGGAGGAATTCATGCGTGGAATGATGCCCTTGATAGCATAGGTAGGGTAGAGGCAAGTGAGGTTGAACAAGGATTAACTGCCAATGAACTTTTGATTGATGTACGGAAACCGGGTGAATACGAATCGGAGCATTTGGCAGATGTACCAAGTATTCCCCTCGATTTTATAAATGAACGTATGGCCGAATTCCCTAAGGATAAAGAACTTGTGCTGCTTTGCGGCGGTGGTTACAGGAGCATGATTGCGGCCTCTATTCTAAAAGCTCGTGGCTTCGAAGGAATAAAAGACGTTATTGGCGGTTATGCTGCTTTGGCGAAAACTAACCTTCCTAAAGTAACAGTCGCTTGCGCCTCAACTCAATCTTAAGTTTCGCTTTTAAAACTAATTGCAGCTCTTCACCTTAGACTAATTCTAGTTTATTTTCTTCGCGTTTGAATATTAAATCCAAGTCCTGCGCTAACCCCTACTTGGGCTGTGGAAATAGAGGAGCTTTCTGGATTATTCCGAATAGAGGAGTTATTCCAATTGATTTCTGCAAAAAAATGAAAGTAAGGCGAAACATACAAACAAGTTCCTGCTTTCAGGTTAATTGAAGGATTGACGGAATAGCGCGGTGTTGGATAGGCTATGGTAGCGCCGATTTGGGTATAGGTGATGCCGGGTTGAATGTGAAAGGTGTATTTCCAATTTTTCTTTCCGAGTTGATAGCCGAATCCTGCGTAAATGGCTGTGTAGTTTTGCGGCATGTTGAGGTGATTAAAAACAAATCTGCCAACACCAGGGATGTATTGAAAAACATCTCCCCTGATACTGATTTTATCCTCTGCGATATATTCAAGGTAACCATTAAGCATTGCTGAGGTAGAATAAGCCCTGTAAAAATTTGTAGGTGCGATGGTTGCACTAGCTTTGAGTAAACCAGATTGGTAATGAATGGGTCTAGATTGGCTCAATGAACAAAGTGAAGTCATCAAGGCCAATAGCAGCATTATTTTCCCCATAATCGAGCAATTTTATAGTTTAAACTCAAGGTGAGGAGCAGGTGACCAGCTAAATCTTGTCCTTTTTCTTCGCTTAATACTAAGGTTTGAGTCGAGAAATTATAGTCTGAATGGAGGTGTTTTCCCAAATGAACCATGTATTGGCCACTCAGCGAGAGGTCGAAGCTCGGACCAAGCTCAAAATGATTGCCGATACCGGCTTGTATTGCTGAGCTCCAGCGATCTGCAAAAATGTCCTTGTTTGCTTTGGATTGAATGGCTGTGTAGTCGAAGCAATGTCCAGCTATAATGTAAGGCCTTAACGTGAGTTTGTGTTCCTTGCTTTTGTAATAGGCTTGGTAGGCTAGGGGATAATACATGACGCTCCAACCAATGTGGTAGTCGGTCCGAAAGGCATAATTTAAAATATCGCTTGTTAAATAATCGAAAAACCACTCGCTGTTTAGATCTTCAGCAAACCGTAAACGGAATTGACCCCCAACTCCTTTTCCGCTCATCTCATTGGTTTCTTCGTTAAAAAGACTCAAGGAAGATCGAAGGCCCAATGAAAGTCCGCCTCCTGTTTTTGATTTTTCAGGCTTTTGGGCAAGCATGCCTGTTGTTAAAAACACTAAAAATAAGAGTGAAATACTTTTCATAGATCAATTCAATCGATAAACCAAAGGTATTAAAATTTCAGCCATAGGAAACAAAATGCGTATCTTCGCTTTTTAAAAGATAAAAATGCGTGTTTATTTAGATAATGCAGCAACTACACCAATGGCGTCAGAGGTTATAGCGGCAATGGTTGATGTTTATCAAGAAAATTTTGGTAATGCCTCTTCCACGCATTATTATGGTCGAAATTCTAAAGCTTTATTAGAAACTTCTCGGCGCTCCATTGCCGCCTGGTTGAATTGCCATTCCTCAGAACTTATTTTCACTTCGGGTGGAACTGAAGCAGATAACATGGCGCTACTTACAGCTGTAGAAGACTTAGGAGTTAAACGAATCATCACCACGAAGATTGAGCATCATGCGGTAGGTCATACGGCTGAAGCGATACATAAAAAATACGGCACCACCATTACTTATTTATCGGTAGACAGTCTTGGCAATATTGATTTGAATGAACTTTCTGAACACTTAACCGATAAAATTCCCACTTTGGTTTCATTGATGCATGCCAATAATGAAATTGCTACCTTGATTCCCCTCAAAGAAGTGGCTAAAATTTGCAGAGAAAACGGCGCTTATTTTCATTCGGATACTGTTCAAACCATGGGACATTATTCGTTTGATTTAAAAGAACTAGATATCGATTTTATTACTTGCGCGGCACATAAATTTCATGGACCAAAAGGAGTGGGTTTTCTTTATGTTAATAAAGCGACCAAAGTAGCCCCTTTTATTTATGGGGGAGCGCAAGAACGAGGTTTAAGAGGCGGAACAGAAAACATCGCTGGAATTGTAGGTTTAGCAAAAGCATTTGATTTAGCGTACGATAATTTAGATGCACACCAAGCCCATGTTAGGGGATTGAAAGCCTATATGATCGAACAATTGAAGGCTTCGATACCGGGCGTTTCATTTCATGGTGAAACATCCAATGACAAAGCGCTATACACGGTACTCAACGTTTGTTTCCCACCAACAGGAAAAGCCTCCATGGTACTATTTACCTTAGATTTAAAAGGGATTGCCGCTAGTGGTGGTAGTGCTTGTTCATCTGGCGCCACTACTGGATCACATGTTTTAAGTGGAATAAAAGCCGATATGAGTAGGCCTAATGTTCGTTTTTCATTTTCCCATTATACCACGAAAGAAGAAATTGATTACACCATAGAACAGGTTAACATTGTTTTTCAAACCATCCTGGTTTAGCACATGTCACACAAAGGTAAAAAAGTCCTCTTTTTATGTTCTTGGTATCCCAACCGCAAAAACCCAACGCTAGGTAATTTTGTACAGAAACATGCAGAAGCAGTTTCCCTCTTGAATGAAGTAGTGGTATTAGCGATTATTGCTGATGACACCAACTCATCTATGGAAATAGTAGAAAATAAGCGGGGTGCGCTCAACGAAATTTTAATTTATTACCCAAAGAAAAAAACTTCTTTACCCTTACTCGGTTCAATACAGGCATTTTCACAGTATAAAAAGGCCTTTTCCTTAGGAATGAAGAGAGTAATTGAGGCGCACGGCAAGCCTGATCTTATTCATTTAAATGTTATTTATCCATTGGGTTACTTCGCCCGAAAATTAAAAACAAAACTGGGAATTCCAATGGTGACTAGTGAGCATGCAAGCGGTTTTCAAGCCGGGCCTAATGCCTATCCTAGGATCATTCTATCATTGGCTAAAAAAGTCCTTAAGTCCTCAGATTGTGTTATGCCAGTTAGCAAAGATTTAGGCGAACGATTAAAGAAACTAGCTCCGTCAATCACTGTTCAAGTGGTTCCGAATGTTGTGAATGAAGCAATTTTTCTTCCCTCAGAAACACCACAAACCGCTCATCAATTTGTCCATATTTCTAATGCATTTGAGCCCGCCAAAAACGTATTGGGGATGCTACGAGCTGTGCATCAGCTTTCAAAAGTGAGCTCCAATTTTTCCTTTCACATTATCAGCGATGGCGATGTGACAAAAGCGCATCAATTAGCCCGTGAATTAGGCATATTAAATTCATTTGTATTTTTCTATCCAACCATGTCAACGGTAGAAATTGCCAATTTTGTGAAAAATTGTAGTGCCCTGGTGCTATTTAGCAATTTCGAAAACTTCCCTTGTGTAATTCCAGAGGCGTGGATGTGTGGCGTTCCTGTTATTGCTACTACAGTAAATGGCATTCCTGAATTCGCGAATGATAGCAACAGTATTTTGGTGGAGCCGCGAAACGAAGCTCAATTAGTAGAAGCGATGCAAGCTATGTTGAACGGAAAGTCCTTTGATCCTGAGGAACTCAGAACCTATGCACTAACGCATTTTAGTTATGCGGCTGTAGGAAAGCAGTTGGATGAAATCTATTAAAAATTATAGTGCTTAACTTTGCACTTACAGGATTGAATACTCTACATTTATTCGTGGTTTTGAATAATGATGCGTTTAACTACTAAAACATCACCTCAAGATCTTTTTCCAACTCAATACTTCTCCAGCGGTTCTATTTTGATTAAATAGACCGGTGTGTACGATGGTTTTGCTTTCAATCAGATCGGGCATAAACTTTTTCATATAACTCAATCCTTTGAACATATCGGGAATGATTGTTTCGCTGGCTTTTATTTCAACAAGGTTTAATTTTTCGGTGTTTTGCCAAATGAAATCTACTTCATGTCCTACGGCATCGCGCCAAAACCAAAAATCAAGGAGTAGATTCTGGTGGTATTGTTGTTTAATATATTCATTTATCACGTAATTCTCAAACAAACTACCTTTGTAAGCACTGGTTTTTAGGCTTGCAGCATCATTGATTTTAAGTAAAAAACAGACTAATCCCGTATCGTAAAAATAAAGTTTCGAATTTTTTGTCATTCGTTTGTTAATATTTGAATGGAAGGGTTGTAACTGATACAGAATATAACTGGTTTCCAAGACCGAAATCCAAGCTTTTGCAGTAGGTTGGGATATCCCACACTCGTTGGCAAGTGAATTTAAGTTAAGTAATTGTCCTACTCGAGCAGCACATAGCGTGATGAAATTTCTAAACTGCTTTAGATTTTTTACTTGAATTAATTCTGTTAAATCGCGCTCTACATACGTTTGTACGTAGTTGGAATAAAAAACCTTTGAGGGAATATCTCTGTCATAGATAGCAGGATAAAATCCTCTTTGCAGGTTGACGGCATAATCGTCGTTTAGCCAATCTGCATGCTCCATTTCTAGGTTGTCAAAAGGTAAAAGTTTGAATAGAGCTACACGTCCTGCTAAACTTTGAGAAATATTACGCATCAAATGAAAATTTTGAGAGCCGGACAAAATATACTGTCCCATTATTTTATCGTTATCTACTTTGGTTTGTAGGTAGGAGAATAATTCAGGAGCTCGCTGAGCCTCGTCTAAAATAACAAAATTACCATGTTCAGCCAAAAATCCATTTGGATCATTTAAGGCGTAGGTTCTATTATCTAAATTTTCTAAATTGATATAGGTGTAATTGGCAAATTCGTTTTTTAAAAAGGTTGTCTTCCCAGATTGTCTAGGGCCAGTTAGTACTAAAATTGGATATTTTCCAAGGTAAATATCCATTGCTTTTTTAATTGTTCTAATTCGTCCCATAATCCTTATATTTATTATGCAAATATACATCTAATTTTGAAATTACACTATAGGTAACTTTGAAATTACACTAGGTGTAACTTTGAAATTACACTATATGTAACTTTGAAATTACACTAGGTTTAACTTTGAAATTACACTATGGTCAACTTTGAAATTACACTAGGGTTAACTTTGAAATTACACTATAGAAAACTTTGAAATTACACTAGGTGTAGCTTTGAAATTACACTATATATTACTTTGAAATTACACGATATTTTTCGTTTTATTAGGGATTTTCTTGAAATATTTTGAAGCGTTAAGAATTAAATATGCTCCATTTATTCGTGGTTTTGAATCACCGAAAGGTAAAATTTCGTTGAATAAGGTAACTGATAATAGCCACAACTAAGGAAGCGATGACGTTGGAGATTGAGGCATACATTCCAAAACCTTCTATCAGCAGCCTAAGAATAGCATAACTCGTAACAAACGAAATCATGGCGCTAATTCCATAGCGAAACAATTGAATCCGTCCCTTAATTTCACTTGCCGTAAAAACGACATACTTTAATAAGGTAAAACCAATGATAAATGAAATTAAAAAGCATACAGCAGCACTAATCGTATAGGCATTAATATAGAGGTTAAGGATAGGAACCTGCCATTTCTGTTGGTGAAAAACATAGTTATAGAAAAGGTAAAATAGTAGCCAACTCAAGACCATGTTAGAGGCACCACAGACGGCGTAATAGTAGGTCGTTTTACTAAATAGTTTTTTAACGATTGGATAAAAAATATCCAAAAAGGCACGAAGATAATCAGGTACTGTTTTAATCTTTTCCATCGCCCAAGATTATATCGACTTCATAGCCAGTATGGCGCCGAATATTAATTACCCTGTTTCCATCTATGTATAAATATTGCGCACGCATTCCAGTAAGTTTTCCCGAAATGAGGGGAGTTTTATCAAAATTCATGGATTCTAGGGTGCCGGGATATTCCTTTACGGGATAATTAATCGAAAGAACGGATTCATCTTCCGTGAAAAAAGCGGCAAGATCATGAGGTAATAGTTCTTGAGCAAGCCATTTTTCTTCTACTAAATCGATGGATTCATCTCGAATATCTTTTAGCATGCTTTGCCAGTTTGTTTTATCGTCATACGCTTCTTTTAATGCCACCTCAATCACACCTGCTGTATATCGGTTAGGTGTTTCTGCTAAAATAATTGCTGATTGTGCACCTTGGTCAATCCATCTTGTAGGAATTTGCGTGTTGCGCGTAATGCCCACTTTTACTTTATCGGTTGCTGCAAAATAGACAAGATGCGTTTGGTTATGATACCGCTCTTCATAATCAACATCTCGACCTTTTCCTAAATGCGCTTCGCAGAGTTCTGGATGAATGATGCAAGGGCTTGCCTCAGGCGCTTCGTTGAAGCACGTGTAACAAAATCCTTGACCAAATGATTTATCGGTAATTTTACTACAACTAGAACAGATGATTTTCCCCAGGTACTGCAGTGTAATTTGCTGTCCAATAAAGTCATTTAAACACACCTTTTCATCGTTCAGTTTAATGAAATAGCGTACTTCATCTCCTTGCTCAGTGTACAGCTTTTCTAAAATAGTTTTCATTCTTTGGGTAAGATATTCATTTTCTCAGCAAAGTGGTAGCAATAATCCCTTAAATCTTCTGCCATTAAATGTTCCCCTGTCGCTTTTTCAAAAGTATCAGACATCGAAAGTAAGGTCTGATGAAAAAATTGTTTCATTTCCTCCACCGACATGTCTGGTGTCCATAAGTCAATTTTGAGTGTATTTTTATCTTTTTTATCCCAAATAGACAACAGAAATGCCTCTGCTTCTTGGGGAATTGAGCCATTATCTTCTGCGATCCACTTAATGGAAACGGGCAGTTTGTTAGGATTCAGTCCTATGTTAATCAGAATATCGGAGGTTTTGGTGATTTCTTTATTCATATGCAATTAGTTGGGTTTGTAGGATTGTAAAATGGTATTGTAGGGAACTTTGACCAATTCGTCTAAAGTAATACCTTCTTTCTCCATATATTTCTTTACCATTTGATACCCCAAAAATTGCCCCATTCGATCTGGGCTTTCTTGAGGTAATCCAGCAGAAAAGGGGCCTTCGTGAAGAAGGTTTTGTTTTGTTTCTTCCATTGTATTGAACAATAATTCTTGCTCAACAAGATATTTCCAAAAAGAGCCTTCGCTGGTAATCGCCCAATCATAATCCTTTTTGGAATATCGTAGAATAACAGGATCTAGAAGATCTGGTAGGCAGGCATGGGTAATGAAGAGTAGTTTCCCCCAACGTATCATTTCGCTGGAGTAATTTTCCGACGTTTCATCGATATAATGAGCCATTAACCAACTTAAAACAACATCTCTTGATAGATATTGCTTATCCATTCCTTCTTTAATCCATTGATAAAACTCATTACTAGGCAGTTCTTTAATCACTTTTTCATCTTTTCCTAAATAACGATCTAATCCAATGGCCACAAAATTATCTGAGCAGTTAACACTCGCTGAAAAAAGTGAATTAATATAGGCAATTCTTTTTGGGAATTTATTTTTAGGAAAATGAAATTTTAACCGTTTAAACGCATCACTAATTTCCTGTTCTTTTCTTTCTTTTGGCGGAAATTTATTCGCTATTACTTTCTCTAAGCGTTGAATGTATTGATCTTTATAAAATAAAGAGAGTCCATTCATGTAGGCAGTATCAGAAGAACTAGAAATGTGATAACAATAACCCACCGTGTAATTTAATAAATCGGCATCTTTTCTAAGTAGTTCATTTTTTCTTGCGATAGCAGTTTGCCCTTTTGATGCATACAGAATTGAATCTAAATTTATAAATTCTAAATTCAGCGTAATATTTTCTATATTTACCTTGTAGTCGTTCCCTTTACAAGACAAAAGAGACGCTAGGCATAGAATAAATAGGCAGACAACAACACGTCTCATTATTAATTATTAATTTTGTTCAAATTTAATCATAAAAAAGACCTCATGAAAAATCTATCTTCATTTTATAAAATATGTTTCTTAGGAATGGCATTATTTGGCATTAGCCTATCTTATGCACAAGGAACAGAAACTAAAAGACTACAAGCGGGTATGACGGGTAATTTTGGTTTGAACTTCCAAAAAATGGGCAGTAAAAAAATGGACGTAAATGGCGTTGGTACTGATTTATCTGTGGGGGTTATTATTCATACGAGTTTCAAAAATTCATCAAATCTTGGTTTAGCAACAGGTTTAGAATTTGATTTCGAAACATTGAAGTATAAAGCAGGTGCAGACAGTGTATTTTATAAATACATCGACAATGAAATTTTAGGCAAAGACGATGCAGGGGGAACCGCTTTTCAACTAAGTGAACGTCAGATGAAACCCATTTATGTTTCTATTCCCTTGATGTTGTTATTTAGAACTGAGCCAATTGGTGACTTTAGGTATTTTGGAAAATTTGGTATACGAAATAGTTTTTTGGTTTCTCAAAAAATCAATGATATGGGAGTTGATGTGGGAAGTTCAACAGTGATTGAAAATACTTCGATGAGATCATTTGGCGAGACATTTTTTTACAAAGGATCTATCGGTTTTTCTGCAGGCGCTGAATGGAATTTTGTCGGCACAACTACTTTGGTTCCAGAAATTAGCTTCTTCTATGGATTAACACCGATGCATTACCGATTTAGTGAAAAGAATTATTCATTGTATGATGGTTCAGGCACTTATTTCTATACGAAATCGAAGCAAAATCAGCTGATGTTAAAAATATCAATACTTTTCTGATACGATACCTTGGATAAACTTGTTGATTATATAGTTACGTGGCTTAAGGAATATGCCTTAAATGCAAGAATGGACGGATTTGTTATCGGAATATCTGGTGGAATAGATTCTGCTGTTACCTCTGAATTATGCGCCATGACCGGATTACAAGTAATCGCCATTAATTTACCCATACGTCAATCCTCTCAAGAATACAATCTAGCCAACAAGCACTTAGTTTACCTTAATTCGAAGTATAAAAACAGTAAAGAATTGGAGATTAATTTAAGTGATGTATTCTCACAATTTGAAAAAACGATGCCTTTAGATTGCAAGAATAATAGTTTAAGCATGGCGAATTCACGCTCACGGCTCAGAATGACAACTTTATACGCTGTTGCTCAAACCAATAAGTGTCTTGTTGCGGGAACTGGTAATAAAGTCGAAGATTTTGGAATAGGATTTTATACGAAGTATGGTGATGGGGGTGTTGATCTTAGTCCAATTGCCGACCTATCAAAATCGCAGGTTTGGGCAGTTGGGAAACACTTAGGAATTCTTCCTGAGATACTCAACGCTAAACCAACAGATGGTTTGTGGGGCGATGGAAGAAGTGATGAAGATCAAATCGGAGCTACTTATCCTGAGCTAGAGTGGGCGATGGAATTTCATGGAGATGAAACTACTTTAACAGACAGGCATAAGCAAGTCTTAGAGATTTACAGAACCTTTAATCGAATCAATCAACATAAAATGTTGCCGATACCGGTGTGTAACATTCCAAACGATTTAATAGCTTAAGCTTCAGGTGCTAATCGCAGCACGATTCCATCGATTTCTTCCGAAAGATGGATTTGACAACCTAATCGACTAGTTGATTTTACAAAAAATGCTTGATCGAGCATATCAAGTTCGGCATCGCTTTGCTCATCTAAAGGCGTATCAGATTCCAAATAGCATTGACAAGTTGCGCACATGGCCATGCCCCCACATTCACCCAGCACGGGTAATTCATAGGCTTTGCAAAGTTCCATGATGTTCATACTCATATCGGTTGGACCAATTAATTCATGCAAATTGCCTTCCCGATCAATAATTGTTACGTTAATATCAGCCATTATTAATTATAAATTCGTAGTAAATTACTTCCATTAAATTGAGTAGCGTATTGTCTTAAACCAAATTGAGAACCGGAAATGGGTCCGCCATCATATAATGAATACTGTGCACTACTGCAGGTGTCTTTTAATTGTAGAAAATTATCTTGTTCGGGGAAAAGTGGAAGAAAACATGTCCCGTTTGGATCCATCGGTGAATGTCGGTCGAATGCAACAAATTCGTCAATTGTTCTTCTGTAAACGATAATTCCCCTTGATCCACCGTTGACGTAGGTCCATGAACCAACCCCTTGCAATTGATAATAACTTGGTAAATTAATATCGATTGTAATATCAAAAGGAATACTTGGAACCGGATTTTGATTGTTCTTAAGGCAGGAGGAAGCGATGATAAGGACTAAAAAAAGAAACAAGCTAGGTATTTTCATGGTGCAAATTTATAGCATGCTGATCGATAAACAATTCATTAAAATTAAAGAAATAAAGCTACGCATACAAATGATATGTTAATTATGCTTCATCAAAATGGTTTCCCATTCTTCAACTAATTTTGCTAGAATTGCCTTTTTTGAGTTGTAGCTTTCGGCAGTCGAATCAAATTCAGCGTCTCCATAATTTAATTTACTGAGCAATTCATTCATTTCGAGCAATTCATTTTCTGCTATTTCAATCTTTTTTTCGATGTTTTTTATTTCTTTATCTTCTGGAGCAACAATCACTTTTTCTTTACTGATTTTTGGAGCTTTTACTTTTTCAGACTGTACTAAAAGTTTACCTTCAATTTTAAGTTTACTTTCATTTTTATAGAGCAGGTATTCATTTAGGGAAAAATGGTGAATCTTTAATCCCTCGTTCTCAATATCCCAAATCCGATTAGTGAGGCCTTCTACAAATTCACGATCGTGCGATACTACAATAAACGTCCCTGCGTAGTTGAGAAGTGCAGACTTTAAGATTTCTTTACTCTGCATGTCTAAATGGTTGGTTGGCTCATCTAGAATAATAAAATTTGAAGGGCTAAGCAGCAATTGGCACAAGGCAAGGCGCGTTCGTTCCCCACCAGACAAAACGCTCACTTTTTTTTCTACAATTTCGCCAGAAAAAAGAAATGCCCCAAGAATAGTCCTGAGGTTTTTTCGCAGTTCACCTTTCGCAATATGGTCAACTGTTTCATATACTGTTAGGCTAGTATCTAATTTCTCTGCCTGATCTTGCGCAAAATAAGCTAGGTTAACGTTGTGGCCGTTGGTTACTTTTCCTTCAAAATCAATGGAGCGCATAATGGCTTTCAATAAGGTTGATTTTCCGACGCCATTTGGACCTAATAAAGCAATTTTTTCTCCGCGACCAATCGTTAGGTTAACCTGTTTAAAAAGTACTTTTTCGCCATATGATTTACCCAGATTCTCCATTTCCAACACCCATTTTCCTGGTTGAATGCTTAATGGGAATGAAATTCTAATGCCACTATACGTTTCTTTTTCAATTTCTATTCGCTCCGTTTTATCCAGTTTTTTGATCAACGATTGTGCAAAGGCCGCTTTGGATTGCTTTGCCCTGAATTTATTAATCAATTCTTCAGTATGTTTGATATCCTTATCTTGTTGTTTTTTCGCCTGTTCTAAGCGCCCCATTTCCTCTTCTCTCATGACTTTATACTTACTATATCCATAAGGGAAGTCGAAGATTTTATTCATGCTTATCTCAAGTGTTCTTTTCGTTACATTGTCTAAGAAAAATCGGTCGTGTGAAATAATAATAACCACTCCATCAAATCGCTGTAGGTAGGTCTCTAGCCACCCAATTGATAATATATCAAGGTGATTAGTAGGTTCATCCAATAGCAGCACATCGGGTTGATTCACTAATATTCTTGCTAATTCTGCACGCATTTTCCATCCACCAGAAAATGTATCTAAGCTTTTGTGAATTTCTTTATCGTTAAACCCTAGGCCATTTAGGGCAGTCATAATTTTTTCTTCCCATTGAAAGCCTTCAATGACTTGAAATTCATGATTTTTCTCTGCCAATTCATTTAGTAATTCTGAATAGGAATTACTTTCGTAATCGGTTCGTGTGGTAAGTTCGTTATTGATGTCTTCCAAGCGCGTTCGAATAAAATCTATTCGTTCATTGGAGCAATTTAAGTACTCGAATACACTCTGTTTGGAATCGATAACTATATCTTGTGTTAGATAGCCCAGTACTGTTCCTTTGGGTTGGTGAACATTTCCTTCTGATGGCTTAATTTTCCCGGATAATATTTTTAGCAAGGTTGATTTTCCGGCACCATTTTTCCCCACTAGCCCCACTTTATCCCCCTTGTTTATTTGTAAACTTACTTGCTGAAAAAGGTACCCTTGAGGCAAAAAATACCCTAGTTTTTCTAAATTAATCATGTGCAAAAGTATTTAAACTTTTAGGCATAATACTTGTTGTTCTTTAAAATATTTAAATTCTTTTTGCGATTTCAGGTTCTTTTATACACCCTATTTCAAAAAAAATACCTATTTTTACTATTACTTATTTTAAAAAACATACATATCTAAATGGGAAGACCACCTACACGGCCGGCAAGACTCAAAAATGGTTTTTATATTGAAATCAAATCTCAGGGGTCCGGTTCAATTTTAATTAGAAGAGATACAAAAGAACAGATGCAAATGGCAGCTGAAGATTACTCACGTACTAAAACCGTTATTATTCGAGGAGAAATGTTGAATGATAAATGGGTTGCTAGTTAGTTATTATCAACCTTAACATGTCAAATTCAAAAAATTTAAAATACCGTTTTCCATTATGGATAGCGGTATTTTTTTTATTGCTTATTCTGGTTCCTTTTGGAATCCTCATGAATATCATTCTCCTAGCCAAGGTAGCGGGTATTCTATCTACGGTTTTCTTAATAATAGCCATCCGATTTTGGTTTGCTGTTGCTAAAAATAGGAATAATAAGATAGATCGAATTATGTTAAATACCAATGACATGTTTGATTTATTGAAGTCTTTTCCGGTACTTAAATTATGGTCTAAAAGTGATATGCAGGTTTTGAAGGACAGGATTGGAATTTTATTGGCAAATTATAGCATTGCGGTCATTGATAATGGTGAAGCTAAGCTAATGTCAAAGAAAGAAGCTATAGGGTTTGCGGCATTCCTAGTTTTTATGTCGGTGGATCGTTTGGTAGGCATTAAAAAGCTGATTCGATTTACGGTTATAAATGAGAAAGAATCTAGCATCATTGATTCAGTTTGTTATTTATCAAATGACACCGTTAATTTTTGCTTGGAATCATATGTTAGCCAGTTAAAATCGTTTAACGACACAGAAAATGTGTTAATTGAAAATCTAGATTTACTCTCTATAAAAAAATCTTTAGCAGAGTCAAATTAGTCTTATCTTACTAATAGTTAGGCCCTTCGCTTAAATTATAAAAATAATAGCTTTATTTTTTCCAATAAAACATTGTAGGAATAAAAAAAGTAGTTACCTTTGCACCCCGCAATTGAGGAAAGCGTTTCTTAAGTGGTAGTTATTTTGGGTTAAAAGGATGGTTTAATTTCCAAGGGAACA
>CANJLG010000033.1 GCA_947475095.1 Flavobacteriales bacterium
GAAAAACAAAAATCAGGACATTTAGTTGCAATAAGTTCTATTGGCGGACTACGTGGTAGCAGACAAGCACCTGCATACAATGCGACAAAAGCCTATCAAATAAATTATCTTGAAGGGTTAAGACAAAAGGCTAAAAAACTTAATACATCAATTTTTGTGACAGATATTAGGCCTGGACTTGTTGACACAGAAATGGCGAAAGGAGAAGGATTATTTTGGGTAATGCCTGTTGAAAAAGCAGTTAGACAAATTTTCCAAGCTATAATCGACAAAAAAAAGGTGGCGTATGTAACAAGACGCTGGGGACTTATTGCGACAATATTAAAACAAATTCCAAGACCGATTTATGACCGAATGTAACAACATAAAAGAACAACGAAGGCATAACACGGGTTTGGCAAAAGTGGCGGTTCAGTGCTCCGCAGACACATTTGTGGTTAATCAAAGTTTAGTTCTCCGCATCAACATTTGTGGTGAAAATCGCCACCTTCGCCAAGCCCGAAAACGTTATGTGCCATTTTAAGACGACCATGAAAATCCGACTGACAATCATACTATCATTGCTTTCCTTGACAATATTTGCTCAGGGTAATGGACTATATAAGTTTCGAAGTGAAAATGGGAAATATGGGTTTATTGACAAAGGAGGCATTATTAAAATAAATGCAAATTATCTAATAACTCATGACTTTAAAGAAGGACTTTGTTTTGTTTCAAAAGAAGTAATTAAGAAAGGCTACAAGTGGATTTGCATTGACACATTGGGGAACGAAGTTTTTGATTTAAAAGACAATTTTCCTGAAACTGACTTTAGTGAAGGATTTGCGAGGGTAAGTAGTTTTACTGAACAATGGTTTATTGACAAGAAAGGTGAGAATAAATTCGCCAAATCATGGAGAGACGGATATATGGAATTTAGAAATGGAGTTGCATATGTAAGCGACATTCAGTTTTCCGACTTCTACCCGATTGACACGAACGGAAAAAGAATTGGAGATAAAATATACAGCAGACTAGAAATTTTTGACATGGTTAAAAACCAGAAACTAAGGGACACAATAATAGCGGATAATTTAATAGCATTTGAAACAAACAAATTATGGGGGTTTAAAGACCAAGAAGGAAATGTCGTAATAAAGCCAATGTATTATGCTGTCGGTAAATTTGAAAATGGACTTTGTGCTGTCAGGACTGAATATACTGAGGTTGTGTTTCAAGGAGGTTATTTTGACGCAATAATTGACACTCAAAATAAAATTGTTAATCGTTCTAAAATGTATTGCTACATGGGTTTCAAAGGTGACTTAATTGAATATTATTCTGGACCTCATTTTTCGGGCGGACCTCAGTATATAAACAAACAAGGACAATCAATAATACCGACAGAGTGAGAAAAACGGCACATAACAGCACCTACAAGAAATTGGCGGTTCAGTGGTTGAATGAAGCTTTGTGCTTCGTATCAAGTTCAGTGGTGGCAGACAGTTTAGTGCTTCGAAATCGCCAACTTCTTGTAGCTGCAAAACGTTACTGGCAAGGCTTGACGAACTGGCAGTAAAACAATTTTATTACTGTAAACAATGACATTTTTCGTATCATAATCAAATATAAACGTATCAAATCGTATCATTTTCAGTAGAAGTTTCGAATCATAATCGTATATTTGCGTATCAAATCGTATCAAAATGAACAACGAGGTATATAATTTCAAGCTGAATATTGATTGGGAACTGATCAAGTTAATAAGTGAAATCGACCGTTTTGATGCAAATTGGACGGCCATTGAACGAAAAGAAGGTCAAAGCCTAAAAGAGTTGAAAAGCATTGCTACCGTGCGAAGCGTAGGAGCTTCAAACCGTATTGAAGGCAACAAAATGAGCGATGAAGAGGTTGATGTGTTGCTTCAAAAAATTGACGTTACAAAACTTACCGACAGAGATTCGCAGGAAGTAGTCGGTTATTTTGAAGTATTGGATTTGATTTCGGAATCTTACGAAAACAGTAGCTTTTCCGAAAGTCATATTAAAAGTTTACACAATAGCTTGATGAAATACAGTGCCAAAGATCAATGGCATAAAGGCAATTATAAGCAACATAGCAATGCAGTTGAAGCTTCATATCCTGACGGCACAAGACAAATCATTTTTCAAACCACCGAAGCTGGATTTGCCACCGAAGATGCCATAAGGCAGTTGCTCAATTGGTATGATTCCGAAACGGAAGTGCACCCGTTAGTCAAAGTAGCATCTTTTGTCTATGATTTTTTGAGCGTTCACCCTTTCCAAGACGGAAACGGTAGATTAAGTCGTTTGATTTCAACGTTTTTGTTGCTCAAAAACGGATATAAATGGATACAATACGTGAGTTTTGAGCACGAAATTGAAAACCAAAAAAATGAATATTATCAGGTTCTTAGAAGTTGTCAGGCACAACGCCCTAACGAAGATGTAACCGTTTGGATACAATTCTTTTTGAGTTGCTTGTCAAATATTCAATCTCAATTAATGACGAAATTGCATAAAAGTGGTTTGGAAACAAAGCTTTCGCCCAAGGAAAAATCAATTTATACTATTATTCAAAATCGTCCGACCATTCAGTCGGGTGAAATTGCTGAAAAATTGGCGATACCCTCACCAACCGTAAAACGTATTTTGTCGGAGTTGCTCAATAAAGGATTGATTGAAAAACAAGGAAACGGACGCAATGTGAGTTATACGATAAAATAAAACAACGGTGAAATTTAATAATACCAATGACTTAAAAAATATTGAAATCACCCAGCTACTAACACACGCATAGCAAAAAAGCCGAAATCTAAGAAAACGAAAAACGTTTAACATAAAAACTTTGGATCTTGGACCACATCGCGGAAAAGCACCGAAGGTAAATAAAACTAACTTTAAAAAGTCTTTACGGTGCCAAGCTCGAAACCGTTATAATAATGAATAGACCATTAGCTGAATAAAGAATGAAGCAAATTAAATTTTTATTGATTTTATTGGGCTTAACCTTATCGGGATGCAGCCTTTTTTTTGGAATAAGTAATCTAGAGCCCCAATGTACCGATTCTGTAATCAAGTACGGAAGAAAAGTTGGCTATATCACGAATAAACAATTCTATTTTATTGATTCTTCAAAAATTGAAGAAATTTGGCGAGGAGCCTTTCCAAAAGCTTTTATTTATAATTCATCAGGAGAATTAGTCCAACACTTAAGTTGTTTTGCAACAGGCCCTTCTGATTTAGAATGGTTTTTCAGTAAAAATAATCATAGCGCTGTAAATGACACTATTATGCATCTTTTAGGAAGTGATACTATCATAAACATTGCTCCTAAATTTGATAAATTAATGAAAAACATATATTCAAACGGAGGAAAGGTTGAATTTCCGGAATCAAAATATTACGTTTTGTATTTCTGGTCTAAAAGCTTTGGAAAAATTAATAAAAAAATTGCTGTTCCCATGGAGCAATACATAATAAATCACCCCGAATACGCTTCATCTTTTATTAAAATCAATTGTGATTATATGAAATCTTGGGGAGTGACAAAAAAAGATATTAATTGATCCTTACAAAAAATACACGCTAGCGCAGAAACCTTAGCAACCATATCCATTTCCAAGAGCGGCTGAAAATTATTTTGTAACCGATGCGTATTTGGTGTATATTTACACCACAACTTAATTATCATGAGAAGACAAAGTATTTCATTTACAGAACCAAATGACGAATGGTTAAAGAATCAAATTGCTAATAAAGAGTACGCAAGCAAGAGTGAATTAGTTAATGATTTAATTCGTCAAGCGAGAAAACAAACTAATCAAATCGATTTAATTCGATTAAAATTAGAAAGAGCTGAAAAAGCTGGATTTACAAGCGATTCCAAATCAGAAATTTTGAAGCATTCTAAAAGTTTGCTTAATGGCTAAATACAAATTAAGCAATGTTGCAAAGGAAGATTTAATCCGGATCCATCATTACGGCGTTAAGCAATTTGGAATGAAACAAGCAGATAACTACTTTGAATCTTTCTTTGTACACTTTGAACTTATTACGAAAAATCCAAAATCATTCGAATCTGTTGATTTTATTAAGCCTGGATACCAACGATGTGTATGTGGTGTAGATAGTATATTCTACAAAATGAATGAAGATGTCGTGGAAATTATGACAATCATTGGTAGACAGGATCTTAATCAATTGCTATAAACTTTAACAGTTGCTAACACAGGGTAAGCGCAAAAACGAGAATTTAGTAACGGTAATGGCCTAGCTTTCGATTATTGAACCGCAACTAAAACTGATTTTTAAAATCGGCTCCTTCGCTAGAAGTGGACACCGCTACGAACGGTAGGTCTTGCGGATATATACTTTCATCGCTTCCCTTTTTAGGATGGCATTTGTGAGCAAGACGAAGTAATTTGGACTGCCTTCTATATCCCTTAGCCATGATTCGGGAAGATCAATTACATATAAAAGAGGCCTTAAATCAAGGTGCTTATTCTCCTGCAGCTCAGACAATAAAAACGCCACCAACATTGAAGGGTCAAGAAATAACTCAGCAGGAAAAGATATACTGCATGCGCTACGTTCAAGATCTTTACGCAGTTGGACTTGAATGTCAGCTAACAACTCGTTTTGAGAAAGTTGAATACTAGGGTATTGAGTACTAATTTGAAGCCAGTCCATTGTTTGTATTGAAGATAATTAAGCTTGGGTAAGGTGAAATATTAACATTTTTTTTGTTTTTGCATCCAATCTATTTCGCTAACTTAATAAGAAAAATAAGAATTAAATCAACTTTATGTTAGTAAAAACCTATACAAGCAGTGTTTTTGGAATTACTGCCACCACCATAACCATCGAAGTGAATTTGGGCATTGGAATCAACTTTTTCATGGTCGGACTTCCCGATAATTCGGTAAAAGAAAGTCAACAACGGATTCGTGCCTCCTTCAAAAACAACAACTATAAATTTCCAGGAAAAGAAATTACGGTTAATCTTGCGCCAGCAGATATTAGAAAAGAGGGGTCCGTTTATGATCTCCCAATTGCTATTGGCATCTTAGCAGTTAGTGAACAAGTTCAGACCGAACGATTAAAAGAATATATATTAATCGGCGAATTATCATTGGACGGCTCCATTCAAGTAACAAAAGGAATTTTACCAATCGCTTTACAAGCGAAGAAAGAAGGATTCAAGGGAATTATTATTCCCTTAGAAAATTGCAAAGAAGCAAGCGTTGTCCTTGGACTTGATGTGCTAGGCGCAAAGAATATAGAGGAAGTTGTTTCTTTTTTAAATGGCACCGGAACACTAAGCCCAAGTAAATTCAATATGGCCGATACATTTTATGAGCAGCAAAAGATTTCCGATGTTGACTTTAAGGACGTTAAAGGGCAATTTAGTATTAAGCGTGCCTTTGAAATCGCTGCTGCAGGTGGTCACAATGTCATTTTGATTGGCCCCCCAGGCGCTGGAAAGTCCATGCTTGCCAAAAGATTATCCACCATTCTACCACCGATGTCGATGGAAGAAGCCTTAGAAACGACCAAAATTCATAGCGTAGCTGGCAAAGTAAAAATAAACCGGGGATTGCTTACCCAACGCCCCTTCCGAAAACCTCATCACACCATCTCAGACATCGCGTTAGTTGGAGGCGGAGCTTATCCACAACCGGGTGAAATTTCTCTGGCACACAACGGCGTATTATTTTTAGACGAATTACCCGAATACAAAAGGGGCGTACTGGAAGTTTTGAGACAGCCATTGGAAGACCGATTCATCACGATTTCCCGTGCGAAATTCACGGTCGATTTTCCAGCAAGTTTTATGCTAATTGCCGCTATGAATCCATGTCCGTGTGGCTACTTCAACCACCCAGAAAAAGAGTGCGTTTGCGGACCCGGCGTGGTGCAGCGCTACCTTAACAAAATATCCGGGCCCTTATTAGACCGCATCGATTTACACGTGGAGGTGACGCCCGTTAGCTACGATGAATTAACCTCTACCATTCCAAATGAAAATAGCGCATCGATACGAACCAGGGTCATAAAAGCGCGGGGGATTCAGGAAAAACGTTACCTAGAAACGACCGAAACCCATTGCAATGCGCAAATGACACAAGCAGAATTTGAATTACATTGTAATGCAGATGAGCAAGGACACCTAATGATTAAGCAAGCGATGCAAAAAATGGGCTTATCAGCGCGGGCATTCGAACGCATCTTAAAAGTGGCAAGGACCATTGCCGATCTCGACGAAAATGAAAAAATTCAAGTAGCTCACATCGCCGAAGCGATCCAGTTTAGAAGCTTGGATAAAGGAAATTGGGGGAGTAATTAATATTGACTACTTTTGAAATACAAAAGAAATTCATTATGAAATCAATTTTTGTTATAGCCGCCACCCTAATTCAACTTTATTGTTTTTCTCAATATCAAATCGGGCATAGCACCATCACTTTCAATGATCCTTCTCGCAGTGGGGGCTTTGGTTCTGGTGGTGGACCTGGCCGACAAATTCAAACGGAAATCTACTATCCCAGTTATACCTCTGGAGAAAATACCGCAGTTGCCACCTTTCCCAATTTTCCTGTCATTGTATTTGGCCATGGTTTCGCGATGGGATGGGATGCCTACGCTAACATTTGGGAGCACTTGGCCCCTCAAGGATATATCTTAGCCTTTGTGCGCACGGAAGGAAGTTTAATTCCTGCTCCCAGTCATGGGGATTTCGGCGCCGATTTGGCACTGGTTGCCGCAAAAATGTTGGCTTTGAATGGAACTGCTGGTTCTCCATTCAATGGAAAAGTAAAGCAAAAAGTCGTTATCATGGGCCACTCCATGGGTGGAGGAGCCACCATGCTTGCCGCTCAAAACAATGCTTCGATTGCCGGAATTGTGGGACTTGCCCCAGCAGAAACAAATCCTTCAGCGGTTTCTGTGTGTGGAAACATCAATGTTCCTGCGCTTATTTTTTCAGGAAGTAATGATGGTGTAACACCCCCGATCGATAACCACCTACCCATGTACCAAGGATTGGCGTCATCGTGTAAATCATTCGTGAGTATTACAGGTGGGGCGCATTGTTATTTCGCCAATTCAAATTTCAATTGCGACTTTGGAGAAAGCACCTCTTCGCAAGGGATTTCAATAACGCGTGCTCAACAACAGCAAAAAACCTTTCAAATTTTAGATCCTTGGTTGAATTATGTATTAAATACCGATTGTTATGCCTTAGCTGATTTTCAGGCGAGTTTAACTAATACGGCCGGAACGGTTAATCAAACAACTTGTGCCCAACCTGGCATCAATGCGCTTATTAATTTTGACAATTCTCAAATGATGAGCACCCCAACGCCTGGTGATTATTACCAATGGTATGTCAACGGACAAATAATGCTAGGTGAAACAAATGATACCCTTTTGATTCCAATGGATTTCGGTGGGACCTTTACCGTTTCTGTTATGTCAGCAAATGGATGCGACACCAGTAATTTTATTACCCTACAAGGAGGCGTTGGTGAAGCGCAGCTAAACTTTAATCTTTATCCTAACCCAACGAATGCCATGTTACATGTGGAATTTCAAAAACAGCTTCATGGAAACTATGAAATTTTAGACATTTCATGTAGGACATTAACGAAAGAAGCTGTGAATTCAAATCAACTAAAAATTGATTGCTCGAATTTATCAAAAGGCGCTTACCTACTCAAGATTTATGAAAATGGGCGCTACACAACCAAGAAATTTTCCGTTAATTAACCTAGCAAATAAGCCCGATTATTTCCTGTTTGTTTTGAGGAGACTCCAATAAGACAAGTTTATTTTCTTTGGTAGACACCGCTAAAGTTGGTAAAGCTAATTCGATGCTTAAATCGAGATCATGTGAAGAACAAATGATGCATTTGTTTTGGGAAACAGCAATTTCTTTTAGCGTTTTCATTAACAAATCCTTGTTTTCAAAATCCAAAAAAGCAGTCGGCTCATCTAACAATAATATGGGCGCTTCCTGCACCAAAGCACGAGCGATTGCACCCAATTGACGAATCCCATCGCTTAATTCATCCGTAAATTTATCTTGATAATCACTAATGTTTAAAAGCGTCATCACTTCCATTGTTTTCAGGATATCGCTTTCTTTTAGTCGACCAAATGCATTGGTGTGTGGCGCTCTTCCTAATGAAATATAGTCTTTTAAGGTGAGGAATGGAATGCCATTGAAGCGACTTTCCACAAAGGCGACGAGTTGAGGAAGCATTCTTTTTTCAAGCTGATGTAAGTCTTTTCCATTTAGCTCAATCCTACCGCCATGTAAAGGAACCGAACGAACCAGTGACTTTAACAAGGTCGTTTTTCCCGTCCCATTTTTTCCCGCTAACAAATACATTTTACCCGTATACAAACACACGTCATTTATTTCAAATAAACTGGTTTTATATCCAACATGCGTGTTTTTAAAGCAAATCATGTTACTTTTTTTATCAAAATAAAGATCACAAATGGCGCACCAATAATGGATGTTAATGCATTTAATGGAAGATGAACCGTTTCTTCTAGGTATTGAATCAGCACATCACAAGAGACAAGAAATAAGGCGCCAATAATTAAATTTCCACCAATCAACCAGGCATGTTGTTGCGTTCGGAACAATAACTTAGTGATGTTGGGAACTGCTAGTCCAACAAAAGCAATGGGACCACAATAAGCGGTGATCAATCCTGTAAAAAGAGCAGTCACAGATATGATAAGAATTCTAGTTTTGCGCAAAGACAAACCAAGCATAACAGCTGAATCTTCTCCTAAAACTAACATGTTAAGCGGTTTAATCAATAATAACGATCCAAGTACACTTCCAAAAAAGAAGAGTAGAATCAATGGAACTTGAGACATCTCTACTTGTTGTAAAGATCCCATTCCCCACACTGCAAAAGACTTGAATTGTTCCGCCGCAGCACTCAATTCTAAAATTGACACCACAGCAAAGGTAAAACTGCCAAGCATTAAACCAATAAGAAGCAAGGAAATATGTGATTTAACAGACAGCGAAAAGAGTAAAATAATCATCCCAAAAATGAAGGCACCAACGATTGCCGCAAAGACGATATTTAGCTGAGATCCTAAAAAAGTAAATCCCGTTAAGGTAGATAGCGCAACCAACAAACTTGAGCCCGAATTAATCCCAAGCACATATGGTCCCGCTAAAGGATTGTTGAACAAGGTTTGCATTAACATGCCCGCTAAGGCCAAGCCCCCTCCCCCAACAATCGCCATGATCAATCTCGGGATTCTGAATTCCCTCATTAATAATTCATTCGTAGACAGCGGCGAATTTTTAAAAAAGGCGGCGAAAAAATCAGCAAACGACAAAGGAATTTGCCCCACAAATAAATGCAATAGCGAGATAAGCACCAAGGCAAACGCTGCAATTAACAAAAAGAAATGAATGCGATATTTCATAGTTATTCCACCCTCTTGTAAAAATGTAGTTTTTTATTTGAATTAAATTTATCAATAATTTGTTGAAGATCGCTTAGCACAAGATCCGGTTGAATAGCACTCATCTCCCAAAAACGATTCATATCGTAGGCATAACAATAAATTTCACCCTTGGAATACACCGGAAAATGAGCTGCTTTGGGATTATTCGCAAGCAATAACCCTTTACTCACAAACCCAGGATTGAGCCATAAACTAACTGAATCCAACTGACTAAATACAGATTCCAAGGTCAAAGACAAGCTTCCAGTCCCTTTACTGTTCTTGAAGATGTAATTTACACCCGCATCTTTTAACAAAGTAGCATTATAACTTCCACCTGCCGGAGCATACCAAAAATCGCCTGCTAAATTGCCCACTAAGGTTGGCCCATTCGATTTTTTCGATTGACTTTTCACCTCATTGTACCTTTTTACAATGGCAGCGAATTCCTTTTTAGCCAAGTCTTGTTTGCCCGTTAAATACCCAAAAAGCAATAACCATTGTGCTTTTCCTAAGGGATGCGTTTCTCTCCAATCAAAATTTGGTATGGTTATAATACCTAGTTTTTTCAACTTATTATCGATGGCTAATTTTCCTGAGAAAGCGCTATATACCACTAATTTCGAATTTGAATTCAATAACATTTCGGCCGAGAAATCTGTTTCTTGTCCCAAGGAAACCACCTTCCCATTTTCAATTCGATCATTAAGTTCCTTATTGTAACAGAATTTCTTATCCGCGACAGCTGAAATGGCATCAATTTCATTAAGCAATCCCAACATACCAACATGTGTGGAGGAAAGAACCGCAAGTCCACGGTGCTTAATAGAAATAGTTGTAGCGTTTGCTGGGCCATTTTCCCCAATAAAATACTCGAATTTTTCTGTGATATTGTCTGGATTTGTGATGCTAATTAACACCCCATTCTCAGACTCTGTAATGGAAAGCCAACGCGCATAAGCCAGCTTACTTTTTGGTTCAACTGTTTTTTTAGTTTCAGAGGAGCAGGCAAACAAGCCAAAAAGACAAAGAAGGAAAATTAATTTCATTGCAGTATTAATACTGTTCCTTTTCATTCGGGAAATTACCCGATTGCACGTCCGAAATATACGAACTAAACGCCTTTAACATTTGATTGTGAAGGTCATTATACTTCCGAACAAAGCGCGGATTAAACTCATTGTTAATTCCTAACATGTCATGCGCCACTAAAACTTGGCCATCGACACCCGATCCAGCACCAATTCCGATGATAGGAATCTGCAACATTTTTGCTACTTTTTCGGCAAGTACAGCGGGTATTTTTTCAAGAACAATGGCAAAACAACCGGCTTTTTCTAATTCCAAGGCATCTTCAATTAAGCGCTTGGCCTCTTCCTCCTCTTTTGCCCTTACGACATAAGTTCCAAATTTATAAATCGATTGTGGTGTAAGTCCAAGATGACCCATAACCGGAATACCAGCCGTAAGTATTCTCTGAATCGATTCAAGAATCTCTTGACCACCTTCCATTTTGACTGCATGAGCGCCTGTTTCTTTCATAATTCGAATCGAACTTGAAAGCGCTTCCTTTGAATTTCCTTGATAACTACCAAAAGGCAAATCAACCACTACAAGTGCACGACTTACCGCTCTTACAACTGCTGCGCCGTGGTAAATCATTTGATCTAGTGTAATGGGAAGCGTCGTTTCGTGACCTGCCATCACATTCGAAGCAGAATCCCCAACTAAGATAACATCAATTCCCGCTTCATCTAAAATTCGAGCCATGGAAAAATCATAGCCGGTCAGCATAGAAATTCGTTCCCCATTTGCTTTCATCTCGTGAAGCGTATGCGTGGTAACCTTTTTTACATTTTTATGAACAGACATACCTAAAAATTAGAAACAAAAGTACAAATTGTTTTGCGTAAGCGCTAAACGAAGGATATTGTGTCATAAATGACACAAAAAATTCACGTCTGACAAAAAATTAAATAGGATAAATGAAGTTCAATTTTAGTAAAAGAAACACTATTGTCCGATAAAAATCGGACCTTATTTTCTTTGTCCTTTTGTCTTGATACTACGGCAAGCTCAGCACAAGTACAAAAGAACGAAAAAATCAAGTCGCTGATTATCCTTCAATTCACTCCACTCTTGAAATACACCGAGACTTAGGTGCATTTCGGTGATTTCTATATAAGTGTCTCTCGACTACGCTCGATTCACTTAAAGGGCATCGAGCGTAGTCGAGATGCACGGTTCCCGTAGTTCAATTCGATGCGCTTTATCAGAATAATAGGCGACGATAGAAACCTATTCAAATCATTATTGTTTTTTTCGAGTATTCACAATCTTACTCGTAAAATATTTTAAAGTTAAAAACATAGAATTCATTCAAAGTGAGAACTAAATAGCCAAAAGTATCTAGACTTGAATTTCATGGTTTTTGCTATTGAACTGAAAGTGATAATTTCAAAAACTCAGCAATTGAAGCAGCTGAAAAAGAAAACAAACTAAATGTTGTGAATAACTGTCTGCAGCAATCGACTTATAAAAGAACAAAGCGCTTAATTTTGTGTTGAACAAGTGTAAAAACTTATTTCAAAAGTAAAATGGAAAACGATAAAAGCGCAATTATAATTGGAGCAGGATTAGTAGGATCGCTATGGGCGGTATACCTTGCTAAAGCAGGATATAAAGTGACCATTTACGAGCGAAGACCCGACATCCGTTTAGCTGAAATTAGTGCTGGAAAATCCATTAATCTTGCCTTATCCGTTCGCGGGTGGACAGCGCTTGATGCGGTAGGAGTTGGGGACGAAGTACGAAAAATTGCGATTCCAATGTATGGAAGAGTCATGCACGACCTCGAGGGAAACCTAAATTATCAGCAATACGGTAAGGACGGAGAAGCGATCTTTTCCGTATCGAGAGGAAAGGTAAACGCTACGATGATGGATGTGGCTGAAAAACATGGCGGTGCTACCATACATTATCAACACACCTGTGAGAAAGTAGATTTAGAAAAGGGAATTGTCTATTTGACAAATAATAAAACGAATGAATCATTCAGCGTTCAATCTGATGTGGTATTTGCAGCAGATGGCGCTTTTTCGAATGTTCGCTACAATTCCATGCAAAAGATGCAGCGCTTTACCTACAGTCAGAATTTCATAGCAGATGGGTATCGAGAAATTTTATTACCTGCTGATGAAAGCGGAAATTATAGAATGGATAAAAATGCGCTACATATTTGGCCACGAGGACGTTTTATGTTGATTGCATTGGCCAACGAAGATGGATCGTTTACGTGTACGCTTTTTATGCCTCACGAAGGAGATAAATATGCCTTTGATAAACTCAATTCACGGGAAGCAGTGAATGCTTTTTTCTTGGAGGTATTTCCCGATTTTTACACCATGATGCCTAACATTGCTGATGCATGGGAAGACCATCCCCTATCCAACCTAGCGATTATTCGTTGTCAACCTTGGCACAAAGGGAAAGTAGCCCTAATGGGTGATGCGGCGCATGCCACCGTTCCTTTTTACGGTCAGGGAATGAATGCCGGATTTGAAGATTGTTCTGTACTTTGGGGATTAATGCAGAAACATAATGAAAATTGGCCTGAAGTTTTTGAGGAATATAGCAGAACTAGAAAAGCAGATGGCGATGCCTTGCAAGATTTATCCTTAGATAATTATTTTGTTATGCGCGATTTCGTTGGTGATCCATCATTTATTTTACGCAAAAAAATTGAAGCGAAATTTAGTGCTTTGTATCCAAAACAATGGATGCCGTTGTATTCCCAGGTTACCTTCAGCAATATTAGGTATAGCGTTGCGTATCAGCAAGGAAATATTCAAAATGGTATTATGGATGAAATCATGGCTATTCCCGGAATTGAAAACGATTGGGACGGTCCTCAAATAATGGATTTACTAGAAGAGAAAAGTAAACAATTCAATTTTATCGTATGAAAAAATTACTGTTTATCCTCCTGTTTTGTCCCATCATTGGATTAGCACAAGGCGGTTTTAAAAAAGGAGTTCGAGAAGGTGATGCCTATCGCATTGTTACCAATGACGGCATTCAATTTAATTTTGGGGCTACGTATCAAATGACGCCAAAAACAACAAATTACCAATCCCCGTTAACTGTTGTAGGCGCGCCAAAGGGATTTATTGACCCACAAGGAAAATTTGGGTTTTTTGCAGAATTTGGAATGGCACATTTTCCAAAATGGAAAGGCTTAGTTCCTATAAAATTTTTAAAAAAATCACGCTTAATGGATTACGTTGATTGGGGAATCGGTTACAAACAATTTGCTGGAAGCGAAAAAACAAACATTGTTCAAGGAAACCCAAGTGTTATAAGCGAAGGAACTGGGTCGTTCAAAAATGGATTTGTCTACGGCAGATTTTCAGCTCACTCCTTAATATATGTTGGGAAGAAAAAAATAGATGTTGCAAGAAAATATTTTATTGACAATGCAATAGGATTTAATTTCGATTATAATGTATTGTCTGGTAATAAAGATTATACGTATGGATCAACCTGGAAAGACTATAAATTTCATGCTCCATTTGTTGTGCAATTTCATTATTCTATTGGTGTAGGAATTCGCTTTAATCGCGCTTGGATGATGATTCCAGGAGTTTATTTGCCCTTAATTGGCATACACGAATTCAATGGAATTAACGGCCGTATGAACTGGTTTTCGTCGACTTATTGGCCGGTTCAAGCACAGATAAAATTCATTAAGTTATTCGAGAGACCACCAAAATGCGGGGTTTATGGCGATCCAACCGACAAGGAAAAAGAAAAGGGTTTTAGGATGAGCTATTAACTTATTTCGATACGAAATTCGTCGAAATAAACTTGGGTGCTTTTTTTCTAAAGCGCTTAATCACATCATCTCGGTTCGAGATATTACCAACTTTAAAAACATTTGCATAAAGGCGTTTCCCGCCTTTGAAAACACTGAATTCAAATGTAATGGAAGTAATGTCGTCTTTAAATAAACTATAAATGCTAGATTGTTTCAATCCCTCTTCCAACAACAATTCTGAATTCGAACCTTTAAATTTTCGATCATATCCTTTAACATAAATCAACACATAGGTGTCTATTCCTTTTAATTTCAAAGCATTTATCATTGTATCCGAAGCTAGAATTAGTGGATCGGCACCCTGCTTTAAAATATTAATGGAAGGAATGGCTTTAATTCCAAGCGAAGTAAATAAATCGGTCACATTAACTTCAATTGCGAAACGATCTTCCTGCTTATCAAACTGACCAATAATCAAGGCATTTGTTAACTTAATCCCTTGCGCATACGATTGGAACAAAGACAAAAATAAACATCCGATAAAAAGGAATTTTTTCATAGTCATTAATTAGAAAACTTCAGAGGCAATAGCTTTTACTGAGGAAGAATTAGACATGGTGTAATAGTGAATACAAGGAGCTCCAGCGTTTTTTAATTCTTTAGACTGGTGGATTCCCCATTCAATCCCCAACTTTTCAACCGCTTTATTATCCTTACATTTTAGCAACTCCGAAGAAAGCTCAATTGGATAATCAATGTGAAAGAATTTTGGAATAAAAGAAATGTGATTTAGGGTTTTTAGTGGCTTAAGTCCCGGAATGATAGGAACCACTATGCCCATATTTCGACATGCTTCAACAAAAGAAAAATATTTTTTATTGTCAAAGAACATCTGCGTAACGATATATTCGGCGCCCGCATCTACTTTTTGCTTTAAATGCATTAAATCAGTCGCTAAATTCATTGCTTCGAAGTGTTTTTCAGGATATGCTGCTGTACCGATGCAAAAATTCGTTGGTTCTAGTTGCACATCATCCATCATGTAATTTCCTTTATTCATTTCAGTGATTTGCTCAACGAGCTTAACCGCATATTGGTGACCGTCGGGATGAGGGCGAAAATTAGCTTCTGTTTTATAGGCGTCTCCACGCAAAGCAAGTACATTATCAATACCCAAAAATTGTAAATCAATTAGGGCATTTTCGGTATCTTCCTTGCTAAAGCCACCGCAAATGAGATGTGGTATCGCATCAACATTGTATTTATTCATTATTGCTGCACAAATACCTACCGTTCCCGGACGTTTACGAATGGCGATTTTTTCCAATAGGCCATTTTCTCGCTCTTTATAAATAAATTCTTCTCTATGATACGTTACGTTGACGAATTTAGGTTGAAATTCCATCAAAGGATCTATACCATCGTAAATGGATTGAATGCTTTTACCTTTTAGAGGAGGCAAAATCTCGAAAGAGAATAAGGTGTCTTTCGCTTCTTTAATGTGATCTGTTACTTTCATGTGAATTATAGAGTGACAAAGGTAACCCTTTTCCTTTTTATTTAAGTATCAAAAACTTTATATGCTTAATATAATTTTGAGGTGCTGGGCATAATGATTTTTGTATAAATCGAA
Organism: Flavobacteriales bacterium; assembly: GCA_947475095.1. Classification (GTDB taxonomy): domain Bacteria; phylum Bacteroidota; class Bacteroidia; order Flavobacteriales_D; family Crocinitomicaceae; genus UBA952. The sequence continues at coordinate 15,935 of CANJLG010000033.1, forward strand.
TAATGTATACTGTAGTTCATAACCCTGAAAGGGTTAGATACCTAATCATTGGGCTTCGCCCAATGATTCACCAAGAATCACGCAGTCAAAAGCCCTGAAAGGGTGTGATATAAGCGAAATATGAATCCCAAACATATAGTTCTGAATATGCTAATTCGTGTTTTTTCCTTGTATACATCATGAACTGTTTTTTTCTATGAAATTCCTTTTGATTTACACTATACTTTATTGTTAGTAACTACCCCCTTTGAATATTACACCCTTTCAGGGCTTTGTTAATGTTAGTTAATTTCTATTTCCGATGGACTTTGCCCATCGTTAATAGATCAAACACCCTTTCAGGGCTTTAATACTGATAAATAAAATTTCATAAAACGCTAATACATGAAACTTCTTCTAGCGACTCGTTATGGGCAAGTTGAAAAACAGATGCATTTTAATTAAAAGTAATTACATTTACAAATAAATAACCCACTCCATCGCGACAAAAAAAACATTAAGATTAAAATGAACAAAATCATTTTTAGTATTCTCTTTGTTTTAGCAAGTTTCATTTCTTTTTCCCAAGTTTTGACAGGTAAAATAATGGATAAGGATTCCGTTGAAATACCCTTTGCAAAAGTGTTTCTATTGAATGAATCATATGGAACAGTTGCAAATGCTTCAGGAAATTTTCAATTAGAACTGAAGAAGGGTAAGCATGTTATGGTCTTTTCATCAATGGGTTATGAAACCAAAACAGATACAGTTGAAATTGGCGATCGGGCTAATAGTTTGGTGGTTGTAATGAAAGAGAACACGCTAGATTTTGATGAGATAACTGTTTTTGCTCAAAGTAAAAAAGACAAAGGAAAGGAGTTAATGAAGGAAGTTATTAAGAAAAGGTCTTATTTTCAAGATTTGTTGGCTGAGTACGAATGCGAAACATATTGCTTTTCCACGCTTGAAAAGGCAAAATTAGATAGTCTTGAAAAGGATTCAATCATCGGAAAAGATAAGTTAAACATCATTGAATGGAAAGCAAAAACCTCTTACAAGCGCATCGGAAAATTTAAAGATGAATTTTATGCTTACAACGATTTGGCGGATCGTTCATCAGCAATGACTAATAATACATCACAAGTAGGGGTTAGTTTTGATTTTGGAAATTCGGATCAGAGTATAGCAGAAGAACAAAGTTTGTCAGCGAATCCGTATCTATTTATTAATGGAATTAAGGATGCTCATTTTTCTCTTTTTGATAATTCAATCTCGTCAAACAAGTTAACACAAAATCCTTTGGTCTCACCAATGGCTGACAATGCATTTATGTATTACAGCTATTTTTTAGAGAATACTTTTGTGGACTCCACAGGAACAATGATCAATGAGGTTACCGTAAAGCCTAAGTTTGATTACGAGGCGTTGTTTTCAGGAACCTTATTTATTCGAGAAGGGAGCTGGGAATTGGTATCTTATGAACTCCAAGTGAATAAAAAAGTACTTAATTATTTTAAAGATATTCACATCATCTGCGATTACAAAAAAGTAGGAGAGCGTTTAGTTCCGGTTCGAAGAGAATTTGTTTACAACCTAAAAGAAGGAAAAGATTTGATAAATGGTTTAATACGAGTTTCTCATCAAGACTACAAATTTGTAGTGGATGATTCTCCGAAAAATTTCTGGTTAGAATCAACTGTTTATAAAGAGGATGCTTTTGAAAAGGATTCATCGTATTGGAATGAAACAAGACCTTTTACTTTAAAAGATTTTGAAAAACAATTTATTAAAGAACAAGACAGTATCATCTTGTACCACGAAAGTGAAGAATATTTGAAGATGAGTGATAGTAAACGAAACGTGATCAATTTTTCCGCGATTTTTTTTTCAGGGATAAGTCATGTGAATTCATTTAAGAAATATGAATTCACAATATTGCCAGTGATTTCTCAATTTACTCCTTTTGGAATAGGTGGGTTTCGATATAGACCTGGTATTTCTTTTCAGAAGGAATTTAAAAATTCAAAAATTATAAATATTGCGCCGAATATTGATTATGGATTTTATAACAAGGATTTTAAAGGTTCTTTTGCAGGTTCAGTCCTCTATAATCGAATGAATTTTTCTAAAATTGGATTTGAAATAGGGGATGTATATGATTTTATCGCAGGAACTCAGAATATTGTAGGAGCTTTAGCACCGAGTAGTAGAGTAAGAAATCGTAAATTTGAAGCGTTTTTTTCTCGAGAAATTGTTAATGGTTTGTATGGGAAATCGTCTGTTTTATATTCATTTCGAGAGTCAATTGGTAATTTAGAGTATCCAGAATGGTTGGCTATTTTTAAGCAAGTTCAGCCTGCTCAATTATTTGATCCGTATAAAATTATGCAGATTTCTTTGGATTTAGAGTATCACTTTCGACAAAAATATACGATTCGAAAACATAAAAAAGTGGTTTTGGGTTCGATTTGGCCAGTGGTCTTTTTGAAATATAAGGTTGCTATCCCTACCATTTTTGATGCGGAAGCAGATTTTAGTTATTTAGAATTTCAAGCGACACATACCATGAAATTAAAGTCATTTGGTAATTCTTCATTTCGATTTGTTGCTGGTCAATATCTGCACAAGCAAGATTTACGTTTAATTGAAAATAAATTTTTTAGACCATCTGATTTGGGATTTTTCTCAAATCCTGTAAATACGATGCAGTTATTAGACACCGCTTTGCATACGTCTAATTCGTTCATTCAATTCAATTTTATCCATCATTTCAACGGCTATTTTCTTAATAAAATTTGGCTAATTAATAAATTGAAATTAGAAGAAACGATTGGAGGAGGATTGATCTCTATACCCAGCTCCAATTTTGCCCAAGTTGAGTTTTATGCTGGTTTAGAAAGGAAATTTAGAATTAGAAAGCAATTGTTTAAAATTGGATTGTATGCTGTTAGTCAGAATAATTCATTTGATAAATCTTCCATTCAATTTAAATTTGGAATAAACTTCTATGATAGTTTTAGAGATAAGTGGGAGTATTGACGCGATCAAAGTTAATGGTTTGTGTCCGACTTCGACGGAAAAATAGAAATTCAGCGCCTTGACTTTTTTATGCGCCTTGGCGCATCGCTGCTAATTACCCTACTTTTTTTTGAGGTGACTGAGGCTCTCGAAGGTCCGCAAAAAAAGTAGCAAAAAAACTCGAAAGTGGCATGCGTTCATTCTCTCCAATTCTAAGACATGACCCTTTCGGTGATTTCTATATAAGTGTCTCTCGACTTCGCTCGATTCACTTAATGGGCATCGAGCGAAGTCGAGAGGCACGGTACCCAAATCTTATTTCAATAGAATTATTCTTGTATCAAGACAAAAGGACAAAGAAAATAAGGTCCGATTTTATAATACATGAAACCTCTTCTAGCGACTCGTTTCATGTATAGCCTCTACAATAAGATAGCCCGCGCGTAGTATTTCTTTTTCAGTAATGTTTAAGGGGGGTGCTAAACGAAAACTTGCTGGATGGGATAGAAACCAAAAAGTAATCAATCCTTTTTCCAAGCATCGCTTCACTACTTTCTCCACACGTTGCTCAGAAATCATATCAAAAGCAAATAGCAATCCCATTCTGCGAATAGCGATGATCTCACCATTAGCAACGATAATATCTTCTAATAGCTTGCCCAATCGTTCTACTTCAAATAAATCAATCTCACTTTCTAGCACCTCTAAAAAGGCATTTGCCGCGGCACAAATAACAGGATGCCCACCAAAGGTTGTTATGTGCCCTAACATCGGTGAATGAGCAAAATGATGTAATAATTCATTTGAACTCACCAAAGCTCCAATGGGCATTCCACCGCCAAGGGCCTTTCCTAAAGTTAGTATATCAGGCACCACATGGTAGTGTTCAAATGCAAAGATTTTTCCTGTTCGACCAAGGCCGCATTGTATTTCATCAAAAACCAACAAAGCACCAACCTCTGAACAACGATTTCTAAGCGCCTTTATAAAAGAAATGTCCGGAATTCTTACACCCGCATCTCCTTGAATTGTTTCTAAAAAAACACCTGCTGTTGCGCTTGTAATTTGATTTAATTGTTCCTCATCATTTAAATCAATAAATTTTATCCCCGGTAATAAAGGTTGATACGCTTGTTTCTTTTTTTCATTAGAGGAAATACTTAAGGAACCATTTGTACTTCCGTGATATGCCCCATTAAATGCGACGATTTCTGTTCGTTGAGTAGCCCTCTTTACCAATTTAATGGCCGCCTCATTTGCTTCTGTCCCTGAATTTACAGGATAAACTGCATTTAGATTTGATGGCAACATCGAAATCAATCGCTGCGCCATTTGATTCTGAGCAGCTTGAACAAACTCTCCATAAACCATCACATGCATGTGACTATCGATCTGTTTTTTAATCGCTGCAACAACTTTAGGATGACAATGACCAACAGCATTTACAGCAAGCCCGGCGATAAGGTCCATGTACTCTTTGCCATCGACATCATAAATATAAATACCTCTAGCTTCTTTAACTTCTATCAAAAAAGGAAAAGGATTCGTTTGGCCTAAGTGCTGAAGAAAATAATTTTCAGAAGGATTCATCGCTACAAAAATAGCCTATTTTGTTGATTGAATAAAAAAATCCCGATAAGTGAACTTACCGGGATTTGAATTATTGCTTGAGTACTTTTAGTGGTGTGTGACCATCCAATTTAATCCAGTAAATACCCGTTGTTAGACCAAATAAATTGATGTTTTTCTCTGATAATAAATCTCCAAAGGAAATAACTCTACCCTGAGCATCTGTCAATTCATAGTGGGTTCCCACCTTAACATCTCCAGAAAGATACACTGACCCAAAAGTGGGATTTGGATAAAGACCTATTAAATTGACTTCAATACCATCTATTCCAACATTATCAATGGTAATACAATCTGAAGTTGTAGAGCCACATGAATTGATCGCTGTAACAGCAAACTGTCCGTTAAGATTTGGAACATACATCGTGTCTGTTTCATTGGCTATGGCCAATCCAGAACCACAGAAAATCCATTGATAAGAGGTGTTAGGCTCGCTATTGGTGAAAAATTCACCGCTACTTGTCGCAGAGACAACTGGGATAGCTGGTGGCAAATTCAAGGTGAGGTTAAAGGTAATCATAGAATCACAACCAAAAGCATTCGGAATGATTTGGCTATAAATTCCACTTTGAGTGTATGTTTGGCCATTCAATACATAGGATATACATGCTACTTCTGTCAAATTTGATGTGCTCGATGAATTAACAAATACATTGACTACGTCAGAATCGATACATCCAAAACTATTGGTGCCAGTTACCGTGTAAACCCCTGTTACCGTAGGAACAAATGCTTGTCCGTTTTGTATGCCATTTGACCAAGAATAGGTGTTGGCTCCATTACCCGATAAAACTACCGATTCTCCAGAACAAATACTTACATCTGCACCACCGCTAACATTAGGAATTGAATTAACCGTGATAGTTGTTTGAGCCGTATTGCTACAGCCATTGGCAGCCGTTCCTGTTACAGTATACGTTGTCGTTGATAATGGTGTGAAAGCAACTGCGTTACTCACGCCGTTATTCCATGCATAGGTGTTAGCACCAGAGCCAATCAAGGTTACTGCTGTACCTGCACAGACCGTTTGGTTGCTGCCTGCACTTACACTTGGCGCTGCATTCACCGTTACCGTTACTTGTGCTGTATTGCTACAACCATTGGCAGCCGTTCCAGTTACCGTATACGTGTTCGTTGACGTTGGCGTGAAAGCAACTGCGTTGCTCACGCTGTTGTTCCATGCATACGTTGTTGCACCAGAGCCACTCAAGGTTACCGCTGTACCTGCACAAACCGTTTGGTTGCTGCCTGCACTTACACTTGGTATAGAAAGTAAAACGACTGTGACTTGACTTGTTCCAGAACAACCAAAGGCATTCGTTCCTGTTACCGTATACGTTGCTGTTGAAGTTGGAGTGAAAGCAACTGCGTTGTTCACATTATTGTTCCATACATACGTGGTAGCACCTGAACCAATCAAGGTTACAGCTGTACCTGCACAAACTGTTTGGTTGATTCCCGCACTTACACTTGGTGCTGCATTCACCGTTACCGTCGCTTGCGCTGTATTGCTACAACCATTGGCATCCGTTCCTGTTACTGTATACGTTGTTGTTGACGTTGGGGTGAAAGCAACTGCGTTGATCACACCATTATTCCATGCATACGTTGTTGCACCGGATCCACTCAAGGTTACTGCTGTACCTGCACAAACCGTTTGGTTACCAGCACTTACAATTGGTACTGCATTCACCGTTACCGTTGCTTGTGCTGTATTGCTACAACCATTGGCATCCGTTCCTGTTACTGTATACGTTGTTGTTGACGTTGGAGTGAAAGCAACTGCGTTGTTCACGCTGTTATTCCATGCATACGTTGTTGCTCCAGAGCCAATCAAGGTTACTGCTGTTCCTGCACAAACTGTTTGGTTGATACCTGCACTTACACTTGGTGCTGCATTCACTGTTACAGTAGCTTGCGCTGTATTGCTACAACCATTAGCGTTTGTTCCTGTTACCGTATACGTTGCTGTTGACGTTGGCGTGAAAGCAACTGCGTTGTTCACGCTGTTGTTCCATGCATACGTTGTTGCTCCAGATCCACTCAAGGTTACGGCTGTACCTGCACAAACCGTTTGGTTGATTCCTGCACTTACACTTGGTGCTGCATTCACCGTTACCGTTGCTTGTGCTGTATTACTACAACCATTAGCGTTTGTTCCAGTTACTGTATACGTTGTTGTTGACGTTGGTGTGAAAGCAACTGCGTTGTTCACGCTATTGTTCCATGCATATGTTGTTGCACCGGATCCACTCAAGGTTACTGCTGTACCTGCACAAACTGTTTGGTTGATACCTGCACTTACACTTGGTGCTGCATTCACTGTTACAGTAGCTTGCGCTGTATTGCTACAACCATTAGCGTTTGTTCCAGTTACAGTATACGTTGCTGTTGATATTGGTGTGAAAGCAACTGCGTTACTCACGCCGTTATTCCATGCATACGTGGTAGCACCAAATCCACTCAAGGTTACTGCTGTACCTGCACAAACTGTTTGGTTGATACCTGCACTTACACTTGGTACTGCATTCACTGTTACGGTTGCTTGCGCTGTATTGCTACAACCATTGGCGTTTGTTCCAGTTACTGTATACGTTGTTGTTGACGTTGGAGTGAAAGCAACTGCGTTGTTCACGCTGTTGTTCCATGCGTATGTTGTTGCTCCAGATCCACTCAAGGTTACTGCTGTACCTGCACAAACTGTTTGGTTGCTGCCTGCACTTACACTTGGCACTGCATTCACCGTTACAGTAGCTTGCGCTGTATTGCTACAACCATTAGCGTTTGTTCCTGTTACCGTATACGTTGCTGTTGACGTTGGAGTAAAAGCAACTGCGTTGTTCACGCTGTTGTTCCATGCATACGTGGTAGCACCAGAACCACTCAATGTTACTGCTGTTCCTGCACAAATCGTTTGGTTGCTACCTGCACTTACACTTGGTGCTGCATTCACCGTTACAGTAGCTTGTGCTGTATTGCTACAACCATTAGCGTTTGTTCCTGTTACCGTATACGTGGTCGTTGACGTTGGGGTGAAAGCAACTGCGTTGTTCACGCTGTTGTTCCATGCATACGTGGTAGCACCAGAGCCACTTAAGGTTACTGCTGTACCTGAACAAACCGTTTGGTTGCTGCCTGCACTTACACTTGGTGCTGCATTCACCGTTACGGTAGCTTGTGCTATATTGCTACAACCATTAGCGTTTGTTCCTGTTACCGTATACGTGGTCGTTGTTGTTGGTATGAAAGCAACTGCGTTGTTCACGCCGTTGTTCCATGCATACGTGGTAGCACCAGAGCCACTTAAGGTTACTGCTGTACCTGCACAAACCGTTTGGTTACTGCCTGCACTTACACTTGGTGCTGCATTCACCGTTACCGTTGCTTGCGCTGTATTGCTACAACCATTGGCGTTTGTTCCAGTTACTGTATACGTTGTTGTTGACGTTGGTGTGAAAGCAAC
>CANJLG010000034.1 GCA_947475095.1 Flavobacteriales bacterium
GAAGCAATGGATCCACTACTTTAATGTTAATCGGACCCTTGCCATAATCGTATTCTGGCGTATCGGTAAATCCATTGGCAAGAATAGTAGAAAGCGTTGCATCGGTAAATTCGATCGGACGATTTCCATTGCCGTAACCATCTAAACGCGTTATTTTTGGCGATGAACCGTAGGCAACCAACTGATCAGTTCCATCTGCTTCAGGTGTAGGATTATGTGGAACCGCTGAAATTGAGCTTATTGCTGTACCATCATAATTTAAACGTGATGAGATGTATGGAATTTTTTGGCCATCTAAAAATAAAGGATCATTAGGATCATACTTTTTAAATTCGTTAAAAGCATAAGCAACAGCAACATAATAATACGTTTTATGATTTACCAATTGACGTGCACCTTGCGCAAAGGCATCTTCAGTTACTCTAAATGAGTGCTTAATGCCCGTGTTTTGGCCATCCACTTTTTCAACAGGGACAGCGAATCCAAGCGCTTCATCAAAAACAAAATTGATTAGACGATCTTGATCATTTTTAATATCACACTGAGCAACCAATCTTGCTTTAGTAGGATCTTCGATATCAGAAATTGAAACATCTGAACTTTTCAATTGAAAGATTTGATATCCTTCAAATCGATAAAATCTATCAACTGTTGGATCTGGAATATTGATTTCGTCTTCCTCGGCATATCCTTCTTGATAATTATTAGAAGATGACGGGTTCTCAAGCATTAAAATCAATTCGTTTTCTAGCTCTTGAATCGTAATTTTAGGTGCATCTGGAGGAGATAATATTTTAAAACAAGCATCAAATAAAGCTTGCGCCTTGGTATCAGCTCTTTTCATTGCTTCTACAGAAGCGAACAAATTGCCATCCGTACTTCTGCCATAAACAATACCAACAGTAATATTATTTACCGCTCCAGGCTTAAGGGTAAATGGTCCAGCAGACTGAACAAAACGACGGTCACCAACAGGGTTATTACTAGTGGCTTCGTCCCAACCATTTGGAAATTGTCCAGTCATGTCAACACCTCCCGTCGACCATGACAAAGGATCTGATGTTCCCGGAAACATATAATCAGTTAATTGTTGTGTTGATGTTCCAGTTCCTAAACCACCATAATACATTTCGGATCCATTAGCCCATTGACCTTCCATAAAATTATAATATTCTGCCGCTGGCCCTGGATCGTTGTAAGGATAGGCAGCAGTTGAGGTGTAGTAGGTAAATCTTCGCATACCAAATCGCTCATTGTCGATAATTCCATCGGAGTAACCAATACCAATTCCTTTATAAACAATCCCATTATTAGCTAGAGCATCCACTACAGTAGGTACAATAGTCGTTTGAGTTGCTTGGTCAAAATAAGGTCCAGGATTATCAACTCCATCTCCATCTTGATAAGGACCTTCAAAGAAGTCACAACCAATTGCAGGTGGATTCTCTCCATATCCTAAGCGACTTCCATCACTTTCATCATTAAGGTCACCATTGAACATATAACCCAAACCTCTAGAGACATCGCATCCAGCATAATCATCGGCATAATTTCCAACATCAGCATCAAGGTACTGAGCAAAATAGGTATCGTAAAGCGTTTGTGTTCCACGATTTATAAGCTCATAGTTATAGAACGTCATACGATTTACCTCATCGTTTGTAGCAAACGAAAATGCTTGAGCGCGAATTTCCATACCGATTGGATCACCATTTGTTTCTGTATGGATGTTTCCTTTATCATTAAATACCCACCAATGCGTTTCGTCACCATAAAGTGAAATTCGTCGATCGAAACCACATTGAATATCATCACGACCTAGTATATCATCATACCAAGGATGATCTCCATTATCAGGATTATAGTTCCCATCACCATCGCGATCATAGTAAGGAGCTAAGAAATAATCTTGACCCAAGGATACGTCGCCATGAGCAGGCCAACCATAAATTCGATTTAACTCATCATTTGAAGGTGGGATAATATCATCGCAACCCTCGGTTACAATTCCTTCATTACACTCATAGTAGATATTAAAGCGAATAACCTCCGCTTTTCGAATCGTATAAAATTGGTCGTAAGCAATACATTGATTGGGATCAATATTAGCCTCGCCAAAATCCCTTACGACATTGTCACCAACAGGAAAAAGAGGATTGTAATTTCCAGATCCTGGATTAACCGTTAAAGGACCAGGCCAAAAGTCATTGCCTGAACGATACCTAAGCGCTGCCAATTTGAGCTGACCATTAACATCTGTTCCACCCATCCAAAGAGCTCCAGCAAAAATAGCAAAACGTTTACTATCTTTCGGAACCTCATAAGCTGCAATTGAAGCTTGCCTATTTTGGAACATACTTCCACCTTGCTCAATCAATGCGCTAACATCGTTAAAGTTCATTGTTAACTTTGCAGTCGCCGGGCTACAATTTGCCCCTTTCGGTTTTCCTGGTTTATTGTCTTTTTCTCCTGGCCCATAATATGCAAAGGCATTCGTAAAACACAAGGCAACACTTACAATTGTAATAATTAATTGCTTTTTCATAGCTGTTCTATTTCTTTATTTAAAAATCAAATTTTATTCCCAAGCGAATTGTCCTAGGGGAACTTATATTAAATGCATTCTGAACTTTCATCGTGTAATAATCCCGGAAAGACTGTTCATCCGTTTGATTCTGAATCGATGTTTGGCTTGCCGCAGCGGCTAAATACCCATCATCATCCCAGTTTCCAGTTGCACGATAAACGCTTAGTTTATTAAACTGATTTAACAAATTAGTAGCGCGAATATAAATATTCAAGAATGTTACTTTTTTCTTATCATTCTTTCCGCCCATCTCTATGTTAATGGTGCGATCCAACTGTAAGTCCATTCTATATGACCAAGGAAGACGCGAACCATTTAAGGTACCGCTAATTCCAGCATTTAAATTCCCAATTCCTTCATCGGTAATAAACGTTTGTGCGGAATACGGTGAGCCAGAATAGATATTAGTAAAGATATTTAGCCCTGTATTTTCGAAAATGTTAAAATCTCCGATTTTTGGACCGTTGTAATCGCCACCTTCTCCATATCGATAATCGAATGTCACTGCAAAAGCATGACGTTGGTCGAAAGAATAAGGGAAGATATTTCTCAAGTTAGGGATACCGGCATTTATAAGTGCCCCCATTGACGTTGCATCAGACCCTGTACCATCCGCAAATTGCAAGGTATAGTTTGCAGTCATTCTAATGTTTCCGGTTTGTCTTAAATCATACGAAATCGTCATACCTTTCACCGTACCGAAATCGCGATTTCCGTATGTTTTATAAGTAGCTGGATAAGCTTCAAAAACATTTATCAACTGAACATTATTTCGTTGCTCACGATAAAATGCAGAAATCTTTATCGATGAAGTACGAGAAAGCACTTGTTGAAATCCTAATTCATAATCTACAGTTGTTTCAGGCTTTAGGTTAGCATTATCAATAATTGCACTTCTAGATTGAATAAATTGATAATCGAAAGGATCGAAGCGGAAGCCTGAAGTAGGTCTTTTTGTTAAGACATCATAATGCGCGAAGAAAGAGGCTTCTTCCGAAATCGGAAATGAGAAGGCAATTCTAGGCATGATATTAACTTGTGCTTTATAATCTTCAAAGGCACTTCTATCTGGTGTTTCTTGCTGTGGATTTAACAACCATGGAGCAATACCTGCAGCACCCTTAATTACCTTTGGATCTTCGATTGTCGTTCCTGAAGCATTAAACCAATTCGCTTCGGATCTAAATCCATTTATTGAATTCGGATTATTAACATCATTAACATAAACAATATAATCATCTCCCATACTTTCAGGGATAACAACCCATGAATAAAGCGATGGATCATCAAGCTTTAATGCTTTTGCTTCTTTCACAGTGCGTGCGTTAAAAAACAAATAAGGATCTTTAAGTACAGGCTGATTAGCATCAAATACATCAACACGTACCCCAACGTTGAAAACGATGTCTTTAAAGGCAAATTTATCCATGATATAGCCGGCGATATAAACAGGTTGGAATGAACCTACAAAACGCTTAAAGTTGCCATTATCATCATAATCTTCGAAATAACTATTTATATCGGTCGCACCAGATACTTTTTTTCCTGTATGATCATAACCATAATAGGAAACGAATGAGTTTCCACCATTAAGCAATTCATCCGGTGAAAACATATCAAAAGAATACAGATTTGGGTCATATTGATCAATATCTACATAATCGTCACCAGCAGGATTTAGTCCCAGTTTAGCTCTTAAATTATAATCAAAGAACGATTGATTATCATCAAATTCTTGGCCACCATAAAGGCCTGAACCATCTTGAAATGCGTTTCCTGAATTCAAACGATCATAGGTAATAGCTTTAAACGAACCTGAATCCGAAACAACACCAGAATTTAAATCCAACTCGCGAATGTGAAAGTTAGCTAATTGTCGAGCAATCGACCAAATACCAATTGGGCCATTTGTACCACCACCAGTGGTAGTTCCAGAACCCCATCCTCTATCGATTCGTTGTTCAAATTCAAATCCTAGAGAAATATTGTGATCTCCGATATTTAATGAGCCAGCCCCCGTTACTCGGAACTGATCATTTTCAGACTTTCCAAAATAATTATACGGAGATCCGATGTTGCTCCAAATACCGTAAACGCTTTGAGGAGAATCGCCATTTCTCAAGGCATTACCTTGTTGAATTTGAAACAAGTTTTCGTAATGTCCAAGAGGTGATCCATTATAAATATCATAGTATTGAGTTGTAATAGAAGCTAACGCAGCGTTGGTTTCTGAAGCTTCAAACGCTACTTCAACATCTTTAAATCCATCATGAACATAAGTTTGTGTATTTGGATTAAAAGCATATGACGGTCGTCGTGTAGTGGTAAATTTACCAACATGACCATAATTAAAGATGTTATACATGTGCTTAGGATCATATACATCACTTTTTGACTTAGAATAATCGACCATGATATTATACATTGCCGATCTTATTTTAGAGCTGCTTCCTTCTCTTTCGTTATTAAAACGTTGTGATAATTTACCATAAACTCGGTAATCTAAGCTTTCTGAAAACCCAAAGTTTTGGAAATTTAATAGCGATCCACCGTAGGAATAATTATTTCCTCTACTGTAATTTAATGAACCTCCAAACTGGACATTCACGGTTGGACCTGTATTGACATCTATTTTCCCTTGTGCAGAAATAGTCGTGTTTCTTGCATTCATGCGCCAAGGAACTTTTTCGAAATCATTTTGACGTAAAAACAAGGCATTATGAAACGTTCCAAAGCCAGAGGATGTAGGACGCAAAGGATTATTTAATAATTCATCACGCACCTCTTTTTTAATGCGGTAACCTCCACCAGCAAGAGGACGGCCATCCAATTGATCAGTATAATTAGCAGAAACTAAAAAACCTAACCTTGGCTTTGTTTTTTTACCTGTAGAATCCCGCTGCATCCATAGTGGTCCGGATAACATTCCTTCGACTAAGTTATAGCCAAATTTATCAAGTCCTAGCACTTTTCCGTCATAGCCATCTGGATCTGCACCATTAATATAAATACCAGAAGAAACGACCTCCATACTACCAAAATAAATAGACGACGGGCCTCTTGTTGTAACGGATATAATTCCACCAGTAACGTCACCATAATTGGCAGGAACACCACCAGTAATAACAGATACTTCTTCTAGTGCCGACTTAGGAAGATTCGCAGATCCACGCACCTTAATACCATCAATATAAAAATACGTTCCATCTTGGCGAGATCCTCTCACTGAAATAGCTCCCGAGCCTTCGTTGGTATTAACTCCACCAACTGAAGATGCCACACCAGCAGCTGATCTTACAGGTAATCGAGCGATATCTTCTCTTCCAATTGTAGCACCTGAAGCACCACCATCTTTATCAATCAATGGGATTTTGTATGCCGTAACCTTAATTTCAGCAATGTCCAAAACACTTTTGGGTTTGGACAATACTAAATTATCTAAAAACGTTATTTTATCTGGAGAAATATTTACTCCGGTGGTAACACCAGGTTGATAACCATCTTGATTTCTTACTTCAACATCATAAACCCCAGGAAGAACACCATTAATTTGAAATTTTCCATCAAAATCTGTGTTAGCGGCACCTTTTATTGTACCATTTTGCATCAATAAGACCTTACTTATTGGTAAAGGCTCTCCAGAAACTTCATCTTTAACAAGCCCTTTGACAGTTCCTAATCCTGACTGAGAAAATGAGTAAGAACTTAAAAATAAGAGGCTTACTAATATTAGTTTTGCTTTACCAAACATATTTTGTACGTATAAGTTTATTATATTTCGCATTTATTGAATCCGTAAATATAGAAAAAATATTTATTTTAACATAAAAGTAAAAAATAGTTAGCTTAAAAATAATTCTCAACTTTGCGACCTAAAAAAGATGCGCATTGACAAAAATTAACCCTTCAGATAATGCTTACTTTTTTGAATGGGCTAAAAACGATACTGCCGTTTCAATTCTTTCTTTACGCGAAAACCATCTCCTTGAAGAAACGTTTTTATTTGATGACGAAAAGGAAAAATTATCCCACCTAAAAAATGAAAAAAGAAGATTGGAGTTCTGTGCCGTTCGTTTCATTAGAAATCAAAAAAATATACCCTTTTCAATTGCTTACAACCCAATTGGCGCTCCCTATTTAGCAGGTTCTCCGGTGAATGTCGGAATAAGTCATTCAAATGATTTAGTTGGCTTAGCGCTTGCCCCTTTCAAAATAGGCCTTGATATTGAATTAATTTCGGATCGAATCCTTAGGATAAAAAACCGATTTACAACTTCACAAGAAGTGGCACATTTTAGTTACACGGAGGCTGTCAACTTAACTATTATTTGGACAATCAAAGAGGTATTATATAAATTAGCTGGCCGACTAGAAATAAATTTAAAAAGCGAGTTGATGATTAATAGCGTAGAAGGAGATACGGCCAACTGTTTATTTCTATCGGCAGAGGGTTGGCGTATTGTAGCGGTAAAATTTCAAGAAAAAAACGATTATATTATTAGTTTTAATCCATCGACCTATTATGAAAAATAATGTCTATCAAAAAATAGCAAATGAGAAAAAAGGCATTGCCATTTTAATTGATCCGGAAAAATTTTCTTCCGTTCAACGCTTAACTTCTTTGATTAATAAAATAAGTGCTGCACGACCCAATTTTATCTTTGTTGGTGGAAGTACCGTCACCAGAAAAGATTTCAACCAATGCCTAAGCCTTATGAAATCATTGACGAAAATTCCCATTGTTATTTTCCCTGGCGCAGCACACCAAGTAAGCCAAGAAGCGGATGCCATTCTCTTTCTTTCATTACTTTCAGGACGAAATCCCGACTATTTGATAGGCCATCATATTCAGGCTGTAGATGAACTTGAAAAAATGGATATTGAAATAATACCCACTGCTTATTTACTTATTGATGGGGGGAGGAAGTCTGCCGTTGAATACGTGACACAAACCAATCCAATCCCTTCTAACCAACCGAATATCGTTCGGAAAACAGCTTTAGCGGGAAAATACCAAGGGAAAAAAATCATTTATTTAGATGCTGGTAGCGGAGCTGTTGATGCGATTCCAAAAGAAATAATAAAAAGTGTAAATAACCTTGATATGCCATTGATTATTGGCGGCGGCATTCGAACGATAGCTAGCATTAAGGAAGCACACGATGCGGGGGCAAACCTAGTAGTTATTGGAAATAAGATTGAAGATGATATCGATTTTCTATTGGATATTGCGAACTACAGCAAAGCAAATTTAACGCGAAACGAAGCTTCATTTTAGACGCTTGCTTTTAAGCTTAAGTCCAAGCTTCTTGCAGAATGAGTTAAGGCGCCAATTGAAATAAATTGCACACCAGTCCTTGCATAATCAAGAACATTATCGATTGTTATGCCACCGGAAGCCTCTGTTTCAAAATGTTCTGGAATTATTTTTAAGGCAATTACAAGGTCGTTTGGAGTGAAATTATCCAACATAATTCGATCCACTCCACCAAGGGAAATCACTTCATTTAATTCATCCAAATTTCGAACTTCGATTTCAATCTTACGCAACAAATTATTCGTGTTTAGGTAGTCCCTCGTTTTTTGGATGGCCTCTTTTATTCCACCTGCATAATCGAGGTGATTATCTTTAAGCATGACCATATCATATAAACCAAAACGGTGATTTGTTCCACCACCAATCCGCACCGCTTCTTTTTCGAAGTAACGAAATCCCGGGGTTGTTTTTCTTGTGTCTAAAATTGTAACTGGGTAAGCGCTCACTTTTGATACAACTTGATTTGTTAGGGTAGCAATTGCTGACATGCGTTGTAAAATATTAAGAACTGTTCGTTCTGTTGTCAAGATAGTTTGCGATGCTCCCGACACAATAAACGCCACATCACCAATTTTAATAGGATCTCCATCATTCTTAAAACAACGTAGCGTTATCGTTTCATCATAGAGCGAGTAAAGTCTTTTTATAACCTCAATACCCGCTAAAACACCATTTTCTTTAACTAATAATTTTGCGGAAGCCATTGCATTAGTAGGAACACAAGCTAATGTAGAATAATCTCCATCACCTATGTCTTCCTGTAAAAACTGTAAAAGATACGCATCAACCATCATGCACAAAGGTATTTTAAAAGGAGTAATCCTGATTAAAAAAAAGCTACTTCTTTATTATCAAAGACTAAATTAACTAATTTTAGAGCATTATGAAACGCCTTTTTAGATATCGTTTATCCTTATTATTGATATTGATTAGCCTCAAAGTTTCCGGTCAAACTCCAAACTCAAAGGATAATAGCTCACTAATTGCAGCAGCAATTAAAAAATTTGATGACCCCAGAGGTGTCGATCCAATGACAACATATACAATCATTAAAGATTTAATGATCATTAGAAATAGCTGTGATGAAAATCAAAAGAATACTATAGATTTATTAACAAGCGAGCAACAGAATAGACAAGGAGATATAACTGGATTTATAGAGGGAATGAGCGAATTAATTAATCGTCAACCTCAATTTAAGGAACAACTATTAATTCACTATTTTGCCATTAACACAACAAAATACTGGATTCATAAGAATAACATAATTAATGCATCAAATTCTAGCCTTAAGAATATTTTTGAAGCTCGGAGGTCTAAAGTAAATCGAAATATTTCTCAGGCCTATCAAAATAGAGCTTTTTTATTCCGGGTAAAAAACATGAAAGACTCCGCTGTTTTTTATTCAATCTTATCTACAAAATATGCTAAACGATCCGATAGCCGAATAGATCTTGCCCTATCCTTTCATAATGAAAGTCTAATACAAGCGCACTTTGGCGAATTAGAATTAGCTGTTGAAAAAGAACTTTTAGCACTTCAAGTTGCTGAAAAATTAAATCTAATCTATTTAGAATCAATGATTAACAGAGTGATTTGTAATTATTCACTAGAAGTATTAAATACCAAGGAAAGCTATGTTTATCTTAAAAAAGCCAAATCACTGGCTACAAAACTTAATGATGAACGGTCGATTGCATTATGTGAAATTAGTGAGAGCGGCATATTAATTAGCGATTTTAAATATAATAATGCCATATTACTATTAGAGACAGCCATCAAAAAGCTTGAGAAATTTAACGATGTGGAACAAATAGGACGTGGGTATGAGTATTTAGGTCAAGCATTGGGAAAACTTAATAAAGACTCGGATGCCTTAACGGCCTATAATAAATCATTGAGTTTATTTGAAAGCACGGGTAATCAGGACGAAAAAGCTGATTTATATTTGTTAATTGGACAAGTTTACTTAAAGGAGAATTTATTCGAAAAAGCAATAGATAATATAAAAAAATCAATTGCAATTAGAGAGGCTCAAAAAGAGAAAAATAAGATTTATATTGCGTTTAAGGTATTATCAGACTTATATTTTGAAACTGGAGATAAGGCTTTATCGTATGAATATCTGAAAAAATACGTCGATTTTCTTGAACTTAATTCAACCTCTAAGAATTCCCAAAAAATTGCTTCCTTGACACAGAAAAATTCAAGCGAGGAGCGAGAACGACTATTAGAGCTTCAAGGAGAAACCTTGGAAAAAGAATTAAAAGAAAAGAAAATACTTCAATTACAAAGCGATCGTCGATTTTATGGAATCATTTTTATTATAATTATCTTATTGTTAGGTGGGATAATAGTGACTATAACCTTACGACAAAACAAAATAAAACAAGAGCAGCGTGATGCTGAAATGACTCAATCCTTGTTGCGTTCCCAGATGAACCCACATTTTATTTTTAATGCTATGTCTGTCATTCAAAGTTATATTTACAGTAATACACCCGACATCGCCTCGAAATTTTTAGTCAATTTCTCTCGTTTAATTCGCTTAATCCTAGAAAATTCACACAAAGAATTTATTCCTTTGGAAGTCGAAGAGGAAATTTTATCTAAATACTTAAACACACAAAAATTGCGCTTTGAAAACCGATTCAATTTCAAAATTAAAATTGAAGAAGAACTTCGATTGAAGCGCGTAATGATTCCCCCGATGATTACTCAACCCTTTATTGAAAATGCCATCGAGCATGGACAATTGCATACGATTTCAAATGGCTTAATTACGATATACATGACCCAAAAAAATGGCCTATTAGACATCACTATATCAGACAATGGCGTCGGCAGAATGAAAGCCAATAAAATAAAGAAAAATAAGAACCACAAATCAATGGCAATAACCATTACCCGCGAACGCATCGAAATTTTGAATAGAAAATTTAAGGGGAAAGGTAGTTTATCCATTAAAGATTTTAATTTAGAAAAGAAAACTGGGACAGAAGTAAATATTAGTTTGCCTATTGTTTGCGAAAATATTACATTTAACCATGAAGAAAAAAGTACTCATAATTGACGATGAAAATCGCACGCGTGATTTCGTAAAAAAAATGATTGATTCATTCAACTTGGACCTAGATGTTTTTACTGATGGCGAAAACGTTGAAACAGGTATTGAGGCAATTAATCGCATTCAACCAGACATTCTTCTTTTAGATATTCAGATGCCTGATGGGACTGGTTTTGATGTATTAAACAGCATAGAAACAAAAAATTTCGAGGTTATTTTTATTACTGCCTATCAAGAATATGCCATAAAAGCCATAAAATTTAGTGCCTTAGATTACATTCTTAAGCCCATCGACTCAGAAGAGCTGCATAGTTCAATTATCACTGCCATCGATTCCTTAGAATTTAAGCGAGAAGAAACTCAGTTCATCGCCCTAGAAAATAATATACAATCCAACAACCGAAGAAAACTTGTTTTAAAAACTCAGGAATGCGTTTATGTGGTGGACTTAAATGAAATTATTCGTTGCGAAGCAGACAAAAATTATACTTTTTTCTATTTAAATAGCGGTAAAAAAATATTGGTTTCTAGAACATTAAAGGATTATGAAACCATGCTAAATGGCTACGGATTTTTTAGAATTCAGCAGTCTCACCTCATCAATTTGGAGTATTTAGATCGATATGACAAGCAGCAGGGAGGAGCGGTTATCATGAAAGATGGGACCGCCGTTCCACTTTCACCAGCTAAAAAAGATCAGTTTTTTAAATTACTAGAAAAACTTTAAGCTAAGGCTTGTTTCAAATCGTCAATTAAATCTTCCACATCTTCCACTCCAACACTCAATCTAATTAGGGAATCGACGACGCCACTTTTTTCCCTAACCTCTTTTGGAATTGATGCGTGCGTCATTGTTGCTGGATGTCCAATTAAGGATTCAACTCCTCCTAAGGATTCAGCTAGCGCAAAGAGCGATACTTTTTTTACAATAGCGAGTGCATCCTCTAAGTTGTTTCCTTTTAAGGTAAAGGAAATCATTCCTCCAAACCCACGCATTTGTTGCTTTGCAACACTATGATTTGGGTGATCTTCAAATCCTGGCCAATACACTTTGTCAATTTTGGCACTCGTCTTTAAAAAGCGAGCAATCTTTTCACCGTTCTCACAATGCCTTTGCATACGAAGGTGTAGTGTTTTAATTCCTCTTAAAACCAGAAATGAATCCATTGGGCCAGTTACAGCTCCTGAAGAATTTTGTATGCGGTACATTTCAGTTGCTATATTTTCATTGGAAGTAACTAATGCACCCATGATAACATCAGAGTGCCCACCTAAGTATTTAGTAACGGAATGCATAACGATGTCAGCTCCCAAATCAAGTGGAGTTTGCAAATAAGGCGTTGCAAAGGTATTATCCACACATAAAAGCGCTCCTGTTTTTTTTGCAATTATTGACATGGCAGCAATATCAATAATGTTCATCATCGGGTTAGTGGGCGTTTCAACCCATATCACTTTCGTGTTTTTATTCGCCATTCGTTCTACCTCTGCTATATTTTGCATGTCGACAAAATGAAAAATGATGCCATACTTTTCAAAAATTGTCTTGAAAATTCGGTAAGAACCACCGTACAAATCATTCGTAGAAATCACCTCATCGCCTGGATTAAGCATTTTTATGACACAATCTATTGCTGCTAAACCTGAGCCAAAACAAGCTCCAAATTTACCATTTTCAATGGCTGCAATGTTTTTTTCAAGTGCGTGACGAGTAGGATTTTGAGTACGCGAATATTCATATCCTTTATGATTTCCAACTCCATCTTGAACATACGTGGACGTTTGATAAATAGGAGTCATAATTGCGCCTGTTGCAGGATCAGGCTGAACGCCTGCGTGGATAGCTTTTGTACCGAATTTCATGCTTAGTTTTTGGTGTCAAATGTAACAAAAAATGGCCTTGGTCATTACTAGAATATTCTTAATCTTTAAACGTATGAAAACATTAATTTTCCTTTTGCTTGGCCTCCAATCAACTCAATTGCTCGCGCAATACACCATAACATCCTTTTCCATGAATACCATTAATTTAGAATCTGGCGATATTGTTTCTTCCGAAGATCGAACAGAAACGTATAATATCTCCTTTAAAGACAAGCTTTTTATACATAATATATTTGATAGCGAAACAAATAGTTCAATCAATTCTCAATTATATAAGATAATCAGCATCAAAGAGGAAGAGGGTATGACATACTTCACCACAGAATCCGGATTGTCAGGAAATAATTACACGTTTATACTTAAGGTCGACGGGGAAAAAATACAATTCTTTCAATATTTTGACGAAGAAGAATTAATCGAATTTAAAGGGAATTCATCCGGATTTAAAACATTCAATCAAGATTAAGTTCCAGCATGGGATCCCAAAAAAGTTTGGTAAAATCAATCACTAGGTTGTTTTCTACCTCAACACCTTCAGAAATTAACAGTTCTTGCATTCTATTAGGCGAATCAAAGTGATGTTGCCCCGTTAAAAGCCCGATACGATTCACCACCCGATGTGCAGGAATATCTAAGTGTGCATGGGATGCATTCATCGCCCATCCGACCATTCTCGCTGCTGATTTTACACTTAGATAATTAGCTATAGCGCCATAGGATGTAACACGGCCACTTGGAATTAACCTTACTACTTGGTATACCTGTTCAAAAAAATCCTTGTTTTTAGTTGATAATACAAGAGCCATACCTGAAAAATTTAGTAAAAAAAAACCTCTCAAAAGAGAGGCTTAGCTTTTTTATAATTTTACTCAATGTCCTTTACAGCAATCTTTCTTTTCCTTGCCAGTTTCACACTTAGCGGAACCATTTTCCATCCATTTTCCATCAGCTCCAAAATGAGATAAACAGTTTTTTTTCTCTTCGGCAGAACAACCTTTCTCATCACACATTTTAGCGCATTGATCTTTGGTCATTGTAGCACATTTTGATAGGTCACATTTTCCCATTGCAGCATGGCAATTTTCTTTTTTTCCACATGAAGAAGGAGCGCATTTACCATCTTTCATTTCACACTTGGTTTTATCACAACCATTTGATCCTTTCGTATCATGGTGACCACTTCCTAAAATTGGCGCGATTACCAATCCAATTAAACACGTTAATTTGATTAAGATATTCATTGATGGACCAGAAGTATCTTTGAATGGGTCACCAACAGTATCTCCGGTAACTGCTGCTTTATGAGCATCAGAACCTTTGAAAGTCATTTCTCCATTGATTTCAACTCCCGCTTCGAATGATTTCTTCGCATTATCCCAAGCGCCACCAGCGTTGTTTTGGAAAACCGCCCAAAGCACACCAGATACTGTTACGCCGGCCATATATCCACCCAACATTTCAGCAATAAGTTGGTTATTATCACCGTATACTAATTTACCTAAAAGAACTATAGCAATTGGAAATCCAATGGTCATAACTCCCGGCAACATCATTTCACGCAAGGCCGCTTTTGTAGAAATCTCCACACATTTTCCATATTCAGGTTTGCCCGTTCCTTCCATAATACCGGGAATTTCTTTGAACTGACGACGTACTTCGTACACCATATCCATGGCAGCTTTTCCGACAGAATTCATTGCTAATGCAGAGAATACAACGGGAATCATTCCACCAATAAACAACATCGCTAAAACAGGAGCTTTAAAGATATTTATACCCTCAATGCCAGTGAACGTAACATACGCTGCAAACAATGCCAAAGAAGTTAATGCTGCCGAAGCAATAGCGAATCCTTTACCAGTTGCAGCCGTTGTGTTTCCTACTGAATCCAATATATCCGTTCGTTGACGAACCTCTTTCGGCAATTCACTCATTTCAGCAATTCCACCTGCATTATCAGATATAGGTCCGAAAGCATCAATCGCCAATTGCATCGCTGTTGTTGCCATCATTGCTGAAGCGGCTAAAGCTACCCCATAAAATCCTGCTAATTCATAAGAGCCCCAGATGGCAGCTGCAAATAATATTACCGTTGGAAAAGTAGAAATCATTCCAGTTGCAAGACCCGCAATAACGTTTGTTCCTGCACCGGTGGAAGATTTTTGAACGATTTTTAATACCGGTTTTGTTCCTAATCCTGTATAATATTCTGTTACGGATGAAATAGCTCCACCCACAACCAAACCAACTAATGTGGCATAAAAAACCCTCATAGATGAAATTGGTTTAAGGCCTTCACCGAAAAAGCTCATGTTCATTTCAGTAGGTAACATCCATGTAACTAAAAAATAGCAAGCAACAGCAGTTAATACAATCGAAACCCAGTTTCCTATATTAAGAGCCCTTTGAACTTGAGCTTCTTTTGCATCATTGCTTGTAATTTTAACAAGCATAGTTCCAATAATTGAAAACAGAATACCAAAGCCCGCAATTGACATTGGTAATAAAATTGGACCTATTCCTCCAAAAGCATCATTTATAACACCACCCATATCTTTAATGACATAGTTACCAAGAACCATGGCAGCTAATACTGTTGCTACGTAAGAACCAAATAAATCGGCACCCATTCCAGCAACGTCTCCAACATTATCACCTACGTTATCAGCTATTGTTGCAGGATTACGAGGATCATCTTCTGGAATTCCAGCTTCTACTTTACCCACTAAATCTGCTCCAACATCAGCCGCTTTGGTATAAATACCACCACCAACTCGTGCAAATAAAGCAATTGACTCAGCTCCTAAAGAGAATCCAGCTAAGGTTTCAAGTACGATGGTCATTTTATCGGTTCCATCAGCACCCCAAACTCCTCCCATAAAAAACTGGAAGAAAATAATAAAGAAAGTTGTTAAACCGAGAACAGCTAATCCAGCAACGCCTAATCCCATAACAGTTCCTCCACCAAAAGCAACTTTCAATGCTTGTGGCAAACTAGTACGAGCTGCTTGAGTTGTACGAACATTTGTCTTAGTAGCGATTTTCATCCCCATATTTCCTGCTAAAGCCGAAAAGAAAGCCCCAAAAACAAAAGCGACAACGATTAAGATGTGCGTTGTAGGGACAATGAATGAAATACTAGCTAATACGATACTTGCCAAAACTACAAAAATGGCTAATAATCGATATTCCGCTTTTAAAAAAGCCAAGGCACCTTCATAGATGTAATCAGAAATCTCCTTCATTTTACCATCGCCGGCATCTTGCTTTAATACCCATGAGCGCTTCATCCACATAAACAACAAACCTATGATTGCCATAGCAATAGGGATGTAAATCATTATTTTTTCCATTGTACTTTAATTATTGTATTTATAAATTTGGAACGCAAAAGTAGTTTTTTATCCTAAATTCTGCAAGTTTGGGAATTATCTTAGTATTAAATGCCTTTTCAATGTAATGAGAATAGCTTGACTAATCTTGGGAAATAATTTCAAATAATGCATCCAAGTTTGGGGAAATTATAATTTCAATTCGTCTATTTTTGGCATTATCATTCACATCCACAGGATGAAATTCACCTCTTCCCGCTGCCATAATTTGCTTTGGAGACATTGCGCAGTTTGCTAATATAATTTCAGTAACCGCTGTAGCCCTTAAAACCGATAATTCCCAATTATTTCTTGGAAATGAGTTGCCTGATAATTTAACTGCATCAGTATGTCCTTCCACAACAATTTCTAATTCTTTTTCTAATTCAAGTGCTTTTCCAATTTTTATAAGCGCTTTTTTACCTTCTTCTTCCACCAAAATACTACCCGATTTAAATAAAAGCTTTGCCTCAAGGCTAACGTATATTTTTCCATTTTTTTGCTCAACCTTTAATCCTTGATTTTCAAATCCAATTAAGGCAGCCGCAACTTTATCCTTAAGTGCCTTTAGGGTTCCTTCTTGTCGACTTAACATCTCCTCTAATTCATTGACACGTTGCTCCCTTTCCTCAAGAAGTTTCTGTTTTGATTTTAACTCCGTATCCAGGGCTAATAATTCTTCAGCTTTCCGTTGTAATTCGATTGATTTAGATTCCAATTGTTTTTGAAGAGCCGCTGTTTCCTTCGCCCCTAGGGATTTATATTTGGTAAAAGAATTTTCAAGTGCTATGTTTTCTGCTGACAAAGCTTGAAAGTCATAAAAGAGTTTGCGGTACTTATCTCCCAGGATGGTGGTGTCTTTTTTCATTGTTATTACATCTGCCGATGCGACATCATAAAGAGCCTTAAAATCTTTAAATTTTGACTCGAAATCCAAGCTGCTTCGCTTATACTTTTCGAGTTCCTCTGAACAAATCTTATTCTTTTCAGCAAGCTCCTTAAACTTTTTAGAGGATACGCAAGAAGAAACTAGGCCCACAAGTAGAAAAAGCAATAGGAAAGAATTTTTCATTTTTAGTATGTTTATTGCAAAAATCGGGAAATTATATCACGCTATTTCATCAGTAATTCATAGTTTTGAACATGTTAATCTTAATAGGAATTAAAAGCAAAGCCTCGAATTTGATTCAAACTTTATTTTAAACCCAAAATTCATACTCCCTCCATGAAAAATTCAGCCTTCATTTTCTTGTTTTTTTGTCTTTATTCTCTTTCCTTTTTGAAAGCACAAACTGTTGACTATAAATCCGATGCGGGTTGGAAAAACGCTAGTAAAAACATCTTTGTATATTAATTAATTTTTGGGCTATCTCGAGCTTATTGGCGTTGTCTTTGGGTTTCTATATTTAATTTTAATTATTTATAAAAAACCGGTCGCATGGTTTTTTGGAATTATTAGCGCGGCACTATATTGCTTCATATTTTTTACATCGAATCTTTTTTTTCAAACCTACCTTCAAGTTTTTTACATCGTACTAGGTCTTTATGGCTGGTGGAATTGGGGAAAGAAAGATAAAATACAGCATCCATCTTGGCGCTTAAAAAGCCATCTAATTGGTATTTTTTGTTGTGGTGCCATTACCATTATTATTGGTGCTGAGTTTAACCGAGAAGGGCAGGTTCTTCCCTATTTAGATGCCTTAATTTCCGTTTTTAGCGTGTTTGCGACCTACCTGACTACAAAAGCTATTTATGAAAATTGGTACTATTGGATCATTGTAAACCTTCTTTCCATTATACTGTTTCATAGTCAACAGTTATATTTAACGGAATTACTATTTATGGGAAACCTTATACTTTCTTTTCACGGTTTATTTCGTTGGCGTAAAGCAAGGTTATTAAATCCTTAATTTTGTATCATGAAAAGGGTGTTTTTAATCGCTGTGATTTTAATAGTTTGTGTAGTCATTAGCTATACCATGATTAAACAAGCTAAACAAAAATCACTTCCAATCATTAATCCTATTGATGTAAAAAAGGAAATGGTCGATCCTGAATTACTTGGAATAGGGCAAGGCCATACCATTGGGAATTTTAGTTTTTTAAATCAAGATGGGCAGGTTGTTACCGAAAAAGAAATAGAAAACAAGGTCTTTGTTGCGGAATATTTTTTCTCTACTTGCAAAAGTATTTGCCCTGTTATGAATCAGCAAATGCAACGAATACAAACCAAATACAATGGTAATTCAAACTTCAAGATTCTCAGTTTCACAGTAGATCCTGATGTTGATAATCCAACACAATTAAAAAGCTATGCCGTTTCACATGGCTATAAAGTAGGACAATGGCATTTTTTAACAGGTTCCAAGTCCGAACTATATGCACTAGCTAGAAAATCATTTTTTGTACTAAAGCCCGTTGAGGCAAATAACATAGGGGATGCTGGAAGCGATTTTAT
Organism: Flavobacteriales bacterium; assembly: GCA_947475095.1. Classification (GTDB taxonomy): domain Bacteria; phylum Bacteroidota; class Bacteroidia; order Flavobacteriales_D; family Crocinitomicaceae; genus UBA952. The sequence continues at coordinate 18,685 of CANJLG010000034.1, forward strand.
TCATACTAATAATTTTGTTTTAGTGGATAAAAAGAAAAGAATTAGAGGGTATTACGACGGAACAAATTCAGCAGAAGTCGATCAATTAATTAAAGACATAGAATTGTTATTCCAAGAATAACACTAATTTTATATGCGTTCAATGGCTTTAACATTAATGAGAAATCTATTTTACATCCTATTTTTTCTACTTGCTAGTTATGGCCATTCACAGAGCTATACCACAGCTTATAAACTAAAAACACCTCCGCCAAAAGCTGCAGGTTGTGCACCGCCAACAAGCACTACTTATTTAGAGCTAAATAATGTAAGAGCAATGATCCATACGGCAGGAAACCTTTGGCAAATTCCGGGTCAGAATTTTTCCCAATATGAAGTGCCAAAAAACTCTGGCATTATGGCCTTGTTTACTTCTGCCTTGTGGCTAGGCGGCACTGATGTCAACAACCAATTAAAACTTGCCGCTTTACGGTATAGAAATGGCCAAGATTACTGGACAGGACCATTATCAAAAATTTATGCAGAAACCTCCTATGAAAATTGCAATAAATACGATAAGCATTTTATCAGCACCCAAGATATGGTGCGGGAATTCAGTGCTTGGTATGAAGCAGGAATCGCTGATCAAGCGAATGGCACTTCCACACAAAACGATTTATTTCCTAACTATCAAGTTCCAGAAATCATAAAAGAATGGCCTGCTCATGGTGATGTTTCCTTAGGTCAGGATTATTATTTAGCGCCTTTTTACGATTTCAATAGCGATGGAAATTACAATTATCTTGATGGCGATTATCCTTGGTATGACATTAAAAAAGATAAAGAATGTAGCGTAGATAGGACCGTTTCTCTATATGGGGATAAGAATTTTTGGTGGGTAATGAATGACAAAGGAAACATTCATACTGAGACCGGGGCGGATCCGATTGGAATGGAAATCAGGGCGCAAGCATTTGCCTTTGCCTCCAATGATGAAGTGAATAATATGACCTTTTACAATTACGAACTCATCAATCGGGGTACTCAAACACTTTACAATACTTATTTCGGTTTTTTTACCGACGGTGCCCTTGGTGATCCATATGATGATTATGTGGGTTGTGATGTTAATCGCGGCTTAGGCTATTATTACAATGGCGACAACTTTGACGGGGATAACTCAGGGTATAAAGGCTATGGATACTCCCCACCTGCGGTTGGTGTAGATTTTTTTGAAGGACCCTATCAAGATAATGATGGAATCGATAATGCGTTTGGGATTGGAGAAAACGAAGCCCTCAATGGAATTGGATATGGTGACGGGATTATCGATAATGAACGATTTGGTATGCGGCGATTTTTATACTATTCCAATACCACGAATGGAGCGAATGTCAACCAGACAGACCCTACCAGTGCGGCGGATTACTATAATTATCTGAGGGGATTTTGGAAAGATGGGACAAAATTTGTTTATGGCGGCAGTGGTCACATTTCAGATCCTCAAGCAGACCCAAATACACCCTGTGAATTTATATTTCCTGGAACTACTGATCCGCTTGGATGGGGAACAAATGGTATTCCGCAGGCTAATTGGACAGAACAAACCGCCAATAACACACCAAATGATCGAAGATTCGTAGAATCGGCAGGGCCATTTATTTTGAAGCCCGGCGCTGTCAATAATATTACAGTTGGCGTTGTTTGGGCAAGGTCGACGGGTGGCGACCCCTTTACCTCCGTTGAAACGCTTCGCCGAGCAGATGATAAAGCACAAGCTCTCTTTGAAAACTGCTTTAAAGTACTTGACGCCCCTCATGCTCCTCTTCTTCAAATTCAAGAATTAGAAAATGAAGTTATTTTAATGTTGTCGAATCCAACCAACTCCAACAATTATCAAGAAAAGTACATAGAAGAGGATCCCTTTATCGTGGCAAACGATCCGAATGCAGACAAATCTTATCGTTTTCAGGGCTATCAGATTTATCAACTAAAAAACAATCAAATATCGGTTTCCGATTTAAAAGATCCGACGAAAGCGAGATTGGTAGCACAATGTGATATAAAAGATGATATTGAGGATATAATCAATTTCGAATTTGACGAAGATTTAGGGTTTAGTGTTCCCGTTAAGATGGTCTCTGCTCAAAACGAAGGTATCCGACATAGTTTTAGTTTAAAAACTGATTTGTTTGCCCAGGGTAGTTCGCAATTAGTCAATTTTAAGCGCTACTACTATATTGCTGTTGCTTATGCGCACAACAACTATAAAACCTACATTCCTGATGATCCAATTGCACTCGACGGACAGAAAAAACGCTATATATTAAGCCGAAAAGCACCTATGGGAGAAGCTGTAGCTGTTGAGGCTATACCACATATTTCTGCCCCCGAAGCAGGCGGAACGCTACATTATTTAGCCTACGGTTCATCGCCAAAAATAACGCGTTTAGATGGTTACGGAAATGGAAA
>CANJLG010000035.1 GCA_947475095.1 Flavobacteriales bacterium
ATGTTTGCTGCGCCACTAACCTGCATTTGCTGCATGGTGATGTTATTCGTGAAGTTTAATGTTGCTGCTTGATTTACTGTCATATCACCAGTATTCCATGCTGCAGTATTGGACCAAGTTCCCGTTCCAGCAAAGTATACCGGACCAAAGTTCTTCCCTCCTGAGTTAATCGTCTTGGTACCTGTACCCATAAAGTATACATTCATACTTGTGGTCCAAGGTCCCTGTAAACTCGTCATCGCTAAATTTCCATAAATGTTCAAGTTGTTTGCACTACTCGTTGAAGAAAAATTGGGCGAATTTGTCGTTACACTCCATGTCATGTCGTTACAGCTACCATTGGCAATATTTAGTGAGACAATTTGATTTGTAGTGCTAAATGAGGCATTGTCGAAAAAGACATTGTCATTAATACCGGGAACTCCTGCACCACCAGAACCACCACTTGTCAATGACCATCGACTTACATCACCCCAGTTACCTGCACCGCCTACCCAATAATAGTCAATAGCATAAAATGAATTAAAAATGAAGATTGCAAAAATGCAGAAGATAGAATGTAAATAATTTTTCATTTGTAAAATTTTTGAGGTATAAAGTTGATGCAAAAAAACTAATTAGTTGTTACATCTTTTTAATGGTAACAATCATCTAATATACTGATAATCTTCGGGATAAAAAAATAACTTGCTATTCGTTTTTTCGCCTAGTCTCTCGACTCCGCTCGATACTCGGTTAGTGAATCGAGCGAAGTCGAGAGGCACCTTACCCAAAGCTTATTTAAATTGAGTTATTCTCTTATCAAGACAAAAGGACAAAGAAAATAAGGTCCTATTTTTACGTACAATAGTGAAAAAATAGTGAGTATTCGTACCAGTAAAATATGTTACTATTAACAATCAAGAATTCAATTGTAGTGAGCGCTATTTAGTAACCATCAACATCCGCCGAGGCGTAAATTTTCGGCCTTGAATTTAATGGTTTTTGCTAGTGAACTGAAACTGTTAATTTTTAAAATTTCTGCAAGAACATTTTTGAAAAATGTCAGTTTCAGAAAGGAGTTAAAATTTACGCCGCGGCGGACGCAACGAGTTATGAGTATTTGTAATACTATGATTTGCGTCCGCCAGGGCGGAAAAATAGAAATTCAGTGCCTTGATTTTTTCGTTCTTTTGTATCAAGACAAAAGGACAGAGAGAATAAGGTCCGATTTTCATCGGACAATAGGGTGCCAGTAAAATATGTTACTATTAAAAATCAAGAATTCAATTAAAAAAAACTTACATAAATAAAAAATCCCCAGTCTCCTGGGGATTTTTTTATTGTCCGAAAGAACTCAAACTTTGAAGAGCTTAGCGCTCCAATTCGATAGGTTATTTATCGAATCACTTCTTTAATAACCTCCGTAGTTTGGTCTCCATTTATCACTTGGATGTAATACACACCCGGTGCCAAATTAAGATCATTGATACTGAATAAATTGATGCCTGGCTTCACCTCTATTCCTCTTTGTAATAAAGAGGCTCCTTTCGTATCGCGGATACTCAAGGTAGCTGAGCCTAACATTTCTTTGTTATTCAAGACCACTTGGAAAGCACCAGAACTTGGATTCGGGTACGTTGAGAAGTAACCTTTGTTTCCACCTGAGCAGCTAACATTGATTATGTCGTATACCCTATTTGCCCCATCAATATCCACTTGATTCAAACGGTAGTAGTTATTACCCTCACCTGCATGAGCGTCTACTGCTGAATAAGTCAATAATTCAGTGCTGTTTCCAGCAGATGGAACCGTAGATAATACTTGCCAGTTTTCACCATCTCTTGATTTCTCTACTTCGAAGTATAAGCTATTGTGCTCACTCGCGGTTTGCCACTCAAGGTTCACCTGACCATCGGCACAATTACCTGAAAAACTCATCAATTCAACCGGAAGCGCTTGACCATTAGGTGAGCCAACGTTGAACCAACTGAAACCTGTAACAGCTGTGCTGGTAACAGCGAAGGATGAAGGCGCTGCACCTGTAGCTACTGCCACTGGCGTTCCACAAGTCTGCCATACTACGTGGTTACTTCCACTAGTGTTAGACCCCGGTGATTTGATAATTCTACAAATCTGTGGCGTTGTCATTCCTGTTAAGTTATTAGCAAATAAGGTTACATCGTAAGCTGTGGAAGCAATACTAGAACTGTAAGAACCACCAGTTGGATCAACTTGCCAGTAACCATCCGCTGAATAGTTTTGGATCATGGCGCCAGTAATCATTAATGGCAATCCATTATACAAAGGAATACCTCCAGACATTGGTGCACCAGTCACGTAACGCACTGTAAGGTACTGATTAGTTCCAGGCGAACTCGTAAAGTTTACGCGTGCATAGCGATTGTAAGCAGAAGTTCCTACTGGAAATAAGCCTGCATCGCCAGAGGTAGCTGAACTTGCATAGAATCTTCTAAGTGGACCTACAATTGAACCACTACCATATACTAAGTTACCCGATGTCGAGCTGTTTTGCCCAAGGGTTAACAAGTTAGTAGTTGTTGTATTTACATTTCCTTGTACCATTGTCAATGTATTGGTGACAAGCACAGGCTGTTGTAAACTTAATGAAGCCCCACCGCTTTTATTTATGCGCATATTAAACAACTGTGTATTTCCTGTTCCACCTATAAACCCGTTCGCTGAACCGGTAAAGTTTACCGTACCAATAGCTGCTACCAAGTTACCGTCATTAACTAAATTACCAGCTATATTTAAACTGTCATTAGTAAGATTAAGCGTAATACCTGTACCAACATAAACATCTTCAGCATTACTAGAAATACTTAGCGTAGGGTTATTATTTCCTATACACATACCACCATTGGTTTGATTGACAGTAAACACCTCATGGGTGATTGCCGGCTGAGCACTACCAGACATTCTAACGTAGTCATTATTTATTTTCTGATACCAATTTGTAGATGTTGACCAATCTGTTCCGGTCAAACCACACCATAGTAAATCTAAATGACCAATGTTAGTACCAAGAATAGAAGCATTTGGTTGGTTAAAGGTAACCACCATTTGATCGTTTCCAGCACAACCGGTAGCACTATTGGTTACCGCCCAATTCAATGTATAAGTCGCACCATAACTACCTTGGAAATCAGAATTATTTGCTGATGGGAAATTGAAGAAGACATTAGTGTTTGTTCCACTTACTAAGGTCCATGCACCAATGTGACCTGAAGGTACAGCAGAACCCGCCATAGTGACCATGTTCTTACCACAAGTAACTGTTCCCGTAATATCTGCACCAGCATTTGAAGCTGGAATAGGATTTACTACTACAGTAACAGCTGTACGAGTTGGACTCAAGCAATTTCCATTAACCCCTTCCATATAATAGGTTGCGTTTGACGTTAAACCAGATGCTGTGTATGAAGTTGCCGTTCCGAAAGCAGTACCACCAGAAGGAACTGTATACCAGTTAGCATTATTAGAAGCTGTTATAGTAGCTGATTGACCTAAGCAAATACTTTGGTTACTTGCTGTTGGCGCTGCAGGTGCTTGATTAACAGTAACTACCGCAGCTACAACCGGAGAAGAACAACCAGTTCCAGTCCAAGAAAGGATAATTTGACCATTACCACTTCTCACACCTGCTGAAGCAGTTACACTCGACAAACCTACAACATATGAAGATCCACCTCCACCACCGGCACCACCTCCACAGTTTCCACCACCGCCACCGCCGTAGTATCCACCGCCGCCGCCGCCGCCCCAACCAGAAACATAGGGACTACCACAACCTGCACCATTTTGTCCATCACCACCCTGACCGAAAGAACCTGAGGTTCCAGCACCACAACAGCCAGTAGATGCACCACCACCTGTTTGCGTTCCGCCATAACCGTAACTAGTATTAGCTGAAGCACTGTTGTCTCCATTGGTCGTTCCACCTGCTGCACCAGCACTTCCGGGATAACCAGATGCACCTAATCCACCACCACCACCTCCGGAAGCAACAACTACTCTATTGCTTAAAGCAGTTCCGCCAACACGAATGTCACTCGCTCCACCTCCACCTTGACCGCTTCCACCACTGTTTCCGCCGCCGTTCCAACCTCCTGTTGCGTTACTTGGTTGTTGACCTACATAAAGATTGATGGTTTGTCCAGCCGTTAAATTATAAGAAGCCTGAACCCGAGCACCTAAACCGCCTGAATATTGGCTGCTGTTCCCTCCTTGAGCACCATAGACATCTATAGCATATGCACCAGTTACTGGAGCAGTGAAGGTTTGAACCGCGCCTGTGTAAGCAAAAGTTTGAGTTCCACTTTGAGGAGTGGATGACTGAACATAATACGTAGTATTAGCGTTCAACGTTGGTGTAGTATAACTAGCACTATTACCTAATTGACCCGTTCCATTTGAATTGGTAGACCACACATAATTGCTTGATCCACTAGCTGTAAGAGCAGCTGTTTGACCAGCACAGATTGAAGCTGAAGAAACAGTAGGAGTAGCAGGCGTTTGGTTAACCGTTAAGGTTGTTGTACTCGTTGCCGAACACCCATTAGCAGTAGCCGTGAGGGTATAAGTTTGTGTACTATTCGGCGAAGCACTAGGAGTAGCTACGTTTGTGGCACTTAAGCCCGTTGAAGGAGACCAAGAATAGCTGATGTTTCCTGAAGCCGTACTAGCAGTACCATTCAAAGTTACTGACGAACCAGAACATACGTTAGAACCTGTTCCTGCGGATACAGTAAGGGCAGGATTCACTGTTACGGAAACCGCAACAGGAGTACTTTGACAATTTGAGGAAGAACCAGCACCCAAGTTAGCTTGAGCCAAGTTCCAAGAGTTAGAATTACAACCCGAAGAAGCTTTCACTCGAGTGAATAACTGCATTCCTGCTACACTCGTGCTGGCCCCACCATAATCGTCTCCAACACCATTATATCCTGTATTTGAATAGATAAACTCATATTGACCTGGCGCTTTATTACAGTCACAACTCACGTGAGCAGTTGCTTTCCAATAAGAGAAAGAACCACATGCCCCTGTGTTACATTGACCTGCACCGTATACAGATTCGCAAGCCGCTTGTGCAATTTGAGAATTAGAGGCTCCAGAGCTGTAAGTAAATACACCGCCTGCACCATTTGGATATCCAAGATTTCCAGTCGCACTTGTAACATAATAAGTAGTATTTGCCGTCAATGCGGGTGTCGTGTAGGAAGTTCCTGTTCCGATTAGTCCAGTCATATTAGAATTGGTATACCAACCATAATAGCTGCTACCAGATGCCGTAAGGGCAGTTGTTTGACCTGAACAAATAGTTGCGTTTGAAATCGTAGGTTGAGCCGGTTGCGTAACGGTTACCGTTACGGGAGTCACTGCAGAAACACATGTAGAAGTAGATGCCGTGGTTAAGGTATGCGTACCGTTGCAGTAACCTGCCGTTTCTGATGATCCTCCAAACTGAGAACCACCCTCGTGATGCCAATACCATCTGTTATACCATGGAGCATATGTAATACAAGCCATGTCGCTTAAGCTTGAATAGCTTTGAACTGTAGACACGGCATTAGAGGTTAAATTCTTCCTACTTATAGTTGTAGAGTTCGTTACATAGACAATTCTATTATCGGTACCATCAAATTCAGAAATTCCCCAAACTGCCCAGTTTTCAGATCCTTGATAAGTTAAGGCAGAAGCACCTAGATTGGTAACTGTCCCTGAAGGGAGCGCCACTTTGAAATAGGTATTTGCGGGAGATCCAGATGCACCAGTAAATAAAATAACATTATTCACCCCTGCAAAAATCGCTGCCCCACTATTCATGGTAAAGGTAGTACTTAGAGGAATAGTGGTTGAACCAAAGGAAAGGTCAGCATTCAACGTCCTTACTGAGGTTACTGTAAAAGAACCACCAACTGGATCAGAAGAACCATTCCACAATGTATACATCGTTCCATTTCCACCCAAATCACTAAAAATTCCATCTCTACGCGTGTAAGACACAGGATTGTTTAAGGCTGGCATATCATACCTAACTGTATAGTTATCACCTACATAATAATAATATTGTTGAGTTACAGCAATTCCTCCTCTGTCATCGCCGGAGTAACTATCATGATCCGTTACAAAAGAGCCAGAAGTGGCCAAAGAGTTCACCACAAATTGAGAACTTGACGATCCCAAAGAAGCACCAACATAGTATGTGGAGCTGCTAGTGAGCGTTGGAGTAGTAAAAGAGTTACCTGCTCCCAATTGACCTGTACCATTTGAATTTGAGTACCAAACGATGGTATTCCCAGAACTGCTGCTCGTCAAGGTCGCTGTTTGGTTGTTACAAATAGTGGTTCCGCTAACAGATGGTGTTGACGGTGGATTCGCAACAGTAAGCGCTACCGTACTAGTAGCTGAACAACCGTTTGCCGAAGCCGTTAAAGTATAAGTTTGATTCGCACTAGGCGTTGCAGTTGGATTAGCTATAGTTGTTGAGCTTAATCCCGTTGAAGGAGACCAAGAATAGGTAATATTTCCTGACCCGGATGCTGTTCCAGCCAAGTTCGTACTTGATCCAGTACAAATGGTTGTATTGGTTCCTGCTGATACAGTAATAGCTGGATTAACCGTAACAGATACGGCTACAGGAGAACTTTGACATCCAGAAAAGCCTGTGCCTAAATTGGCTTGAGCCAAGTTCCAAGAGTTAGAAGTACAACCCGAAGCAGCTTTCACACGAGTAAATAACTGCATTCCTGCTACACTAGTAGCTGCCCCACCATAATCGTCTCCAACACCACTATATCCTGTATTTGAATAGATAAACTCATATTGACCTGGCGCTTTATTACAGTCACAACTCACGTGAGCAGTTGCTTTCCAATAAGTGAAAGCACCACATGCCCCAGTGTTACATTGACCTACGCCATATACTGATTCGCAAGCCGCTTGTGCAATTTGAGAATTACTTGCTCCTGAACTGTAATTGAAAGTACCACCTGCACCATTTGGATAACCTGTACTACCCTGAGTAGTGGTAACATAGTACGTAGTATTAGCCGTTAAGGCAGGTGAAGTATAAGACGTGCCCATTCCTAAAAACCCTGTTAGGTTAGAATTGGAATAAAATGCAAAACTTGAACCACCTGAAGGGACCAAAGAAGTTGTTTGACCCGAACAAATAGTTGCATTCGCTACCGCAGGTTGAGTAGGCTGGGTTACCGTAGCCACTACTGGCACCACTGAAGAGGAACATCCTCCTGAGGCCGTCCAAGTTATGATAATTTGACCATTACCACTTCTAACTCCCGCTGTAGCAGTTACACTCGACAATCCTACAATGTATGAAGATCCACCTCCACCACCGGTACCACCGCCACAGTTTCCACCACCGCCACCGCCGTAGTATCCACCGCCGCCACCGCCGCCATAGCCATCAGTATAGGCACCACAACCTGAACCGTTTTGTCCATTACCTCCTAGACCCAAAGAACCCGAAGTTCCAGTTCCACAACAGCCAGAAGATGCACCTCCACCTGTTTGCGTACCGCCATTTCCGTAACTGCCTCCACCACTACTTGAAGTACTGTTGTCTCCATTGGTCGTTCCACCTGCTGCACCGGCACTTCCCGTGTAACCAGATGAACCTAAACCTCCACCACCACCTCCGGCAGCAACAATTACTCTATTGCTCAACGCAGTTCCACCAATACGAATGTCACTCGCTCCACCTCCACCTCGACCGTTTCCACCGCTGTTTCCACCACCGTTCCAACCTCCTGTTGCGTTAGTTGATTGTTGACCTACATAAAGATTGATGGTTTGACCAGCTGTTAAGTTATAAGTAGCCTGAACACGAGCACCTAAACCGCCAGCATATTGGCTGCTTGTTCCTCCTTGAGCACCATAAACATCTATACCATAAGTACCAGTAGTCGGAGCCGTAAAGGTTTGAACCGCGCCTGTGTAGCCGTAAGTTTGAGTGCCATTATTGGACGAAGATGACCGAACGTAATACGTAGTGGTTGAACTCAAGGTTGGAGTGGTAAAAGAAGACCCTGTTCCTAATTGTCCCGTTCCATTTGAATTTGAATACCAAGTGACCAAATTACCCGAGCTACTTGCTGAAAGTGCTGCCGTTTGATTATTACAAATCGTTGCACCAGTTACAGAAGGCGCTGAAGGCGTATTCGCCAGGGTAACAACCACAGTACTTGTGTTAGTACAACCGTTGGCTGTAGCTGACAGTGTATACGTTTGGTTAGCATTAGGCGCCGCCGTTGGATTTAACACCGTAGTTGAACTTAAACCAGTTGAAGGAGACCATGAATATGTTAATGATCCGGAAGACGTTGTTGCAGAACCCGCTAAGGCTACACCACCCGTACCCGAGCAGAAACTTACTGCAGAACCTGCACTTACCGTTGGGGCTGGAGTAACGTTAACCGCCACCGCAACCACAGACGAAGCGCAACCAACACCAACCCAAGTTAGTGTAATGGTTCCATTTCCTGAACGCGTACCTTGGGTATGCGTTACTGAGGCCGTTGAGCTGCTTCCCCAAGACGAACCACCACCACCACCACCATAACTAGCGCCACCACCACCATAATAACCGCCGCCACCGCCGCCGCCGTATGGATTGTAACCATTACCGCCTTGACCAAGAGATCCTCCTGTTCCCATACCACCTTGATTAGCACCACCAGTTGACTGGTTTCCACCAATTCCAGGATATGAACTTTGACTACTACACTGATAACCCGTTCCACCGGTTGTTCCACCGCCAACACCACCTTGATTACCGGTTGAACAGTTAAGTCCGCCGCCGCCGCCGCCGCCTGCTACAAGTTGACGATCTGAATTGGCCGTTCCACCAATGCGTACATCTGTAGCTCCACCACCCGCTTTTGCATAAGTTCCATCTCCTCCATTGCCACCGCCATTATACCCACTAGTATTGGATGAAGGTTGCCCACCAACAAATATATTTAACACCTGACCTGGAGTTACAGTGAGCGTACCTTGAATACGACCACCTAAACCGCCAGCATTTGAGTAAGGGGAAGTCGTTGATCCTCCCTGAGCACCTTCTGCGTCGAAAGTCACCTGAGTTACGCCCGATGGCACAGTCCAGGTTTGCATGCCACCTGTGTAAGTGAACGTTTGACTCGTTGAGGAACCACCTGATCCAAAGCCTTGAACGTAATACGTTGTATTGGAATTAAGTGTGGGAGTGGTAAAAGATGAGCCTGTTCCCACTTGCCCGGTGCCGTTTGAGTTAGTGTACCAAGCGTAATTTTGAGACGAAGATGCCGTTAAAGTAGTGGTATTGCCTCCGCAAATAGTTGCGCCCGATGCCGTTGGGTTGGCTGTTGGAGATGAAACGGCTACAGTAAAAGATGCACAAGTTGAACTGAATTGACTGTTGTTGTAGTTTCGAGCATAGTATGTGGTGGTGGTACTTGGGGAAACTGTAATTGGATTTCCGGTACCAATGTATGTGGCACCACAACTGCCGGTGTACCAATATACGGTACCCACTGCACCTTGGGCTGTGAGCTGAGAAGTTTGACCAGAACCACATAAGGTGGCCTGAGAAGCTGTAATCGCTGAAGGCGCCGAAGGCGCTGAACTAGCACATTGACCAGTACTGACAGTACCGCCCGATGTTGGTCCTCCACCTGTAATACCGAGCTGACCTGTTATAGCGCCCATTGACGTATTAAAAATTTGGGTGAGACACTCAGATGTCCAACTTCCAGTAATAGACATCCAAACCCTTATGGTAGATCCATTACTTGCTTGAAAAGAATAGGTAACTGGCCCTAAGCCGCTACTCAAGGTTATGTTACTTAAAACGGTTGCTCCATTCACGGATACAGAAACATAATTTCCGTTCCATCCATCACCATAAGTATCCCGTAATTGGATGTAATGGGTACAGTTTTGAGCATAAACCTGGTTAATAATACTTGAAGAGAAACTTATTATGGTGACTAAAGCCAATAAAATAAAGGATAAACGTAAATTTTTCATAAGGAGTTGATTTAAATTCTAATCATTTTTACGCATTAAATTTAATTTACCTATTTGAGTGGTGTCCACCACATTAACATTCACATAGATTCAATTATTAAAAAAGGGTTTTCACCGATAATTTATTTTATTTATTTTCTACCATTCAATCATTTTATTGTTTCATTTTATCACCTATTTATTAGAGGCGTAAAGCATCTATAAACGGATCATTTTAAATACTTTAACGGCATTCAAACCTTGTATAGAGAGAAAATATTCTCCCGGCTTTAATTCTGTTTCCACCGTTGTTTGTCCATTAAAATCGGAGGCCCAAATCTTTCTTCCAAAAGCATCGTGTAAATCGGCATGGTAAAACATACCTTCTTGACCTACTACATTGAACACACCGTTATTAGGATTGGGAGATAGCACTAGTTCCAAAACCTCTGCTTCTGTAGGAATATCATTGATTGATTCTAGTACATAAGAGCCTTCGAAAGCACAGCCATTCGCATCCGTTAACCACAGTGTATATGTGCCCGCATTCAGAGCTTGCAGATCCTCGCTACTTGCGTTATTATTCCACATAAAACTGTAAGGAGCTGTTCCACCCGAAACGGTGAGGTCAATGGCACCTAAATTAGAGGCTGTTAATGGCGACAACACCGCATTCACTTGTATAGGTTGTGGCGCCGTTAGGGTAAAGGACAACGAATCCACACAATTTGCACCGTAGTGTAAAAAAGCCTGGTGATTCCCCGCTGAGAGGAGATTAACAACAGGACCCATAGCCCCTTGAGACCAGACAACAGTTACGTTAGCATCCAATATATTCAGTTGAATCATTCCATTCTCACTGTCAGAACAAGTTGGATTTGCACTTATTGCGCTGTAGTTGGGCGGCGTTACATCAGCTAAAACAACCAAGGTATCTAACCTACACCCATGAATATCCACAACATGTAAAAAATAAGAGCCAGCACCTAAATTATTTTGCGACAATCCTTGAAATCCGTTGCTCCAATTGATGTTATAAGGAGCCTGTCCGCCTTGAATACTCACTGAAATAGCAGCATCACCTGCTTCGCAACCGTCACTCGTGCTCACAGATGGACTCAAAGGGGTGAAGGAATTTTGTGCCGCGGAAACCGCCTGAAAAGCATCTAATCTTCCGGCGCCCATCAACCCTGCGTAAGCAACATTTAATCCATCAAGCGGAAATGAAGTTGATTTGAGAATTGATTCTATTTGCAAATTCGAAATGCATTCGTTGGCTGCCAACATCAGGGCAACTGTACCACTCACATAAGCAGCTGCAAAAGAGGTTCCACTGCTATTAAGGTACCATCCCGGTGCAGGAGAAATGGCCACATCGTAACCAGGTGCCGCCAAATCTACCGAGTCATTATGCTGATGAGTTGAGGTAGGATCTCCGAGGTAACGTTCGTGATTGTTTGTCGGACCCACCGAGGTGACTGAAAACACATGACCATAAGAAGCAGGGTAAACGAGCGCATTGGCACTACCACAGGTGTTTCCGTTTCCGGCAGAAGCAATAACAAAAGCTCCTTTTGATGCGACTTCGGTCATAACATCTTGTTGAAGTTGACTATAAAAGCAGCCCGAAGTCCAGCTTAAATTGATAATCTTTTCTCCATTATAGGCTGCAAGAAGCACATCGTTGTAATCCATTTTGTAAAGTGCCAACTTGGAATTAAATCCAATAGAGCTGAGGCCCAATGCATTGTCCGTTTTTCCAGCAGCAACGATTGCTACTGCAGTGCCGTGAGTTGGAGAGGAGGTATTGGTAACATCATAATAAATCACCTTGCCTTCTAAATCTTCGTGTGAAGGCGTAAAGTTTTGATCGCTTATGGCGATAGCAATACTATCGTTACCGTGAGTGATATCCCAAGCTTGAGGCGCATTGATCAAAGACAAGCTGTAGTCTGGCGCCAAAATATTTGAAAAATCATTCGGTAAATAAAGGACTTCGTATTTTGGTGCAGGCTCTAGGATAGCATAAGCCAACTGAAAGCGCTTTAAACCATCAGAAAGTTGTGCTTGAGTACAAGCACATTCCAATTGATATACTTTTAACAATTCCGTATTTCGGCTATTGGAAAGCGCTTGACTCACGCGAGACACTGAAAGTGTTTGCGTAAATTCCTGCCATGCTGAACTCTGCAAGTCTTTTGGGTTTGACATTTTAATCCAAAACGAATTGGACTGAGACCAGCTCAAATAACTAAAAAGAGAAAATACAAGTGCTAAAGGGAAAGATAATTTGTAACATTTCATAGTCGTAAAGTTTGTTGTTGTTTTGTTGAAAGCGAACTCCTTTACGACAAGGCATTATTGAAGGTTACAAAAAATAATCAGAGGGTAAACGATTAATTACAAATCACTTGACTTTATATCTTTAATCATTAACTGAAGCGTAGAAACATCCCTAAAAACATTCACATCAAACGTACAGGCTATACTAAAGGGCAAGCCAAAAGCTGCAATGGTTTCTTTATTACCTAAGCCAAATCCTATTGCATCTAACATCAGATCCGTATTTTCTTGTTTCACCCTCAATTTTAAGTGTGCCTCTTTCAGCACCGAAATCTTGTGAGAATAGACATTTTGCATCCAAAAAACAGGCTTCATGTTTCCGGGGCCAAAAGGTTCAAATTCACTTAGCACCCTATAAAATTTAGGAATTTTTAACAAAGGTTCGCCCGGTAAATAGACCTCCTCTAAGCTAAGCATTGCATCTATGGCTTGATGAGGGTTTTTATCTTCGTCGGAAATGGATTCGCGAACTACGCGATCAAAACGCTCGGAAAAAGCAATCAAATTTTCAGGTAACAATGACAATCCTGCGGCATGGGTATGCCCACCGAACTGCGTTAATAAATCACTGCATTTAATCAATGCTTCGTGAAGATCAAAATTATTAACCGTTCTTGCGGAGCCAGAAATCACACCATTTGACTCTGTTAGTACGATGGTCGGTTTAAAGTGCGTTTCAATCAACCTTGAGGCTACGATACCCACGACACCTTTGTGCCATTTGGGATTAAAAACAACCGTAGCAGATTTTGTTTCAAAAGAAAGATCCTCGGCAATTAATTGCAACGCTTCTTGCGTCATCTGTTTGTCTAAAAGTCGGCGGTCTAGGTTATCCTGATTAATTTCTTTCGCTAAATCTTGAATAAGCGCACTATTTTCTTCAATCATTAATTGAACTGCCGTCCTACCCGACCTCAATCGTCCTGCGGCATTAATTCTAGGTGCAATAATAAAAACTAAATCCGTGAGCGTAAGAGGGCCTTTTTTAGCGGCTAATGACAATAATTCCGAGAATGCTCTGCGCGGTTTTTCATTGACTATTTTAAGCCCAAGAAAAGCCAGCACCCTATTTTCATCTGTTATGGAAACAATATCCGCAGCGATGCTTAAGGCCAACAAATCAAGGTTTTGAAACAATCGTTCATCATCCCATTTTTGAGTAAAAAATAAGGCTTGCATGAGCTTAAATCCAACACCACAACCCGACAATTCTTTAAACGGATAAGGGCAATCCTTTTGCTTAGGATCCAGGACAAGAGCAAGCGGTAGCAATTCTCCTGGCTCGTGATGATCGCACACGATGACATCTATTCCTAGTTCGACAGCCAATTGAATTTGACTAAGCGCTTTCACGCCACAATCTAGGGTGATGAGTAATTCTACGCCATTTTCTTTTGCCCACCTCACCCCTATTTCACTGAGTCCATACCCTTCTTGATAACGATCCGGAATATAAAAATCGATTGCATCATGGTGAGGCTTAAGCGCGGCATACATCAGTGCTACGGCAGTGGTTCCGTCAACATCATAATCGCCGTAAATAAGTATTTTTTGTTGGTGTTCCAAGGCCATGACTAAACGCTCAACAGCACTAGCCATGTTTTTCATTAAAAAAGGGTCGTGGAGGTGTTCTTTTTTGGGTCTAAAAAACCGTTCGGCTTTTTGGTAATCCGTAATTCCTCTTTGAATTAAAAGAGTTGCTATTCTATTATTTACGTTTAGTAAGCTTGATAATTCATTGACCAGCTTAGGTGCTGGCGCAGGTTTTATTTTCCACACTTTATCCATCATGATGTTATATTTAATTTTAAGTTAAGGATTATTTTTTGAATAGACAACTATCCTGTTGAAATAAAACTTGGATACCGTGCCTCTCGACTTCGCTCGATGCCCTTTAAGTGAATCGAGCGAAGTCGAGAGACACTTATATAAAAATCACCAGGGCAATCCAACATGCTATATAGTTTGATTTTACAAGAGGCTGGTACTATAATAAATTAGTCGTTTTGGTATTACCAGTGTTCATTTTATTGTGGCTTCATGAAATTAAAAAAAGTTTAAAAAAGTTTAAAACGATTTAAATTAATTACTATTTTTGAAATACTATTAACTAAAAATTTAATTATGAAAAAATTATTGCTTGCCGTTTTGCTTGTTGGTTTTGCCATCAGCTCATGTTCAATTGAAAAAAGACTTCATCAGAAAGGCTTTAACGTAGAATGGAATAATAACCTTGGTTCTTTCAAAAAAGATAAGAAGGAAAAACAAGATGTTGTTTCTTCAGAAGCAGCAGAAGAGATTGCTGTGGTAAGCCCTAAGACCACAAAGGCACCTTCAGTAAACAACAGCATCGCAATTTCTGTTGATGATGTTACTTTAAATGAGTCAAATGAAACTTCATTATTAGTTGAAGAAAATACTACCAACGAAGTTAATTCACCAGAAAGTGAGACAATTAATACAACAAAAATAGAAAAAGTTAACAAGGCAATACGTGCCCCTAAAGCTACTAGCTCAAAGGAAGTAGCTAGTGCAAAAAAGACGATGGCTTCAACTAAGTTGGTTAAAAAAGCACTTAAAGACGAAGTCCCAACCATTTTGCTGTATGTTTTATGCTTTTTCATTCCTTTTTTAGCAGTTGGTTTAGCTACAGACTGGGATGTTACAGCTGTTGTAATCAATCTTTTATTATGTTTCTTATTCGTTCTGCCAGGAATTATCCATGCTATTATTGTAGTTGGAAGAAACAGCTAAAACAAACGAATTTTGGATTTAAAAGGGGCTTAGGTCCCTTTTTTTTTTTTTTGCTGTTTTTGTTTTAGATTGGAACCACTAATTTTTCATTATTGTCCGATAAAAATCGGACCTTATTTTCTTTGTCCTTTTGTCTTGATACTACGGCAAGCTCAGCACAAGTACAAAAGAACGAAAAAATCAAGGCGCTGAATTTCTATTTTTCCGCCCTGGCGGACGCAAATCATAGTTTTAAAATTACCTATAACTCGTTGCGTCCGCCGCGGCGTAAATTTTCACTCCTTTCTGAAACTGACATTTTTCAAAAATGTTCTTGCAGAAATTTTAAAAATTAACAGTTTCATTTCAGAAGTAAAAACCATTAAATTCAAGGCCGAAAATAATTCGTCTCCCTGTTGAAAGTGAGTTTTGGGTAAGGTGGGTCTCGATGCCCTTTAAGTGAATCGAGCGGAGTCGAGAGATACTTCTATCGAAGCGTACCGAAGCTTCTGTCAAGTCTTACGATTGGAACCACTGATTTTTTAATTCGCCTAATGTTTGAATGAATGGCGTCAAGAAAGTTCCCGTTTTAGCAATCGAGTATGGCTTTCTAATCCAAGAATCGCCTTCCAATTGCAAAACAAACAAGCGGTTAAAAAAATCAATATTGAGGGCTGTTCCCGCTTTTTTCATAAAATGCGTTGACGAATCAATTGAGCATCCGGAAGCTTTCTCAAACCCTTCGTTTACAACAAGAACAATGTACTGCGAAAACAAGACAACACCATCGCACTGCAACTGTTTATTATGAGCCGACCAAGAATTCAAGAACAAGCCTAACTCCGCGTTGAACCATTCCTCTTCGCTTTTGTCCATGGGCCTATCAGCAAGATAAAGCCACACGCGACTATCATCTGGCAATGCTGGAAAAAGAGTGTTAAAGTTCGGCTGCATTGGCAATAAGTTCGGCTACATCTAGCACTTGAATATCATTTTCCTTATTGAAATTTTTTATGCCATCCGTCATCATCGTATTACAAAAAGGGCACCCTGTAGCAATGATTTCAGCATTCGATTCAAGTGCATCTTCGGTACGTTCTATATTAATTTCTTTGTTTCCTTTTTCTGCCTCTTTAAACATTTGAGCGCCACCAGCACCGCAGCATAAGCCATTGGTTTTACATCGTTTCATTTCCACTAATTCGGCGTCTAATTTCTCAATTAAGGCTCTAGGCGCCTCATACACATCATTGGCTCGGCCCAAGTAGCAAGGGTCGTGGAAGGTAATTTTTTTTCCTTTATACGTTTGACTTCCTTCTAAGCCCAGCTTTCCGGTATTGATTAAGTCTTGAATTAATTGAGTGTGATGAATGACTTCATACTTTCCGCCCAATTCAGGATATTCATTTTTCAGCGTATTAAAACAATGCGGGCAACCCGTTACGATCCGCTTAACATCATAGCCATCGAGCACTTGAATATTCATCATAGCCTGCATCTGAAAAGTAAATTCATTTCCGGCTCTTTTCGCAGGATCACCGGTACAAGATTCTTCCGTTCCAAGAACAGCGAAACTCACCTTACAATGATTTAATATTTTCACCAAGGCCTTGGTTATTTTCTTAGCACGGTCGTCGAAACTTCCGGCACAACCAACCCAGAAAAGAATTTCCGGAGTTTCTCCTTTGGCCATCATTTCAGACATTGTGGGAACGTTCAAACGCATAACTTACTCTTCAAAAACTTGAATATTACTACTTTTCTCAATCAATGAGGTGAATCTCCCATTAATCCTTTCCATTAAATTATCTGCCACTGCATTATTCTTCATTTGCCCAATTTAATCGATCGCTTTGTGAAAATTGCCAAGGCGCACCATTATTTTCAATATTCGTTAACATTCCTGCTAACTCAGAAGGCATTGCCGACTCTTCCATCACTAAATTTCTTCTTAAATCAATGATAATAGCCAGCGGATCTATATTGATTGGACAAGCCTCTACGCAAGCGTTACAAGAGGTACATGCCCACAATTCTTCAGGCGAAATATAATCACCGAGCAAGGATTTATTATCCACTTCTCCCTTTTTCAATTCGCCAACTTCAACCAAGCGATCACGCGTATCCATCATGATTTTACGAGGAGACAATAACTTACCGGTATTATTAGCCGGGCAAACATCCGTACAACGTCCACATTCCGTGCAAGAATAAGCATCCAGAAGATTTTTCCATGTTAGATCGGCAACATCTTTGGCTCCGAAGCGGCTTGGGGGCGCATCACTTTCTGGGGGTATTGCGTTAGGGTCGAGTATTAACTTAACTTCATTTTCAACCGATTTCATATGAGAAAACTTACCTTTTGCTTGAAGATTTGAAAAATAAGTAGTTGGGAAAGCCAAGAGAACATGAAGGTGTTTAGAATACGGTAAATAATTCAGAAATAAGAACACCATGGAAATGTGTCCCCACCAACCGATGCGTTCAAAAATACGCAAGGTTTCCACGTTAAAAGAATCGAATACTAAGGGGCCTAGCCAAGCAGAGATTGAAAATCCAAAACTGCCTTTTGAAAAATCAACATAAGAACCACCCCGATTGTAAAGTACCTCATCCGTCCCATTCATGGTAAGAATAAAAACAATAAGCACCAGTTCCATTATAAGAATCAGATTAGCGTCTTTTTTGGGCCAACCTAGCAATTCATTTTTATTAAACCGAGGCAAAGAAAGCATGTTACGGCGCCATAAGAAGGCGATTGTTGCGACAAAAGCCAGCACTGAAAGAATCTCAATAAAACTTACCATAAAGACATAAAAATCACCAAGCGAGAAATAGAACATTCTGTGATTCCCTGTTATACCATCGGCTATAATTTCAAGTAATTCAATTTGAGTTATAACAAACGCTACATATAATGCCAAGTGTAAGAAAGCCGCAATAGGCCGATTGAACATTTTCTTTTGTCCAAGAGCGACCATTACCATTGTTTTTAGCCTTATTAAAGGCTTATCTGATCGATTTACAACTCTTCCTAAGCGAATATTTTTTCGAATTTTATTAGCATTGAGCAAGAACAGCCCCGTTGAGAAAACAAACAAAGAAATAAAAACAACTATTGATAGCATATCAATTTGGCAAAGAATCTAACAGATTAGTAAGCTTTTTCTCTTGGGTACTATTTAAAAGTATCCCTTTATTTTTGCGCCCAAAAATTGTCACATAGCGTTCTGGATGCTTTTCAATGTCATCCACTAATTCTTGCAACTTATTATTTGATTCAACTAACTCGTTGTATAATTTTTCGTCGTGCACTAATTTTCCTAGTGTACCTTTGCCTTCGATCGTATTATCCAATATGAGGTTTATTTTTTTCAAGGTTGAATTCGCCTCATTAATTACTCCTTTAAAATCTGCTGTAACTAACTCATCGGAAACAGTCTTTAGATTACCAATTATAGTTGTTATCTGCTCATTACTTTTTTTAATGTTCAGCGTAATATTTTCAACATTAGACATAATTCGTTCAAACTGCAATTTTTCTTCCCCAACAAATTGTTGAATTTCTAATGCAAGTATACCGAAACGACTTATCGCTAATTTAATTTCCTTAAAACTTTGTTCAATTTCTGTAGTAGCACTTTTGTCCCAAAAGGAAGATATGGAACTAACCATTTTATCTATGGAGGACATCATCACCTGTAATTTTTTATAAATCGGATCTGCATATGCTTTTACTTGGGACAACACATCCGTAGTAATTCTGCCTGGCAAGGTGCTTCCGGCCTTATAATTACCTTTTGATGGAGTTTGTGGCATTACGATAAGCAAGCCCTTATTCAATAAATCAAGCGAGCCAATTTCAATAACTGTTCCCATTGGCAACACTATGTTTTTTTCTTGAATACTGAATGTTACCTTGACCCTATTTTTAGTAGAAATATTTGGAGAATATTCGACAGAAATCACTTTTCCAACAGTAACTCCATTTAAGGTAACATTACTTGCTGGCTGTAATTGGGCAGAATTTTCAAAATAACTGTAAAAAATTTGATCTCCCCCAAAAAAACTATTTCCTTTAAGAAAATTGACGCCAAGAATAATAGTAACAATGGCTAAAACAGAAAAAAAACCCGCCTTTAATTCTTTAGTATATCTCAATGCTTTAATTTTTTGCTAATTTAATAGCTTTTTCGATACTAATGCGCTCTCCACCCAAGAAAGCGATAACAAAAGCGTTTTTAAATCCTTTCTCTTGTAATTCCACTTTATAATTTTTAGCGGCATCTAAGTCATTAACAAAACATCCTGAATAATACTTATATAAATTATCTTGATAATATTCTTTCACATCTAGGCCCTTATAAATTGTCGTACCTAAAGAAAGCTTCTTATCTGACGTAGCGATTTGCACACTAAAAAACAATTGCGTGTTTGAAATTTGATTGGAACTGTTGTTAGGCACAACCTCATTTTTAGTCTGCTCGGGCGTTTTATCTTCTTGAATTTTATTGAACACCCCTTCCATTTCATTTTTATAGTTTGTAAATGCCGTTAGCATCGACTGCGCCATTTTTTCTTGTCCATCAGCGCTCCCAATAAACTTCTCCTCCGTTGGATTAGGTAGAAAACCTGTTTCAATTAATACAGAAGGCATTGTTGTTTTGTATAAAACTAAAAAACCCGCTTGTTTAACCCCCCTATCATGTCTTCCAATTCTTTTAAATTCCTTTTGGAGAAATTCTGCAAAACGAATCGAATTATCAAGGTTGACTGACATTTGTAATTGAATACCAATAATTGCATCCGGAGACATATCAAATCCCCCATATTTGGCACCTTTATCATCTTCTAGCTTAATTATTGCATTTTCCATCTCTGCCACTTTTTGCTGTGACTCTGTTCGATGTAAACCCAAGACATAAGACTCAGTTCCATAAGCAGAGGTACTTCCTGCATTAGCATGAATGCAAATAAATAAATCAGCATTTGCTTTATTTGCAATATTGGCTCTTTCATATAACTCGACAAATACGTCTTTGTTCCGAGTGTATACAACATTCACTTTGGGATATTTCGCCTTAATCAATTCTCCCAAGCGAAGAGCCATTGCCAAACAAACCACTTTTTCCTGTGCGAAAGAGCCATGACAGCCAGGGTCTTTTCCGCCATGCCCAGCGTCAATCACAACAGTACTAATTACCTGTTTCTCCGAGTTTTTAGATTGGCAATAACAACTAGGCCCTGCCAACATCGCGGCAAGGGCAAGGCACATAAATAAAGGTTTAATAAAAACGTTCATTGCCGACATAACGAATTTTGGTAAATTTGTATCAAAGCAAGCATCCTTTACAAATATAAATTTAATTAATTGATCATAATTAAATCTCATTACCGACTTATCTTCTATACATTGTTAATAATGCAAATGTCCTTTTATAGTAGGGCACAAAACGCAACAAATAAGCAATCCCTTTCAATAAATGATTCTAGTATTACCGACATCATTTTATATTCCGCAAATGATTCAATATTTAATGATGTAAAGGAAAGAAAAGTTCATTTATTCGGAAATGCAAGAGTGGAAATGGGGGACATTAAATTGACTGCTGGTTACATCCTAATTGACCTGAATGCGAATGAGGTTCAGGCGAGCTACCGAGTGGATAAGAACGGCGCTAAACAAGAGCTTCCTGCCTTTAGCGATGGGCAAGAATCGATTGTTTGTTTGCGGATGCGGTACAACACAAAAACGGAAAAAGGCTATATTGAAGAGCTCGCTATTAAGCAAGATGAATTTTATTTTAATATGGGAGAAGCTAAACGATACCCTAATGATGAAATTCACTTGAAGAAGGGTCGGTTAACAACCTGTGATTTAGAAGATCCTCATTATCATTTTCAATTATCAAAAGCAGTTATGATTCCGGAAAAACGCATCGTAACAGGCCCAATGAATTTATGGATAAAGGGAATACCGACACCATTAGGACTTCCTTTTGCTATTATACCACAACAAAA
>CANJLG010000036.1 GCA_947475095.1 Flavobacteriales bacterium
CAGGAATTTAGGACTATGAAAATGCATTTAGCCGTCGTTGTTGATGAATATGGTGGGGCGTCTGGACTTATAACTTTGGAGGATATTCTGGAAGAAATAGTTGGGGATATTACCGATGAATTTGATGATGACGAAATATCTTTCGAAAAAATTGATGATTTTACCTTTATTTTCGAAGGAAGAACAACCCTTAATGATTTTTATAAAATTTTAGGAACCGATGGCAAGGAATTCGAATCATGTAAGGGTGATGCCGAAACAATCGGGGGGTTTATCAACGAACAATCTGGTAGGATTATGAAAAATAATGAGTTTATTTCAAAGGGAAATTTCAAATTAGTGGTTGAATCCTCAGATAAAAGAAGGGTTAAACTTGTTAAAGTTTTAATCAATAAGAAATAATGTTAAAAAAAACAGCATTTGTTGTCAAATTGAATCTTGTTGTTTTATTGTTTGAGTTGGTCATGCTCTTCTACTTTGCAAACTTTTTAATTGCCTTTTTTGAATCACCCAATGCTATACCTAAACCACGGACTTATCTTAGGGCGAATTTCCCGGAACATCAATACCATGATGATGCAGCTTTCGGTATTTTTAAGGTTAAAGCTGCTGATATATTTACCCTAAAGGACTCTAAAACAGATGAAAAGGGGCAATTTACCCAAGAGATTGATCTGGGACCGATTAATGGAACGCTCCGCTTGCTCTATCGAAAATTTGACACCAAAGATTCATTAGCTACTTTAATTAGTTCTGCGCATAAAGAGAAAGAGTTTCATAAAATAATGGCCGATCGAATAGATTTTGAGAATATTATTGATTTTAACAGAAATGTTTTTGGGACGTTTTTTAATTTTAAAGGGAATACGGCCGTAAACTATCAATTTTATTTAACCGATTCAAGCTCCAATTTTGTTTGGGGTGAAGTGGAATTGAATTGTAGACCCAATTATGATAGCTTAAAACAGACAAATGATTACCTCAAAGTTGATTTACTTAAGTTTGTTAATAGTATTGAATGGACAAAAAAATAAATCTCGTTTACCTTGGTTTGGGGAGTAATTTAGGCGAAAAAAAAAGAAATTTACAAGATGCAATTAATCTGATTTCTTCAGAAATAGGACCTGTTAAAGAGTGTTCTGCTTACTTTTACTCTAAACCCGACGGGTTCTCTTCAAAGAATGAATTCGTGAACCTAGTTGTTAAGCTGGAAACAAAAATGGCTGCCTTTGATCTTTTAGACGCAACCGAAGCAATAGAAAGGAGCTTGGGAAGAACCGATAAATCATGTGGCGATTATAAGGATAGAAAGATTGATATTGATATATTATTTTTTAATGATGAAAAAATTGCTACAGAACGTCTAGTTATTCCTCATCCCATGATTTTCTTTAGGGATTATGTTAGAGTTCCGCTATTAGAAATTATGAATGAACGAGCTCCTCTAAATTAAATCGAATGATCTGCTGCCGCAAATAAAATAAGCAATATTTTTTGGTTTAAATATTTATACTTAGTTTTGAACTCGTTTTTAAATTATAATATTATGAAATTTAATGCTTTAAATTTAACTTTAGTTGGTTTACTTTCTATCGTTATGTCTAGTTGTGATTTACTAAAAGATGTAACCTATACCGTTACTCCAAATCCATTGGAATTACATGGTGATAATGTAAAGGTTTCCGTTTCGGTAGTTATTCCTGAAAAAGGAATAAAGAAAAAAGCTAAAGTCGAAATTACCCCAACCTTAGGGAAAGCAAAACTTGCAACTTGGATAATTCAAGGGGAAAAAGCAACAGCTAATGGTCAAACGATTACGTTTAAACCAGGGGGCACTGCTACTTTTGAAGAAGTTGTGGCTTATGATCCTTCTATGGAAGCTTCAGAATTGAAATTGACTGGAAAGATTTTTAAAGGAGCAAAAGAAAAAGACCAACTTCCGGAAACCAAAATTGCTGATGCGACAGTTATTACGCCGCTTTTGGTTCGCCCTCAATTCATGATGCTTTATACAAGCGATAAATTAGTTCGCTCAAATGAAAAATCCGTTTCTGCACAAATTAATTTTCAAAAAGGTTCATCAACTGTTCGACCTTCAGAATTAACTGACAAAGATGTTGTTGATTTAGTTACTTGGATAACAGAGGCCTTAAAAAATAATAAAATTACCATCAATTCAATAGGGCTTAATGGTTACGCATCACCTGATGGTGAAGAAGATAAAAATACAGCCTTATCTTTAGAAAGATCAAAAATGGCCCGTAAATCTTTTATGGATTTATTGTCAAAAGCAAAAATTACTTCTTTCAAAGATTCATCGACGTATAGATTAGTCGGATTAGGAGAGGATTTTGAAGGTTTTCAAAAGCAATTATCATTCACGAGTTCAATTAGTGAGTCTGACAAAGATCTTATCCTGCGCGTTATTCAAATGTCTAATGATCCCGCAGAAAGAGAAAAACAAATGATCACTTTAGGAAAAACTTGGACAGAATTAGAAAAGGAAGTATTCCCAATGATCAGAAGGTCGGAAATTACGATTAATTATACTGAAAATGGATGGACAGACAGCGAATTGCTTTCAGCATCAAGCTCAAATCCAGCTTCGTTAACAGTGGAAGAGTTATTGTTTACTTCAGAAAAATTGGTAAGCGACTTAAATGAAAAAGCTAGAATTTACCAAGTGGCTGCAAGTACCTATCCATCTGATTACCGCGTTCATAATAACTTAGGTGCAATCTTATATACGCAAAATAAATTGTCTGAGGCAAAAGCAAGCCTAGAGAAAGCAAATAACTTAATGGATAATGGCATGTCAAAAAATAACCTAGCCGGAGTGGCTATGTCAAATGGTGATCGTGCAACAGCAAAAAAATTATTGGCTCAGGTAAAAGATAAGTCCGATCAATTGGCCTATAACAACGCTATAATTGCTGTGCTAGAAGGAAATTATGCATCTGCGATTAGTGGATTTGGTAAGGGCGCAACCTACAACAAGGCCTTAGCTCAAATTTTAGCTAACCAATTGGATGAGGCGAGTAAAACAATTGCGGCTAGCCAAGATAAGGAATCAGCCGATGGCCATTATCTTAAAGCAATTATCGCTTCTAGAAGCAATGCAGGAGCTGATGCTGTTGTGAGTTGCCTGAAAGCTGCTTTTGCAAAGAACCCAGGTTTGAAAGAAAAAGCAGGAAGAGATAGAGAATTTATGAAATTAATGAACGACGCAACATTTTCTGCTGCTGTTAAGTAATTAAACCTACCTACTAATTTAAAAGCCTCGGTTAATAGCCGAGGCTTTTTTCGTTCTACTCATTAAATAATTTTGCTCCAATTGTCCTTCGGTGGCAATAAAATTGATTTCGCACTCAAGAAATTGCACATCCATTAGGGTGGAATACCCACAATAACTCATTAGTCTTTTTGTGCTGATTAATAATTTGTCAACTGCTAGCCAATCGTGGTTTGATATAAAATATGGTCTTAATGCTTCCGGCAGGCGCTCGAGAATGTCTTCAGAACCGATGATAAACTTTGGATCGCTCTCTGTAGAAAATCCTTCCGTGAAGTGAGTGATTAGTTTATTCGAAAAGGGCACAGGTCCACTCACTAGTAGAATGCATTCTATTTCCTTTATTCGCTTTGCTTCTGCTAACTGTTGTCGCTTAAAACGAGACTGTATGCCGATGTAAATGGAGTTAGCATTCAAAGGGATAGACAACTCGCCGGCATATCGTTTTTCTTCATCGTCTACAATCCAGATGTAATTAAATTTCCTGATGAAATAGCGGTGAAGCCATTGTATTGGCAACCAGATACCCTTAATCGGCAGTTTGCATTGGTGTGTTATAAAGATGGAGCAACAGGTAGAGGATCGAAATCCATACCGATGGTCTGAAAGGACTACATCAATGCTATGTTTACTAATAAGCTTAGAAACCGTTGTTAATTCTTTTCTGTAGCGCCTCGATATTGGAATAAGGTTGCGCCAAATGTAACGCATTCTAAAACCATTTTCATTGAAAACAAAAGGGTAGGGTGCATGTTCGATGTAGGTAATTCCGTCATTAAAATACTGCTTGAGTATCGCAAAATCAGCTTCTCTTCCGGCGAAATAAAGTTCATTGTTATTTTTTAATAAATGTTCTATTATTGAAATGCAACGAGATAAATGCCCATAACCCCAATTTAATGGAGAAAGCAAGATTTTTTTATGCCTGATTTCGTCTGGAAGCATCATTTTTTATTCAAAAGAAACAAATTTACATTGTATTGTGGTAAAGGTATCGTTGAGATTGGTTAATTTTGACTTTCATAATAAAAATAGATAGTGTATGTTCGATAATAATGAATTTAAAAAATACGCAACTAAGCACATGGGCTTAAATAGCATGAGTGTTGACCATTACATAGAATCTTCTATGACACCTTATATCATAGAGGAACGACCAATGAATATGACGCAAATGGATGTTTTTTCAAGGTTAATGATGGACAGAATTATATTTTTAGGTACCGGCATTAATGATCAAGTTGCCAATATTATAAATGCTCAATTACTTTTTCTTGAATCGGTTGATCCCAAAAAAGATATTCAAATTTATATGAATTCACCTGGGGGTTCAGTTTATGCTGGTCTAGGAATATATGATACGATGCAATACATTCGACCAGATGTTGCTACTATTTGCACTGGAATTGCTGCTTCAATGGGAGCTGTTTTATTGTGTGCGGGTGCAGAAGGAAAGCGCAGTGCTCTGAAGCATTCTCGTGTCATGATTCATCAGCCATTAGGAGGCGCCCAAGGCCAAGCATCAGATATAGAAATTACCACAAGAGAAATTCTTAAGTTGAAAAAAGAACTCTATGATATTTTAGCCCTGCATTCAAAACAATCCTTTAAAAAGGTTTCTGCCGATTCTGATAGAGATTATTGGATGACGGCAAGCGAAGCAAAAACATATGGTATGGTGGATGAGGTTTTACTTCGTAATCCTAAATAAATAGTAATGGCTAAAAATGATGCGCATTGTTCTTTTTGTGGAGCTGATCGCAAAAATGTTACCTTATTAATTGCTGGTGCAACTGGTCATATTTGTGACGCTTGTGCATTGCAAGCCGTTAATATTGTTAACGAGGAACAAAAACTAAAAACCAGCCTTAACCCCAATGCCTCCTTAGCACCGAAAGTTTTGAAGCCAACCGAAATAAAGAAAGGTTTGGATGAATATATTATTGGTCAAGATGCTGCTAAAAAAGTGCTGGCAGTTGCTGTATATAATCATTACAAAAGGCTTAATGAAGGTTCGCTTGATCTTGATGAGGTTGAAATTGAAAAGTCGAACGTTGTATTGGTTGGTCGCACTGGCACAGGTAAAACCTTGTTGGCTAAAACAATCGCTAAAATGTTGGATGTCCCATTTTGTATTGCGGATGCAACCGTGTTAACTGAGGCTGGGTATGTAGGGGAAGACGTTGAAAGTATTTTATCGCGCTTACTACAAGCCGCAGATTATAACGTTGATTTGGCGCAAAAAGGAATTGTTTTTATTGATGAAATTGATAAAATTGCTAGAAAAAGCGACAATCCCTCCATTACAAGAGATGTTTCTGGTGAAGGGGTGCAACAAGCGCTATTGAAATTATTGGAAGGTGCTGTGATTAATGTTCCACCTCAAGGAGGAAGAAAGCATCCTGAACAAAAAATGATTCAAGTCGATACCAAAAATATTTTATTTATTTGTGGTGGAGCCTTTGATGGTATTGAGAAAATTATTGCAAATCGGGTTAATAGACAAACAATTGGTTTTTCAAGTGATGACCAAGGTTATCACGAAGCTGATGCTCTGTTGCAAAATATTTCTCCCGCCGATCTACGCTCTTTTGGGCTTATTCCTGAATTAATTGGTCGCTTTCCTGTGTTGAGCTATTTAGAACCACTAAGTACCGAAACGTTAAGAAGAATTTTAACCGAACCTAAAAATGCCCTGATCAAACAATTTGTTAGATTATTTGAGATGGATGGTATAAAACTAACCTTTGATAAAGAGGTGTTTGATTTTATTGTCGATAAAGCAGCAGCTTTTAATCTTGGAGCTAGAGGCTTAAGATCGATTTGTGAAGCGATATTAATGAACGCGATGTATGATTTGCCATCAAGTAAATCAAAGGCGCTACACATTGATATTGCCTATGCGCAAGCTCAATTTGTGAATACAAAATTAGGCAAGTTGAAGGTGGCGTAATTCAAGTAGTGGGAATCGATTAAAAGTTATTAAATTTGCAGTCTTAATTTAGTTTTTATGAAAACAATTCAATTCAGAGAGGCGCTTAGAGAAGCCATGAACGAGGAAATGAGAAGGGATGAACGTGTTTTTCTCTTAGGTGAAGAAGTCGCTGAATATAACGGTGCCTATAAAGTGTCGCAGGGAATGTTGGATGAGTTCGGACCGAAAAGAGTAATTGATACTCCCATCGCTGAATTAGGGTTTTCAGGTATTGCAGTTGGTGCTTCAATGAATGGCTTAAGGCCTATCGTAGAATTCATGACTTGGAATTTTGCTATTCTTGCCGCGGATCAAATAATTAATTCAGCTGCTAAAATGTTACAAATGTCGGGCGGACAATATAATTGCCCAATCGTGTTTCGTGGTGGAAATGGCCCTGCAGGACAATTAGGTGCTACACATTCTCAAAGTTTTGAAGCGTTTTATGCGCATGTTCCTGGATTAAAAGTGATCACGCCTTCATGCCCAGCAGATGCAAAAGGACTTCTTAAGGCAGCAATTCGTGACAATGACCCTGTTGTTTTTTTGGAATCTGAAAAAATGTACGGAGATAAAGGTGAAGTGCCTGAGGGAGAATACATCATTCCAATAGGTGTAGCTGATATCAAACGAAAAGGTTCGGATGTGACAATTGTTTCTTTTGGTAAAATCATTAAAGTAGCTTACGAAGTTGCTGACTTGCTACAAAAAGAAAACATAAGCGTAGAGGTGATTGATCTAAGAACTATTCGACCGATAGATTATGATACGATTGTTACATCCATAAAAAAAACAAATCGCTGCGTTATTTTAGAAGAAGCTTGGCCTTTAGCAAGTATTTCTTCGGAAATTGCCTACCATTTGCAACGTTATGCATTTGATTACCTCGACGCTCCAGTCGAACGTGTTACTCAAACGGATACTCCATTTGCATTTTCGCCAACCCTAATTGAAGAAGCATTGCCTAATGCTGATCGTCTCATTAAGGCAGTAAAACGTACCCTTTATCGCTAAATACTTCTTTTGCAATAAATTATAGTTGCAATTAATTTTCATATTTTCGAGTTTTTGTTTAATTTCGGATTCAATCCTAATCCAAAAACGATGAAAAATAGTTTCTTTTTTTGCTCATTTTTTCTGATTTTAACCTCTCACACCCAAACCATTGTTTGGCAAGATGATTTTGAAATCCCCAGCGCTTGGACCCTTAATGTTCAATCGGGTTTGAATGGACCGGACGCGAATCTTTGGGTGATTTCCGATGCTGAGGGAGGAATGCCTGCAGGTAGCTGTGGAATAGCTGCCAATGGAAATAAAACACTGCATATTGGCTGCCAAGGAACGTGGTGTGTAGGAAGTGGCGCTACCTATAATGCGGGTGATGGCGGTTTGGGTTTTATGGATGCCACAACACACAAAAGAACTTATCTAAATACTAATATTAATACGTCAAATGTTTCTAATCTTGTCTTAGAATTTGATTACATCGGAATTGGTCAAGCTGGTGTAGATTACGGAAATGTCATCTACAGCACAAACGGTGGTGCTTCTTGGACTGTTTTACAACCGATTGCCGCTGCAACGACATGTACTAGCGGACAGGGATTGTGGACGCATAGCGTCATGTTATTGCCTATTAATTGTGCCAATATACCCAATTTAAGATTGGGTTTCGAATGGAATAATGACAATGATGGTACCGGAACTGATCCTTCTCTAGCCATCAATAACTTAAAAATTTCTACTGCTTCAAGTCAATCTGTTAGCGCTATTTTTTTTCCATCTTTGACCACTGTTTGTCAAGGCAATTGCATTGCTTTGGTCAACAATAGCACTGGCGCCACCTCTTCCCTATGGGATTTTGGAAATGGGCAAACGTCAACGCTAGACTATCCCGATCCCTTGTGTTATTCGGCCCCAGGTCAATACACCATTCAATTGACAAGTTGCGCCGGTACTATCTGCGATACCGAATCGGTGGTAATAAATGTAGCGCCTCTTTTAGTTGGTGAAGTATTCGTAAGTGCCATCGGAAGTTACACCTGGCCTGCTAATGGGATTACCTACAACGCTTCAGGAATTTATATCGATACGATAAGTAATGCAAATGCATGTGACAGTATCATCACCCTGAATTTAGAGTTGTTTATTGGCGGATTTGATGAGATTTCTCAAAGCTTTGGTAAATCAATAATTAAAATTACCGATATTAGTGGCCGTGAAATAGAACGTAAAGCTGCTCAGGTCGTTTTAATTTATTTCTCAGATGGTACCATTAAACGCTTATTTATTCTAGATTAATTTTTTTTTATGATGAGGTTAAAGTCAATTTTACCGATATTTTTCTTCTTTTTTATTGGTCTTAATAGTTTATCATTTGCCTCCCATATTCTCGGTGGAGAAATTTATTACGATTCGCTAGGCAATAATCAATATAAAATAACCATTGAAATTTACAGGGATTGTAATATCGGAAACGCAAACTACGATAACCCCTTAAATTATACCGTGTTTTTAGGCGACGGTTCGTATTTTGGTGAATTTGATGTTGCGCTCTTCAGCAACCAACTATTGCCCGTGGTTTATGATGACCCTTGCGTCACTGCACCTAATAACATTTGTGTGGAAAAAGGGGTGTATATCGATACGATTACTCTTCCTTTTAATCCCAGTGGTTATCACATTTCTTATCAAAGGTGTTGCTGGGCCAATAATGTTGACAATATTATAAATCCTGGTGACAATGGAATCACCCTTACGACTTTTGTCCCAGGGTCAGATCTGACAAATATATATAACCAAGGCGCAAGGTTTATCAATTATCCACCACTCGTACTTTGCTCTCAAAACACGCTAAATTTTGACCATTCAGCCTTCGACCCCGACGGTGATTCTTTGGTTTACGAGCTAGCTTCACCTCTCGAGGGGGGGAGTCTTGCTAATGTAATTCCAACTCCGGAGAGTCCGCCGCCATATTCTGATGTGCAATGGAATCCTAATTTTTCGGGTTTAGTTCCCTTTGGTTTAGGTTCAACAATTACCATTAATAGCCAAACCGGTCAAATGGCTTTTACACCAAATCAAATTGGAAATTTTGTAGCAGGTGTTATGGTTAAAGAATACCGAAATGGTATTTTAATTAATTCAAAGATTCGAACCTTCGCTTTCCGGGTGGTTGCTTGCCAAATTGAAGTGCCTATTACTGTCAATATAACCGGGCCACCTCAACTTGTTGAAGATTGCGGCTTCGCAGGTTTTATTATCTCTCGGACCGATACTACTGAAAACTTAGTTATTCAAATTCTTCTAAGCGGTAATTCTACCAATGGCGTGGATTATCCTTTTATTAATGATTCATTAGTGATTCCAGCTGGAGTATTTGCTGATACCATTGGAATAGAAGCCTTATTAGATACCTTGGTTGAAACAACCGAAACGGTCTCCCTTAGTGTTATCGTCCCAAATCCTTGCGATGGCACATTTGACACCTTGTCTATTTCCTTAAATTTAGTTGATTATCAACCATTAACCTTAAGTGCCCTGGACTCCATAAATATTTGTGCCTTAACAGGCGAAAATGCTACTCTTTTGTGCGAAGTTGCGCAGGGTTTGCCGCCCTATGTTTTCAATTGGGAACCAGGTAATTTTCCTAATGCAGATTCTATTACAGTTTATGGGAATATCCTCCTGCCTAACCTAAATCTGTATAGCATTGAAGTGACTGATGCCTGCGGAAAAGCCATTCTGTACGACTCTATAAGATTATACAATCAATGCCCCTTGTCTACACCTAACGTAGTAACATTTAACGGTGATGATAACAATGATTATTTTCTAATTAATAATCTCGAGGACTATGACGCTGTCCACTTGACCGTTTTGAACCGTTGGGGAAATGTTATTTATGATAATGTAAAATATTTAAATGATTGGAGTGGTAAAGATATGTCTGGAAAAGATATTGAGGATGGCGTTTATTTTTATAATGTGGTAGCACAAAGTGAGAAGTTCATTTACGATGATACTAAAAAATCACAGTTTTTACTCAGTGGGTTTTTTCATGTGTTTCATTGATTTTTGTTCCTTTTCAACCTTTCATTCAGGTTTTTGCTTAATTATTTACATGTTATTTTAGCGATTTCTATTTTTTTCTTCTTCTTCAAGGCGAATTTAAGCGGTATATTTTAGCTAATTAGCTCAATTTTAATTGATTCCAATTTTTTCCCAAATAATCTATTTTTTTTTAAGGATTTGTTGCGAGTTAAATAAAATGTGGTATCTTTGCACCCCTCAAAGAGCGTTTGAGGAGTTTTTATTTATTACAAATTAAGAGTATTTTATGCCTACTATACAACAATTAGTTCGCAAAGGAAGAACTGCGGTGGTGAAGAAAAGTAAATCTGCTGCGCTTGATTCATGTCCTCAACGAAAAGGAGTGTGCGTACGTGTTTACACAACCACACCAAAAAAACCGAATTCTGCAATGCGAAAGGTTGCTCGTGTGCGTTTAACCAATGGTAAAGAGGTGAATGCGTATATTGGCGGTGAAGGCCACAACCTTCAAGAACACTCATTGGTTCTTGTAAGAGGTGGCAGGGTAAAAGATTTACCTGGAGTTCGTTATCATATTGTCCGAGGTGCTGAAGATACAGCAGGTGTACAAGGTCGTTCCCAAAGAAGATCTAAATACGGCACAAAGAAACCTAAGCAGAAATAATATATAAGCTTTAAAAAATGAGAAGAAGAAAAGCAAAAAAAATCGCCATTCTGCCAGATCCAAAGTTTAATGAGATCGTGGTTACGAAGTTTGTGAATAATTTAATGTACTCTGGAAAGAAAAGTTTGGCTTTTAGAATATTCTATGATGCTATTGAATTAGTTGATCAGAAATTGGAAGACCAAGCTCCTTTAGATGTTTGGAAAAAAGCATTGGAAAATGTTACGCCTGCAGTTGAGGTTAAAAGCCGACGTGTTGGTGGTGCTACTTTTCAAATCCCTACGCCGGTTCGCGAAGAAAGAAAATCATCTTTAGCGATGAAATGGTTGATAGGATATTCTCGTAAGAGAAATGAGAAGACAATGGCTCAACGACTTGCTGCAGAAATTATCGCTGCTTCGAAAGAAGAAGGTGCTGCATTTAAAAAGAAAGAAGATACCATGCGTATGGCGGAAGCTAATAAAGCATTTTCACATTTTAGATTTTAATTAAGAAATGGCTAGAGATCTTAAATATACAAGGAACATTGGAATTGCAGCTCATATTGATGCTGGAAAGACCACCACAACAGAACGAATTCTGTACTACGGAGGTGTAAGCCATAAAATTGGTGAGGTGCACGATGGTGCAGCTACTATGGATTGGATGGAACAAGAGCAGGAAAGAGGAATTACAATTACTTCTGCTGCAACGACATTAAATTGGAAATATCGTGATCAATTGTATCATGTTAATATTATTGACACCCCGGGTCACGTAGATTTTACTGTTGAGGTTAATCGATCACTAAGAGTATTAGACGGATTGGTTTTCTTGTTTTCAGCTGTTGATGGTGTCGAGCCTCAATCCGAAACGAATTGGAGACTAGCGAATAACTATAATGTTCCTAGAATTGGTTTCGTTAATAAAATGGATCGTCAAGGCGCAGATTTCTTGATGGTTTGTCGTCAAGTAAAAGATATGCTTGGTAGCCACGCGTTGCCACTTCAAATAAACATTGGTGCTGAAGATGGTTTCTTAGGAGTTGTTGATTTAATTAACTTCAAAGGAATTGTTTGGAATGAGGCGGATTTAGGCATGACGTTTAAAGAAATTCCAATTCCTGACGATGTTATTGATGAAGCGCGTCAATTAAGAAGCGAATTATTAGAGGCTGTTGCTGAATTTGATGAATCTTTGATGGAGAAATTCTTTGAGGATGAAAATTCATTAACTGAAAGAGAAATATTAAATGCATTAAGAGCTGCTACAATATCTGGAAAAGTTGTTCCAATGATGTGTGGTTCTGCTTTCAAAAATAAAGGCGTTCAAGCGATGTTAGATATGGTTATGGAAATTCTTCCATCTCCTATGGACATTGAAGGTATTGTTGGAATTAATCCAAAGACTGATTTGGAAGTGTCTCGTCAACCATCTTTTGATGAGCCTTTTGCTGGTTTGGCTTTTAAAATTGCAACCGATCCTTTTGTTGGTCGATTATGTTTTGTACGAGCTTACTCTGGAAAGTTAGAAGCGGGTTCTTATGTACTAAATACTCGTTCAGGAAATAAAGAAAGAATTTCTAGAATTTTCCAAATGCACGCGAATAAGCAAAACCAAATTCCTGAATTAGGAGCTGGTGATATTGGTGCTGTAGTTGGATTTAAAGATATTAAAACGGGTGATACCTTGTGTGCAGAAAATGCACCGATCATTTTAGAATCAATGAATTTCCCAGATCCTGTTATTGGTTTAGCAATTGAGCCTAAAACGCAAGCAGATACAGATCGACTTTCTATTGGTTTGAATAAATTATCAGAAGAAGATCCAACTTTCCGTGTTAAAACGGATGAGGAAACAGGTCAGACAATTATTTCAGGGATGGGTGAACTTCACCTTGAAATTATTATTGACAGGTTAAAAAGAGAATTTAAAGTAGAAGTAAGTCAAGGTGCTCCGCAAGTGGCGTATCGTGAAAATATTAACGGAACAGTTGAACATCGTGAAGCTTATAAGAAGCAATCCGGTGGTCGTGGTAAATTCGCTGATATTTTGGTACGCATTTCTCCTCAAGATAATCCTGAAAAAACAGGTCTTGAATTCATTAATAGTGTGAAAGGTGGTAATATTCCTCGTGAATTTATTCCTTCTGTTGAAAAAGGATTTAAAGAATCAATGAAAAATGGTGTTTTAGCCGGATTCCCGATGGATTCAATGAAAGTTGAATTACTCGATGGTTCTTACCATGCGGTCGATTCTGATTCTCTTTCTTTTGAATTGTGTGCGAAAATGGCATACCGTGCAGCAGTTAAAGGGTGTCAGCCAGCTTTACTTGAGCCGATTATGAAATTAGAAGTGGTTACTCCTGAAGAGAATATGGGTGATGTTGTAGGAGATTTAAATAGACGAAGAGGAATGATGAGGGGAATGGACGATCGCAATAATGCTAAGGTATTAAAAGCTGATGTGCCACTTTCTGAAATGTTTGGATATGTTACGCAGTTGCGCACAATCACTTCGGGAAGAGCAAATTCTTCTATGGAATTTTCACATTACTCTGAAGCACCTAAAAATGTTTCTGATGAAGTTATATCAAAAATAAACGGTAAAGTCACTGCATAATAATTAAATACGATGAGCCAGAAAATTAGAATAAAGTTAAAATCTTACGATCACAATCTAGTAGATAAGTCTGCAGAGAAAATCGTAAAAACGGTAAAATCAACAGGTGCAGTTGTTAGCGGACCTATTCCTTTGCCAACACACAAACGTATTTATACGGTGTTGCGCTCGCCTCACGTAATGAAAAAAGCGCGTGAGCAATTTGAATTGTGTTCGTACAAGCGCCTAATTGATATTTATAGTAGTTCATCAAAAACAGTTGATGCACTGATGAAATTAGAGCTTCCTAGTGGAGTGGATGTAGAAATTAAAGTTTAATATTAATAATTAAGTTATGCCTGGAATAATTGGTCGAAAAGTCGGAATGACTAGTATCTACAGTGCCGAGGGTAAGTCATTACCATGCACAGTGATAGAAGCTGGTCCCTGCATAGTTACACAACTAAAAACGCAGGACAGAGATGGTTACGAAGCCGTTCAATTAGGATTTGGTGCTCGAAAAGAAAAAAATACCCCGAATGCATTGAAGGGTCATTTCAAAAAAGCGAACACTAGTCCTTTATCAAAATTGGTCGAGTTTAAAGGTTTCAATAATGTGAGTATTGGCGATGTTATTAACGTCACTTTATTCGAAGAAGGTGAGTTTGTTGATGTAGTGGGAACTACAAAAGGAAAAGGCTTTCAAGGTGTTGTTAGACGTCACGGTTTCGCCGGAGTTGGTCAAGCTACACATGGTCAGCATAATCGTTTGCGTGCTCCTGGTTCAATTGGTGCTTGTTCATTCCCAGCTCGTGTATTCAAAGGAATGAGAATGGCGGGACAAATGGGTAATAAAAGACGCTTGGCACCGAATCTTGAAATACTAAAGGTAATGGCGGATAGAAATATTATAATAGTGAAAGGATCAATTCCTGGAGCTAATGGTTCAACGGTAACAATTAAGAAGTAATGAAAGTAAAAATATACGATGCTACAGGATCGCTTACTTCAAAATCAGTAACGCTATCAGATGATGTTTTTGGTATAGAACCAAATAATCATGCTATCTATCTTGATGTTAAACAGCACTTAGCCAATAGACGTCAAGGAACACATAAAACGAAAGAACGAGCAGAAATCGCAGGTTCTACAAGAAAAATAAAGAAACAAAAAGGTACAGGTGGTGCAAGAGCCGGTAGTGTTAAGTCTGGTACTCGCGTTGGTGGTGGAAGAATTTTTGGTCCACGTCCCCGTAACTATCACTTTAAGCTTAATATTAAGCTAAAGCGATTAGCTAGAAAATCTGCGTTTTCCTTTAAAGCTCAAAATGAAGGGCTTATGGTATTGGAAGACTTGGCTTTTGCGAATGCTAAAACAAAGGAATTTGTGAACTTGATGAATGCACTTCAACTTTCAAATCAAAAAGTATTATTGATTTTAGGTGATAAAAATGATAGTGTTTATTTGGCTTCTCGAAACCTTGGTAAAGTTAAGGTCGTAACAGCGGATAGCGTTAATACTTTTGATGTGCTAAATGCTAAGAAGGTTGTCATGACAAGCAGCTCAGTGGGTCGAATTGAAGAAATACTAAATTAAGGGTTATGCAAGGAATTATTAAAAAACCAGTAATTACGGAGAAAGCTACAGCGGCAAGCGAAAAGCGAAACGCTTTTTCTTTCGAAGTTGATAGACAGGCAAATAAAATTGAAATTAAAAACGCTGTTGAGAAAATGTATGGTGTGCACGTGGTTGCGGTTCGTACATTGAATTATGGCGGTGGTAAGTCTTCTATGAAGTACACTAACAAAGGTATTGTTGAGCAAAAAAGCAAGCAATGGAAAAAAGCAGTTGTTACTGTAGCAGATGGTGAAACCATTGATTTGTTCACTAATTATTAATTGAAACAATGAGTTTAAAAAAATTCAAACCGACAACTCCAGGCCAGCGACATAAAATCGCGGTTGATATGAGTGATATTACTGCGTCTAAGCCAGAGAAAAGCTTGGTTTCTAGCATGAAGAAATCGGGTGGTAGGAATAATGATGGTAGAATGACTATGCGCTATTTAGGCGGTGGTCACAAACAAAAGTATAGAATCGTTGATTTTAAACGCGATAAGCATGATGTGCCTGCCACGGTTAAAACAATTGAATATGATCCTAATCGCACAGCAAATATTGCTCTTCTGTTTTATGCTGATGGTGAAAAAAGATACATTATCGCACCAACTGGTTTGAAAGTAGGTGATGTAATTATGTCTGGAAAAACAGCTACACCAAATATCGGTCATGCAATGTTTTTATCAGATGTTCCACTTGGAACCGTAGTACATAATATTGAATTAAAACCAGGGAAAGGTGGATCGATCGCTCGAGGCGCTGGAACGTATGGTCAACTTAATGCGCGTGATGGACGATACGCAATTGTTAAAATGCCTTCTGGAGAAACTAGATTGATTTTGACTACTTGCTTAGCAACTATTGGTTCTGTTTCCAATTCTGAACATAATCTTGCCGTTTCTGGTAAGGCTGGCCGTTCAAGATGGTTGGGAAGACGACCACGTGTTAGAGGTGTTGTAATGAATCCTGTTGATCACCCAATGGGTGGTGGTGAGGGTAGAAGCTCCGGAGGTCATCCAAGATCAAGAAATGGTATGCCTGCGAAAGGGTTTAAAACTAGACCAAAGACTAAGTATTCAGATAAGTTTATTATTGAAAGAAGAAAAAAATAGAGTATGAGTAGATCATTGAAAAAACCGCCATTTATTCATTACAAGGTAATGAAGCGTGTTGATGAAGCGCAAGCATCTAAGAGTAAAGCTGTTATTAAAACTTGGTCTAGAGCTTCAACCATAACGCCAGACTTCGTTGGACTTACTTTCGCAGTGCATAATGGGAATAAATTTATTCCAGTATTTGTTACCGAAAATATGGTTGGTCATAAGTTAGGAGAGTTTTCTCCAACTAGAAATTACCGAGGTCATGGCGGAAATAAAAAAGATAAAAAACGATAAGATAATTAGATAGTCATGGGTGCTAGAAAAAGATTAAGGGCAGAACTGCTTAAAGAAACGAAGAAAAAAACAGCCATCGCTGAATTGAATAATTCTACGATCTCACCAAGAAAAATGAGGTTGGTAGCGGATATGATTCGGGGAATGGAAGTTAATAAAGCGTTGAATGTATTGAATCATAATGCCAAAGATGCTTCGTTAAGCTTGGGTAAATTATTACGCTCCGCAATTGCAAATTGGGAAGCTAAGAATGAAGGGTTAGACGTTAGCCAAGAGAACTTGATTGTTAAGACAATCGATGTTGCAGGTGGCGCCATGTTAAAAAGAGTACAGCCTGCTCCTCAAGGTAGGGCACATAGAATTAGAAAAAGATCAAATCACGTGACTATCATAGTTGATGGCGTTAAATAATTAGTAAGAAATGGGACAAAAAACAAATCCAATTGGCAATAGGTTAGGTTACATCACAGGATG
The DNA here is from genome assembly GCA_947475095.1 of Flavobacteriales bacterium. GTDB lineage: Bacteria > Bacteroidota > Bacteroidia > Flavobacteriales_D > Crocinitomicaceae > UBA952. The sequence goes on from CANJLG010000036.1 coordinate 17,051, forward strand.
GGAATCAAACTGGTATGGTGGAAATGATTACAAAGACAAAATTGTTGAAGATGATCAAATTCGTAAGTATCTAAGTGCAAGGCTTATTAAGGCAAGTATTTCGAAAATAATTATCGAACGAACTTTGAAGTTAGTTACGGTAACAATTAATACTGCTCGACCAGGTGTTATTATTGGTAAAGGTGGACAAGAAGTTGATAAACTAAAAGAAGAATTAAAGAAGATTACTAAAAAAGAAATTCAAATCAACATTTTTGAAGTTAAACGACCTGAATTGGATGCTCGTTTAGTGGCTGATGGTGTTGCTAGACAATTGGAGGCTAGGATTTCATTCCGTAGGGCAATTAAAATGTCAATTGCTTCTACAATGAGAATGGGTGCGGAAGGAATTAAAATTAAAATTTCTGGTCGTTTGAATGGTGCGGAAATGGCTCGATCTGAAATGTATAAGGATGGAAGAACTCCTCTTCATACTTTTAGAGCGGATATTGATTATGCACTTTCTGAAGCGCATACTACCTATGGAAGACTTGGAATAAAAGTGTGGATTTGTCGTGGTGAAGTATATGGAAAAAGAGATTTGTCTCCAAATGTGGGGGTTTCTACTCAATCAAACAATCCTGTGCCAAACAATAGACCAATGGCACCAAAAAGAAAGAAAAAATAAAACGGAGTAAATAGATAAAAATGTTACAACCTAAAAGAACAAAATTTAGAAGAGTACAAAAAGGAAGAACCACTGGTTTAGCTCATAGAGGAGCGACTATTGCTTTTGGTTCTTTTGGCCTGAAAACGTTGGAGCCAGGATGGATCACTTCTCGTCAAATTGAAGCTTCTCGTATCGCGGTAACGCGCTACATGAAAAGAGAAGGAAAGGTTTGGATTAGACTTTTCCCTGATAAGCCTGTTACATCTAAGCCTGCAGAGGTAAGGATGGGTAAAGGTAAAGGTGCCCCAAGTCACTGGGTGGCAGTTGTTAAGCCAGGTAAAATTATGTTTGAAGCGGATGGCGTTTCTTACGAAATCGCTAAAGAAGCAATGCGATTGGCAGCACAGAAGTTACCCGTTAAGTGTAAGTTCGTTGTGAGAAATGATTTTGTTATACCGATTTAATTTATAATTAAAATGAAACGAGAAGAAATAGTGCTTTTATCGAACGAGGATTTAACGAAACGTTTGAAAGATTTTAAAGATCAAATGATCAATTTAAAGTTAACGCATAAGATGGCACCCATCGAAAATCCGATGAGAATAACAGGTTTGCGTAAAATAATTGCTCGGTTGTGTACTGAGTTAACGGTTAGAGAAAATATGGCGAAAGCCGAAAATTAAAAAGCTTATATGGAAAAGCGGAATCTTAGAAAAGAGAAAATAGGTACGGTGACAAGTAACAAAATGGAGAAATCTATCGTAGTTGCTGTTGAACGAAAAGTGAAGCACCCGAAGTATGGTAAGTTTGTGAAAATGACTACCAAATTCGTCGCACACGATGAAAAGAATGATTGTAATGAGGGCGATACCGTTCGAATTATGGAAACTCGTCCTTTGAGTAAATCAAAGAATTGGAGATTAGTAGAAATTGTTGAAAGAGCGAAATAAACTGAATAATGATACAAACAGAATCTAGACTTTCAGTAGCAGATAATTCCGGAGCAAAGGAAGTCCTTTGTATACGAGTATTGGGTGGTACCAGAAGACGTTACGCGTCAGTAGGTGACAAAATTGTTGTCGCTGTGAAAAGTGCCATGCCCAATGGAGCTGTGAAAAAAGGAACTGTCGCAAAGGCAGTAGTTGTGAGAACAAAAAAAGAAATCAGAAGGCCTGATGGATCGTATATTCGATTTGATGATAACGCTTGTGTTATCTTAAATCAAACAGGCGAAATGCGAGGTACTCGTATTTTCGGACCTGTTGCACGTGAATTGCGAGAAAACAACTTTATGAAAATTGTTTCATTGGCACCTGAAGTGTTATAATTAGTACAATATGCAAAAGAAATTAAACATAAAAGTAGGAGATTCTGTTCGTGTTATCTGCGGATCCTCCAAAGGACAAGAAGGAAATGTTACGGCTATTGATCGCACTAAAATGAGGGTAACTGTTCAGGGTGTAAACATGATCAAAAAGCATAATAAGCCTAGTGCTTCAAACCCGCAAGGTGGAATTGAAGAAAAAGAAGGAACGGTTCACATCTCAAATTTAATGGTGGTTGTGAATGGAGAAGCGTCTAGAATTGGACGGAAATTGAATGAAAAAGGAAAATTGGTTAGATACGCTAAAAAATCAGGAGAAGTAATATAATGACGACTTATTCACCAAGACTTAAGGAAAGGTATAACACTGAAATTATTCAAGGGTTAACTGAACAATTTGGATACACTTCTGTAATGAGGGTTCCGAAATTGAAAAAAATTGTACTAAGCCAGGGCGTTGGAGATGCCGTAGCAGATAAAAAGTTAATTGAAAGTGCTGCAGCTGATCTTTCTAGAATCGCTGGCCAAAAAGCAATTACAACATTATCTAAAAAAGATATCTCGAACTTTAAGCTGAGAAAAGGAATGCCAATCGGTACGAAAGTTACTTTGAGAGGCGATAGAATGTACGATTTTTTAGATCGACTTCTAGCTGTATCTTTGCCTAGAACAAGAGACTTTAGAGGGATTAACCCTAAAGGTTTTGATGGGAGAGGTAATTTCAACCTCGGAATTAAAGAGCATATTATTTTTCCGGAAATAGATATCGATAAAGTTAACCGAATACTAGGAATGGACATTTCGTTTGTAACCAGTGCTGAAAGTGATGAAGAAGCTAAAGCATTATTAGACGCGTTTGGA
>CANJLG010000037.1 GCA_947475095.1 Flavobacteriales bacterium
CAACGTCTCAAACCCTGCGGGATTTGGTCGCGATCAGCGCCGAACTCTAAATCTGTTCGTTAATTTAAAATGTAAAGTAGTTCAAACCGTGGGATAAGCGGTCAAGTGCTTAGGGGATTCTTCTCGGGTTGCTCAGATCGAACATAACGTTTTGCAGCTACAAGAAGTTGGCGATTTCGGAGACGTAAACTGTCTGCCACCACTGAACTTGATAGGAAGCACAAAGTTTCATTTAACCACTGAACCGCCAATTTCTTGTAGGTGCTGTTACCACCAGTTGTTCTTGTCATTCTATGGTAAATTCTGTTTCTAATTCGTAAAGTATTCTTGTCCTTTTTCTTGTTTCTGCTTGTTCAATTAGCTTTGTTGGTATTCCGTCCGAATATCTTTCAAGTCCCATTGCAACAGTATATTTATATGTCCCGCTTCTTTTGATTATATATTCGTCACCAGGATTATAATTAGGAACCCAAGAATAAACTGTGTCGGATTTATTAAGTGGTTTTTCGGGAACAGTCGAAGAGCAATATGACCCGTGAAAATCATACCAACCGTAATCAATTTTGGTTTTCATTGTCCCATAGAAGTGATTTGATGAACTGCAGCCCCAAAAGGTCGTATCACAATTGCTCACAATCATAAACACTGGTTGTTCTCCGATTTGTTTCTTAAAAGCAGGTTGAATGGAAACTCGGTTCGTTGCATAAAACTTGTCTACAGTCAAGTCCTGTAAAAATTCCACTTTCCTGTCGTTTGCGGAAAAGTAAATTTTGATTTCAATTCTTTTAAGTTCCTTTTCTAACGCAATTGGGTATTCAACTTTACTCCAATTGTTAAAGTCATTGGAATACTCGAGTACTCCTATGATTGTATCATTACCCGCAGGAACTGAAACTTGAGTTTGTTTTAATTCTTTATTGTCTGCGGAGTTAAATACAATCAAAGTGTCTGTTGATGAATAAATAGAGAATCTAAATCCTTTTGTTTTCACCACTTTGTCGCTTTTACTAAAATTTACTATCGTTTCAGTCTGTCCCCACGCTTGGAACAGTCCAAACAAAAAGCAAATTGTCAGTATGAAAATTCTATGCGTCATTGTCTCTTTACAATTGGTGGTAACGTTCCCACGCTTGGCGAAGGAGCCGATTTTTAAAGTTAATTTTATTTGCGATCCAAGATCGTTGTTTTTTTAATAATTCGTTTTTCGTTACCGAGAATTAGGCTCTTTTGCCAAACGTGTGTTAGGCGCATTATAAATCATTCCAGTTTATTTCATTAATTATTTTTGTTTCATCCCAACTCCAGCAAAATGGAGTATTCTTGTCAGAGTAAAAACCTTCAATGTCTAATGTCTTGACCATTTCTGTGACTTCTTTATCATTTCCGTGAATGCAGAAAAAACGCTGGTCAAAATCTTGAACTATCTTTAAATTAATATCAGTTAATTCAATTCGAGCTTCAGATGGCACCAAGTTGATATCATTGATTAAATCGAAAATTTTATACTTTATTTTGTCGGATTCGATAAGGGATGAAACCAATATTTCACTGTAACCAATAGACGATAAGTGTTCAAATATTTTTATCAGAGTAATAGGACAAATATCATCAACAAAAGCAGGAATAACTGTGTCTTCGTTTTTGTCTAAAAAGGTTTTTAGTTTTTCGTATTCATCTCTATCAGCTTTTCTTCGCTCTGTATGAAAAAAGGCTAAACTCCTATCCAAACTATTAATATCTTCTATTCCAGTTATTTTGATCACCTCATTCCACGAAAGTGTTGTAAAGTGATTAACAATTTCAGTATCAGTAGGAAATCTATCTTCAGGAAAAATATAGTCCTCTTTCGCTTTTAAAAATGAATTGAATGCAACAAAACAACACGGGAAATGGTCCTCCATAATTAATTCCACATCATTATTCTTAACTAAGTCAAGAATTTCGGATGATAATATTGGGGTTGGATGAATCATGTTTGTCTATTGTGCCTAACCGTTTGCAGCTACAAGAAGTTGGCGATTTTTTTCACCACAAATGTTTATTTAACCACTGAACCGCCAATTTCGTGTAGGTGCTGTTAGTGGCTGCCCTTCTGTCGTCCTTGTTCCCTTGCAATGTCCGTAAATATTGAACGGTCAAGTGTCCGTGTATGTTCGTGTCTGGCTGTCGTGGGCTGTGCGGTTGCGAAGTTATATTTTTTAGAAGGGAAGGGATTTTTTTGTTTTTTAATTTTTCTTGGGTTGGAGAAAAAAATACTCTCTTGCAAGTTTTGTTTTCAGCGTTGGCTTGTGCGACTTGCAAGAGTGTATTTTTTTGTGGGGAGCTTTTCATCGTCATGCTAAAATGCTTCATCTTTTGAACTTGGTTTAGTGTTTAAATTTCCATTCTGTTGTAAAATCAATTCGTATGTCATTTGCTGACTGTAAAGTGAAATGTAGTCGTCTTTGGTTACATCTTCTCCTGAAACAAAACCACCATGCAAATTTCCGCAAGATGTAGATTTCATATACTTGTTGGGATTCCAACCAGTTCCGGAATAAAAAAACACTTGGTACTGACCATCAGGAACATTGAATGTAAATGAGTACCCACCATTTATATAGGCATGTCGAATGACGGTGCCGTATATATTCTTTATTGTTACCAAAACATCAGCACCTCCAGTTTGAACTGATATTTTTGAACAACCATAATTATCGCAATAATTACTTGAGCCATAGCAGTAATAATAAGGCATTGCTCCAGTACTCAACGAATTGTTCTTCCATTGTTGCGTAAAAGCATAATCAGAGACTTTCTGAAATGTGGATTTGTCAAAACTAGTTTTAAATACATTGTAAGAGATAATTCCTAACGTTGGTGAATTGAAATTTATCGTCTCCATTTTCGATGTTATTATACTTGCTTTCATCTTAGACAGCTCGCTTTTAAAGACATCTATTCCGTTACTTCTTAATTGGCTCTTTGTTGCAATAACACTTGACAAAAACTGATTCTCAGATTGTTCGTTTTGTATTTTAGACTCTCTTATTTCAGAATCATAAGACAGCAGAAACTTTTCAAAGTCGTTCCAAATAATTGCATCATAATAAATTTCATTGATGTCAGGAAAGAAACTCTTGCAATCGCCCGACTTGTTTACTTTCTTTAAAAGTTTCTCGTCTTTCAATTTCGAATACCAAAGTGAAAATGTCTCACCATATTTCTGTTGGAGTTGAGATTCTTTACTGGCAATAAGTTTTTGGTTTGCTTCATTCTGTTGGTCAATAACACACTTACTATTTAAGCAGTCAATGTATTTAAGCGAAGCAATTTTATATTTCACACTTTCACTCAAATACAAAAATGAGAAAGATGTATCTGCTTCAGTAATAGATTTTGCTTCATCAAATTGTTCTATAAAAAGCTGATATATTTTCTTGTCCCCATTTGAAAGAGAGCCAACACGACTTTCCTTTACCCTTCTAAAATCCGCCAATTGTGCTGACTCATACTGAGAAACCGATGTCTTAAAAACTTCAAATTTTTCTTTGAATTGATACCTGATTGTAATGACAAGTAATATCAATAACACCGCTATACCTAAGAGGATTTTATTTTTCATTGGTTGATTTTGGATTAATAAAAATAGTAACCAACAACGCTAAACCAACAACTACATCTATAACATTCCAAATCTCTCTTCCTAGAGAAATTTTGAATAGAGGTTGAAACAAAACTGCAAGGCAGATGTAAATTATCATTTCTGTTTGTCTGCCTTGTTCGTGTGCTTGATAAGCTAAAATTGCAAATCCAATTAGTCCTGCGAACCTTACAAACTGATAAAATCCGTAAGGCATATCTGCTAAACAGAGAAAGAACAAAATCGCTAAAACGATTTTAATGATGCTACTCAAATTTAAGTTCATCTGTAAATTCTTGATGTAAACCGTAATTATGAAAGTCGAGCAAATGGTCTATTTGTTTTGGGAATTTTACAATTAGCGTTTGCTCGTCAACTTTCAATTTTGCTTTAGCCATTTGCAGAAATTTTAGTTCACTTGTTTGAACATCATTGTCCGCTTCAATTATTCGCAACAGAACTTCAATTATTAAAATTTCTTGGTGTTCGTTAAGGTTGTTTGTCCCTATCTCTTGCAGATATTGATTTATTGCACCTTTTCCATTGGCTTTGATATTGTCAATGTTACTCTTCAATGGCTCTTCAAAGTCATAGCCCATAAAGTAAATTTCATTTGCTACAATGTTTTTTATTTCTGCAATTTCTGTTTCTGCAATATCGCCATCACAAGCCATTGCCATTACGGCTGACTTAAATAGGAAATCCTTAAAATCTTGATTTTTCATTTTTCTGTTTTTTTAAAGTCCAAAACCGATTCTTGTTGTTGCTTCTTTTTCTGCACCTTTAGGTAACAGTTTTAGCAGTCCGCTATTTATTTCTGAAAGTCGTTCCCAATTTTGGCTTTCAATGGCAAAATTTCCTGCATCAACTAAACTCTTAGCCTGTGTTTGGTCGTTCATTCTTGTTTGATTGTTTTTGCACCATTGGAAAATGCCTGTTAAAAATTCGGGAGTTCTCCATTTAATTCTTGATAAGATGCTGTGCATTTCATCGGATTTTTCTTGAATTTTCAAAGGGCTGTTAGTTGCAAAAAATGCGTTTTCTTGTGCAACTATGTCGTTATATGTTTTGCGTTCGTGGTCGTTTCCGTTTTCGTCCAACATCTTTAAACACTCCTCTTTAACTTCAAAATAATGTGCCTTTACCTGTTGAATCCTTTTGTTTTTAGTTGCACTATCTATCTCTTGGGCAATTTTTCTTTTTTTATCTTCAAGTTGATAACGCTTGTCCGTAACATCATCATTTGTGAGGTTTTCTGTTTCCTCACTTACTGTTTCCATTTCCTTTTTTAGCTTGTTTAGAGCACCAGCGGTTTCATAATCTTCTTTGTCCGTTGCTTCTTGAATTTCCAATTCTAATTTTTCTGATAAATCTTCAACCTGTTCTTTAAGAAATTCAATAGGCGTATGTCTTTCCTTTGGATTGAAAGTTTGTTTAAACTCTTGGTCAGCCATATTGAGATAAATGGAAATGGTTATGTCTCGTGATTCCGAAATTGAAATAGTAATTTCTATATCCGAACCTTTAGCAATATCCCTTTTTATTTGTGTTCCTCTGATTTCCATAAAACCAATTCCTTTATTGGCTTCGGGCAATGCTAAATGAGAACCTTCTAAAACATTGATGTAAATAAAATCGTCATCATTTCCTTTAATCATTCCTTTGTTTAGAGGAAAACTAATACCCTGTGAACGAAGTGGAAGAATTGAGTTTTTTTGAAAAATAAGTTTTAGTCTTGTTTTGCCCGGATTATCGTAATCGTCAACCTCCAAACAAATGTCTTCAGGAATTGGTTGACCACTGATTCCAAAACCGCTATTGATTCCAATTGGCTCTATATCGGTTTCAACTACATTGTTTTGTTCGTCATAAACGGCAAGTGTGAAAAAATTGTAAGCTCCGTCAACCAATGGCAAGTCTTCATTTATGCGGTCGCTTAATTTTTTTATTCCAGAGTCGAAACCTCCGTCCTGTCTTAAAATACGATAGCTCAAACCTGTTACGTCACCAGTAATTCTTGCAGCAAATAATTCTTCTTTTTCTTTAGATGCTTTGTTGTAGGATGCCTTTATGGAAATGGACGTTTGCTTTTTGTTGCTGTCGCTTTTTGAAATTTCTTTTGGTTTGGTTGCTGCATAATAAGCCGCACCTATTGCTACCGCTGTTGTTGGGTCAATTTCACAATTTGCTGGAATTTGTAAAACTTCTTCTACACGACTACGAACGTATGGAATGTAAGTTGAGCCACCAACCATTAAAGTAAATTGAACATCAATTGGTTTCAATGAATTTCTTGTAATGATTTTTTTAATCATATCTATTGTTCCGTCAATGTTCGGTTTGATTAACTCGTTAAACTCGGAACGTGTGATTACAATTTCCATATCAACCTCATTTCCATCTTCATCTTCAAAACCGTCTATTACTATTTCTGCTGATGTTTTGGAAGACAAAGTTATTTTTGCTTCTTCCGCTCGCCTTAATAGCACATAGTATTTTGCATTAAATTTTCCAGTGGCACTTTTCATTTCGTCCTCTAAATTGGAGAAGCTATATTTTTCAAGAATTTTCGGGATGACTAATTTCTCAACTATCATATTGTCAAAATCTGCACCGCCTAAAAAGTTGTCTCCTTCGTGGTCTAAAACTTTCATTTCTCCCTCTTTGATTTTAATTAAGGCAACATCAAAAGTCCCACCACCTAAATCATAAACCAACCATTGCCCGTCTTTCATTTCTCTTTCTTTCTTCATATTGGCGTAAGCCAAACTGGCTGCAATAGGCTCTTGAAGCAATACAACTTGTTTGAAACCCGCTTGTATTCCTGCTTCCTTGGTTGCATTTGATTGTATTGTGTCAAACGATGCAGGAATAGTAATTACAACTGCATCTAAAGTATCACCTGTATTTACAAAGGTTTTTAGTTCCTTTAATACTTGTGCTGAAAGCTCAATTGGAGTTTTAGATTCATTGATTGATTTGATTTTAAAACTTTCAGCAGTTCCCATTTTTCTTTTGAAAACGCCAACAACACTTTTGGGGTCTTTTTCCAAAAATTCTTTGGCTTTGTTTCCAACGGTTATTTTATCCTTTTTATAGGAAACAACTGACGGTAGAGTATTTCTACCATAGTCTTGTGGGTTTGAGAAAATGATTACTTCACCTTTTACAAACTTAGCGATAGCACTGTTTGTAGTGCCTAAGTCAATGCCGAAATTGATTGTATTTTCCATTTTAAATATTTTTAAAGATTACTATTTTTTGATTGAACTATGACAACAGCAGGTTGAACAATTACTTTTATTACTTTTTCATTTTCGTGATAAGCATAAAATATAATTGGTTTTATTACTTCAATAATTTCAAGATTTTCAACTCCTGTTCCCGAAATTGTCGCTTCGCAGTCTGTTCTTGTATCCGAATAGCTTTCGCCTAATGGATTATGATAAGTTAAACCAATGGTGGAACTACCCTTGAAAAATTCTTCTTCAAGTATTCCTTTCATTTTATTGAGATTTCTTTGAATAGAATTTTCCTCCTTTAAGTTGGCTGCTTTCTTTTCAATTTCAAATATCTGATTCATAAAATCAAGATACGCTTGTGGCACTTTTACAGTGACTTTTTTTATTTCTTGCATATTATTTCGTTGTTAATTTTTAAGCACTTGGTTTTGAAAATGTCCAACCCTCTTTCATTCTTTGATATAAAAGTGGGTGTTGTTGTAATGTAGAATCAGAAGCGTCCTTGATACCTTCTTTACTGGATAAACTGCTTTCCATTGAATTGCCAACTATCCAACCAATTGCACCTCCAATAAGTCCGCCTATAATAAAATGCTCGTCAACCATTGCTCCGATTATAGCACCTGCAACAATTCCACCTATTAAGAACATCCAGTATTTTTCACTACCCTTTGAATGGATTACTTGACAGCTTTTACATCGAGGAATATCAATGTCAACATAAGAAAATTGAACCCTTCTTGGAATATAGCTTCTTGAAGTTTCCTTGTAAATGGTTTTAGAGATTTTGCTGCTTTCGTCTGGAGTATTTTTATCGCAGAAATGGCAAACCAAAACTCCACGATATTTTTTTTCAAGTTCCGACAATTCTGTTTGGTCTTGCTTGAATTTTTCCTTTGCTTCTTTATCTACATTGATTTGCAAAGCTAAATTGATTGTTCCTAAAGCAGTTTTAATGTCACTTTGTTTATTCCAAATTGAAATAGATAAACTTCGGATGGAGTAACCAATCTGCGTTCTAATTTCATCCGCAAATGATGGGAGAGAGTTCAACTCACTTAAATCAAATAGGTCTTTGATATTTTGGTAAGCCTCGTTTGAGCTTGTAGTTTTATTTTCAACCTTTTTAATTACATCTCTTACCTTTAAAAGAACTGTAGCCCACTTTTTTAATAAAGGAGCATTTTTAGCCTGTTCAATTCTTTCAATATGCTTTTTATTAATGATTTTAAAATTGTTCTCAAATGTTGGGCGGTCTAATCCTCCAATGTTTAAAGTCAATAAGTATTCGGTCAAATCGTTTGGAACTTGGGTTGTATCAAAAGCATCCCAAATAGAATTGGAGAGATAGTTTATTGAGTTTGCAATTTTCAATATTTGGCTTTGAAAATACTGAGGTAAACAGTTAAGTGTGCTGGTTGGGAAATGTTCTTTTACTATTTGAACAACATCTTCAATGTCATCCTCATCATAAGCACTTTCTTCGTTTTTAATGTCTTTTGTTATTTCGTCAATTTCAGCAATTTTATTTTGAATATTATTTGAAACACTCTTAAACGCTGAATTTAAGTCGGTCTGTGCAATTAAAGATGAAGTATTTAAAATTGCTTTTGTGAGGTCGGCATTATCGTTTTCAAAAGCCGTCAATAAGGCTTTATCAAATTTCGGTGCAAAATATGGACTTATGAATTTGACAAATTCGGGTAACTTAAAAATGCTGTCTTGTTTGAAGTTTTTGAAAATCGCTTCTTTTCCACTTGCTAAAAATTCATTCAGCGGTTTGTTATTTGCCAAATACAGATAAAACTCTTTGATGTCATTGTTGGTCAATTCGTCAATGGCTTTTTCACAATTTCCTTTTGTGAGTTGTAGTCCGTAATACTCAAACACTCCATTGTCAGACAGGTCAATGTCTGCAAACAATTTACGTTTTGCCTTTTTTACAATTTCGTTATCAATGCTTGTTGTATCAGTAGCATTTGATAAACCTAAAATTTCTATTGGATTTACATACATAATTATCTTCTTTCTGTTACGATATAAAATTGCCAAGTGTAACCTTGATTGCTCTGCATATATTCTGTGCCAATATTAGGAATTACATTCGGTGCTGATGCCCTGTAATTACAAGTTCCTGGCGACATTGTTATTGTCCTTTTTTGTTGCGGAGCAAAAGAGTATGTTTCACTATTTAGCTTTAATGTCAAGGTTAGCTTGGTATTGTTATAGATTTCAATTTCAGGATTGTAATTTGAGGTTTGTCCGCTTGGTGTGAACATTCCTTGTTCATTTTTTTCAATTTCTTGTCCAACTTTTACAAACGATTTATGAATGTAACCTTCTTTGTCGGTTGCTATATCAATGATGTTGTAAAAGTCGTTTTCTGTTTCAAGGGAAACAATAAAAATCTGTGTCCCGACTTTAAGTGATGAAATTACAGGATAGTCAGTCCCTGCACCTTCTCGAAAATTTACCTGTTTGGTAACTCGTCCAAGATATGATTGGCTAAAACCTGTCAAGCAGGTAAAAAGAAGAAATGATAAGAGTATTATTTTTTTCATATTCCAAAGGTTGTTGCTGTTTGTCGGTTTGTCTGGGTGGTGGGCGGGCTTTGGGTGCGTTTGGGCAAATTTAAATGTGGTGCAAAAGCGTTGGCTTGTGGGCTGGCTTGCACCTCTTTTAATTTTGCGAAGCGTTGGCATTGTGTCTTTCATTTTAGCACTGTCGTTTATTGTTTGCACTGTCGTCATAGGGTTGCTTATAACTTACTTATACACGCTACAAACCTTCCTCAAGCACACCTATTTGGTTGTATATGCGCAGGTTTATTGCGTTAGGCTAAAATAGTGATAATTTTTACAAATCATCGAAAGGCGAACGAATTTGCTGTAAATTCCGTGTGCTGACATGTGTGTAAATCTCGGTTGTCCTTGAGCTAGAATGTCCCAGTAATTCTTGTATGTATCGTAAATCTGTTCCGCTTTCCAAAAGGTGAGTAGCGTAACTATGACGTAGCCAATGCAAACTAACTGGTTTAACTATTTTTGCTTTTTCTACTGCCTGATTTAAAACAAGTTGGATACTTCTCTCGCTATATTTTTTGCCTACTTCTTGTCCTTCAAATAACCACGTTTTTGGTTTAAATGCCTTGTAATAGTCGCGTAGCATTTCAATGAGTTTGATACTTATGGGCACAACCCGATCTTTTTTTCCTTTGGATTGCCTGATGAATAGTAAGTTGCGATCAGATAAAATGTCTTTTAATGTCAGATTTAATAACTCACTTCTTCGCAATCCACAAGCATAAATTAAACTGAGCATGGCTCGATGTTTTAGGTTTGTTGGTGCTTCTAAAATTGATTTTACTTCATTTTTACTCAGAACATTTGGTAAGCGTTTTTCTCTTCTTGGTCGTTGGATGAAATCTACCTCCATCGCGCGGTTAAAGCAATTTCTGTAAAACAATTTGATGGCATTAATTACTTGATTTTGGTAACTCGCCGATAGATTTTTCTTGAGAATATAAGAAGTATTAAAGTTGATAATATCTTCAATGTTCAGACTTTCGGGCGCTTGATCCTTATAAAATCTAAAAAAAACTTCCAAAGCATCAGCGTATGTTTTGATGGTATTTTGACTATAACGCCGAAAGTTCATATAATTTTTGAACGAAATTAAATGCTGTTCTATTTCCATTTTTCTTATTTTTTATATCCCACTTGTTTTCGTTGCACTTGCTGTGTTTGCTGTTGTTCTTTTTTAATAAGGTAATTCAACACTTGGTCGATGTCTGTGAATTTTTGTCCAAATTGCTTTTCCATGGTATTCAATCGTTCACTGATTTCCTGGTGATTCAAAGCCCATTGCCTCAACGCTACAAATGCACGCATGATTTTAACACTTATGCGCACAGCGTATTCAGAATTTAAAACGGCGCTTAACATGGCAACACCTTGTTCGGTAAAAACAAAAGGTAGGTATTTAGGGAATTTTCCTTGTCCATTTTTAAACATCACAAGTTGTGATCTTATAATGTTCCATTCATCTTTTGTCAATACAAACATAAAATCTTCCGGAAATCGCTCCATATTTCGCCGCACTGCTTGTTTTAAGACGCGGGTTTCTACTTCGTAGAGTTTAGCAAGATCCATATCGAGCATTACTTTTTCACCCCTGATTTCGAGGATACTTTGTTTTATTTGTTCTAATTCCATATTTCTATTTTTTATACCCGACTTGCTTGCGAGCTGTTTGCTGTGTTTGCTGTTGTTCTTTTTTAATAAGGTAATTCAGCACTTGGTCGATGTCCGTGAATTTTTGATTATGCTTCTTTTCCAACTCTATCAATTTCTCATTGAGTTCTTGGTAGGTCAATGCAAATTGGCGTATCATAACAAATGCGCGCATGATGGAAATGTTTATTTGAATGGCAGTTTTACTTTTCAATACGGAAGAAAGCATCGCAATACCTTGTTCCGTAAAGGCGAAAGGTTTATACCGTTGGCCTCCCCATCTTGAGATCACAAAATGTGATGTCAAGTTATGTATTTCGTCTTCTGTTAATTCAAACATAAAATCTTCCGGAAATCGCTCCATATTTCGCCGAACCGCTTGTTTCAAGACACGGGTTTCTACCTCATAAAGTTTAGCAAGATCCATGTCGAGCATTACTTTCTTTCCCCTGATTTCGAGGATACTTTTTTTGATTATTTCTAGTTCCATATTTCTATTTTTTATACCCGACTTGCTTGCGAGCTGTTTGCTGTGTTTGCTGTTGTTCTTTTTTAATAAGGTAATTCAGCACTTGGTCGATGTCTGTGAATTTTTGATTATGCTTCTTTTCCAATGCTATCAATTTCTCATTGAGTTCATGGTAGGTCAATGCAAACTGGCGTATCATCACAAAGGCACGCATGATGGAAATGTTTATGTCAATGGCTATCTCTGAATTAAGAACACTTGATAACATGGCCACACCTTGTTCGGTGAACGCATAGGGATTATACCTTTGACCTCCCCAACTTGAGGTCGCAAATTGCGTCCTCAAGATAACCCATTCTTCGGTGCTTAATTCAAACATGAAATCCTCAGGAAATCTTCTAATGTTTCTTCTGACGGATTCTTTCAATCGCTTGGTTTCTACCTGATACATTTTCGCTAATTCAAAATCAAGAATGACTTTTTGCCCCCTGATTTCGTGAATGCTTTGTTTTATTGTTTCTAGTTCCATAATGTGATATTTCTATTCGCCCTACTTAACTCCATTCTTTTTAACTTATTGAGTAGAACGAAGGTGCTGTTCCATTTCACATGGATAAGTTTTCTACCATAAAAATAGGTGCGATAAAAAGAAAAATCTGATAAATGATCGGTTTTTAAGCCAATTTTCAGGTGATTTTGGTAAATAAGGGTTAGCATAGAAAGTTATTTTTCACCTTAAGATAGTGAAAAAGGGAAGATGCCACAAGAAAATAGTGATGAAAGGTTTACTTAGTGCAGCAGACGAATTATGCGTGTATTTTGCTCGCCCTTCTGGCTGCAAACTTGTCTTTAATTCTATCGACCACGTAATACATCATTGGAACAACAATAATCGTAAGCAACATCGACGAAGTAAGTCCACCAATAAGTACCCATGCCAATCCATTTTTCCAAACGGCACCTGCTCCTGTTGCGAATGCAATCGGAATCATACCAATCACCATGGCAATAGTGGTCATTAAAATTGGCCGCATACGCTCCCGAACAGCTATTAGAAGGGCCATATAGGTTGATTTACCATCTTCTTTAAGTTTATTGGTAAAATCAACAATTAGGATGGCATTCTTGGCGACTAATCCAAGCAGCATTAACATGCCAAGCATGGTAAAAATTCCCATACTGGAAGCAGAGAGGTTCAAGGCAAGAATAGCTCCTACTAGCGCAACAAGAATGGAAAAGAGGACAACAAATGGATACACATAATTATCATAAAGAACAACCATAATTAAATACACTAAGATGAGACCTATTCCCATAGCAGTACCGAGTGAGCCAACGGACTCTTTCTGCCGCTTAACTTCACCACCCCATAACATTCTTACATTTTTATCCAAGGGTGATTTCTCCAAATATTTATCTAATTCGCTGGCAACATTCCCTGCGGCTGTGCCTAATACATAACAACGAATCGTAGTACTTGCAATTCGGTTTTTTCGCTCTAAACTTCCATTTGCTTTATCAATTGAGAGGGTGGCAAACTCACCTAAAAGAACTTGTTTTCCATCAGAAGTAGTAAAAGGAATTTGCTTTAAATCGTCGATGTTTTCTCGATTAGCTTTATCCAGCATCACTTTTATTGCATATTCCTCGCCATTGACATCGAATTGTGCGTCATCATTCCCGGTTAGTCCATTTTGCAACTGCATACCAACAACTGCAATTGGCAATCCTAATTGGCCCATTTTTTCGCGATCGAGTTCAATCCTAATTTCTGAGGTTATATCATCTGTTGAAATAACGGGATCTTTTGCCCCTTTCATCGCTAGTAAAACGCCTTTTATCCGTCTTGCTTCTTTCATCAATAATTCACTGTCATCGGAGGATAAAAATATTTCAATAGGTGCCTCCTCCGATTCAATCATTCCCATATTAATGGCCTTGACCTGAATTCCTGGAAATTTATCTTCAATTTTCTTACGAATTTTATTCATGTAAGGAATTGTCGGATAGGTTAAGTGTTTGTCTTTTTTAAGTTTAACCGTCAACTCTGATTTATTTTCAACGCCAAAAGCCGCTGCTCCCATGCCAGAGCTTGGTCCACCAATGTTTGAAAAGACAATATCCACCATGTCTTTTTGGGCTAGAATGAATTGTTCAATTTGGAGTGTTGTGGCATTATTTTCCTTAAACGTAGTGCTTTTATCGTATTTCAGCTTAAGCATAAATTTCCCTTGATCTCCTTGCGCAACAAACTCTTGACCAACAATTCCCAAGGCCATCGTTCCTATACTCGCAACAAAAATGAGTAAAATTGCTGAACCCATGATTATTTTATGTTTTAGAGACCAAGCTACTAATGAAACGTATGCATCGGTAAAAGCAAGAACTCTTCTTTCAAACCAGGCCAAAATCGCATGAAACCAATTTTTTGGATTTAAGACAACCTCCTTAGCCATACGAGATGCAAGCCAGGGGGTCAAGGTGAAACAAACGAGTAAAGACATGAGCGTAGACACAACGACTACAACAGAAAACTGACGAAGAATATCGGCAATAATACCGTCAATAAAAACAACTGGAGAGAAAACAACCACATCGACCAAGGTAATAGCAAGTGCTGTAAAACCAATTTCATTTCGACCATCTAGCGCAGCTGTTCTCCTATCTTTTCCCATCTTCAAATGCCGGTAGATATTTTCAAGTACCACAATCGAGTCATCCACCAAAATACCAATGACTAAAGACATGGCTAAAAGGGTCATGAGGTTTAGGGTATAACCAAGCAGGTACATCACAATAAAGGTTGAAATTAACGAGGCTGGAATAGAAATTAGAACAATGATTGCGTTGCGAAGCGTATGTAAAAACATCAGCATAACCAGTGCAACAAGAAAAATAGCAATTTCTAAGTCATGAATTACCGCATCAACAGATTCTAAAGTAGGAATAGAAGTATCAGTTGCTATCGTAAAACGAAGACCAATATTTTTATATTTTTCTTCTAAGGCTTTTAATTTTTCTTTGGTCGCGTTGGCCATATCGACGGCATTAGCATCACTTTGCTTACTAATTCGGAGTCCAATACCATTCACCCCATTTAAGCGACAAATCGTTGATTTATCAATTTCCGAATCAAGCACCTCAGCCACATCCTTTAAGCGAATAGAGGAAGAACTAGATGAAAAAATGATAAGATTTTCCAATTGATCGATAGAAGCAAACTTCCCGGAAAGACGAACGGTAAATTGATCATTATCGTTGTTTACCTTTCCCGTCGGAAATTCTACATTCGCTCCTGCAATAGCCTGATTAATCGAAGACAGGGTAAGCCCCATTGTTTTCAATTTATTATTATCGACATTAATTCTAAAGGCGCGATTTTCACCACCAATCATCTGAATTTGCGCTACTCCTTTCGTTTGCTTTATTTGCGGTAGAATTTGATCTTCCATAAGAGCCATCAATTCCCTATCCGTAGATTTAGTAGCGACTACTGTAGCTTGTAGGACAGGCGAAGCATTCGGTTCTATTTTAGTAATAACTGGCTTAAAGGCTCCTTCCGGCAACTTATTTTCGACGTTATTTAATTTTCGTTGGGCATCTTGAATTGACTTATCCATGTTTGCAGATGCTGTAAATTCAAGCAATACCACCGATGCATTATCTAAAGAGAAAGAGGTGACCTCTGCAATATTTTCCAATCCACTGATGGCATCTTCGAGCGGCTTAGACACTTGATTTTCAACGGTTTTAGGAGAAGCCCCAGGGTAAGTGGTGGTAATCATTAATACTGGCGGAGAAAAATCAGGCAGTAATTCATAACTTAATTGCTTATAGCACAAAATTCCACCACCAATTAGAATGGTAAAGAGGACAATTATGAACGACGGTCTTTTTATCGATAATTCTGTTAATGTCATTTTAGCTGTTATTTCAATGTTTTAACTGGAGATCCAGCTGTTAAATTAACCTGACCTTTAAGGATGATGCGATCATCTTTAGTTAAGCCATTGATAACTTCGATGTAATCACCATCTGAGGTTCCTGCAGTAAAATAAGTGAGCATTGCTTTTCCATTTTTAATAATGTATACCGCAGGATTTTTAGTGGAGCCAACCAAGGCCTTTCGAGGAACAGATAGTACCGTAACGCTTTTCGAAGATACTAAACTAGCAGTAGCGTACATACCTGATCTCAACTCATTATTAGTATTAGAAACCAGCACTTGCACTTTAAAATTATGCATCTTATCCGCTTGAATACCAATCAGTGATACCTTACCGGAAAAAATTTTTCCTGGAAAAACATCGACTTTTACTGAAACTTGCTGATCAAGCACAAAGTTTTGAATGTCTCTTTCTGGTACACTTACCGTTAGTTTTAGTTGGGAAATATCGGTGATTTCAAAAACAGGTGTTCCAACACCAACCACCGAACCTAAATCGACTAGTTTTTTGGTGACAACTCCTGAAAATGGGGTTTTTAATATATTTCCGCTTAATTGTTTTACCACTTGCTTTCGTTGAATTTGAGTAGATTTTAATGCCAATTTTGCTTTTTCCAATTGCACTGCGGGTACCGATTCCGATTGGACTAATAGGGATAAGCGATCAACATCTTTCGATTGTCCTTCGATGGAAACATCAATATTTTCAAGTTGATATTGCAGCATTTCGTTGTCTAATTGTAATAAAGTTGCTCCCTGATTTATCAATTGGCCTTCTTGCGCATTGATGGATAATATTTTCCCTTGGCCCTCTGATCCAATTAGATTGGTTCGGTTCGGCTCGAAAGTCCCTAGAAACGAAAACTGACTGTCGAAAGTATGAACGTCAGCATGGCCGTCTTCTACCAAAATAGGGGTTGTTGTGTCGTGAATGTAAATTTCTTTAGCGATCTTTTTTTTATTTTTCAGTAATTGAAAAACTGCAAGGCCAATGACAACAATGCTAATGATCCCAACTGTGATGACTCTTTTATTCATTTTAAACTTTAATTTAATTAATCAATTCCATTTATTTAATACTGCCTATTGATCTCAAATAAGCTAATTCTGCTTGTCTTAACTGAATGTAAGTAGCCACCACATTTGTTTGGGCTTGCTGCAGCGCATTATCAGCTTGAATTAACTCGTTGCTGCTAATTGTTCCCGCAGTAAATTGGGTTTGTGTTTGCATATACACTTTATTGGCAAGGCCCAATTGCTCTTTTGCCATCTCCAGTGAACTTGCCTGAACATCAATTTGATTTTTTGCAGTTTCACTTAGAAGCGCTAACTGCTTTATCAATAACGCTTCCTGATTTTCAAGTTTATCCTTATTTAAAGCATTCATTTTTTGCTTGTTGTATTTTTCGAAACCATCAAAAAGTGTCCAATCTAAATGCAAACCAAGAAAAGCAGAATTAATACCGGTTCGGAAATCATCTTTTGGTTTAATGTTGTAAGCATAATTGTAAGTAGCATAAAATGAAACACTAGGCAAATAGGCCATCTTTGTCCCCTTTCTTTCCTCCGCGTTCATTTCTTTCTGCGCTTGCATTAATTCAAGTTCCGGATGATTGATGTTATTTTTGTCAACTAAAATGGTATTTTCCATCATTTCATCGCTTACTAAGCTTAATGAGCCATCCGAATTAACACCGATAAGGATCTTTAGTAAAGAACTTAATTGAGTCCTCGTGGCTTCCATTGAAAGTTTATTGTTAAGTAGCGTCAAACGGCTAATTTTTAATTTATCCACTTCCGTTTCAATGACCAAGCCCAATTCGTAAGATTTTTGAAGATTAGCAATTAATTTAGTTAGGTTAACGATATTCGATTCAACGAATTCAAGTTGTTTTACAATCGCTTGAAGATTAAAATACGTGCTAGACACCTGCTGTTTAATATCCTGCTGCATCAAACGCTCCTGCGCTGCCACAATTTTTTGATTAATATCCAAAGCCGCAAATCCATAATTCAACTGAGGATTATACAGAATTTGAGTAAGCTGAATACTATTTGAAAGATTGAATGGAACACCAAATTGTACCGTTGAGTACGTACCTGGAGCGCCACCAAAAAATTGACCAGGAACAACCTGCCCAGCGATAATCGCATTGTACCTGTAATCGCCTGTTGCCGTAACTTTTGGAAGTCGAGACGCTAAATATACTTTTTTCTGAATCGCATTCATATCGATATCTAATCGAGCGTTACGAATGTTAGTATTGGCAGTATCTGCCATTTTTAAACAAGTAGCTAAATCGAGTACTTGAGAAAATAAACTAAATGAACTAAAAAATACTGCGGTAATAAGGAACTTATATTTCATATTTTATTTTTTATTCGGTTTTGGTGCTGCAGGGAACAAATAGCTGATAATCATTTCTGATACCATTCCTTTATGCAACTCAAGATGCTGTTGGTATTGCTCATCGCTTAATTTGTGAAGGTTTTTAATCAGCGGTTTGGCCAAAAAGGGATATTGACAATTGGAAATAACCAATAAGGTGATACCCACCATATCCACTCGTCTCATTTCTCCTTTTTTCTGGGCTTCTATAGCCTGTTCAATGACTCCGGTGTTGTAAATCACAGGTAAAACATGCGTCAACTCAATCAAATCGGTATCCTTCCTAGATAATTCGTTGATGATAAAACGTGGAATTTCGGGATGTTTCGTTAGAAAGGCATATTCACGCTCAATTAAAAATTTAAGCTTTTCTTTTAAGGGTAAATCCGAAGAGAATACACTCACCATCGACTCAAAAAACTCCTCCATGACCGTTTGAAAGATCAGCTGAAATAATTTGTTTTTCGATCGGAAATAGTAGTTGACAAGCGCCACATTCATCCCGGATGCCTTCGCTAACTCGCGCGAAGTACATCCCGAAAAACCTTTCGAAATAAAAACTTGCTTAGCGGCAGCTTTAATTTTCTCTTCAGTGGATAAACTAGATGACATTTAATCAATTTGGGTCACAAAGTTAAACACTTAATTTAAACAATTGTTTAAAACAATAAAATATAAATAAATTTAGCGGATTTAATTCCCTTAAACGAGTGTATTATTCCTCCTCTTCCTCCCAGAGTTTAATTTGTTTTTCGTTGGTCACATTAATGACCGGAAGACCATTTTTATCCATTTCAACGAGACCGGTAACGACAATGTACTTTCCGTTCAAATCATTTTCGGGTTTATAGCTAAAATTCCGTCTAGCATCTTTCCAAATCGTAACGGTGAAGAGTTGGTGAGGAAAGGACTGATCTAGGTTAAGAAATGTAGCTTGCGATTTCGCTGCGAATTTAGCACTCACTACCTTACCGATAATCGACACTTTGCTTCCAACTTTTGACAGGGCTTGAGCGGTATTGAAATACCCTTTCGGTAGGTCGAAGACATATAAGGGCTCAACATCGCCCTCTTTTGTTTGCGCGTTCCAAAGCGAGAAATTTGATTTAGATTCAATGCTTGCTGCTATACTTTGATCCAGTTTAGAAAAGAAGTCGAGACCAGTCAGTTTTTCGATACTGTCGATAGAAACAACATAAGCGCTTGGTGGCATATCGCATTTTTTATTCGGCATAAGAAAAGCCATTCCTTTTTGATTGCCTGGTGTTAAATCGATAATAATTTTATAATGAAAAGCAGGAATAGGTAATTTATTAGTCCCTTTTTCAACTTTCGGAAGATTTTTATCTAAAATTGGACCTGTAACAATATAATATGTATTAGGATTATTCGCCATTATTCTTCGCATTAAATCTTCCACCTCAGCCCAGGATTCTCGGTTAAACCCGGGAGCTTGTGGGGTCATGTTGCTATAAAAATAGGATTCACTCAATGCTTTTTGCGACCATCTAAAATCGGCAGAAGGTGCTAAGTGACCACGATCAAAGCCAAAGTTTTCAAAAGTTATCGTTCCATCTTCCTTGGGAAACCTACGAAAATAATCCTGCTCAATGCCATCGCCGCATTCGATTAAACTATCCTTCCTGAAATCATTTGTCCTCGAAACACCACCAATTAAAACATCAGGACTCAACACATGATATGACCAAGCCGCCAATTTCAAATCGCAATTAAATCCAATAATCATGGCTGAATGCTCAGCAATATCCAATGGCGACTGACTAAGTGGAATACCAATTTGATTTAATTTTAATACACAATCTTGGAGTTTTAAGGC
>CANJLG010000038.1 GCA_947475095.1 Flavobacteriales bacterium
AAAAATGTTTCAAATGAAATGGTGGGAATTATAAATTGCTTGTCATTTTCTTCTGGTAGATGCGAAAAAATCGAAATCTTCGGATCTACATTAAACCAGTCATTTCCAACTTCTTTCTTACTTACTAATTTACCTTTGTTATTGGTAGTTCCGTAGCCTTGTCCCCAAGTAGCGTCAAAAATTTTCCAAACACCATCAATATTTATGGCATTCCAAGCATGATTGGAAGCGTCCACTATATTATCGTATGAGTCACCCTCGTAATCGTATCCTTTCGCTAAACCGCTTACGGTACTAATTTTGAGCCCCAGCTTCTCTCCCAAAGCCTTGTATAGATTGGCAAAACCAGCACAAACGGCTAGCTTGTTTTTTATAACACCTTCAGCTGAATTATCTCCAAATTTCTTTGCATTATATCCATGATCATCGTAATTGATGTTTTCTGCCAACCAAACATAGATCATTCTTGCTTTTTCCAATTCGCTTGCTTCCTTCAGAAGAAAATAGTTTGCTAATTCGTCAATTGTTGCAGTCTTTTTTGGGTATGCCTTGGCATAGTCATCGATGCTCGTAAAATCAACTTGAGCATTAAATAAAAACGGAAAAAAGAAAATTAAATAGAGGGGAATAAATTTCATAGTGTTTTGGATTATATTTTCTTAAATTTCGTAAGAAAGATTCGATAAAAATTAAATTTAACAAAACTATAATTCTGATAAATAGGTTTATTGCAACATCCTTTGGGTAATCTACTCAATTAAATTTAAGATTAATTCAAATAATACCTTACATTTACTTTGATCTTTCAACTGCATTTGATTGCCATGAGGAAACAGTTTATACTTTACTTTATCTTACTAATCGGGTTTATTTCCTGTCGGGCGGATAAGGTTATTGAAAAAAAATACAAAACAAAGTATGTGATTGTACTTGTTGTAGATGGGCCTAGGTATTCGGAAACATGGGGAGATACAAGTCATCAATACATTCCTTTTATGTCTAATGTATTAGCTCCCCAAGGCGTGATACATAATCAGTTTTACGCTTTAGGCGAAACGTATACAACTAACGGTCACGCAGCATTAAGCACAGGAATTTATCAATCCATTAATAATAGTGGACAAGAGCTTCCAATTCGGCCATCTTTTTTTCAGCATTGGTTAAAACAACATCCTGAAGAGAAATCTTTCGCTTGGATAATTGCCAGTAAAGATAAGTTAGAGGTTCTTTCTAATTGCACTGAATATGGATGGAAAGATAAATTCAGGCCTTCTGTTGATTGTGGTAATGCAGGTCTTTCAACTGGCTATCGCCACGACTCCATTACCCAAATGAAGGTAATGTCAACCTTACAAAATAGTCATCCTAAACTCCTTTTAGTGAATTATCGTGAACCTGACTTTTCCGGTCATGCGGGTAATTGGAAGGGGTATTTGAAAGGTATTCTTAAAACCGACGAGTATGTGCATGCTATATGGCAGTTCATTCAAAATGATCCTTTCTATAAAGACAATACAACCTTGTTCGTGACCAATGACCATGGTCGGCATTTAGATGGAATTTCGAATGGATTTATTTCCCATGGTGATAATTGCGAGGGTTGTCGGCATATTAACTTATACAGTTTTGGACCCGATTTTAAAAAAGACCTTGTTTCTCCAATAAATAGAAATTTGGTAGATGTTCATGCAACGATTTTGGAATTACTTCACATTAGGGGGGCATACACCGATGGAAATATAATGTTAGAATTATTTAATTAGTTTTATTTAATATTTCAAAATTCATGTTAATTTTAGTATCTGTATTCATATAATTTACTTTTATGTTAAAATCTTTTATCTCTCTTTCCATCCTCAGCGCCTTCTTCTTTAGTTGTCAAAATAATGATGGCAAAATAGAAGAATTAGAAAAAAAAATGCAACTGCAAAATGATGCGATGGCAGAAGAGCGAGAAGCTGATTTAAAGAAAACTCCAGTGGAAAATGATTCTGAAATAACTAAAAAATCAGCACAAGACGTAAAAGCTAAACCCCGGATGAATTGCAAAGCTGAGTATAAATATCTATTGGGAAATTGGAAAGGAACATTAAGAGATAAAAGTTTAACGGTTGTTATTGAAAGTATTGAGGGGGATATAATAAAAGGATACAACATTGTTGGAACCAATAAAAGGCCTTTAAATGGAAGGATTTATCAAAATGATTTGGAAGGTGATGGCGAATGTTTGGGAAACGGAGATAGTTATAAATTGGTATTAAGTGAGCCTGGTGACAATAAGTGGGATGGTGTTTTTAAAATTTATTTAAGGTTTTGTACCTATGAAAATGAATACGGTGAAATGGAGGAAATTAGTTATAATGGATTTGGTGAATGGAAAGCTAATAGTGGCGCCAAGTCAGGGGACGTTACTTTAAGTAAGAATTAAAATAAAAATATGAAAAAAATAATCATTTATTCGTTTCTTTTTATCTCGTTAGGGGCAGGTTTTTCGTCATGTGGAAAATATGAGGAAGGCCCAAATTTTACTTTATTAAGCAAAAAAGCTCGAATTACGAATACTTGGAAATTCACATCGCAGACTCAAAATGGGATAGATGTAACTCCCGATCCCATGTCATATTCATTAACCATGACCTTAAAAAAAGATGGTACTTTTGATGCTGAATCAATAATTTTCATGCAACCCTATACTTATTCAGGAAGCTGGGCATTTAGTGGTGATAAAGAAGACTTAATCTTAACTGACCCGAATGGCGCACAAACATCTGAAATCCTTAAATTAACCAACAGCGAATTAAAGTTGCGTATTAGTCAGAATGGTGAAGAAATAGTATCAACCTATACCGCGCAATAATATTAGTTAATTTTTTATTCAGCCCATTTTACTAAATCCACGATTTTTGCTAATTTTGGAAGGTGTTTTCATTCGACATTTTTACGGAAATCTCCTCACCTTCTGATTTTGAAATCCTCGCTTTAGAGATTTATCATTATCAAAAGACACATTGTAAGGTTTATAGAGACTATGTTCGATTACTCAATTGTCCTGAACCCATTTCTTTGAATGAAATTCCATTTTTACCAATTGAGTTTTTTAAGCAGCATTCTATTCTTTCGGATACATTTGATAATGCAGCAGCAATTTTTAAAAGTAGTGGTACGGGAGGGGATGCTCGAAGCACTCATTATGTGGCCGATCTCAACGTATATAAAAAATCCTTTTCATTGGCGTATCGCCAAGCAATAGGTCCCCCAGAAAATCAGGTTATCCTAGCTTTATTACCGAATTATATCAGCCAAGGAGATTCAAGTTTGGTTTTCATGGTGAATGAACTGATTTCTCAATCAGCAAACTCCTTGTCTCAATTTCTGTTGGGAGATGTCGTTACC
Source organism: Flavobacteriales bacterium (assembly GCA_947475095.1). Classification (GTDB taxonomy): domain Bacteria; phylum Bacteroidota; class Bacteroidia; order Flavobacteriales_D; family Crocinitomicaceae; genus UBA952. Next base: position 3,394 of record CANJLG010000038.1, read on the forward strand.
CTAAAAATGGCTTACTTAGAGGCAATTTCCTTAGGAAAAGTTCCAGTAATTATTGGTGTATCTTATGCCTTATTAGACATAGCCGACCACGGTGTAGATTTAGCCGAAGCGATTGTAATTGAAACAGGTGGAATGAAAGGTCGCCGTGAAGAACTCTCCAAATCGGAATTACATGCAATTTTAAAAGAAAAATTGAATTTGTCTTCCGTTTATTCTGAATATGGCATGACCGAATTACTTTCTCAAGCATATAGTAAGCAAGATGGTGTTTTTCATTGTCCGCCATGGATGAAAGTTGTAATTCGTGACATTTATGACCCTTTTCAATTTCAGGAAAAAGGAAAGCGAGGAGGTGTAAACATCATTGATTTAGCAAATATGTATAGCTGTAGCTTTATTGCTACTCAAGACATGGGAAGGTTAGTAGAAGAAGGTTTCGTTTTAGAAGGTCGCATAGAAATGGCAGATTTAAGGGGATGTAATCTACTAATCGATTAGTGAATCAAAACTTTATGTTAATTTTGAATTAATCATGACAATACAAACAATACTTATTCTTGCTGCGACTGGTCTTATGGCGGGTATTTTAAGTGGATTTGTTGGCGTTGGCGGCGGAATCATCATTGTGCCATCTTTAGTATTTCTTTTGGGCATGTCGCAGCATAGTGCGCAAGGAACTTCCTTATTTGTCTTGTGTCTACCGGTTGTCTTTTTGGCTCTTTTTAACTATTGGAAGGAAGGTCAAGTCAATTGGAAATTTGGATTGATTATCGCCATAACTTTTCTTATTGGTGGATTTGTCGGTTCAAAGCTATCGTTAAAACTTTCACCAAGTCTCGTGCAAATTATATTTGGGCTGATCATGGCGTATGTTTCATTTCGCCTATTATTTGCCGGATTTTCAACGCTTTCTTCCGATGAATCCTGAGCTATTTAGTATTGTTTCCAAACACGCTGAAGCTATTTACCTTAAGGTAAAAGGATATAGGGAGCATCTGCACCAATTTCCTGAATTATCATATCAAGAATTTGAAACAATGGCTTTTGTTTCTGAGCGCTTAAGTGAACTAGGTATTCCACATGAAACAAAGATCGGTGGAACGGGCGTCGTTGGTATTATTCGAAATGAACGTCATGCCCTTGATGCTTCTTGTGTTGCGCTTAGAGCCGATCTAGACGCTTTACCAATTCAAGAGGATAATGACATGCCATATTGTTCTAAGCGACCAGGAATAATGCATGCTTGCGGTCACGATTTTCATACAGCAACGCTTTTAGGAGTCGCCGAACTATTAATGAGCATTAAAGACGAACTTCCTCATCCCGTAAAATTGATTTTTCAGCCCGGGGAAGAGAAAAATCCTGGCGGTGCAACACTGATGATTGCTGATGCTGTGCTCGAAAACCCTAAGGTTTCTCACTTATTTGCCCTACATGTTTTTCCGGATTTAATGGCAGGAGAGCTTGGATTGAAAGGTGGACTTTATATGGCTTCTTGTGATGAAATTCATTTGTCTATCAACGGTATTGGTGGACATGGTGCCGTGCCAGCAAAATGTGTCAATCCATTATCTATAGCTGCAGAAATTATCGTGTCAACGGAAGGAATTTTAACAGCTGAAAAACCGCAAGACGTTCCGCAAGTAATTTCTTTTGGTCGAATGGAAGCTCTTGGTTCAACGAATGTAATTCCTTCTTCAGCTATCTTGAAAGGTACTTTTCGCACCATGGATGAAGCTTGGCGTAAAAAGGCACACGGTCTAATGACTCAAAATTTTGAAAAGCTCGCTGCGAAATATGGAGGAACTATCGATATCGATATTTCAATTGGTTATCCATTTTTGCATAATGATGAAGGACTTACCGACAAGGCAAAAAAAAGCTTTGAAACCTTTTTTGGTCCTCAAAATGTAATTGATTTACCCCTGCGAATGACTTCTGAAGATTTTTCTTTTTATAGTCAGCTAGCACCAGTTTGTTTCTATCGTATTGGTGTTGCGGATAAGAATAAGTCGGTAAATTACGGCGTGCATCACCCAAAATTTGATGTAGATCCAATGTCATTACTCATTGCAATGAAATCGTTTGTGACTTGTGCTTTTATAGAAGTATGATGCGTTTTTTTATTCTCCTCATATGTTTAATTACCTTGTTTTCGTGTTCGAAAGAACAGCGTTACACTAAAGCAATTAAGGGTACTTGGCAAATTGAGTTGGTGAAGCTACAGGATAATGAAGGCTTTTCATTTTTTGACAAACACGCTGTTGGTAGCTTAGTTATCGGTGATAATCAATTGGTGAGTGGCGCTATTTATTCTTCATTCGCAGGTAATTCAGGGCAACTAATGGATACCTTTCAACTTGCTGGACATTATTTTTTAACGCTTAAAAACGAAGAAATAAATTTTGTTCTTGGGCAAGACACCCTCAAAGCGCGCTTATTTTTGCTCACCAATACAGACTTGGAATTTGAATATTACAATGCCTTAAAATCGAAGCGAGTGCGCTACATTTTTAAGAAAATTTAATTCATCTATTACAAATCATTATAAAAATGATGAATACTTTTTTAACAGCCCGATGGGAAAATCTAATTATGGCAAATTACGAGGTGAATCCCGACGTATTATTGCCCTATTTACCTAAAGGTGTTGAGCTTGATTTTTTTGATGGTAAAACCTATGTCAGCTTGGTGGGATTTATGTTTAAAAAAACAAAAATTTTCAATATTCCTATTCCTTTCTTGGGAACATTTGAAGAAGTTAATCTTCGTTTTTATGTTAAACGAATGGAAGGAGATACCATGAAGCGAGGTGTTGTGTTTATTAATGAAACCGTACCCTACCAACTGGTAGCTTGGCTTGCTAATAAATTATATAAAGAACATTATATTGCTATTCCAACAAAAAATAAAATTGACATATTAATGCATTCTAAATCCATACGATATGAATGGAAAATAAATAAGGAATGGAATCACCTATCGGTTAATGCATCAATAGAAAATGAAGAAATGATCGTCGGTAGTATAGAAGAATATATTTTAGAACACTATTATGGCTATACGAGGATTGATAGTCAGCGCTCTCAGGAATATGAAGTAAAGCATCCACGATGGCGGGTGAATAAAGTTGAAGATTATTCCATTAACTGCGATTTTAAATCAATGTATGGTGCAGATTTCGACTTTCTAAACAATGTTGCACCTAATTCGGTCATTTTAGCCGAAGGTTCGCCTATCAGCGTTGAATGGAAACGAAAGAAACTATAAGTGCTAGGGAAATGCGCAGTGCATCCTCAAAAAGCATTCTCAAAACCAACGATTGCACTGAAGTAATAATGGGGGATCCTGGAGCAGTTTGCAGAATAAAATTTAGGGCTTGGAGTTACACTGAAATGCATTCATAAATTGGACGATGGAATGCAAAAATATCATAGAGTTGTTGTTTGTAATTCATAATAAAAGCCCTTATTCATAATAAATCTATATTGAGGCCTCAACTCATAAGTGATCAATATATCTTTACCTTTGTAATAGCAGCGGAAACTCTTCTGCCAACTTTCTCAGTTTGTTCGGAAAGGTCTATTCATCCAATTGATTGTTAAAGCGTAAAACAGCATGAAAACTCAAAAATTAATTGTCATTTCATTTATGCTAACTGTTCTATCTATTTCCTTTTTCTCTTGTGAAAAAGAAGGAGGGTGCGGGGATACTAACATTAGTGCATCTGGTGGAAATGATAGTCATAATAGCGGACAAAATTGTATGCAGTGCCATACAAATGGCGGTAAGGGAGAAGGTTGCTTTTCTGCGGCGGGAAGTGTTTATAATAGCGCACTGATTTCACCTGTTAATAGTGGAAAAGTAGAGTTTTTTACACAAGCAAATGGTGCTGGGCAGTTGATGTATACGATTCAAATTGATTCCTATGGAAACTTTTACAGCACTGCAGATATGAACCTTGTTGGTTTATTTCCAAGAGTTACAGGGCCAACAGGCACGCAACAATCCATGTCGAGCGGCTTGAGTTCTGGAAAATGCAATACCTGCCATAATGTCTCTACCTCAAAGATTTGGGCTGACTGATAACATAAATTATTCTTCACTATTATTTATCGCACTCAAAAACAGTTATTTACGTTCTATATTAACAATAATTCCAGTGTCTTAAAATGGATTTGCTGGTAAATTCACTTAGTATTATCAAATAGGGGAAAATAGGAGAACGGACTTGTCTCACGTAAATTTACTTTTGCTCAGGTGTTTTTCTTGTACCTTTGAATGTATGCATAACAATAGGTTTTTTCTACTTATCTCTTTCTTTTTGCTTCTTGTTTCGGGAGTCTCTGCTCAGCTTTTTAGTGTGGAGTTAAAAAATAGAACTGATTTGTGTTTTATTGATGCTAAAAAAAATAGCTTACTTATTTTTGACGACTCTATTCACTATACCCAAATTGATTTAACTACTGGTGCAACAAAAGTGATCCCCTATTACAGAGATACTTATGATATTTTTTCTGAATTTGTAAAAGGATACAAAATAGTAACAGACGAGCAGCACCAAGTCTATTTTGTAGACCGCGGCTGTGGGATTGTATATAAATGGCAGCACGATTCCATTATAAGAATCGATCGCTCTTTCCATCATAAAAATCAATTTTATGGTGATGTTTTCATGCATAATGGAAGCCCCTACATATTTGGTGGCTATGGGTATTTTTCATTTAAGAACATAATGACGTCTTTTGATTTCGCCACCAAAGAATGGTATAAAGTCACCACTATTGGAGACCAAATTCCCAGCGGTGATTTAAATCGGTATGCAACTAAATTGAAAGACAAATTGAATTTCATCGTCTTTAAACAAAACTTTACAGGTGATTCAACAAAGGTCTTTTCATTTGATTTGAATAAATTAAAATGGAGCGCAATAGGGACGCTAAATTTGAAAGTTCGTTTTTCTGATTTTTTCGATAAAATAGAACCCTCACCTTTTCTAGTCATGAGTCGCTTTGTTTATTTTTTAGATTACGAAAACAACATGATTTCTAAATATTTATTACCTCAAAATTTACAAATCCGTATTATTAAAGAATATAATAATAAAATAATTGCATTCTCCTATTCTCCCAACAGCAGTGGTTACAAGGTTTTGGTTTATAACAAATCTGATTTCTTTAAAAATAAAGTGGAGACTAGGCCATTATTGGTACCTGTAGTCGCTCCTTACAATTATTCAAGGCTTACTTCTATTATTATAGGTTTCCTTGTTCTAATCCTAAGTTATTTAATCATTCGAAGAAGAAAAAAATCAAGCGACAAATCCAAAGAATTAAAAGTCTATGAATTTAAAATCGTGGAAATAGAATTGCTGAATTTTTGGTTAAGTAAGCCCGATTTGAAAATTGAAATGAATGAAATCAATGATTTTGTTGCGCAAGACAACCCAAGCATTGATACCTTGAAAAAAAGAAGAGAAACCTTACTTAAGGGCCTAAAACAAGCGCTAGACTTCTATTTCAAAAATCAACTTTTGGAGGAAAAGGCAATTTCTGAATACCATCATCCTCAGGACAGCCGCATGAAGATCCTGATGCTCCATGAAAAAGTGGCCCTGGCTTTAAAACACAATAAAATAGGGGAAAGGGGCTAGTTCGCTTTTATTCGCTTTATTTATTTCAGTTGTAAAAGTCAAATTCTTTTACTTTGTTGTGGCTTGATGGTGAACGCTATTCATTCTCCAATCCCCCTAAACACAATGGGTAATTGTATAATTTATATGGATCACAAGTTTAACGCAGACGAACTTTTTAAAATTGTTGTTGATTCATCAGCGATATTTCCGTTGAATCTAGATTTTACTCTGCAAGGCAAATCGTCAATGAACTTTCCCGGGCAAGGTATTTACTTTTTGTATTTCAAAGATGAGCTGGTATACATAGGTTATTTTGATCCCAGCGAACCAAATAGAGATGTGAAAATGGAGCGGATGTCAAAAGAATTGGCAACAATTACGATGAGAGGCAGACAAGTCACTATGAATGAGGCGTCGAATACTGCACTTGATAAAAGTTTAAATTTAAATACAATACCAAGAAAACCCCAAGGCGATTTTCTCACATCAAGAAAACGAGTGGAATTTGCAGATACCAATTGGGATGATTTTAAAACCAATGATTTTTTATGTCATTTCACTTTCTACTGGTTTCCTGAAGAAAAGAATTTAGGTAATACCCGAGATGAACTTGAACATGTTACCAATCAACTACGAAAATTTTATAAACCCACATGCAACGGGTAGTTGCAACAATTACAAATTATATAATAAATAAATTATGAAAAGAAAATTACTTTACATTTTGGTGCTAGGTTCCCTAAATATTTATGGGCAGCAATTAATTAATGGAAACATGGAACTTTGGACAACAGAGTCTTATGGTTTCGAGCCATCTAATTGGTCTGAAGGTGGTGTGGGTTTTGGAACATATAATTTTGTTGTTGGATATGGAGAGGGTGATCCTTTGACAACAATAAAAATATCGGGCGTTCAAGCTGCTGGTGGGACTGGTAATTCAGTTTTACTAGAAACAAAGGCTTCAGTTGGATTAACCTTAATAAATGGAGGTTATCCAAAACTCTCCGGAATACTGAACCGTAAAGAAGCATTTACCGGATCTGTACCAAGCTCAATAAGTTTTGATGTTAAGCCACAAGTGTTAATTGGGGATACCGCTTTTGTTTATGTTACCTTTCTAGATGCCGCAAATAATGTCATTAAATATGTTTACGAAGAATGGGTGAATTCAAATAATTCATGGCAAAACATAAATTCACCCGTAATTGACAATTCAGTTGGTACTATTACACAAATAAAGATAGAATGTATGTCTTCTTATTCATTGAATGGAACTGAATTAATTGGTTCAAAGCTTTCACTTGACAACTTTACACTAAACTACCCTTGTCAGAATGATACTCAAGTATTCTTAACCAACATGGCCTTTTATAGTGCTGCACAGGCAACTTCTTCAATGGGTGCCAGTGGATTTGGTCTGCCAACTACATTGAATCCTAATCCGAACAATACTTATAACTTTCTGGACATTGGCAAGCCTATAAGGTTTAAAGTTAAATGTAAAAACAGCAAAACGAACGGTGCATCAATTACCTCCGGACAATGCCGAATTTCTACTTCTGATCCAAATATTCAATTAATCGATAGCTTATCAGGATTAAACAATATAGGATGGAATAGCGAAGCATGGTCAACAGATGAATTTGAAATAATAGTAAGTAACTCTGTTACTACAAGTTATACTGCATATGTAGATTTCATTGTAATTGAAAATGGTATAGAATATATTACACAATGTGTTCCTATTCCCGTTAAACCATTTTCATTATCAAACTTTACGATAGATGATGATAATAATCCAGATAGTCAAGGTGACGGTGACCTAATTGTTGAGCCTAATGAAATAATTGAAGTACAGCCATTTTTAAATAACACCTCTGAATTTTCGGCAGCACTAGTAAAAGGATACTTGTATAATTTAGATAATTTTAGTAGTATATCGATTTGGAATGGAGTTCAAGGTGCTTCAGGAACTGTCAACAATAATAGTTTATGGAATTATAATTTTGGTCAAGCTCAACCGATTCCCGCCGGAACAACAAATGCCACATCACAGTATGATTTTGTATTTAATTATAATTTAAGCTCACTTTATTCATTCGATTTATTCTTAGCAACTCACGGAGAATTTTATTTGTTTGGGGTAAATAATCCAAAAACATTAATTCGAACTACAAATAAACTAAGTTTTAATATAGGGAATCCAGTTGCACCAATTTCAGCTAGTTTCATACCTGAGGTTCAAGATTCGGGAATAACTATTTATCCAAATCCAGCTTCAGACTATTTAATTATCGATACAAAATATCTGATATCTAATGTGGTTTGTATCGATCTGAGTGGAAAAAGAATTGAATTGATTGAGCAAAATGGACAATATAATATTGGAGAATTACAAAATGGCATGTATTCTTTAATGGTAACATTTATTGATGGAGCAGAAATAATAACAAAGGTTATTATTAGCAAATAATTAGTTTAATTATTTCAAAGCATTCTAAATTAAAATCCGGGGATTTATTCTCGGATTTTTTTATTTGTACTTTTATAAAAAATAGTGGTGTAAAAAGCATTTTAACAATCGTGTGTTTTTATGACATCAAAAAAAATTCACATTAATCTTTAGCCTGTTTCATTTACTTTATAATTCTGAACTCTAACTTTTATAAGGATTTGGAGGGGCTCCAGACGATGTCATTTAATCGTTGTGAAACCATTTCTAGTGTTGCTAAAATAGCAGAACTTTGAGGGAGGGTTCCAAAGACCAAGTTTCTAAATTCATTCACAAAAGTATTTTCTAGTTGAGACCAAACCATCTTTACATCTTTGAAGAGTAATGCATCTTTAGGGTGTTGATACAACCATTCATTATTGCTTTTAAAACTTTCGAAATCGTCCTGAGCAACGAGATGAAGCATGTTATCAAAATCAGATGATTCAAAAAACTGTTTCACCTCTTCCACTTGCAATAATTGATGGATATCATAAGTGTGCCGAATTTTATTTTTGAGATCTTTAATTGGATCAGCACCATGGGAAAAGCGCACTAAACTCATGATTTTTTCACAAATAGTTCTATTGACATGTAGAACTTGTACTTCAAAAGGTATCAGGCCATACTCAGTCGCTAATTCTAATTGATCTGCTTTTTGCATCATGTCATAGATATAGGTAGCTATTTTTTGTTTGGTATATTGTTCATATCGTCCTAGCCATGTTGCCTCGATAATAATCACATCACGCACTTGACCAAATGACCCTTTGAATACTTTCGTGTAATTATAGGCTACTTTTCGAATCACCCCTAATTTATTGGTGATTTCTGGTATTTCTATTTCTTCGAAACGGTCTGATACAACTTGTGTGATTTTCTTTAATTTGCTCTTTAGTTTATTTGGAGATTCGTCCTTGTTACGCAAAACCACCAAGTCTATATCTTCTGAAAAGCGTTCAATGAATCCGAAGCATTTGGATAGGGCGGTTCCTCCTTTGAAAACAGTTTCATTGCCAATGTCATTATGAAATATCAAATGAAGTGCAAAAGTGAGCCAGTAATCTTTTTCGATAAATTCGGGTTGGATATTCATTTGTTGCGCAGTCGCAAGAATGGCATCTCTGAATAGCGAATTGTTTTCATGTAGTCTCATGCGATATACCATTTTGATTTTGTAGGTAATTCTACTTCATTAATTCCTAATTTGATAGTGGATAGTGGATTTAAACTTGCATTAAGATTATCTAATCCTTTATTCTCTCTTCCGATTTGCTCTAAAATAGCGCCTACCAAAGCCCTTACTCTTGGAGGATACAACAAGGCATATTTAATGAGTGCATCTGTTTGTTTTTCATTATATGTTTGAAGAATTAAACTTAAACGACGAAGTGCCACTTGAACAGAACAATCAGGAATATTTTTAATGTCTTTTACGGCATCTAGAATTCCCAAGATTTGATAATTGTTTTCATTGACATCAGCATAGCTTTTTACGGCTTTTGCCTGCAAAGCCCCTCTATTAATGTTGATTCGTTTATTGCGACTTGCAATTTTAATTTGAAAGGCCATTTGAGTTGTTAGACCGAGTTTATTGTATAAAGAAAATCCGGTTTCGTAAGCGACACGTTTGCCGTTTTTAAATAAATATGAACGCAAGAGCTCACCATAAACAGGTTCCAATTCTCCAAAAACGGTTTGTTGAGGCTTATAAAACACCCCTTTGGAAACCTTTTTAATCAATCCTTCTTTTTGCATCCGTTCCAGCGCCTTGGCTGCAGTTAAGTAATTCTCCTTGGAAATACAAATATCATTATACCCAAATGTTTTTCCTTCGGGTAATTGATTTATTTTTTTTCGTATTTCAGCTGCCAATGTCATAGCACAAAGATACTTATAATTTTTAAATGTCAAGTTTATTGCGCAATAAACTTGACATTAATTACATAAAAACAAGTTTAACCATGATATTTTAAAGAATAACCATCTGAAAGTAGAGGGAAAATAGGCGTAATAAGTACCCTAAATGTAAAAATGAACCCGTTTGAATTTTAATGTTCTAAATCATAGAATCACAAAAATGTAACCCCATTAATGGATACAGGTCTTTCTCAACTCTTTACCAATCAAAACAGTTGAAAAAAAACGAACATTTAGTCCGGTTTTATACGAGAATATTGATTGTTCATAAAAATGAATCAAACAAATTGAACTTTTTCAAAAGGTAGCTGTATTTTTGAACAACAAAATACTGCCTTCATTCCATGAATTTCTATCCTCTCCTACTGCTGTTTTTATCGCACATCGCCTTGTCACAAACCGATTGTGAATTCAAGTACCAGAATAAAAAAGGCGGTAACTATCTTTTCTCAATTTACTACGAAACGGATTTAAAAACCCCTTTAAATGGCACGTGTGAACGTAGGTACAACGACAATCGCATCTTTGAAAAACGGACTTTTAAAGACGGTAAATTGATGGAGGAAATACTGAACTATGAAAGTGGAAGTTCTAAAACAACTGTCAATTCCATGTGGAATCCACGAGATACCGTCATTGCAACGATGGAACTATTTTGGGAAAATGGAAATCGCAAACAAACGAATATTTATTATTGGGATAAAAATAAACGGCGTTGTGAAAAATACACCGATTATCATCTCAATGGAAAAATACGATTTGTAAATTTTAACGCCTTTGCGAGATTGTCTGAAATAAATAAATACGACATTAAGGACTATCCGCCTCACACCATTGATTACGATGGGTACACCACCTTGCGCGTTCCTTTTGGTTTGGCGCTGGAATACGATGATGCTGGGGTGTTAAAATCGAAAACGTCCCACAAAATGATCCTGAATGGTAGTCATGAGCATTCTTCAAGAGAAGGATTGTATGAAGACTATCATCACAATGGCAAACTCAAAACTAAAGGAAACTACAAGGAAGGAGATCCAGATGGAAATTGGATAATCTATAATTTTTTAGGTAAAAAAATTGAAGAGCAATACTACCAACGTAACATGAAAGTGGGTACGTGGAAAGGTTGGCACGACAACGGAAAGGACCGTTTTGAACACGTATACGACACCCTTTCGAATTTCATTTTTCACGCCAATAAAAAAGAATGGAACGAAGCTGGTTTACTTGTTTTTGAACGTTTCATCGACCGAAAAGGAACGGGATTTGAGAAAAAATGGGATGATAATGGCACCTTGATTCAGCAACTTGAATTAGTTTACAACTCGAAAGAACAAGGTTCAGAAAAAAATTGGTATCCCAACGGTCAATTGAAATCGTATTTGAATAATCAGAGAAATGTAGACACCACTTACGTGAGCTATTTTCAAAATGGGGAAATGGAGGAAATCCATTTGAAAACCAAAGTCGAGTTGGACCAAATACTTTCTACTAAAAAATGGAACGAAAAAGGACTATTAATTTCAGAGGTAAACAAGAAATCGCGTCCAGAAAATGAGTTTATTGAATTGTATGAATTTTGGGAAACAGGGAAAACAAAATCACACATATACCAATTGAATGAAACAAGATTGGAAGAAAAACATTTTCAGAATGGAAGTTTGAAATCTGGTGTTCGCTTTTTAAATTCAAAACTAGATGGAAAAACTCAACAATTTGACAGTTTAGGGAACTTGTTAATGGAAAATAATTACACCAATAATCTACGAAATGGCTGGTGCAAACGCTTCGATAAAACGGGTAAGTTGCTTTTTGCGCAATACTACGAAAACGGTTGTCCGAAAAAGATGACGGGTGAATTACCTGCCAAAAAACGAAACTTCGAAGAGCTGACTAAAGACGAAAGAGAATTGTTTGTTAGTTTTATTTACAACAATTTGATTCAATTTGCATTGCCAAAGGATGCTCAATTATATTACACAAAAAAACAAGTAGATTCAATGGCAACGTATTATATGTACTTGTTTGATACTTGGTCAAAATATGCACCTTTTCCATTTCCAAACCATCAAACCACAAGTCAAGTAATCAGTTTTCGGTTGCCAGCAGTTTATTTAACGGGACTCGTAAAAGGCGATACGACTGATAAATATGTAAAGGAGGTTGTTACAGCCTTTGAGAAAAATGGCTGGCGTACCACTCAATTAAAATCAGAAAGTGGCTATTACAATTGGGATTTAAAAGTAGAAGGATTTTATACCCAAAAGTTTATTCAAAAACACTTTCCTTTACTTCAATCTTTCATTTACATTTCACCTCAATCAAAAAATGTCGAGCCAATAGAAACGTTTAATAAAGTGAATCGTTCGCGTCCACTTACAATTGCCCTATATTCAGATTGTGTTGTGATGGCCTCCTCCAGTTCTTATGAAAGAACGTTTCAATTTTTAATTTACTCCGATGGCGAAGTGGATTTATTGAACGGATCATCGTGGGAGGATATCAACGAAATCAACGATTATTCAAGAGAATTACCCTATGATTAAAATCAAATATTGCTTTCTAGTAACGATTTTTGCATTAAGTTTTTTAGCAAAAGCAGACCTGAGACCGTGTTATTTGACTGTATATTTAAGCGCTTCAAAAGTAAAATTCACAACAAATGAGCTCGTCCAAATTAATGTCACATTAACCAATATAAGTAACGAATCGCATTCCATTGTTGTCCCTGGAAATCAATCAAAAGGATTTAAGCTAATCTATTTTTCTTGGTACAAGGTCGATGAAAACAACTTTTACACAGAAGTTTACCGCGATTCTAGAATCATCTCGATGGACACAAGCGTAAAAGGTTACGTCAATTTTAATCGGCTGGAGGCAAATGAATCGACAAGTGTTCCGTTTTTCTTTAACGATCTAAAAAATGCCAAAAAACACATCAATTCCAATTATGAACTTCCCAAATTACCTCCCGGAAACTACAAAATCATTGCCTGGTATTATCCTTGGGATGAAGAACTAGCCAAACATGCCTTCAATAAATACGATTGGAAAGGTCAAGATGAAAATCCAGATAAAAATCCAGAATTACTAGACTTGTCTGAATCTGGTACACAAAGCACTTATTTTGATGTGGAAATTATATCGGAAGAAGCCTCTATTGCCAACATTTTCAACGAAAATTGTCCTATAAGCTGTTCGCTTTGTCGTGCCATTGAACATGAAAGGTGGCACAAAATAAAGCGAAAGATTCGCCGCAATTCACGCCTTGTTAGTGAACTTAATATGGGGGTAGACACCAATGGAAATTGGCAAAAAATCCATAGAAACATCGCCTTTTTAGGAGATACGCCCGATGCTATTTTAGCTTCCTTACCCAGTTTTTTATCACGGGAAATAATCTTTCAAAACAAAAAAGGTATTCATTATTTTTACCTTACCTGGCAAATTGGAAAAACAAGTAGGGTAGGTGCTCGCATAAACCAATTTTTCTACCTCATTGGACTAAGAAATGTAAGGATTAGAGACTCAAGAATCAACTATTCGAGGTTGAAATATATGAGGGGAATAGATATATAATTACTCACTGATACCTTGAGCGTAGAAGTATTTTTTAACGTAATTTTACAAAAATTTGTAATGGAATCTAACGAAAAAAACAGTTTATCACTACTTCTACGTGAAGTTCTCCCTGAATGGTCAGAAAAAGAAAATTTCTTGAACAGGGATTTTAAATTTAACGATTTTACATCGGCTTTTTCGTTTATGAGTGAAGTTGCTTTAGTGTGCGAAGAAATGGATCATCACCCCAATTGGGAAAACACGTATAATCTTGTTCGCGTGAACTTACAAACGCATACGTCATCATCTATTACCAATAAAGATATAGATTTAGCCAAGCGCATAGACTTAATATATCGAAGCGCGTCAGAGGCCAACTAAATTAATGCAAGAATTACATTAACTAATAAGCAGCTAAACAATAATCAATGAACGCAATTGGAAAAACAGTACATGAAATTCTGACAAACCTACCTTCGGACAGGGTGGAACCTTTTAACAAACTTCATGATGTGATTATAAAAAACTTACCCAAAGGTTTTGAAGCTGCCATAAGTTATGGAGGCTTGGGTTATGTTGTTCCGCATACACTTTATCCTGCTGGTTACCATTGCAAGCCAATCGAGCCTCTACCTTTTGCAGGAATAGCGTCGCAAAAGAACTCCATTAATTTTTACCACATGGGTATTTATTCCGACCCTAAATTGTTGAATTGGTTTGTTTCTGAATACCCAAAACACAGTAAGCAAAAATTGGATATGGGGAAAAGTTGTGTGCGCTTCAAGAAGTTGGATGAGATCCCTTATACTCTTATTGGCGAATTAATGAAAAAAATGAGCGTTAAGGATTGGATTGATTTTTATGAAACAACATTGAAAAAATAGAATTTGACTGGTCTTAATTATACCCCAAAATAATTACATTAACCCCTGAGGGCTTAACTCTTTTTAACGCTGGATGAAATCCAGCGAAAAAATATGAAATAGTTCCCTAGCTATTCCGAAATGAAGCGAAGTTTCAGTGTGCTGTTTGATTGAAGTGTCTCTCGACTCCGCTCGATTCACTTAAAGGGCTTCAAGCGGAGTCGAGAGGCGCGTTACCCGTTCTTTTGTTCCAAGAAAAAAGGTCAAAAATAAAACATCAATAAACTGGAAGACATTGATTTGAACATTCTAAAAGGAATAATTAATGCTTCTTTAAAACAAATCAAATAAGAAAAGTTAGGTTTCTCATTTAATAACTGTTCGGTATACTGCTAATAATTCATTTTATTACAAGAATGTTCTTTTTTGGATTTTGTTGTTGAATCGATAAGTCAATCCAACGCTCAGACAATCGGCATTTCCATTGACCCTAATCTGAGTGAAAACGGGTGATTGGTTGGCTACCGTGTAGTTAAAAGGAATTACCATCCCTTTGCTCAAGCCAAACTGATGACGGTAAGCAAT
>CANJLG010000039.1 GCA_947475095.1 Flavobacteriales bacterium
ATAAAACAAAACGATAGTATTGCGTTGGTAAAAAAAGGAATATTTCAAAAAGAAATCGCCAATATAGAAGCGGCTAATAAAAAGAGCAACGAAGTTTCTTCTTTATTGCTCAGTGGTAAAACCCTTTCAGATCAGGGAGATTTTGTAGAAGCGATATCTAAATTTAATCAAGCATTAAAAATAGATCCTTCAAATGTTGAGGCTCTTGCTGAGCTTACCAAAACAAAGCTATTAAGTGATGCTAAAAAAGCTCAAGATAAAAGTACAAATGACCTATCTAAGTTCAAGAAAAATGCGGATGGGTTTGAATCTAAATCCAAGTATACGGAAGCTATCAATGAATTGAATAAAGCACTCAAACTCTCCTTGACAAAGAATCAGAACGATTCAATAGTAGCTAAAATTGCAGATTTAAATTTGAAAAATCAAGGTGTTTCCGTTGAAAAGCAAATTACGATTGAACTTGGATTAGCGAAACAGTTTGATGCGAAAAAAGAATTCTCAAAATCGAAGGAGAATTATTTAAAAATAGAAAAATTACTGAAGGATTTAGACCCCAATTCCGCTAAAAGTAAGTTAGTTGTCATAAATAATCAGCTTGCTGAAAGTTTGAAAAATGCTTTAAAAGACGCTACATATTACGAATCAATTTCGGATTATGAAAAATCGTTAGTTGCTTACAAACAAACACAGATCTTGATTAATTCCTTGTTTGATGTAAATTTAAAGTTAGCAAAGCTCGATGAAGTTAAAATACATATTTTAGATCTCGAAGGAAAACGTAATGATGAAGTGAAAAAATACAATGATGCCATTAATAATTTGAAAACAGCTATTGATAATGCTCCTGCAACTTTAGCAGCTGCGAGTCTTATGTTAACAAAAGAGCCTTTAAAAAGCAAGTCTAATGTAGCGGAGGTGAAGGACTTAAAAGCTCGCATCGATAAACTCAATACATTTTATTCCGATAAAAAAATCAAATTGAAAGCTCAAAAAGATTCTATACAGGCTCAGAAAGCTATTTCGGATATTTATAATAAGGCAATTTTATTAAAAATTTCGACTGTAGAATTAGCCAAGATTAAGTATTCTTCTGACTCAATAAATGCCATAGTCAATGCTAAATTGGTTTCTAAGGGCCAAACAAATCGATCGGGCTTGGTATTGTCTGCACCAGGGACTTTATCAACTGCAGCGAATGCTAGTGAATCATTTGAACAATTAGAATTTACCCGAATGAGTATTGAGAAAGGTAAGACAGATTATCTTATTGAATTAAAAAATGAATTGGATGCCGATAATTATTTCCGAAATGTCAAACAAGAATCGACGAATGAATTAGCTTCTCAACAAATCAAACAAATTGTCACAGATGTTGATGTACTAAATGAACAAAAAAATAAGGACGCAATAAAGTATGATAAATCATTAACAAAGTTAATTCAAGATAATGACTATATCATATATCAGCGCGAGTTGGAAGCTAGTTTACAGCAAGATGCCGCCGCAAAAAAAGCGCAAAATGATATCAATAAAAAGGATGCTTATCTTTTAAAAGAACAATTGAAATCTGATACTATAGCTAACAATTCTGCTAAAAATATCCAGGCTCAACTAAATGATTTAGACCTTAGAAATGAAAAACTAGGTAAAAAAAATGATTCCACTGCATTAGATTTTCAAGTGACTAAAAATCAATTAGAGGTTTCAAGTTATCGGCGAGATTCTATAAGTAATCGCAAGCAAGAACTAGCTGCAAGCGATTTTGTAAAACAAAATAATTATAAAGAAAACATAAAGAATATTGCCAATTATATTAAAGACGAGAAAGGGGTTTGTTTTCCATGGAATGCTTTGACAGAGCGTGTTTATGATATAAAAAATGCGGATGGTTTCGTCGTTTCTGTCATAGTTAGAAGGGTAGTAGTTGATCAATACGGTTATGGGGTTGTCTTTGAGCATACTCGAAATGAAAAAGGAATTTCATCCTTCACGATGAATGGTACTATTATTACCGAAACCATTTGGTTTAATCAATCCTCTGGGGTTGGGGTCATTATTCCTAATCTAGTTATCAAAACTGATTGTTAGTTTTTTTTTATCTTTCATCTTCTCTTTCTGTCTTTTCCTTTTAACTTTATGGCTTAAAGTTTAACATGCAAGTACATTTTATTGCTATTGGTGGAAGTGCAATGCATAATCTTGCAATCGCCCTGAGTCGCAAGGGCTACAAGGTCACGGGTTCTGATGATGAAATCGTTGAACCTTCAAAATCACGTCTGGACTTAGAGGGAATTCTCCCATTGGAAATTGGGTGGAATGAAGCAAATATTCATTCAGATTTGGATGCCGTAATTCTTGGTATGCATGCGCGCGAAGATAATATTGAACTTCTAAAAGCGAAGGAATTATCCATTCCTATTTATTCGTATCCTGAATATTTGTACGAACAAAGTAAAAATAAAATTAGGATTGTCATTGGTGGTAGCCATGGTAAGACAACTATTACTTCCATGCTTTTACATGTAACAAAAAAGTTGGGTGTGAATGTAGATTATATGGTAGGTGCTCAATTAGATGGGTATGATTGCATGGTAAAACTGACAGATGATGCTGAATTCATGGTCTTAGAAGGTGATGAATACTTAAGTTCTCCGATCGATCGTCGTCCCAAATTCCATCTATATTCGCCTAATGTGGCTTTAATTAGTGGGATCGCCTGGGATCATATCAATGTGTTTCCCACATTCGAAAACTATTGTGAACAATTTGATACCTTTTGCTCGCTAATTACTCCAGATGGCCTATTAATCTATAATGAGGAAGATGTAAATGTTCTTGCCTTAGGGAATAAGTATGCTGGTTCCTTGAAAACTATTCCATACAAAACACCACTGTTTACGCCTACTCATGAAGGTACCTTGATGGAATTTAATGGGCATAAATTTCCTTTGAAAATTTTTGGAGCTCATAATTTGCAAAATTTAGTTGGCGCGATGTATTTAGCTCAGTCAATGGGAATTTCTAATCAGGATTTTCTCAGCGCTATGAATGATTTTACGGGTGCTGGTAAACGTTTGCAAAAAGTGGTGGATTCAGATCGGTTTACCATGTTTAAGGATTTTGCTCATTCACCATCCAAATTAAAAGCCACTACAGCAGCGATAAAACAACAATATCCGACTCGAAAAGTAGTGGCGTGTATGGAATTACATACTTTTTCATCTTTAAAGAAAGAATTCTTAAGTCATTACAAGGATACCATGTTGGCAGCTGATGATGCTATCGTATACTTTAATCCTGATGTGGTTGCCCACAAAAAATTAGCATCAATCACTTGTGAGGATGTTATAGTTGGCTTTGGAGGGAATGTTATTGTTTTTGATAACAGTACTAATTTTTTAACTTACATTTATAATATAGATTGGAACGATACGGTTCTATTACTGATGTCCTCAGGAAATTTTGATGGAATTGATTATAAGTTACTTGGTGATGAACTTATTGAAAAGCTAGGATAATGATAAAGATTGTTTCTTTTGTACTATTATTTTTAGGGCATTCGTTTGTATTTGCTCAATTCAATGCTAAAAAAGCTACCCAACTTAATTTATCATCTTTTGAAAGTAATAGTTATGAATTTTCTACGCTTGTATATGATTTGGATGAAAATAGCTATTTGTATTATAATGACTCATTAATTCAAAAGAAATATACTCCAGCATCTACCTTCAAAATTCCTAATACAATTATTGGTCTTGAAAATGGGATTATTGATAGCGCTAATTTTTTAATGAAATGGGATGGTGTAAAACGTGAAAATGCTAAATGGAATGCCGATCAAACCTTAAATCAAGCATTTAGGAATTCAACAATCTGGTATTTTCAGAAACTTGCGAAACAAATTGGTCGTGATAAAATGCAGGAGGGACTTAATTTATTGAATTATGGAAACAAAACGATTGGTGATTCGATAGACCAATTTTGGTTAAATGGAACGCTAAAAATATCTATGCTAGATCAAGTTGGATTTCTGACCAATATCATTAAAAGAAAATACAAGTTAAATCCAAATACCTATGACTGCCTTTTACAAATAATGAAATATAATCTTTCGTATCAATACGTAGTATATTGTAAGACTGGTTGGGGCCAACAAGGATCTGAAGATATCGGTTGGTTGGTTGGCATGGTCATTAAAAATGGAAAGCAATATGCATTTGCTACGCTAATTACCACCAATGATTATAAAAAGTTTGACATGGCAACCTTGCGGTATAAAATAACTAAGGCTGCTTTAGATAATTTGAAGTAGATCGAAAAACGATACCCCTGTAGATCAATGCTATTATCAGACTATTAAAGGTTGAATACATCAACAAGGCCAATAATGAGATTACCATCGTAAATTTAGGACTTGTCCACTGTTTCGTTTGATTGATTCCTTCTGCAATTAATTCTCCATCTGTTTTGTTTTCTAATGAAGGATTAGAAGTTCTAAGTTCTTTTAAAAACTTTTTATCCATTAGTGAATTCTTAGTTTGCTCTAGCTGATGTTGATTGTATTCCGGATGAATATAGGAATAAAAAATAAAGAGAAAACAGCTGACAAGCACGGTATGTGGCATTGCAGCCGTCATCCCTGTCTTTATGTCTAAGAGTAAATTATTTTCCGTTTTTTGTTTTCTCTTCACAATGTATAAGCCAATAGATACCGCACTTGTTAAGAGGAACATATTTAGAAACACAAATGTCTTAGGGTTGCCAAAGGTAAAGAATCCAAAAGCATAGGCGAAATATCGAATTAGGATCCAGATTATAGCGGTTGAAACACCAATAAGAACAGGAATTTTCATCTTAGCTATTCATTGAAATAAGAAATTCTTCATTCGAAATGGTATTTTCCATATGCGATTTTAAGAATTCCATTGCTTCAACAGGATTCATATCGGCAATAAATTTACGCATAACCCATACGCGCTGTAAAATATCTTTGCTCACCAATAAATCTTCTCTTCTCGTACCGGATGCGGTAATGTCAATAGCAGGGTATATTCGACGATTCGATATTTTTCGGTCCAGTTGTAATTCCATATTTCCTGTCCCTTTAAATTCTTCAAAAATTACTTCATCCATTTTTGAACCTGTTTCAGTTAAGGCGGTTGCAATTATCGTTAATGATCCTCCATTTTCTATTTTTCGAGCAGATCCAAAGAATCTTTTCGGTTTATGAAGCGCATTGGCATCTACACCTCCAGAAAGTACTTTCCCTGAAGCAGGAGAAACGGTGTTGTAAGCTCTCGCCAAACGTGTAATGGAATCTAATAGAATACAAACATCGTGGCCACATTCTACCATTCGCTTTGCTTTTTCTAAGACCATGTTAGCAACTTTCACGTGTCTTTCTGCTGGTTCATCAAAGGTTGAGGCAATTACTTCTGCTTTTACACTTCTCGCCATATCGGTTACCTCTTCAGGTCGTTCGTCAATGAGTAAAACGATTAAATAGGTTTCAGGATGATTGGCTGCAATTGCGTTTGCAACGTCTTTCAATAACATGGTTTTACCCGTTTTTGGCTGCGCTACAATCATTCCACGCTGACCTTTACCAATCGGAGCAAATAAATCCATTACTCTGGTGGATAAAGTCTCTTGCGCATGTCCAGTTAATTTAAACTTTTCATCTGGAAAAAGTGGCGTTAAGTATTGAAAAGGAACCCTATCGCGAATGTAGGAAGGGTGACGGCCATTTATGGATTCAACTTTCACTAATGGAAAGAATTTCTCCCCTTCTCTAGGCGGTCGGATTGTACCTTTCAGCGTATCTCCTGTTTTTAAACCAAAAAGTTTGATTTGATTTTGGGAAACATAAATATCATCTGGTGATGGCAAGTAGTTATAATCTGAAGATCTTAAAAACCCATAACCATCTTGTATTACTTCTAACACTCCTTCTGCCGATACGATGCCAACTAAGTCATAATTTTCATCCATTCTTCGTTGTTGTTCACGATCCTGCTGAGAAGATGAACTTTGATCTTGGTTAGGATTTGCTTGCTGGTTGGCATGCTGATGCTGCGGTTGACGATGTTGCTGATTGGGATTTCTATTTTGTTGAGGGCTTTTATTTTCAACTTTCTCAATTTCTTCGGATTTTTCTACTTCACCCGTGTTTTCTATTGCTGCTTGAATTTCTTCAATCTCTTGTGGCTCAGCAATTTCCTCTGCTACTGGCTCAAATGATAAAATCACTTGTTCATCTCGCTGGGATTTCTCTTCCATTTTTGGCATTGCGGGAATTGAGGACTTTGCTGCTTCTTCAATGGTCTTTCTTGGTCTTCTTTCTCTTCCAATTGCTGGTGTTTCAATCGGTTTTACAGGTGAATTTTCAGAAGTTGATTCAGTATCCTGATTTTGACCAACGATCGCGTTGATTAGTTCCGTTTTTTTTAAATTAAGTATGTTACTTATTCCCAATGATTCAGCAATAGCACGTATATCACTAAGTTTTTTATTCTCTAATTCGTTTTGATCCATGAAATTAAAATGATGTTTAAGGGAAAGGTATATTTAGTCAGAGTTGGCTAATGCCTGTGTAATTCTTTGCAATTATAGTTATAAGTTTTGATATTCATACTATTTAATTCAATTATGTTTTGCGTTTTTTCTTTTTGGCAGCAGGAAACAGAATGTTATTAAGGATGAGTCGGTATCCTGGTGAATTAGGATGAAGGTTTAAATCGGTTTCAGGGTCGCCAACAAAATGTTGGTAGTCTTCAGGATCATGCCCACCATAAAATGTCCAAGTTCCTTGTCCTAATTCGCCGTGGATGTATCGAGCCGTATTGATGGCTTTATTTTCTCCTAGAATTAAAACATTTGTTTTAATAAATTCCTTGTGAAAATCCGTTGTTTGTCCCATAAAACCTTTGATAGTATTGGTGTGACATTGGGTAAGCATGGTAGGAACAACATCCCATTTAGCAGAAAAATCAAAAAGGGTAAAAACATCTAGTTGCTCGGATATAATTCTTTTTTCACGCAAACTTGTTGCATCAATATCGGAGTATTCATACACCATGGGGTCTTGAAATAAGTGGTATTTTTCAAACGCAAATGTTTTGGAATAATCTAGGTTATTTTGAGCATTTGGATCTACTCTGTCTCCATCAAATAGTGCATCGCAAATATCTGTTTCCTCGGCCGATAAAGCAATGTCAAAACTATCTGTACCACTGCACATTGTGAACAAAAATCCACCGCCAACAACGAAATTCTTCAGGTTTTTTGCAACGGCTAGTTTAAGTTGTGATACTTTTTTATAACCAAGCATTTTTGCGTTAAATTCAGCTAATTTAACTTGTTCTTGATACCATTGCTGTCCACCAGCTGAGGCATAGAACTTACCATATTGGCCTGTAAAATCCTCATGGTGTAAATGCAACCAATCGTATTTAGGTAAGACTCCCATGACAATGGCAGAATCATAAATTTTATCGTATTTTATTTCAGCATATTTCAACACCATTGTTACCGCATCATCCCATGGTTGTTTGTTTGGCGGGGAGTATACTGCTATTTTTGGTGCTTTTTCTAGTTGTACAATTTCCATGTTTACTTCGGGATCACTAATTTCACTTTTCAGTTGATTCACTTGTCCTTCTGTCAGCACTTTGTATTTTACACCTCTGATTATCAATTCTTCTTCTATACTTGTTAAATGAGGCATTAAAAAAGATCCTCCCTTATAATTTAATAACCATTCTATTATTACACCGTTTTCAAGTGTCCAATAAGCTATTCCGTATGCCTTTAAATGATTCGTTTGAGTGTCATCCATTGGCACAAGAAGTTGCGTCGAAAAACTAGTTGATATGCAAAATGAAGTCAGAAGGAGTAAGAGGTATTTTTTCATAAGAATTTTAGAAGACGTCCTCGTCTTTATTGTTACTTGTAAAATCATTTATGTCATTATCTATTTTCATTTTGCTAGGCATTGTGTATGAATTAGTTTCATCATCAAAGCTATTATTGCTTTGTAAATCATTAAAGTCATTTGATTCCCCTAGATTTTCAAAACGAGCATACTCAGGAACAAAACGTAACCTAACCCGTCCTGTTTTTCCATTACGGTGTTTTGCAATGATAATTTCTCCTATGCCATGGTTTGAATTTCCATCATCATCTTTAACGATTCCATAGTAATCAGGACGGTAGATGAATGATACAATATCCGCATCTTGTTCGATAGCACCAGACTCTCGTAAATCAGATAAGATTGGTTTCTTATCACCGCCTCGTTGTTCTACTGATCTACTTAACTGTGCAAGAGCGATGATTGGAATGTTTAGTTCTTTAGCAATTTCTTTAATAGATCGAGAGATATTTGAGATTTCTTGTTCTCGATTTCCTGACCCTTTTCCGTCTTTTGCTGACATTAATTGGAGGTAATCAATGATTACTAATTGGATATCATGCTGAGCTTTGAGTCGTCTACATTTTGCCCGAAAATCAAATATGCTTATTGCAGGAGTATCATCAATAAATATAGGTGCGGATGATAATTTAGTTATACGGCTATGTAATTGTTGAAATTCGTGGTCTGCCAAATTACCTTTTCTTAGTTTTTCAGAATCAATCCGAGCCTCACCTGCAATTAATCTTTTTACCAATTGTACTGCCGACATTTCTAATGAGAAAACGGCAACTCCCATGTTGTAATCAACAGCGGTATTCCTTGCCATAGAAAGAACAAGTGCTGTCTTTCCCATACCTGGACGGGCAGCAATTACTATCATATCAGATTTTTGCCAGCCTGAAGTAATTTTATCTAAATCATTAAAACCACTTGGTGTTCCTGAAATACCATCAGGATTATTTCGTGCCTTTTCAATTTCTGCAATAGCAAGTCCGACATTGCTTTCCATCGAAGATGCTTGCTTGGTCATATTTGATTCGCCGATCTGAAATAAGTTGGCTTCCGCTTTATTGAGTAAATCAAATACATCTGTTGTCTCATCAAATGAATCGCGAATAATTTCACTGCTAACTTTAATTAATTCTCGCTTAATAAATTTTTCAGCTAATATTCTAGCGTGAAACTCAATGTGCGCTGATGAAGCGACCCGGTTGGTTAATTGTGAAATATAAGCAACACCTCCAGCCGCCTCCAATTCTCCATTTTTTTGTAATCTATTGGTTACTGTAATTAAATCAACAGGTTTTGTGTTGGCAAATAATTCATGCATTGCAGCATAAATGAATTGGTGCCGTGGATCATAGAAACATTCTTTTGAAAGAATGTTAATCGTTTCATTTAAGGCTTCTTTCTCTAGCATCATGGCACCGAGTACCACCTGCTCAATATCGATTGCTTGAGGCGGTATTTTGCCAATATCTCCGGTAAGTACAGACGGATTTTTGATTCGAACGTTAGGTTTGCGGTTATTTTCTATATTATCCATAAAGCAAAAGTAATGAATTGTGCTAAGCATCGAATGACGCAACTTCAAACTTAATCAAAAGTTATGACTTTTTATAATCAACCATTGTTAATATTTTATTTTAATTCTTGAAGGGCTTTCTTAGTTCCAATGGTTGAGGTTATATAATCAAGCTCTTTTTTTGGACTTCTAGCCGGTGAGAATTCTCTCCCGTAAAAAATGATTTGTAGGTGTAGGGTATTCCATTTTTCAATAGGGAAATATTTTTTTGCCTGCTGCTCGGTTTCAACCACGTTTTTTCCGCTTGCTATTCCCCAACGGGTAAGTAATCGATGTATGTGTGTGTCAACTGGGAAAGCGGGAACGCCAAATGCTTGCGACATAACGACTGATGCTGTTTTATGTCCAACGCCGGGCAGGGCCTCAAGTGCTTCAAATGATGCCGGAACTTGACCTTGGTGTTTGTCGATTAGAATGCCTGATAATTCGAAGATTGCACTTGATTTTTTCGGTGAAAGGCCACATGGCTTTATGATTTCTCGAATTTCTGCGGGGCTCAGTAATATCATTTCTTGTGGCGACTTCGCTTTGGCAAATAATAGAGGCGTAATTAGGTTTACGCGTGCATCTGTACATTGCGCGGAAAGTAAAACGGCAATCAAGAGGGTATAGGTATCGCTATGGTCTAATGGAATTGGCGTTTCTGGGTATTGCTTTTCCAATTCTCTTATGATATAAATCGCTTTTTCTTTTTTTGTCATTTAGTAGAATCCTAGGGTTAAAAGATGAATAATTTTCAGGTCATTGAGTAAGAAAATCAGGAGCAAAGCAGCTGAAATTGAAAGGGATAAATAGTTTCCTAGAATAAAAAAAAGATCGTTGCGCTTGTAAAAAAAAACAACAATAGGTAGTAACGTAAATATAACAATGATGATTTGTGCCCAATAAAAGGTGAAATGTACATCTGAACGTATTTGACTTGATGGATTAAAAACATAGACCGGTTGGTGAAAAATAACTGTTTTTGCCAAAATAAGCTCAGGTAAATTGTCTAATTGATTGATGTTTTGATAATGTAACCACAATGACGGGTAGTTCTTAAATTTCACTGAATATACATATTGATCATTAATGCTTTTGGACGGTTTCGTTGAAAATTCTTCTACGGTTTCTTTTGTTTTAGTTAGGGGTAAAAAATCGTCGATTATAATACCGATTAAACACAGTCCGCCAAAAAATGCAATCGTCATGAGGCATTTTCTCCTCCATCCAAAACGAAATGAGTTGTAAAATTCTATTTCGTCTTCTTTTTCTTGTTTTTTTAATTGCTCTGCTCTTTTTCGTGCATTCTCCTGGAATTCCTGTTCTTTTGTTTTTGGGCTTGGTGACTTTTGATGTATAGGATGATCAAATGTGCGCTTAACTATACGTTCATAGGCGTCTTGTATTTCTTGGAACCGAGCATTCGAATTTTCAGTTGGGTTTTTATCAGGATGGTATTTCTTTGCCAGTTCTCGGAATTTTTTCTTGACCTCAGAATCGCTTGCTGAACTCTCGAGACCTAGTATTTTATAATATTTTTCTCCAAGCATTTGGGCTTATTTTTTCCTCGGTTAATGTACGATTTATTTTTCCATTTTCTGTCTTTTCAAACGACTGGAGGACTTGAAAATATTTCGGAATCTCAAATGGTCCAAGGATACCACTAAACATGTCTTTTGAAAATAATGGTGAATCGTTCGCTTCAATTAATAGCACCAAAATACTTCCCAAACGATCATCCGGAAGACTAGTAATCATTATTGGATATGGAATGAGATTGGCTAATTGACTTTCTATAGTTTCGGGAAATAGCTTTATACCGCCTGTATTAATGCAAAAATCAGAACGACCAAGCCAATTAAATGTTTGTGAGTCTATAAGTTCCACGACATCAGTAGTTAAAATAGGCAAGGGGTTTATTTCTGGGTAATGAATGATTAATTCATTGGCATCGTTTGTTGAAAATTCTATTCCAGGTAGGGCATGGTAATTTGGACTTATTTCTTTATTGATTCTTCGTAATGCAACATGAGAAATAGTTTCTGTCATTCCGTAGCTTTGATAAATTCTCTTCGGATAGTTAGCAGCAAGTTGTTCTAAATTCATGCTCAACGTGGCTCCCCCAACAAGGATGGTATCCACCAAGCTTGATGGAGTTTGTTGAAGGTAATGTTGTAGTTGTATTGGCACCAAAGCGCTAAAATGAACATCTTCAGTGATTGAGCTTAAAGTGTCCGAACTGACCTCGCAGATTAGTAACTTGGAATTATTTGCTAATGCACGAATAATCATCATTTTTCCCGCAATGGTTTTTGTTGAAAGGCCTAAGTGGAAAGTCGAAGAAGCAGGTATGGAAAGTTGTGCTAAGGTCTTTTTAGCACTGATGAGCACGTGCTCTTTTTTTAGTTTAATTAGCTTTGGTTTACCTGTTGAACCTGAAGTATTAACAGTAATTGTTTCTTCACTATTTTCCCATTCTTTTAGAAAAGTATCGATTGATTTTTTACGGCTGTGATCAACATATTGTAGTCGCAAGGGAAAAGGAAATTATAGATGAGTAATTAATATTCGATGTCGAGATTAAAGGTGTTTTTTAGAATCATTAAATTTGGATTTTTACTAGCCATCGATTTAAATTTATCTCTTCCTGTTAGGGGTTTAGCACTAGGCAAATCAGTATTGTCCAAGGTGAATTCTATTTCAATGAAGTAGTTATTAAGGTTGCTTCTTAGGAAATTAATAAAATCATCTAAAAGTGGACGAATATATTCTACTTGTATATTATTTTCAAGTATGAGCTCGATTTTTTCTTGGCTGATAAAGGTAGGGTCTCGTTTGGTGAGGGCATGAAAGAAGGTATCTTTTCCTTGTTCTCTCATTTCGAAGGCATATTTCTTCCAAATAATGATAAGTTGATCGTGGCTAAAATCTTCTCTCGCTTGGTCTTCTAGTGCTCTTCGTTTCTTTTCTTTTTCTTCCGCAAGTAAATCTTGAATACTGATTAATTTGGATGGCTTGGGAGGAGAAATATATGTGCTAGTGCTTTCTTGAACCTTACTTTTTATCTCGTTTTCTGCTTCTTTTGGAATTGATTTTTGAATGATATTCTCAGTATGTTTACCTGGTGTTTTGGTTGAAAAAGGAAGAATGGATATGGGTTCAGTTAAGCTTTTTTTTTTTCAAGCTCTTGCTGTAAAGAACACATCTGCATGAGGGTTATTTCAACGAGTAAGCGGTGATTTTTCGATTGTTTGTATTCCACATCTGCTTTACTGATCGCGTATAAAGCACGCATTATTTGATTCGCTTCCCAAGGTTTTGCTTGCTCGTTAAAGCGTTCTTTTACACTTTCAGGGACTTCCAAGAGCGAAAGAGTTCTGGAATCTTTACAAATTAATAAGCTTCTAAAGTGATCGGATAGGCCTACTAAAAATAATTGCCCGTCAAATCCGTGCTCAAGAATCTCATTATACAGGAGTAGGGAGGAAGAAATATCTTCCGCCATAAAATAATCGATTAGTTTAAAGTAATAATCATAATCTAGCACATGAAGATTTTTAATAACGTCTTGAAACGTTACTGTATTTCCACAAAAACTCACCACTTGATCGAAAATTGACAGTGCGTCGCGTAAAGCGCCGTCTGATTTCATAGCGATTAGGTGAAGTGCCTCAGGTTCAGCACTTACGCCTTCTTTTACCGCAATTTCGCCAAGATGATCTGAAATATCTTTCACGCGAATTCGCTCAAAATCAAAAATTTGGCAGCGCGATAAAATCGTAGGGATAACTTTATGTTTTTCAGTGGTCGCTAAAATAAAGATGGCGTGCTTTGGTGGCTCCTCTAAGGTTTTTAGAAAAGCGTTGAATGCGGAAGAAGATAATCCATGAACCTCATCCAATATGTACACTTTGTATTTACCAAGTTGTGGCAGAATCCTCACTTGTTCAATCAACGCCCTCATATCTTCGATACCACTATTTGAAGCGGCATCCAATTCAAAAATACTTAATGAATTGCCTGTGTTAAAGGATACACATGACTCACACGTATCACACGCCTCTATGTTTTCGGTTGGCTGAAAGCAATTAATAGTCTTCGCTAGAATTCGTGCAATCGTTGTTTTACCTACTCCTCGAGATCCACAAAATAAAAAAGCCTGTGCTAAGTGATTGTTCTTTATGGCGCTTTTTAGGGTGCTCGAAATAGACTTTTGTCCAACAACGGTATCAAAGGTCTGTGGTCTATATTTTCGGGCAGAAACAACAAAATCACTCATGGAGCAAATTTAATAAATTTAGTGCACTGATAGATCGAAAAGGGTGATTTTGTTGATAAAAATAATTAAACCTACTTTTTAGGAAGGATCTCTACTAAGGTCCCGTTGTTTGGCCCAAAAAGTTTCATGCCTACAGGAACAGAAAATCTTTCTCTATAATTAAGGCTAGGGATCTCTGCTTCATTTTCATACAATACGGTTCTGAGTTCAATTTTTTCTTGGGAAACAAAAATCCAATTAAACTGATTAACAGCGCCAGCATCTCTTGTCCATGGTTTTTGGTCGTCAGCAGCTCGCAGTGGCGCTCCCCAACATCCTTCGCCAGCATAGACAATTCCGTTTTTATCATCTCTAATAAAGCCTTCAGATGATCCTTCTGCTTTACTGCTTACAATGGGCCAAGTTACTTTGCAGGTGTGCGAGTCATTTTCTAAGCAAAGGGGTAAATTTTTATATTTTTCGAAGAGTGGTACGAAATTTTTATATTGAGTTTCCATTTCTTTTTTTTCTTTAACGTGTGCTCTAACAGGTCGATGGTATTGGGCAATTTGCCATTTGTAATCTTTATGTTTAGCCAAGGCAATGCGCAGAAAAAGCTTCTGCCTACCAATTTTTAGTATTTCTGAATTAAGGGAAACAATGTGTAATAGATCTCCTCCAAAAGTCGTAGAATAATATAATCGTCGATTTGGAACATCAAATAATTTATAAACAACTTTATTGCTCAACTCATGGTTTCCTCGTGTGACCATCATTGGTGTTATACGCCCATCAGCAGCAATGGTATTTTCCCAATCAATAAACCATTCTAACCATTGTTTTTCAACGTCTAAACCAATAAAGTCGCCATTAAAGAGTACAGCATTAACCTGTAGTTTTGGTACTAGTTTGTTCGCTTTTATTCTAACTGGTCGATTGTCACGCGAATCGCCACCACCAATAAAGGAAAGTGGAATATCTGGACGATTTGGGGCTGTTCTGAAGTGATATAACTTACTTAAGCCCTTGCTATCTCTAATTAAAAAATAGTAAATCGTATTTGGAATTAAGTCGTTTATACGGACAATCATATTTTTCATGCCTCGCATTTTATTTGAAGATGAAAGTGGGTAACGATTAACAAAACGATTTGCACTCGGATCAACGGTGTCCATATAAAAACCGTTAAACTCTCCTTCTACTTGGTCCCAAATGATGGTGGCTTCCGTTGCCGCATTCCCATTAAATACAACCCGTACAAATCTTACATTGGCATTAATTCTTGTTGCAAGAATGATGAATACCACTACTATTTTTATTTTCACAGCTGCAAATTTTTAACGTTAATTCATGTTATTTTAAAAAAAAGGAAGCTAATGCTTCCTTTTTTGTGGAGAAGATGGGATTCGAACCCACGACCTCTTGACTGCCAGTCAAGCACTCTAGCCAACTGAGCTACATCCCCATGTAGCGAAGATTCTTGTTATTTTATCATCAAAAAATTGATAATCAATGCTTAATGAATACCAAATTGAGCAATTTGTTCTGCCTTCGTGTGCAAATGTAAATAAAAAGGTGCGTATTCTATTCTTTCATTCGCATTTTATTTCTCTTAAAATCCTTACCTTTACAGCGCTAAAATCAGCAATCCTTTTATGCCTAAAAAAATTCAATTCATTTTTAATCCTTCCGAAATTGGAGCTGGAACCCGCGGTTCTTCGCTTGGTCCGGCTGCTATTTTAGCTGCAGCGCGTGAGGCAAACAGTTCTTTCTTTGACAATTATCCTCCTATTATTTTGAGCGATTGGAATCAACTATTAGACACAGCTTCTCCATTCCGTAAAGCTAAGCGCATTGACGGAATACAAAAGGTATTCAATTGTATGGAGCAGGAGTTGGCGCATCAAAAAAATGCAGGACAATTTCCTTTCATCATTTCTGGCGATCATGCTTCTGCTGGTGGAACAATCAGTGGGATTAAAAAAGTCAACCCAGGTAAAAAATTGGGTGTTTTATGGATTGATGCACATGCTGATTTACATACGCCTTATACAACGCCATCGGGCAACTTGCATGGCATGCCTTTAGCCACGGCTTTAGGGATTGATAACCTTGAATGTCAAAAAAATGAGGTCGATTCCGCTACTGCGGATTATTGGAATCAATTAAAAAGTTCGGCTATTCTCCCCGAAGATTTGGTTTTTATTAGTGTTCGAGATACTGAATCTGAAGAGGATTTTTTGATTGATCAGCTAGGAATAAAAAATTATTCGGTGGCGGAATTACGTTCAATGGGAATGGAAAAGTTGCTGACTGAACTCAAAAATAGATTTTCAAGCTGCGATATTGTTTACATTTCATTTGATGTAGATGCCATGGATCCTGATGAAACATCTCTTGGAACTGGCACACCTGTTCCTAATGGTTTAAGTGTTCAGGAAGCTCGATTATTGTTGACAGGAATGATTTCTATACCAACTATTGTTGCTGTTGAATTAGTGGAAGTGAATCCTTGCTTGGACGATAAAAAAAATAAAATGGCTGAGGTCGCTTTTGACTTAATTAAAAGTATGGTGGAAGTCCTGGAAAAAGAAAACTAATGGAGCAAAAAATCAAGGAACTTTTATTGCAGCACACCAAAGAGCTATTTAATTCAGATATTTCGGATGCTAGTATTCAGTTTCAGGCTACCCGAAAAGATGTAAAAGGTGATTTAACCTTGGTTGTTTTTCCGTTCGCCAAAGTACTGCAAACCTCTCCTCAACTTGCGGGAGAAAAAATAGGTGCGTTTGTAGCCGATCGTTGCGAAGAGTTAGAATCATTCGAGGTAATTAATGGATTTTTGAATTTTACTTTTTCGCCAGCATATTGGTTTAATATGCTGCATTCAATTAATGAAAATGAGACGTTTGGCCGGGCTGTACATCATAGTAAACCTATGATTATGGTTGAGTACTCATCTCCAAACACCAATAAACCGCTTCATCTTGGTCATTTGAGAAACATCTTTTTGGGCTTCTCCTTATCAGAAATATTAAAGGCTGCAGGCCATGAGGTCATTAAAACACAAGTGATAAATGATCGCGGAATACACATTTGTAAAAGTATGTTGGCTTGGGAAAAATTTTCACCAATAAATTCCAAAGGCGAACGTGAAACACCTTCTAATACCGGATTAAAAGGGGATAAATTAGTGGGGAAGTATTATGTTGAATTTGATAAGCAATTCAATGCAGAGGCAAAGCAAATTATTGCCCAATGGGATACGGACGATTTTGATGGTACTTCTGCTGCAATTGTTGATTTGTATAAAAAGTTTCAGGTGGCTTTGTTGGGAAAAGATGAAAAGGCGCAACAAGCAATTCACGATAAAATTAAAGACTTAGCGAAAAACGAAACGACTTTGCTTCGCGAAGCAAAAGATATGTTGGTGAAATGGGAGGCACGTGATCCTCAAACTTATTTGCTTTGGACCACCATGAACAATTGGGTTTATGCTGGATTTGATCTTACCTACCAAACGATGGGGGTTGATTTTGATAAATTGTACTACGAATCAGAAACGTATTTATTAGGAAAAGATCTTATTGTTGAAGGCTTGCGATCAGGTGTGTTCTTTAAAAAAGAGGATGGCTCTGTTTGGATTGACCTAACCGCCGAAGGCTTGGATGAAAAAATAGTGTTGCGTTCAGATGGAACAGCTGTTTATATTACCCAAGATATTGGAACAGCCATCGATCGTTTTTCAGATTATCCATCGTTAAGTGGCATGGTTTATACTGTCGGAAATGAGCAGGATTATCACTTTAAGGTCTTGTTTTTAATTCTTGAAAAGTTGGGTTATGCTTGGGCTAAAAATTGTTTTCACCTATCCTATGGCATGGTTGATTTACCAAGTGGTAAAATGAAATCACGAGAGGGTACTGTGGTAGATGCGGATGATTTGATGCAAGAGGTTGTTGATAAAGCGACAGAAATCACAAAAGAACGCGGTCATTTAGATGGCATGTCGGAGCAATTCCGAAATCGTTTATATCAGCAAATTGGTTTGGGTGGATTGAAGTATTACTTACTCAAAGTGGATCCCAAAAAACGGATGCTTTTTAATCCAGAAGAATCGGTCGATCTTTCCGGAAATACAGGCCCTTTTCTTCAATATGCGCATGCAAGGATTTGTTCTTTACTCAAGAAAGAAGATTCTGGTGCCGAACTTGTTTTGGTGCCGTT
The DNA here is from genome assembly GCA_947475095.1 of Flavobacteriales bacterium. GTDB lineage: Bacteria > Bacteroidota > Bacteroidia > Flavobacteriales_D > Crocinitomicaceae > UBA952. The sequence goes on from CANJLG010000039.1 coordinate 17,971, forward strand.
TACACTTCAACACGAGGAAAAAGAATTGATAAAGTGCTTGTCTTC
>CANJLG010000040.1 GCA_947475095.1 Flavobacteriales bacterium
AACACTAACTTTGCAGACAATTTGAAACAGTGGACTTCCATATTGCTTTTATTACTTCTGACTTGGCAGACAATGTTCAAGGTAGGATATATTATTTATTGGAAGGCAAACCAAGCCTACATTGCGGAGACTTTTTGCGAAAACAAGAACAAACCTCAAATGCACTGTAACGGAAAATGCTACTTGAACAAACAACTTAAAAAAGCAGACAACACAGAAAGTGATAATAAAGGAATTCCAAATGCTATTTTGAAATTGAAATCTATTGATTTATTTGTGTTACATAATCTTAGTTGGAGTTTTGGAAACTATTTGTTTTCATCAGACAAATCAACCCCAACTTACAAAAGCTTAATTCTTTTGCCTGGTTATTACAACTCATTTTTCAGACCACCTAAATTTATTTGACATACTATATAAATCAAACGGCTATCAGTTATACTGTTGGCCAAATTTCTTATGTTCAAAATAAATTTAAAATAAAAATGACAAAAATAATTTTATTGTTTGTTGTTGCCCTATATGCAACAACTCAGGCTTATAGTCAATGTGCCTGTTGTGCTGGTTCAGGAACTGGCTCATCTAATGGAGACTATAATAATGGTATTCTAACCCTACAAAAAAAACAGTGGGTAGCAGAAACCTATGGCGATTATCGCACTATAAAAGAAGGTGCTGGACATCACGGACCTCACGAACCTGTCGACACATCAGCAGAAGAAGAAACACCACTAAAAAGTATGTTTATTAGTTCTTTGGGACTTCGTTATGGTATTACTGACAAAATCACTGTTTCAGCCTTGCTACCCTATGTGTTCCTCCAAACAGACAATGGTAACGACAATGGAATTGGCGACTTAATTCTTTTAGGAACATTCAATATATTTAGTAAGAATAATTTCAACTTGGCTTTACAGGCAGGCGTTGAGCTTCCGACAGGTATTCAAAAGGGTTCAAACTTTGACAATACTACTGTTGTGGTTGGTTCGGGTTCGTTTGACCCAATGGCGGGATTAGCTTTTTCTAAGCGTTGGGATAAATTGACATTACAAGGAAACGGACTATTCAAATACACCACAACTGGTTTTGAAGAAAATTATTATGGTAGTATTTCTGTTCAGAACCTATCACTATCGTACCGTATAAAAGGCGACAATAATTTTTGCAGTCCAGATACATCTAAACAAACAGGTAAGACTAACTTTGGGTGGAACGTGTTCGGTGGATACTATGGTGAGTGGTTAGACAAAATAACAGAAGAAGATGTAGTTGATGAAAATTCAGGTTACTACTTAGGTTTTGCGACATTGGGCACTAACCTTTCATACAAAAAATGGAGTTTACCTTTGACTGTTTCGCTACCAGTTATTCAACATATGAACGGAGAGCAAAATGACGCAGGATTTAGACTAAGACTTGGAATAATAAAATCGTTCTAAGTCAAAAAACCACTGGCTATAACAGTGGTTTGGCAAAAGGCGGGGTTTCGAGCTTCGTAGAAACATTTGTACAAGGTTCAACATTTGTGCTTCGTATGAACATTCGTGCTAAAATCCCGCCCTTCGCCAAGCCACAAAACGTTATGTTGTAGTTTAATAGAATAAGGTAAATGAGAGATTTTCAAAAAATAGTTTTGGTTTCATTTTTTGCAGGATGCACAATTTTAGGATTCATGGTTAAATTGCCAAGAGTATTTCATCATTTTGATAAAGAGCTGCATGCCATGTTCTACTTCTTTGCAGCTATGTTTTTAACGTTAATATTTCCAAAACGATGGTTAATAGCAACAATAGGACTTGTTCTATTTGGTATTGTTATAGAGTTTGCGCAAGAGTTTTCAAATAAAATATCCATTAGAATTATTGGGAAAGCCATTCATGGCAGATTCGATATTCAAGATGTGAAGTATAATTTGATTGGAGTATTTTTAGGTTTAATAGTTTTTCATAGCTATCGATTATTAATTAAATCGAAATCATGAATTGTAATTCAAATTGAATACTAAAAATTAATTTGGCTTAACTTCGCCAAATGAAATCCCTAAAACAGCTTATTCTATTCGCGTTTCTTTGCATTTTTTTTGGGAGTTTCTATGGCCAACATACATTTAAGGCAATACTTAAAGATGTTGAGTCTAAGGTAGCTTTGTTTGATGCAACAGTACATGTGAAAGGAACATCCTTGGGAGGAAAAACAAATGAATTTGGCTTAGTTGAAATAAAAAATATTCCAAGCGGTTCCCAAACAATTGTGTTTCGAAATTTTGGATATACGGTCTTAGAGCAAACGTATGTTTTTCCCCTTCAATCAATTTCCGAAGAAATTTTTCTTGCAAAAATCACTCAAGAACTTGATGAAATAATCGTTGAAGGAACGAGAAGTAACAAGAGTATCTCTAATATTCCTACACGAGTGGAGGTCCTTACGGAAGAAATTGATGAAGCAAGTACGATGGATCCGAGCAAAATAGCTCATCTCATTACCCATAGTACTGGGATTCAGGTGCAGCAAACATCAGCGACGAGCAATACTGCCAATGTGAGAATCCAGGGTTTAGATGGACGGTACACGCAAATGCTAAAAGACGGATTTCCTTTGTACGGCGGTTTCAGTGGTTCTTTGAGTATTATGCAAATTCCACCCTTGGATTTGCGGCAGGTTGAATACATTAAAGGAAGTGCTTCAACCTTGTACGGTGGAGGTGCTATTTCTGGGCTTATTAATTTAATATCAAAAGAACCAACAAAAGAGGAGACATTGATTCATTTAAACGCTTCCCACATTGGCGCATTCGATGTGAATGCCTTTGTCAGTAGAAAAATTGGTAAAATTGGCATTACCCTTTTGGGTCAAAGAAATTCACATTCCTTTTTTGATGCAGATAAGGATGGTTTTAGTGATATGCCAAAACTTGTTAAGTACAATTTCAATCCGAAATTGTTCTTTTACTTTACAGAGAATACTAAACTTTCTATTGGAGGAACCTTTACCACTGAAAAGAGGCAAGGGGGAGACATCAAGCTAATCAATAATTCATATCCAGATACGGCTCATTTTTACAAAGAGGTCAACGATGTTAACCGGGTAACGGCCCAACTGAAATTTGAGCATAAGATCAACGAGTTTCATTCGATTGCAGTCCGAAATAGTTTTAATGTATTCAATCGAATGTTGTCCATTATTCCGAACCAAGCCATCCAAGAATATCGTTTTTCAGGTAAGCAACTGTCCACTTTCTCTGAGTTATCGTACCGCTTTCAAAAAGAAAAACACCTACTGATTGCAGGAATGAATTTTTACAGTGATAATTTTTGGGAAGACAGCCTTCAATCTCCTATACTGCGCAATGAATCATTTAAAACGCTTGGTGCTTTTGCGAATTACAACCTCGATATTGGCAAGCGGATAGTATTGGAGACAGGGTTCAGAGGCGATTACGTGACGAATTCAAGGTTTTTTGCATTGCCAAGAATTTCAACCTTGTTTAAATGGACCCAGAAACTTACGACAAGAATAGGTGGGGGCTTTGGATATCGAAACCCAACGATCTTTAATCAAGAGGCTGAATTATTGGGCTATCAAAACATTTTACCCATTGACAAAGTGAATGTTAAAGCAGAACAATCGTATGGTGGTAACGCCGACCTTGGTTTTAAAACTTCCATTGGGGAGGATTTCTTCTTTAACGTCAATCAACTATTTTTTTATACCTATCTCGCAAACCCTGTTGTTTTATCCGATACAGGAAGCAACAGCGGAATTTATCATTTCGTTAATGCCAATGGCCACACTCGAAGTGTTGGCGCTGAAACTTTTTTCAAGTTCGGTTTTTATGATTTTGTTTTATTTGTGGGCTATACGTACACCCATGCAACCAACAATTTTAATGGAACATCAACAAACCTGACATTAACTCCTCGTCACAGTGTAAAGGGTGATTTACTGTATGCCTTGCCTGGAAAATGGAGATTAGCCTTGGATTACGAGTACAAAAGCGGGCAATATTTAAGTAATGGAACGAAAACGAGATCCTTTTGGACTTTTGGGGCTTTGGTAGAGTATACATGGAAAAATTACACCTTTTTTGGCAATGTGGAAAACTACACCAATGTGCGACAAACCAATTTTGGAAGTTTAGTTTCTGCGCCCAATTTCACTCCACAATTTACGGAAGTTTGGGCCCCTTTAGATGGAATCGTGTTTAACACTGGGATCAAGATTCGGCTTTGATTCATTTAGCCATATGTTAAAATGAAGTAATGAAATCAGAAGCTATTTTGATGACCGAGACAATTGCATTTACTCAGTTATTAATTATCACGTTTCAAAACCTCTTCTCTGAAATGAATCCCCCAATTAAGAATTTCATTCAATAAATTCGTCATCGATTCTCCCAAGGGTGTTAAGGAATATTCTGTAGTCACCGGCATGGTATCATGCAGTGTTCGTTTGACAATTTTGTTCATTTCCAATGCCTTTAATTCCTGTGACAGCATCTTAGGAGAAATGTCACTTATGTCTCTTTGTATTTCTCCAAATCGTTTGGTGCCATGCGTTAAGGCAATGATAATTGGAATGCGCCACTTCCCCTGAATGACTTCCAAGGCATCCCTTGATGCCATTAATTTATATTGACAAACTTGATCTTTCTGATTCATGTGACAAAATTACGACATAGAAATTACCCAGAGGTAACTACTTACCCAGAGGTAACTACTATATTTTAGAAAGTAATTTATCTCAATTTTGCACCTCATTAATAATAACCTAAATCAAAAAGTATGTCAGAAAAAACAAAAAAGATCATTTATTGGATATTAACAGGCTTGGTAGCTTTTATATTCCTAGGAAGCGCTATGGGTAAGATCATGGCAGATGAAAAAGCCTTAGAAATGGCAGCAAGCATGGGAATGGATGCGAACACCTACAAATTGTTAGGATTCATTGAAATACTAAGTTTAGTATTGTTCATTCTTCCACGAACAGGTATCATTGGCACCTTGCTTTTGTGTGCATACATGGGGGGAGCAATTGCAACGCATTTGGAACATGGTCAATCGATTATGGCGCCATGTATTATTCAAGCATTTTTGTGGGCAGTTGCTATTTACAGATTCCCTGAATTAACAAATCGCTTAAGAAATAAATAGGCAAAGAGAAGGTTTCTTTGCCACCTATTTTCTAAATTGAAGGCCAGTATCTGCTATGTCGGATACTGGCTTTTTTCGTTTCATTCAGCGATATGTTGAATCGAAGTTATTAAATCACAGCTTGGCTTGATAAGTAAAAAGGTTGATAAATAGCAACAAATTACAGGCTATACAATTCCCGAACTCAAGGTATCAACTTTTCCATTACCTTTGAATAACAATTTTTTATATGCGAAACCTGCTGTTTTTTATAGAGGCAATCTCCTTCTTAAGTACTTGTAATTTAAGTGATAAGCCACAAAAATATCAAGCTAATCAAAGGGTCAGACGATGAGTGCAAAAATATCCATACGCTTTTTTGATGACCGTGAGGTACGTGCGCTTTGGGATGAAGTAAATGCCAAATGGTGGTTTTCAGTATTGGATATTGTAGCTGTGCTTACCAACCAAAACGACTATAATAAAACCCGTAACTATTGGAAATACCTGAAAGCCAAGCTCAAAAAAGAGGGAAGTCAAGTGGTTAGTGCCACTACCCAGTTCAAATTTCTTGCGCCAGACGGTAAACTGCGTTTAGCAGACATGCTTGATTACAATGGTATTATTACTTTGGGCAAAAATTTTCCGGGAACAAAAGCCAACCGCTTTATAGAATGGTTTACCTACAGCGATGAAAGCATAGATAGCAAAAGTAAAACAAAGGCGTACGCCTTGTTTGAAAGTTCTTTCATACACAGCATTGAAGTAGGCACAGCAAAAGGCTTACAACAAATACACGCTTACTTGTTTGGTGGCTTATATGAATTTGCAGGCCAGATCAGGCAAAAAAACATTTCAAAAGGAGGTTTTCAGTTTGCCGTATCACGCTTTTTGGGCGATACCTTAAAACAAATAGAAGTAATGCCAGAAACTACTTTTGATGAAATTGTTGCAAAATATGTAGAAATGAACATTGCTCACCCATTTATGGAAGGAAACGGTAGAAGCACTCGAATATGGTTGGATTTGATATTAAAAACAAACTTGAAAAATTGTATAGACTGGAGTAAAATTGGTAAGAACGAATACATGGACGCGATGGTGAAAAGTTCGGTTGATAGTACTGTTCTAAAAAAGCTTTTAAAAAGTGCTTTAACGATAGAAATCGACAGTCGAGAAATGTTTATGAAAGGCATTGATTATTCTTATTATTACGAAGAAAACAATTGATGAAGAAAATGAAACGAATTGGCGCCGGTTGAAGGTTTTTTTTAGGAGCTTGCTAATCCTTCAATCGCAGCATCCTTTTACAAAACAATTCCCGAACTCAAGGTATCAACTTTTCCATTACATTTGAATAACAATTTTTTATATGCGAAACCTGCTGTTTTTTTTAGGATTTATCTCCTTCTTAAGCGCTTGTAATTCGGGCGAAAAGCCACCAAAAAATCAAGTTGAAGCGCCGAAGATGGCGGATACTTCCGCCCAAATCGAAACCGAAAAAACCATGCCCACGGGTTTAAGCTTCAAAAAGTTTACGCTAAAGTCCGAAAATTGCGACCTGCCTTTTCGTTTCGACATGGAAATCGATGAGGATTGGTGCAATACGCGTGAAATTAATGGCTTGAAGGTTTCCATGAAGGACGCTGAGGTAGCTCAGAAAATCAATGTTTTGATTGAAAAAGTAATTATAGGTCCGCATTGGACTGACGAAGGTGGAGGAAAGGAAAAATCACTTAAGCAGTTTATGGCTGACATTAAAAACACGAGCACTGAAGAGGGGGATGTAGAATACATGCAAGATTCTTATACTTGCAGATTGGCAGATTCCTCCAATACCTTCCTATCGATGTATATCTTTTCTGAGTATTATGGTTTCGGTGCAGCGCATGGACAGCATGGCATTTCAGTGATCAATGTTGACCTAAAAACAGGCAATCAAATTAAGTTGAAAGATGTATTGGCTGACAATTACAAATCTACATTGAAAGCATTGGGAAAGCGAAAGTTTTTGGAGCAAAATGGAAACGACGAAGGGTGGTTTTTGGAAGACGGTCAACCTTTTGAATTGCCAGAGGTATTTTCCATCACTCGAAAAGGAATTACGTTTACTTACCAAGTTTATGAAATCGGTCCCTACGCTGCTGGCGCTCCAGAAGTGTTCCTTAGCATCAAAGACCTTGGCTCCTTGCTCAAAGTAAATCCGTATTTGAAATAATCCAAGGGTATTCTTGATTTTTAAATCTTATCCCTAAACTTCTTCGTAATCGTCAAATTCGTCGTCTTTCTTATTTTTTATACGTGATTTCGCATCAATAATTGGTCCTCCATTAAGTATGTAACTAATGGCTCCAATCATTTTAAAAATCATACTTATTAAGAAGATTACACCAATAAATTTAAAGATGTAGCCAATAATGGCTGTTTCCTCAATATCGATTATACTTGTATAAAACCATTCAGCAATGTTGTTTTTAGCATAATCAGCATTGAATACCAAAACAACAAAAGCAATTAAGGCCCCAATAATAAGGACAATTTCATTCCTGCGGTTAAAATTACTTTTTGCATCACTGTTATTCGTTTGTTTACCAAAAAAAGATAGTTGAATCATGGATTTACGTTCATCATTCTGTAAGCGACCTATTAAATAAATGCAAAAAATAGATAGGGTAGGAGCAATGTTTATAAAAGTTATTTCGGTCTTTGTTTTGTTTAGGCAAAATAGGACTAGTACATTCACTAAGAACAAGTATTTAGCACTTTTAATGAGATAATATTCTATTTTATTTCTCTTTCTTCCGGATGTTAATAAGCGAATAAAAGCGTCAATAAAAAACCAGATAAATCCGTAAATCGCGAAAAGCACCCCTAATCTAAAAAGTAAACTTATCAATTCCATCTTATTTTGGGGTTTTAATAAACTTAAAATATTCTTTCGATGCCTCAGGATAGGTCTTTGGATCAAAATCTTTTCCAATGATGCGCCCCTCTGTTCTTCTGTTTAATTGATTTAACTGTTCAAACAGTGTGCTATTTCCTCTAAACGTATTAATATACTCTTCAGTTAACACGGTTTTTTCTCCTGTTGTTGGGTTGACCCATGTGGCAGGTTCAAGCTCTCCTTTTCCAACAGGGACGATTCTTCTAGGATCAACTTTCAATACTTCAACTAAGTAGATGTAGCAAGCCCGCGCCCTATTAATGGAAAGTACTTGATTCTGAGCTTGCTCGCCTCTGGAGTCAGTATGAGAAATTAGTTCGATGACAATAGCAGGGTAATCTTGCAGCAATTTTGCCACGTAAGCAAGTGAATCCGATGAATTTACCAAAGAATCATTGATGAATTTCCAACTATTAAATTCATATTGAACACCAGGGAAACGAATTATTTTTTTGTCTTCAAACATGGGCTCATTTATTTCCTGTAGCAAGCTTACTTTTTGCCCACTAGCATCTACTACCGTAATGGTGTACTTGCCTTTCGTCAATCCAACAAGATCTTCTGTTACTTTACCATTTGACCATGTAATAATAAATGGCCGTATACCACCAGTTATACTCACATCGATTTCCCCATCATACCCTTGAAATTCACTAACATCTTTACCTGTTGAACGAATAACTAATTTAGGTGGGGCAATGCTTTTAGCAGAATAAAGATCACAATCTTTGCCATCTCGATTACTTGACCAGATGATTTTCTCACCAATCTTTATGAGATAAGCATCAAATTTTGGAGAATTTATTTTTTTACCAAGATTAACAGGCTTTGACCAACTTGTCCATTTCCCCTTTTTTACACTATAAAAGATGTCGGCATCGCCTTCTCCTTTAAAACCATTGCTGGAAAAATATAAGGTGTCGTTGCTTGGGCATAGAAATGGGGAAATTTCAAATCCAGGTGAATTAATGGTGTTCCCCATGTGCTCTGGGCTATTCCATCCTTCGCTTGACCGGGTAGAAATATACAAGTCTTCTTCTCCCTCCGAGTCTGAACCTTCATAGGAAAAAATGAGAACATCTTCCTTTTGTGATAAAAAATAAGAAACATATTTTCCATCGATGTCTAAGTCAGGAATATCAACTTTTATTGGATTACCAATTACTGAATCCCTTGATGTTGATACTGCAATTCCTTTGCGCACATCTTTTTCTGAGGTATAGCTTGAGAGCACATATAGACGTGTTTCAGCAGTGTCTTTGACTACTGCAACTAGTGCATTGTTGAATTTATTATTCAACAAACCACCTATTGGTTTTGCACTTCCCCATGCCCCTAAATCAAGTCTACTCACCCAGATGTCTTGATCGTATATACCGCCAACATTTTTTATGTCGAGGGTTCTGACAAAATAAAGTGTTTGTCCATCAGGTGCTAAAACTGGATTGGTTTCTTCGGCAGAACTATTAAGCTGGCCAGGCAATCTTATCGGATCAGTGAAATCGTAGATTTGAGCCATTATTTGAAGGCTAAAACAAATGAATAAGAAGGAGATCCAGTTCTTAAAAGGCATAACTAATCATTATTTCATGGCCACCATTACTAAAATAATTTATTCGACTTGTCGCAAATTCCATGGAGTACCCAATTTTTAATTCATCACTGACCTCCATTCCTACCATTATTCCTGTTGAAGCTCCCAAATGGTAGTTCACCCCTGCCCAAAAAATATAGTTAATGGTAGCCAAGGCACTAAATTCGTACGATAATTTGCTCGGCGTCATTTTTTTAATCAGTACCGCAGGTTGAATGTCTAGTCCATTGGCAATCGAGAAATTATAACCTGCCATTGCGTTCCAATGGATTCGTTGATCAAAATTGACGGAAGAATTACCAATGGCAAGAAAGTTTCTAGGAACTTGTTTTGCTGCAAGTGATATAAAAAAATCTCTATTGTTAAGCGTTAGTCCTGCTCCGGCATCTACATTGAGTTGATTTATTTTTCCTTGTGAAAAAGCATCGTATTCTAAATCTCCCCCAAGGTAAGGTAACATTGGATCATTTACATTTAACACCACTGCTCTGGCAGGATTAAAGGAATGGTTGTTCAAGCCCAAGCTAAGCCCAATAGTGGCTTTCCATTTCATATTCAGTGGTATCGATAAGGCGTAATTTGCTGCAAATTTGGTTGCCTGAAAAGCTCCATATTGATCTGACAGGATTTCTCCCCCAACAAAATGCACTAACTTGATGTTTCTTTTTTTCTCAATGGGCAAAATTTCTTGCCCTATTCGGCTCGCAGGATTAAAAATTATTTTTTGTTTTTTTCGAATCTTCGTTTGGCCAAATAAGGCTATTGTTTTAGGTTCTAATCCAAATCCTAGCATTTGCCAGCGCCCCACCAATGAAACAAAGCTTTGATTATTAATTGCCATAGCAGCGGGGTTGTACAAGGATTTATTTAAAAGAAATTGCCTGTATTGAGGTAATTGTTGGCTCGTTGCTATACTTGTTAGCATTACCGTTAAACACATTAAGAGTATTTTCAATCGACTCATTTTAATCGAATTATTGATACGGTACCATTAATTGGTTCATTTGAATTATCTTTTGCTAATTCTATAATATAGTAGTAAGAACCAACGGGAAGTGCTTCCCCTTTGTACGTCCCATCCCATTCATTATTGCTGTATTTTCCTTCAACTGATTCAAACAGTAACTCGCCCCATCGGTTAAAAATCCTCACGCTGTTAGTTGGGTACTTATTATCCAAACCGACAATTTCCCAACGATCATTCTGGTTATCATTGTTTGGAGTAAAGGCAGTTGGGATAACAAATCCACAGGGTACTATCGAAACGGATAATATTCCATAGGGTCCCTCACATCCATTTACTTCTTGAGTAACATAAAATACTGCTGAAGTATCACTCGATGGAAATAATTCGTCGTCGCTGAATAAATAGTTGCTTAAAGCAGCATCGCTATACCAATTAACAGCGCCTAATGGGTTGAAATTGCTCACTTGAATGCTACTCGTTGATTCATTTTCGCAAAGAGAGGTGTCGCCGAAAAAGAGGGGTATTTGCGGCCCATCTAGGACTGAAATAGTTTGACTACCAACCATTATATTTGAACAATATAAATCTTGAATAGAATCCAACACGTAGGTTCCTATCGAATTTCCAATTGAAATCGGCAAGGAGCTTACACCAAGCACACTCTGTGGAATTCCATTTAATGAATAGTAAACATCCCAGCTTGGGGTACCACTCACGAGTAGTGCTAATGGATTGAATTCTTGCCCAGCACAATAATAATCACCGCCAGTTAATTGAATAAGATTCGGACGTGCGCGAACAGTGATTAGCGCAGTATCCTGCACATTTTGATTGCAAAGTATTTTGGAATAAATGATTTGATATGTGCCAGGTGTGGCATTTCCAAGAACAATATTCCCAGTTAATGGATCTACATTTAACCCCGCAGGTGTTACATTAAAAGTGCCGTTTGTAGGGAAGTTTGGATTTAGGACAGGAGCGATATTGATTCCGCCAACGCAAGCATTTGCGGGGTATGATAAGCCTAAATTAGCACTGTTTGTTGTGATTTGGACCGAAGACGTAATGCTACACGATTTTAAGGTGCTAAAGCTTAAATCATCTATGGCAAAATCATTCCCAATTGCTGCATCTTCCAGATCTGTTAAGACAATAGTAACGGAAGAATCATTTCCTGAAAACCAAGAATAGCTGTATTCTTCCCAAATGCATGTACTAGTAGATAAGGTATCTATTCCTGTTGCAATTCCGTTTAATGAGACACTAATTTGGGCTGTATTACTTGCTGTTAAACTTTGTGCAAAATAGGAAAATGTATAATTTTTATTTTTTTCAACCGCAATTGTCTGCTTCCAAAAAGGATTATTTCCACTTACTGCCCCATCAAGAACCATCATTTTACCGATACCATTACCATAGGTATGGTCGACACAGGGGCTAAAGATTGAATCCCAAAAGGAAGCATTAACGGTTATGCCGTAAGCTGCTTGTATCCCGTTTGTATTGCTGGGAAATAAGGATATGTAGCCGGAATAAAAACCGATGTTTCCATCTTCAAATGTTCCGTTATAAAGTAAGTTTGTATTTAGATCGTTTGTTGCAACGGTATAGATGGTATTGAGCACTGGAGAAACAGATATGCTATCATTCAATGCAAATGTTAAGGTTGGATCCACCGGAATGGCTGACCAATTATAATTTCCATTGCCACCACTTACAGAAATTTGAAGGTTACTATTCGGGCAAACGCTCGTATCACTTGGGGAAACGCTAAGAAATGTTCCAGGGAGTATAATTATTCCATTCGCTGAAACAACAGTACCTAAGGCATCTGTTACTGAAACATCATAGTTGCCTGATCCTAATCCATAAAAAACACCAGAATTGTTATTGACAGTAAAAGTACCATTGTCCAATACATATTGATAAGGGGCTTGTCCGCCTTGTACATAAACCGAAATTAATGCACTAGTGGAATCACTGCAATTGGAACCAGTAGTAGAATAGGTGATTGAATTTTGCGACAAAACGAAGTGACCTACACAACACGAATAGGATATTACCATTAATATCAGCCCTCTTTTTAACACTATTCAAAAGTAGAAAATAATGTCACATTGCTTCTTAAAAACAGGATTTATATTTAAGCAAAAGAATGTTGAAAACTACTCCATGCAGGAGCAAGGAGGATCCATTTTTACCTGAACATGTGGTAAACTTGTTAAAATAAATTTATGAAAGCTCGGACCATACATAACACCTTGTAGATCAAGTTTTTCTAGTTCCTTTAATTGCTGTAGCCCCGTCCCAATATCGGCAATAGGATTATCATATAAATCGATTTCCTTCAGTAATGACAAATATTGTATTTCATTTTGGATACTCGTTATGTCGTTTTTTGAGGCAAATAAATAGCGTAATCGATCTAATTTGAAAAGAACAGATGGTAAATCTTCAAATTTATTGGATGAAATATTAATGGTTTCTAATTGGGTGAATAGCGATAAACTATCGCCGAGAGATGAAAGTTTGTTTTTGGAAAGGTTGAGCGTTTTTAAGGAGCGAAAATGAAAAAGTTCAGCAGGAAGGACACTTAATTTTTTTCGACTTAGGTCTATGCTGTAAACGCTGTCAGGGCTAACAAGCAGCGCTTCATCAAGGGAGTAAATCCGCATAGTTTCCTGCTGCGAAAAGCCATATAAACTAAGGCAAAGAAAAATACTTCCGAACAACGATTTCATCTTGCTGTAATTGCGTGGTTAAGGCCTGTAAATTGTCAAACTTACCCTCGGGCCGAATTTTACTAAAAAGTTGTATGCTAAGCTCATTATGGTAAATATCGGAATTAAAATCAAAAAGATGCACTTCTAATTTTATCCTAGCGGAATCTTCAACCGTGGGATTCGTTCCAATATTTAGCATTCCATGTAGCGTTTGTCCATGTAAAAGGACCTTTACGGCATAAACGCCGAGTTGTGGAATCAGTTTATTGGTGTCAGTTAGAGAAATATTTGCTGTTGGGAATCCGATTTTTCGACCAAGTTTTTTCCCTGAAAAAACCACGCCGTTCAATTCGTATGGATAGCCTAAATAGGCATTTGCTATTTCGATATTTCCATCAAGTAAGGCACTTCGAATTTTTGTTGAACTAATTTTAATGGCATCGATTTCCTTCGCAGGTATTTCAATGATTTCAAAGTCGAATTTTTTTGCGTTTGCTTGCAAAAACGCAAGATTTCCCTCTCTGTTATTTCCGAAATGATGATCATATCCAATGACTAAAGTATGACAGTGTAATCTATCTTTAATGATGCTTTGAACAAACTCTACAGCGGTTAATTTAGAGAATTCACTGGTAAACGGAATGACCACTAAATGATCAAGGCCAAGTTCTTCGAGTTTGTTTATTTTCTCGGCTTGGTTTTGAAGAAGTTTAAGGGGCTCATTACTATTGATGATACTTCTCGGATGAGGATAAAAGGTGATTAATACACTTTCTCCATTAATTTTTTTCGCTGCTAGAATTAATTGCTTAATTATTTTTTGGTGGCCGAGGTGCATCCCATCAAATGTTCCAATCGTAACAATTGGTTTTTTACAATCTATGGGTTTATCTATGCCGTTAAAGACCTTCACTTTTTTTTCATGCAAAAATACACAAATGAAAAGATAATTATACCTAGTATTTCATGGATTAAAACTTACGTTTATCTTCGTACCTAAAATAGATATCTTTTCAGCTTATGTCAACTAAAAAATTAACAAGCATTCTGCTACTCTTTCTCGTAAATATTCATGTCGCCTTAGCGGAGGAGGGCATGCTAATTCCTTCTTTAATTGCCGCCTTTGAGTCGGATATGAAGGCGAAAGGAATGAAATTGAGCGCAGACGAAATTTATAGTGTTAATCATTCCAGTTTAAAGGATGCTATTTTTCAATTTGGAGGCGGGTGCACGGCGGAATTAGTTTCCAGTAAAGGCCTGCTATTGACGAATCACCATTGTGGATATTCTCAAATTCAATCTCATTCATCACTTGAAAATGACTACTTAAGAAATGGTTATTGGGCGCAAAATCAAAGTCAAGAGTTGAAAAATCCTGGTCTAACTGCCTCGCGAATTGTTAGAATAGAAGACGTTACCAATGCTATATTAAGCGGAGTAAGTTCCAGAGCGGACAATGCATCGATGGAAGCAATTATGAAAAAAATTGCAGCTGCTGCAGTTGCAGGAACCCATTACGTCGCAGAGGTAAAAGCATTTGATTACGGCAATGCCTATTATCTGATGGTAAAAGAAGAGTTCTTGGATGTCCGATTTGTTGGTACACCGCCTAATTCAATCGGAAAATTTGGTGGGGATACAGATAATTGGGTGTGGCCTAGACACACAGGTGATTTTTCTGTCTTCCGCATTTATGTAGGTGCAAATAACCAGCCTGCCCCATTCAGTGAAACTAATGTTCCTTATTCGCCACTTCATTATTTGCCAATTTCAATGAAAGATAGGCATGTGGGGGATTTTACCCTCGTTTATGGTTTTCCAGGTACGACAGAACAACATGTGGTTTCTTCGTATTTAAAATTTATTATCGAAAAAGAACGTCCAGCTCGAATTCATATGAGGGATTTATCTTTGGGAGTAATAGATAAAGGGATGCGTAGCTCTGATTTAATCCGAATACAATATTCTGCCAAACAAGCAAGTATCGCAAATGCATGGAAGAAATGGATCGGCCAAATTGAAGGCTTGCAAAATTTGGATGGCGTGAGCATAAAAATTCAGCGAGAAAAAGAATATACGGATAGAGCACTGGCTAATCCAGCATGGTCAGAGAAATATGGCACTCTTATTAAAAAAATGAATGATCTTGTTGCTAATCAAAGTGATTTTGAATTTAAGTATGCTATGGGAATTGAATATCTTTCGGTTGGCCCAGAGTATTTTAAACTAGCGCGATCACTTAATGACCTGATCACTAATTATAAAAAATACAAAGATTCTGGCGAACTTCCTTCGGTTATAGCAAAACTTAAAGCCAGCGGAGAAGGGTTTTTTAAAAATTATAATTCGGAGATAGACAAAGAAATTTTCAATTTGCTCACGAAAGCGTATTTCACATCAATTTATCCTGGAAATGCGCAACAAAGCAATTTGGAAGTTGATAAGTTGACAAATACGATTTATAGCAAGTCTATTTTTACAAATCAAAATAGATTCCAAGATTTTTTAAGCTCATTTAATTCAAAGAGCTTGGCGAAATTGCAAAAAGACCCCGGTTTCTTTCATTACAACAAGGAAATCAAAGCCTTTCGTAATGAGGTGATTCCCGGTTATAATGCCTTTAGTGAGAGTATGACCGCATTACTCCAAGTATATGTTGAAGGAAGAAAATTAATGTATCCTGAACTAAAGCATTGGCCTGATGCGAATAGCACCTTACGAATTACCTATGGTCAATTGGAAGGTTCTTCACCTACAGATGGCATGATGTATACCGAACATACCACGCTGGATGGTATAATTGCAAAGTATAATACTGGGAATCCTGATTTTGAATTATTGCCAAGAATGTTGGATCTCCACAAGGAAAAAAAATATGGTGAATATGCCCAAGATGGTGAATTATGGATCTGTTTTACTGGATCTAATCATACCACTGGTGGAAATTCAGGGTCGCCTGTTATTGATGCCGAAGGAAATTTGATGGGATTGAATTTTGATAGAACTTGGGAAAGTACCATGAGTGATTATATGTTTGACGCTTCACGATGCAGAAATGTAGTGGTTGATATTCGATATGTTTTATGGGTCATTGATCTGTATTCAAATGCAAAATACTTGGT
>CANJLG010000041.1 GCA_947475095.1 Flavobacteriales bacterium
AAAAAATCAGGAGAAGTAATAAAATGACGACTTATTCACCAAGACTTAAGGAAAGGTATAACACTGAAATTATTCAAGGGTTAACTGAACAATTTGGATACACTTCTGTAATGAGGGTTCCTAAATTGAAAAAAATTGTACTAAGCCAGGGCGTTGGAGATGCCGTAGCAGATAAAAAGTTAATTGAAAGTGCTGCAGCTGATCTTTCTAGAATCGCTGGACAAAAAGCAATTACAACATTGTCTAAAAAAGATATCTCGAACTTTAAGCTGAGAAAAGGAATGCCAATCGGTACGAAAGTTACTTTGAGAGGCGATAGAATGTATGATTTTTTAGATCGACTTCTAGCTGTTTCTTTGCCTAGAACAAGGGATTTTAGAGGGATTAACCCGAAAGGTTTTGATGGGAGAGGTAATTTCAACCTTGGAATTAAAGAGCATATTATTTTTCCGGAAATAGATATCGATAAAGTTAACCGAATACTAGGAATGGACATTTCGTTTGTAACCAGTGCTGAAAGTGATGAAGAAGCTAAAGCATTATTAGACGCGTTTGGATTTCCATTTATTAAAAAATAAAAAGGAATGGCAAAAGAATCAATGAAAGCGCGTGAGCGCAAAAGAGAAAGGTTGGTTGATAGATACGCTAAAAAGCGTGCTGAACTAACAAAAGTATTGAAATCAACATCTGCAGATGAAAATGTGCAGGCGGAAAAATGGAACGCCATGATGGCTTTACAAAAACTGCCGGCTAATTCTTCGAAAGTAAGGAAGCATAACCGATGTGGATTAACAGGACGCCCAAGAGGGTACATGAGACAATTTGGTATTTCAAGGGTGACGTTTAGAGAAATGGCACTAAACGGAAAAATACCGGGTGTGAAAAAAGCAAGTTGGTAATTGAATTAATAAATAGAAAATGACTACAGATCCTATAGCAGACTTTTTAACCCGAATTCGTAATGCGAGTTCAGCAGGTTTGAAAATGGTTGAAATACCTGGGTCGAATATTAAACGCGCAATGACGCAAATTTTATTCGATCAAGGGTATATTTTGAATTATAAATTTGATGATGACGATAAACAAGGCATCATTAAAATAGCGTTGAAATATAATATTTCAACCAGAGTGCCAGCAATAACTAAATTACAACGTGCCTCTAGACCAGGTCTTCGAAAGTATAGCGGTTCTGCTGAAATGCCGCGGGTTCTGAATGGTCTCGGTATCGCCATAGTTTCAACTTCTAACGGTGTTATTACCGATAAAGAAGCAAGAAAATTGAAAGTTGGCGGTGAGGTTTTATGTTATGTATATTAATAATTAAGTTGTAGAAGATGTCAAGAATTGGAAAACTACCTATAAATATACCGGCTGGCGTTGATGTAAATATCAACGGTACTACGGTTACTGTTAAAGGTAAATTAGGAGAAATGTCACAGGAAATAGATACATGTATTACGTTATCTATTGATAATGGTGTTATAACTTTTGTGAGAGAATCAGAAGCTCCAAGCCATCGTTCCAAACATGGTTTGTATCGTGCGCTAATTCAAAATATGATCATCGGTGTCTCTGAAGGTTTTAAGAAACAAATGGAGGTAATTGGTGTCGGTTTTAGAGCAAATGCTGTAGGTCAGCAAATTGAATTGTCGCTTGGATTCTCCCATTCAATTATATTGGAAGTGCCAGACCAAGTTAAGTTAACAACCGTTACTGAAAAAGGTAAAGCGCCACTTGTTACTATTGAATCTTATGACAAGCAATTGTTAGGGCAAGTAGCAGCGAAAATTAGAGGCATGAGAAAACCTGAACCTTACAAAGGAAAAGGAATTCGATTCTTAGGTGAAGAAATTAGAAGAAAAGCTGGTAAATCAGCAGGTAAGAAATAAATAAGTAATCATGGCATTAGATAAAGTTTTAAGACGAGCAAAAATTAAGCGAAGAATTCGCAAAAAGATTAGCGGTACCGCAATGGTTCCTCGCCTATCTGTGTATAGAAGCAATAAGCAAATCTATGCGCAAATTATTGATGATATCAGTGGGAAAACACTTGCGTCCGCCGGATCTATTAAAGATAAAGCAGCTCAAAAAGTGGCGAAATTAAACCAAGCAACCTTGGTTGGGAAGATGATCGCTGATAAAGCTAAAAAAGCAGGTATCGAAACAGTTGTTTTTGATCGTAATGGTTATTTATATCACGGTAGAGTTAAATCACTTGCTGATTCCGCTCGTGAAGCTGGACTTAAATTTTAATAAGAAATGAGCGCAATAGCAAATAGAGTAAAATCATCAGACATTGAACTTAAAGATAAGTTAGTGGCTGTAAATCGTGTAACTAAAGTTACCAAAGGTGGACGTACATTTAGTTTTTCAGCAATTGTTGTTGTTGGTGACGAAAATGGTGTCGTAGGTCATGGCCTAGGAAAAGCCAAAGAAGTAACTGAAGCCATCACCAAAGGTATTGATGATGCCAAGAAAAACTTAATTCGAGTGCCGATTCTACATGGTACAGTTCCTCATACCCAAAAAGGAAAGTACGGTGGAGCTGAAGTGTTGCTTAAACCAGCAACTAATGGTACTGGAGTTATTGCAGGTGGTGCAATGCGTGCTGTACTTGAAAGTGTTGGAGTTCATAATGTATTGGCGAAATCGCAGGGTTCGTCTAATCCACACAACGTGGTGAAGGCTACCATAGATGCGCTTTCTAAAATGCGCGATGCATTGGCTGTTGCGCGTCAAAGAGGAATCTCACTTGAGAAAGTGTTTAACGGTTAATAGAAAATGATCATGAGTATTATAAAAATAAAACAAGTTAAAAGTGCTATTAAACGACCTGCTGATCAAAAAGCAACGATAAAAGCACTTGGATTTAGAAAGCTGAACCAAACCATTGAAAAGGAAGGGACGCCTCAAATCTTAGGAATGATAAATAAGGTGAAACACCTTTTAGTAGTTGTTGAATAGTAAGAAATAGAACAAATGGAATTAAATAATTTGACACCTGCTAAAGGGTCTGTAAAAAAAGAAAAAAGAATTGCTAGAGGGCAAGGTTCTGGACATGGTGGAACTTCCACTCGTGGTCATAAAGGAGCGAAGTCAAGATCTGGTTACTCTAAGAAAATAGGATTTGAAGGTGGACAAATGCCGCTTCAAAGACGTGTGCCTAAGTTTGGATTTAAAAATATTAATCGTGTTGAATACAAAGCGATCAATATTGATGCTATTCAAATGCTTGCTGAAACTAAAGGAATTACCGATTTTAATATGGATGTATTCAGAGAAAACGGTCTAATATCTAATAATGATTTAGTAAAGATTCTAGGTAGAGGAGAATTAAAATCAAAAGTGTCTATTTCAGCGCATCAATTTTCTGCAAAGGCAATTGAGTTGATTGAAACGAATGGAGGAAACTATACAAAAATCTGATTAACTGTTAAATGAAAAGACTACTTACAAATCTTCAGAATATCTGGAAAGTTAAAGAGCTCCGAGAACGAATTCTTTTAACTTTAGGTCTTATACTTGTTTATAGGGTTGGATCTTTTGTAATTCTCCCGGGTGTTAACTACGAAATCCTTAGACAAGCCTCTGAAGGTGGTTCGCAAGGTCAAAAAACATTGGAGAATTTATTATCCATGTTTTCTGGTGGTGGTTTTACTAATGCTTCAGTTATGGCCCTAGGTATCATGCCATATATTAGTGCTTCTATCATCATGCAATTATTAGGAATGGCTGTACCTGCTGTTCAAAAAATGCAGAATGAAGGTGAATCAGGTAGAAAACAAATCAATAATTATACAAGGATTCTTACTATTGTTATTTGTGCCCTTCAAGCGCCAAGTTATTTATCAATGTATGTTGAATCTAAAGGGGCTATGCCTCCTGATGCTGGGGCTTTCTGGTGGACGCAAACAATTCTTGTTTTAGTCGCAGGGTCTATGTTTGCTGTGTGGTTAGGAGAAAGAATTACTGAAAAAGGGATTGGTAATGGTATATCCTTATTAATTGCTGTTGGTATTTTATCTAGATTGCCTGGTGGATTTATTGCTGAAGTTGGTAAGTCGTTTGAGGCAGGTAATATGATAAAATTAGTTCTTGAAATTATAGCATTCATGCTAGTCGTATTAGTTACTATCTTAATTGTTCAGGGGGTTAGAAGAATCCCACTCAATACAGCAAAAAGAGTAGTTGGTGCTAGAGGAGCGGATGCTCAAGGTGCAAGAAATTACTTGCCAATTAAAGTCAATGCAAGTGGCGTAATGCCAATTATTTTTGCTCAGGCTATTATGACTATTCCTGTTATGATCTTCGTTGGCGCAACTAATTCAGTTGGTGAAGGTGGGTTTATTCAACGTCTCTTGAGCAATCCTTATGGCTTTGGCTATAACCTATTGTTATGTATCCTGATAATTGTATTTACTTATTTCTATACCGCCATTATGATTAATCCTCGTAAAATTGCGGATGATTTGAAGCGAAGCGGTGGTTTTATCCCTGGGGTTAGGCCAGGAGAAGATACTGCCAACTTTATTGATACCTTGGTTTCAAGAATTACTTTCCCAGGTTCTTTATTCCTTGCCATTATTGCAATCATTCCCGCTATAGCAAAATTAGTCGGAGTCAATGATGCCTTTGCTATGTTCTTTGGAGGTACATCATTATTGATTATGGTGGGTGTTGTTTTGGATACCTTGCAGCAAATTGAAACGTATTTATTGAATAAACACATGGATGGATTGATGGACGGAAGTAGAGTGAGAGGAAGAAGGGCACCTAACGAATTATCAGGATTTTAAGATGGCAAAACAATCCTCTATAGAGCAAGATGGAACAATACTCGAAGCACTACCTAATGCAATGTTTCGTGTGGAATTGGAAAATGGGCATGTTTTGACAGCACACATTTCTGGTAAAATGAGAATGTTTTATATTAAAATATTACCAGGAGACAAAGTAAAGGTTGAAATGTCACCGTATGACTTAACAAAAGGACGGATTTCGTTCAGGTATAAATAATAGATTAAATTAATTACAATGAAAGTTAGAGCATCTGTTAAAAAGCGTACAGCCGATTGTAAAATCGTGAAGCGAAAAGGAAGGGTTTATGTGATAAACAAAAAGAATCCAAAATTAAAACAACGACAAGGTTAAATTATAATTTATGGCACGTATTGCAGGTATAGATCTACCAAAAAACAAAAGAGGAGTAATTGGCTTAACATACATTTTCGGTATCGGAAGAAGTATGTCGAAGAAAATACTGACCGATAACGGAATTGACGAAAACATAAAGGTTCAGGAATGGAACGATGATCAATTAGCGTTGATTCGAAATTCTGTGAATGAAGTGAAAACTGAAGGTTCTCTTCGTTCCGAAGTTCAACTAAACATTAAGCGTTTAATGGATATTGGATGCTACAGAGGAATCCGTCACCGTTCTGGTTTACCATTGCGTGGACAACATACTAAAAATAACTCTCGAACTAGAAAAGGGAAGAGAAAAACAGTTGCGAATAAGAAAAAAGCAACTAAATAAATTTTAAAAAATGGCAAAAGCAAATCAAAAGAAGAAAAAAAATGTTAAAGTCGAGGCGACGGGCGAAGCTCATATCCAAGCGAGTTTTAACAACTTAATTATTTCCCTTACTAATAATGCTGGACAAGTAATTTCTTGGTCTTCTGCAGGAAAAATGGGATTCAAAGGTTCAAAAAAGAATACGCCGTATGCCGCGCAATTAGCTGCTGAAGATGCTGCTAAAGAAGCACATGATTTCGGATTGCGTCGCGTAAAGGTTTATGTTAAAGGACCAGGAGCCGGTAGAGAATCTGCAATTCGATCGCTGAATAATGCTGGAATTGAAGTTACTGAAATTGTTGACGTTACGCCGCTTCCGCACAACGGATGCAGACCACCGAAGAAAAGAAGAGTATAATATATTTAATAACCAGTCATCGAAGGAAATGCCTTAATTCATGACACAATAACTAAAAAATGGCAAGATATACAGGTCCTAAGACCAAAATAGCTAGAAGGTTCCGAGATCCAATTTTCGGCCCTGATAAAGCGCTTGAAAGAAGAAGTTATGGCCCAGGACAACACGGTCCGTCTAAACGTAGGGGTGGTAAACAATCTGAATATGCTATCCAACTTGGTGAAAAGCAAAAAGCTAAATATACTTATGGTATTTTAGAAAAGCAGTTCTCTAATATGTTTGAAAAAGCATCTCGCATGAAAGGAATTACAGGTGAAAACTTATTGCAGTTGTGTGAAACACGATTGGATAATACGGTTTATCGTCTTGGGGTTTCTCCAACGCGCAGAGGAGCAAGACAATTGGTATCTCACCGACATATTACTGTAAATGGTGATGTTGTAAACATCCCATCGTATCATGTAAAGCCAGGTGATGTAATTGGTGTCCGTGAAAAATCAAAGTCGCTTGAGGCAATTGTTTCTTCTTTGGATGCAAGTAGCAAAAAATACGATTGGTTAGATTGGGACCGATCCTCTATGTCTGGTAAGTTTTTAAGTCTTCCTGGAAGAGAAATGATCCCTGAAAACATCAAGGAACAACTAATCGTCGAATTATATTCTAAATAATTTATAAAGCAGAAAAATGGCAATTTTGGATTTTCAAAAACCTGACAAGGTTATCATGATTCAATCAGACGAATTCAACGGAGAGTTTGAATTTCGTCCTCTTGAACCAGGTTACGGAATTACAGTAGGTAATTCTTTACGTAGAATTTTGCTTTCTTCCTTGGAAGGATTCGCAATAGCTTCAATCAAAATAGAAGGGGTAGATCACGAATTTACGACGCTTAAAGGTGTTGTAGAAGACGTAACCGAAATTATTTTGAGCCTTAAGCAAGTGCGATTCAAACAGCAAATAGAAGGTACTGATAATGAAACAGTAATCGTTTCCGTTAGTGGGCAAAATAAATTAACAGCTGGTGATATTGGTAAGTTTACAAGCGCTTTTCAGGTACTAAACCCTGATCTAGTTATTTGTAATATGGAATCATCAGTTAAGTTGGAAATTGAACTTACGATTATTAAAGGTCGTGGTTATGTTCCCGCTGAAGAAAATAAAAACGCTAGTGCATCTTTTGGTACTATATTTATTGATTCAATCTTTACCCCAATCGTAAATGTTCGCTATTCAGTTGAAAACTTTAGGGTTGAACAAAAAACAGATTACGAAAAGTTGATTTTTCACATCACTAGTGATGGGGCAATTCACCCGAAAGAAGCACTCAAAGAAGCAGCTAAAATTCTTATTCATCATTTTATGTTGTTCTCTGATGAACGCATTACCTTGGATAGTGAAAGCAAAGCCGAAACGGAAGAGTTTGATGAAACATCATTGCACATGCGTCAATTGTTGAAAACGAAGCTTGTCGATATGGATCTTTCGGTTCGTGCATTAAACTGTCTTAAGGCAGCGGATGTTGAAGCATTAGGTGATTTAGTTGCGTTTGCGAAATCAGATTTATTGAAGTTTAGAAACTTCGGTAAGAAATCGTTAACGGAATTAGAAGACCTTGTAGATAATAAAGGATTAACATTCGGAATGAATGTTGCAAAATATAAATTAGATAAAGACTAGGACTAGATCTAGAATAATTGAAAGATGAGACACGGAAATAAATTAAATCATTTAGGTAGAAAATCAGCCCACAGAAAAGCAATGCTTTCTAATATGGCGTGTTCGTTAATCGAACATAAACGTATTTCTACAACTATTGCAAAAGCAAAAGCGCTTCGCGTTTATGTAGAACCTCTTTTAACAAAGTCAAAAACAGATTCAACGCATTCTCGAAGAATTGTTTTTTCTTACCTGCAAAGTAAGGAGGTGGTTTCTGAATTGTTCAGAGATGTAGCTCCGAAAATTGCTACGCGTAATGGTGGTTATACACGAATTATTCGTCTGGGCTATCGCTTAGGTGATAATGCAGAAATGTGTATGATTGAATTGGTAGATTTCAATGAAATTTATACTAATGAAACAGCGAAAAAGACAACACGTCGTTCAAGAAGGGGAGGTTCTACTACTTCTGGAGCAGCTGTTACTGAAACTGTTGCCGATGCTGAAGTGGTAAACGAAGAAGCTGCAACGATAGAGGCTGAAGTAGTAGCTGAAGAAGTGGTAGCTGAGGAAGTGGTAGCTGAGGAAGTGGTAGCTGAAGAAGTTGTTGCTGAAGAAGTTGTTGTTGAAGAAGTTGTTGCTGAAGAAGTTGTTGCTGAAGAAGTTGTTGCTGAAGAAGTTGCCGCTGAAGAAGAAACGCCTTCTGAATCGGATGATGCACCTTCGGATGATGCTGAAGAAGCAACTGATCCAAACAAAGAAGCATAAGATTTTAACATATGTTGATAAAAAAAAGGCGGTTTTTAATCGCCTTTTTTTGTTTAATCAAGCGCTGTTTGCCTTAAGTTAATACCTTTGTCGAAATTCATAACATGGAGTCTCGTAATCCTGCCGTCTTGCTTTTAGAAGATGGAACTGTTTTTCACGGTTCATCAATTGGTTCAATAGGAACATCCGCTGGTGAAATTGCTTTTAATACCGGAATGACGGGCTATCAAGAGGTATTTACAGATCCTTCTTATTACGGACAATTACTGATTATGACGACTGCTCATATTGGTAATTATGGAATCCACGCATTAGAATCAGAATCCAACTCCATTAAATTAGCTGGATTAGTAACTAAAAAATTCTCTAATGGTTTTTCTCGACCTGCTGGCCAAATGTCGCTGCAAGAGAAATTGGTTCAAAATGGAACGGTGGGAATCTCCGATATTGATACGCGAGCGCTTGTTCGTCATATTCGAAATAAAGGTGCTATGAACGCAATTGTTTCATCAGAAATAGACGATATTGCACAACTAAAAGAGAAATTATCCGCCGTGCCATCTATGGCTGGCCTAGAGCTTTCGTCATATGTGTCGACTAAAACCACTTATGAGAAACAGCCCGATCAAACATTATATAGAGTAGCTTGTATTGATTTTGGCGTGAAGCAAAATATAATCGATTGTTTAGTAAACAGGGGATGTCATGTGAAAGTATTTCCAATGAATACTACTTTATCAGAGATTCAATCATTCAATCCCCATGGCATCATGCTTTCTAACGGTCCTGGTGATCCTTCTGCTATGCCGAATGCAATTGCTTTGGTAAAGGAAATAGTAGAAACATCATTACCTGTTTTTGGAATTTGCCTTGGACACCAAATTTTAGGATTAAGTCAAGGGCTTAAGACCATTAAAATGTTTAATGGCCATCGTGGGATTAATCATCCGATAAAAAACTTGCGCACAGGAAAATCTGAAATCACATCTCAGAATCATGGTTTTGTGATCTCTAAGGAAAGTATCGCCTCAAATGACAATGTTGAGGTAACGCATATCCACTTAAACGACGATTCAATAGCAGGGATCTCCTTAAAAAATAAACCCGTTTTTTCAGTTCAATATCACCCAGAAGCATCTGCAGGACCTCATGATTCACGCTATCTTTTCGATCAATTCATTGCCAATATGGCGCTTCTTAATAATTAAAGTATGAGCAAAATTTCACACGTGTTCGCTAGACAAATTCTTGATTCTAGGGGCAATCCAACTATTGAAGTTGATGTACTTACATCCAACGGTATCTTGGGACGAGCAGCTGTTCCTTCTGGTGCCTCAACGGGTATTCATGAAGCAGTGGAGTTAAGAGATGGAGACAAATCGAAATACCTTGGAAAAGGGGTGCTCAACGCAGTGAGCAATGTTAACACGCTAATTAATGCTAGCTTGAAGGGTTGGGACGTTTTTGATCAACAAGGTATCGATACTTGTATGATTAAATTGGATGGTACAAGCAATAAATCTAATTTGGGAGCAAATGCTATTTTAGGTGTATCCCTTGCTGTTGCTAGAGCAGCTGCCAATGAATCCAAGTGTAGTTTGTTTAAATCAATTGGAGGCGATCAAGCAGTTACCTTGCCTATCCCAATGATGAATATTCTAAATGGAGGTTCACATGCGGATAATTTAATCGATATTCAAGAATTTATGGTCATGCCTGTTGGAGCAAGTTCATTTTCGGAAGGTCTTCGATGGGGTACGGAAGTTTTTCATCAACTAAAAGGCGTATTGAAAGCTCAAGGAATGTCTACAAACGTTGGTGATGAAGGTGGTTTTGCTCCAAGTTTGGGTTCTAACGAACAAGCGATTGAGGTGGTGATTCAGGCGGTAGAGAAAGCAGGATTTTCGCTAGGTAAAGACATGTATATTGCGCTAGACGCTGCAGCATCGGAATTTTATAACGCGGATAAGAATCTGTATCATTTTGAATCAACTGGAGATAGTATGTCGCCCACTGAAATGGTAGATTACTGGAAAAGTTGGGTTGATAGGTATCCAATCATTTCTATTGAAGATGGTTTAGCAGAAGACGATTGGGCAGGATGGAAGTATGCCACACAATCATTAGGAGATAAAATTCAATTGGTGGGAGATGATTTATTTGTCACCAATACCAAACGGTTAACCCGTGGCATTGAGGAGGGAATTGCTAATTCAATTCTAGTAAAGGTTAATCAAATAGGAACCCTCACCGAAACCATACAAGCTGTTGAGTTGGCTCAAGCTAATAATTATACCGCAGTGATGAGTCATCGAAGTGGCGAAACGGAGGATAATACCATCGCAGATCTTGCTGTGGCATTGAATACCGGTCAAATTAAAACAGGCTCAGCTTCTCGTAGCGATCGCACAGCAAAATATAACCAATTATTACGCATAGAGGAAGAATTGGGCGCTAAGGCTAACTATTTGGGAAAAGACTTTAAGTTTAGACGGTAATTCATACTAAACGTTAAGCTGCGAGTCTACGGACATGTTGACTTTCCCTTGGATTGAAAAGTTATTCAGAAATTATATAAAGAATTTTAGTGAGACAATACAATAG
This sequence comes from Flavobacteriales bacterium, assembly GCA_947475095.1. Taxonomy (GTDB): domain Bacteria; phylum Bacteroidota; class Bacteroidia; order Flavobacteriales_D; family Crocinitomicaceae; genus UBA952. Next base: position 10,962 of record CANJLG010000041.1, read on the forward strand.
ATTGTCTTATTCTATTGGGGCTCTCTCTATTTTGAAATATTTGGCTTCATAACCAACATTATCCACCAATTTCAATATGGCTTCGTCTTGTATTTGTTTATCTATAGCCGTAGTAAAGTGAAGTATACTTTGATCGTCTTTATAGATATTTTCCGCCCCTTTCAATGTAAGTTGTTTCATGAGCTGAGGCGAAAGGAAAGGACACATCAAAGCATGTGCTTCAGCGCTTATTGAATAGTTCATTTTAGACTGGCCAAATAAACTGCAGGTGCTGATGAGTACAGCCGCGATTAAGAGTTGTTTTTTCATGTTCATTTAATTTATCTAATAACTGTAATGTGGCCGTGTCTGACTTCCATACCACTCACTAATTTATAAAAATACACACCTTCTAATAAGTCTTCATTGCTAATGTCTTTTCCAGAGAAAGGCGTATCATATCTAGAGAATTCGTAAACTAAATTTCCCCAGCGATTGAATATGGACATGGTATATTCCAAACACTCGTCTAACCAAAAATCTAAATTTAATACATCATTTGTTCCATTGGAATTAGGTGTTATCACATTGGGGATAGTTTGTTCATCCAAGGTTTCTTCAGCAATCAAGGTAATACTTTTCGTGATGACATAAGCACATGGGTAGTCGTTGGTTACGGTTAAGGTGACATTGAAATTACCAGCCGCCCCGAATGCATAGGAAGCTGTCATGGCGTTCAATCCAAAAGGCGTATTGTTGGTTTGCCAATCTACATCGGTGATCACTTCATTGTTTGTAAAACTACCGGTAAAGTTCGCAATATAGTCGCATATTGATTGAACGAAGGTGAAGTCTGCACTTGGATTGGTAGGCACATTGACTGGTAAGGTGACTGTTCCCACGCATCCACCAATCTGACTGCTTACTTGAAGGGTCATGCTGGCCAGTCCAGAACTGCCATAATCATGAAGAACCGACGAGGTTTGCTGTGGGATTACCGTTCCATTTGGCGCCCATTCAAAATCCAATTGGTCGTTGAAAATGTTATTGAAAGTACTCGTGCTTGTAAATGAAATTTCTGTGGAATAACAATCTGCTACATATGTAAAATCAGCTACCGGAATAGGATGGGATTGTATCGAGACGATATCTGTATGCGTGCATGAATTGGTATCAGTTACCGTTACCGTGAGATTATAGGTGCCGACTGCTGGTGGAGCCCAAGGAGACCCATTTGAGCTATTGACGCTCCAGCTGTAGCTTACCGAATCTGGAGATGACGCGTTCAGTAACGCTGTGTTGCCAAAGCAAACCAAGGTGTCGTTTCCAGCATATACTTCTGGTTGATCTAATATAAATGAGTCCGAAACAGCACAATATTCGGGAATTGTATACGTGGTGTAATAGTTGCCCACAGGCAATGATCCTGGATTGAAGATGCCTGAACTACTTACGTTTGTGCCACTCCAAACACCACCTGCAATATTTGCTTGAAAATTGACGGGGGCACTGCTTGTACAAATTAAGTCGGGAATGGTAACTTGAGGGTCAATCACATAAATATTCCTGATGAGCGTATCCGAGTTAATACCACATGTTGAGTATAGATAAATTTGGTAAACGCCTGCAACCGGAAAAGCCATCACTGGATTGATTGGTCCGTCAAAAAAGGAGCCATTGATGTTCCATTGCTGAAAGCAGGTTAAACCTACAATGGTAGTATTACTCAAGTATACTGAGTCATTAATGCACAAGGTAGTATCCGAAATAGAAAAATTCGGTGTGCTGCTGCAAGTCTGACAAATGTATTCATCGTCTGGCAGGTAATCCAATACGCCAATAGATGGAACATCACTCGCTATGCTAATGCTTTGATTCGCTCCAGAATTGGTAGCTACGAGGTTGATATTTACGATTTGAAGCGGCGGGTTGTGCATTTGACATCCGACATTTCCTACGCTATCCGTTTTAATAAAAAGAGGGTCAAAGCTAGCATCGGTATTTCCGAAATAGTCAGAAGTGGTAAATGCTGAAATGGAAAATCCGTTATCATTGTTATACTTCACCCCAATACCTTTGTCTCGATCAGCACCGCCGTAGCTTTTCGCCCATTGAATTGCCCCGCTTTGGTTAATTGAAAACAACAATATATCTTTCTCTCCAAGGGCCTCGAAAATATTTAAGGCGGGATTTGCTGCTGTAGGAAATGAACTAGTTAGACCGATAATAGCATAGCCCTGCGGATATTTGATAATATCTCGAGATTGATCTCTGTCACCACCACCGTAAACATTGGCCCAAATAACCGAGCCATCAGTCAGTGATAATTTTGAGACTATGATATTGTTGTCGGCAAGTCCTCCAAGTAGAGTAGGGGCTGTAACCATTACACTATTGTCTGTTAAATCGACTGCGCCTTTACACGACCAGGTAATGTTATCAACGTCGCTATAACCTGTGCCGCCGTAAGTTTTAGACCATATAAATGCACCTGAAGAATTGAGTCTAGCTACTGAAAAATCTTTTCCATTTGAGGCGCCAATTCCCATCAACATGATATCTCCGTTGGGGAGATCATCGAGCCATAGACCCATGTCTCCGAGTCCAGTGATTTGACGGCTCCAGGTGAGGTTGCCCACATTGTCTGTTTTGATTAAAAATAAACTCCCGGAGTTTCTGCCGACAGAAATGATGTCTCCAGCGCTGGTTTCAATGGAGTACATCATCCATTCGAAATTGTAACGCTTGATCCAGATTAAATTACCGCTCCCGTCTACTTTCATATTAAAGGCTCGATAGGTTGAGCTTCCAGAATAGAGCCCAGAAATCAAGAAGCTGCCATCGTTCATTTGGAATATGCTCTTTCCGCCCTCTTGAGCTGCGGTACCGTATGTTTTAAACCAGTCAATATTCCCACAAACATCAAGTTTATAGGCGTATACATCGCAATCTCCATGTCCACCCACTCCTTCGTGTTGACCGGTGGCAATAAATCCACCATCATTCGTTACCTCCATTTGCAAGGCTCCTTGCATGCCAGGTAGATTGTATTTTCGGTAAAAAGTATTGTTTTGAGAGAGAATGAAGAAGGGTATAAGAAATACTGATGTCAGTATTCTTTTATGGGTAGATTGCATAGAAAATGTTATTTACTTATCTAAAAGTAAAGTAAATAATCGACAAGTAATTAATTTTCAGGTTATTGTTTTGTTATTCTTCCATAACAATCTCGCTTTCTCCTTACAAAATTCACCTAAACGTTATTTTGAAAAATTAGGTGCTACAATTAACTCTTTTGTCCCATGTGTCCAAGCATAAAATCCTTCACCGGACTTAATGCCTTTTTTACCTGCCGTAACCATATTCACTAATAAAGGACAGGGAGCATATTTTGGATTGCCAAATCCGTCATGTAGAACTCGTAGAATGGCTAAGCAAACATCTAAACCAATAAAATCTGCCAATTGCAAGGGGCCCATTGGATGTGCCATACCTAATTTCATCACGGTATCAATTTCCTCAACACCAGCAACACCCTCATATAAAGTGTAGATTGCTTCGTTAATCATAGGCATCAAAATACGATTGGCTACAAATCCAGGATAATCATTGACCTCAACAGGTACTTTATTTAATTTCCGGGAAGTATCCATAATTAGTTCCGTTACCTCATCTGAAGTGGAATATCCTCGGATAATTTCAACTAATTTCATGACAGGAACTGGGTTCATGAAGTGCATGCCGATTACCTTATCTGGACGATTGGTAACGGACGCAATTTTAGTGATCGAAATAGACGAGGTATTACTAGCCAGAATAACTTCCGGCGCACATATGCGGTCTAATTCAGCAAATATTTTTAGTTTTAAATCAATGTTTTCTGTCGCTGCCTCTACCACTAAATCAGCGCCTTGAAGACCATTTTCCATTTGCGTATCAAGTGAAATATTACTTAAGGTGCTTGTCTTGTCAGAAGCGCTGATGGCCTCCTTCGCCACTTGTCGGTCTAAGTTTTTTGTAATCGTCAATAATGCCTTATCTAAAGCAGCTTGCGAAACATCAATTAAGGTTACAGTATATCCAAATTGTGCAAAAACATGCGCAATTCCGTTTCCCATTGTACCAGCACCAATAACAGCAATTTTTTTCATGTTAATAAGATTTATTTAGCAAATATAATCATAGTATCTTTGTCAAGTATGGACTTAAATAGAATTAGCTCAATTGTAAAAGGAGATTTTTTTAAATCATTTACAGTACTGATGTCAGGGACGCTAATTGCTCAGATTATTGGCTACGCAATAGCACCTATTCTAACGCGTCTATATACTACCGAAGAAATGGGAGAGCTTGGGTTTTATATGCGGCTTACGGGCTTTATTGCAGCGATTGCTACCTTGCGTTACGAAGCGGCCTTACCTTTGCCCAAAAAAGATGAGCATTCGTTTTTACTCTATCGCTTAGCCTATTTGATTTCATTGGTGGTATTGATTATTGTTGCCATTGTATTTCTGTTTTTAATTGTGTCAGGCATAGGAAATAATTTTGATTGGTGGTTTTACCTTTTTACCATCCTCGGAACCTCTTTTGTTATTATCATCAACGTTGGAACTAGCTGGTCGGTTCGAATGGGCCAATATCCTATTATTTCCCGCCATAAAATAGTTAATTCTTTGGTTGCTAATCTCTTGAAATGGTTATTTGCATTTTTTCATTTGAGCGCATTTGGATTAATTTTAGCCACGCTTTTCGGGTATTTTCTTTCTTCCTTAGAATTCGCCTTCAACTTTAAGAAAATCCGATCCAAATTCAAGGGTAGTATCTCCAATAAAAAAACAAGGGCCTTAATGTTAGAGCATAAAGAATTTCCCACCTTAAATTTACCCCATGTATTTGTAGATAATGGCAGAGACATGTTAATTGCCACCTTAATTTTTACCTACTATTCTGTTGGTATTTATGGCTCCTTTAATCATTCTTACACCATGTTGCGCATTCCTTTAATGCTAGTTGGGGTTGCTTTAGGACAAGTATTTTACAATAAAGCATCTGAATTATACAATCAAAATAAATCAATAATGCCTTTGCTGAAGAGAATGTTATTGCTATTATCTGCTTTGTCTATCGTGCCTTTTACCATCTTGTTTTATTATGGTGAGCCCATCTTCATTTTTATCTTTGGTCCTAATTGGGGACAAGCGGGTGCATATTCTGAAACAATGTCGGTGTGGTTACTATTTAATTTTATCCTGTCTCCAATTACAGCTTTGCCATTAATCATCGGAAAACAAAAAATTT
>CANJLG010000042.1 GCA_947475095.1 Flavobacteriales bacterium
AAAACAGCATCGTCACCAAAAGATGATCTTGCTTCACTTTGCGCTAATTTCATTTGACTTTCGAATTCAGCGGTATTTTCAACCAAGCGCATACCTTTTCCACCACCACCTGCAGAAGCTTTAATTAAAATTGGATACCCAATTTGCTCAGCGATCATCTTTGCAGCTTCAAGATCAGAAATTGCTTCATCAACGCCAGGTACTAAAGGAACATTATACGTTTTTACAGCTTGTTTGGCACTTAACTTATCCCCCATCAATTCCATTGATTCAGGAGTAGGTCCAATTAATGTGATGCCTGCATTTTTTACCTTCCTTGCAAAGCCAGCATTTTCGGATAAAAAACCATAACCCGGGTGAATACCATCAACATGCAAGTCTTTACAATGCTTAAGAATAAGATCCTGTTGCAAGTAACTTTCAGATGAAGGACTTTTACCTACATATACCGATTCGTCAGCTTCAAGAACATGAGGTGCATTAGCATCCGCATCACTATAAATTGCAACACTTTTAATATTCATTTTTCGCAGCGTTCGAATGACCCTTCGGGCTATTTCCCCACGATTTGCAATCAGTACTTTTTTCATATTATTCATCCGTTTTTATTACCGGGTTAGATCCATCATTAATAACTAATGGTGGTAACCTCGTTTGTTTTTTCTTACGTCGACTTTTAAAATATTTTTTGTCTTTAGACCTAAAAATATCGAAAACAGATTGAGCCAATTCAAAATCATTAATCGTGTTAAATTCCTCGTGATAAGATAGTCCAGCCCCTTGCGTGAAAGGTCCTGAATTTTCATCTACTGTATTTGTGTTCGACTTATTAAACACATTAACCCGCAGCGTACCTTTTGGATTAACTAAGTATTCAAGACTAACATCCCCAATAAAACCACTCGATTTATTTCCACCTGTTGTGCTATTCTCAACACCGAAACTACCCGTTACTAGTAAGCGATCATTTAAAAAGTTCTTTTGAACCGATGCCAATGCATTGGATTGACCCAAATCTACATTTACTTTATAATCCTTTGATAATTGGCCGAGCAAACCATTAATTTGTGATTCTACTAAATCAAATGCAGCAGCACCGCTAGCTGAAACTGCACCCTTCAAAGGCTGGAATTTTTTAACTAAAAGCAGGGAGAAAAACTGTCGATTTAACTCGTCAATTTCGGCATTAACTCTTGAGAGCATAGACTTTCCAGACTCCGAAGCATTTGGTGCCAAAATTTCAAAATTTATTTTTGGAGCTTCAAGTGTCTCATTTAATTTTAATCGACAAACGACATCTTGATTAAGGAGAGTTTTATCAACCAATTCGGGACTTAAATCCAATATACTAACCTTCTTAATGGTAAAGGCGGTAATGATATCAATATTGGCATCATAAATATTACCAGTCCAGGTAATAGTAGAACCGGGCTGAATTTCAAAAGGTTGTTTTAGAGGACCCATGGCAAAATTATATTGGCTCCCCTTGTTTATACTGTAAGTCCCTTCTAAATTTAAATTATTAAAAGCATCCAACTTTAATGCAATGTCGCCAGCACCTACAGCACTAATTTCGTCGCCTAATTGTTCATTAAAAATAATTTTTAATTTGGCTTCTGGGGTAAGCTTAAATTTCATGTTTAAGGTTAAGCCAGTATAATTAGATTTATACTCAATAGGCTTTTCATCTTGCAAGCTTTTTTCAACAAAATGAATTAAATCATCATCTTCTTCAATCTCTGACACCCCGTACATTGGAAAATTAAGCTGGCTACCAGTTTTTGTTTCTAATAAAACATCAACATCCATTTTGGTTCCATTACCTGCAATTTTAGCATATCCTTTACAATATGCTTTTCCATAATAAGACTCACCTTCCTTATATTTTGTATTTAGGACTAAAAATCGCTTAGAATCAAAGCCAGTGAGATTAAATTTAGCTTGAGGAATTGGGCCAAGCGATTGAAAATTAAAATTAAAATTATAAGCCCATTTATCAAAATTAGTATGATAAACCCTACCAAACAGCATGGCCATATTTCCATCTTCATCTTTCACTGGTAAATTATTAAAATCAAATTGATTTTTCTTCACGTTAATTTTACCATTTAATGTATAACGAACTCCCAGCAATTCAACTTTTGCTCCTACATCAACCAAATCAAGATCTCCAGATAATTCAGGGGCGTCGATACTTCCCTTTACCTGGAGATTACCTAGCAGTTTACCCTTAATTCCTAAGATAACATTTGGATCAGTGAATCCATTTAGAATAGATAAATCAGTATTCAGAAAGTTTAAATCCATCTCTAATTTATCTCTTTCTCTCTTCAAAAAATAAGCGCCACTTAAATTAACCGTTTTTATATTTCTAAACAAAAGTTCCGCTTTTTTCAATTCAATGATTTTATTGACATCATCATAAGAAGTTTGAAGAGAAATATTTCCAACCTCATTTTTCATGATGAATAAATTCGAAATATCAGCATTCCCAGAATAAATAATGTTTGAGTAGGGATTCGAAATATCACCATACCCTGTAAATTCACCTGATATATCAATATCTAATTTAAGAAGTTTGCTTAACTCTTTTAAATCAATTCTATTAAGGTTAATGGTTAATTTTTCTGAATCATTTTTAGATAAAACGCCACTAATTGTTATGGCTTGCTGATTTCTTTGAACAAGAAAATTCTCAAAGTAAAAAGCATTACTTATCATTTTAATGCTTGACGACTCTTTGATTTCCCAACGAATATCATTAATAGAGAAAAAAGATGGCATTAAGTCAAAGACTAAACTATTATCATTTGCGATTGTTGTGTTCCATTCTAAAACAGAGTTATTCGTTGAGCCGGGGTCATAAACTAAACGGGAATTAAGGTATCCCTTAGTGCCCATAACGGTCAAATTAATATTATTAAAGGACAGCGAATCTTGTAATTTAAATGTTGAGAGGCTATAATTTGCTTCAATTCCAGAGGGCGACATTGATTGTGTAATTTTGATGTTTTTAAATGACATGTCATTATATATTACTTCATCAGATGACGCATCCATTTCAAAAATCTGATTATTAGAATCGAATCTACCATTCATTATAAAACCATTAGAAATAGTTAATTCAGGAATAAAAGAAGTCAGCAAGGGATTTAAATCATTTGACTTTATTGTATAAGTAAAATCATTCGAAACATTTCCCTTTAGCTTCTTAATATTCATTCCCATCGATGGAAAACTTTTGGCCAATTCAAATACAAAATGATTTACAACAGTATTTGGATCAATTTTACCTTTCAGTTCAAGATCTAAAATCGAACTCTTGATCGTAAGTTCGTCAAAAGAAGGGCTTCGCACAATAACAATATCTGCAGAAGGTATTTCGAATTGCCTTGATTCATCCTCCACAATTACATTTCTGCAACTAAGGGAGCCAGCTAAGTTGGAAATATCAGAGCCGGAAAACTTTACAACAAAATCTCCTTTAAGATTTTTCGGTTGTTCGATTCCTAAATTCAACCTAGATAAATTTGCTATATTCAACTTAAGAGCTAAATCAACAAATTGATTCTTACCAAAATTAATTTTTCCTGCATATTCTAAATCTAGATTAGGATCCAAAATTTTCATATCGCCTTCAAAACTATCTGGATATAAATTAGCTGAGGTCACCATCACGTTTTTCAAAGAATAATCCAAGACCTCCAACTCCTTAAAATTCGCATTAATACCCAATGATTTCAATCCATTTTCATTCAGAGCCAATGTAGAAAACCCAATCTCGCCATCAATGGTGCCGATTTCAGTTATTGCTAACATTTTCCCTAGATCAAATTGTTGAAGTGAAATGGAAGATATGCTTTTATTAGTTGGTATTATTTCGAAAGTTTCTCCATTCACTAATCGAATAGATTGAAGAATTGAAGCATTTCCAATACTTGTTTTAATAATTGTGCTTCCAATTGTTAATTCTCCGCGATTACTTTTAACATCCAAATTATGTAAACGAACTATACCTAATTCGCTCAGTTCTTTACCAAGATTTAAAATTCCGTATGGCCGTGGAAGCGCAAACTTATTAAGTTCTCTACTATCAAGAGTTGCCGAATGAACTATCTCCCGAAAATTATACGCGCTAATGTCATTAAAATTTGGCAATTCTAAATCAGCATGAATAAAGGTATTATCAGCATATCTCAATTTCAAATCTTTTAAAAACAGATGTGATAAGGTATTAGAAGCATGCGCTTCCAATGTTATTTTATCCTTCATTCCGTTCATTTCAGGCACAAAATATACAATGTCACCCAGCATGACAGTGCTAGAATTAAGTTTAATATCCCAGATTACTTTATCGGAAAACTCCTCAAAATCTTTTTCATTCTTCCAATTAATTCCAATGGTTGAGGCATTAAGTTTCGAATCATTTAATAAAATTTGAACATTTGATAAATTTACGGACTTATCTTTCACAGCTAATTTTGCATTAAATGACTTCAGATTTAATCCACATGATTCGATGACACTAAAATCTGAAATAGCCATGTATAGATCATCATCTTTGACCTTGATACCATCAAGAACAAAATTCAACTTAGTCAAATCTAGGTGACTGCTATTAAAGGTATTTGGAGTCCGTTTAACATTTAAATCATGGTAATGCACATTTAGATTTGCTACCCAAATTTTTTGTATTTTAAAATCAAAGGGGTCAGACGGTGTTTTAGGTTCATCAGACTCAAAATAATCCACAAGAAATTGAAAATTATATTTGCCATCTTGAGCAGATTTAGTAACGTTGACAAGACCATTAACCAATTTGAGGTCTTTAATTATCATTTTTTTACCAAAAAGATCAAAATTATCGATATTTACTTCTGCGGAATTAAGGGCTAAAAGCGTATCTTTTTTTAGGTCGAGGATTACTATTTTATCGAGATATACCCTATCAAAAAAGACAATGTCTACTTTCCCGACCGCTACTTTTGCTTTCAATTCCTGCGAAAGATAAGCTGTCAACTTATGAGCAAGAAAAGTTTGAAAACTAGAGGTACGAATCGCAAATAAAAAAATAATGAGGAAAATCATTAACCATTCTAAAGGAATACCAATAATTCGACCTATTATTTTGAGTATTTTTACCATTCTAACACAAATTTAAGCATTTGATAGCGAACGACACTATAGTTTTGGGAATAGAATCTTCGTGTGATGATACCTCAGCTGCGATATTAAAAGGGAATCGTATTTTATCCAATGTAGTTGCAGGCCAAATCATTCACGCAAAGTTTGGTGGTGTTGTTCCAGAATTAGCAAGCCGATGCCACCAAGAAAACATTATACCAGTTGTTCAAGAGGCCCTAAAAAAAGCGGGAATTAGCATAAAAGATATTGATGCTATTGCATTCACTCAAGGTCCGGGCTTGATGGGTTCTTTAATCGTAGGCGGTTCATTTGCCAAAGCGTTCGCACTGGCGATCAATAGACCGCTTATTCCAGTTCATCATATGAAAGCGCACATACTAGCTCATTTTATTGAAGACGCAAACGAGCTTGCGCCCAGTTTCCCTTTTTTATGTTTAACTGTTTCAGGCGGACATACACAACTGGTTAAGGTAACATCGCCATTAGAGATGACCATTCTTGGGCAGACGATCGATGATGCTGTTGGTGAGGCATTTGATAAAGCGGCCAAAATGTTAGGACTTCCATATCCAGGGGGACCACTAATCGACAAATACGCCTTAGATGGAGATCCGCTCCGATTTACCTTTTCAAAACCACGCATTGAAGGATTAAATTTTAGTTTCAGTGGGGTTAAAACTTCTATCCTTTACTTTTTAAGGGATCAAAAACTGATAAATAACAATTTTATAGAAGAGAACCTCGCTGATTTATGCGCTTCCATTCAGCATACCTTAATTGAAATCTTATTAGACAAGGTTAATAAAGCATGCAAAGAACACCAACTAACTCAAGTGGCTATTGCTGGTGGAGTGTCAGCGAATTCATATTTAAGAAGCCGCCTTAAAACATGGGGGGAGGAAAAAGAATGTAAGGTGTATATTCCAAAATTTGAATACTGTACCGATAATGCCGCAATGATTGCTATTTCTGGAAAGTATTTATTTGAAAATGGCGCAAAACCGAATCAGCAAATTAATGTAGATCCTAGGCTTTCTTGGTGACTATAGAATTGGAGTTAATTAACGAGAATATTAAGTTATTAACATTTCTTTGAAGTCATTTAATTAAATCCTACATTTCTTGAAAATTAACTTTATGGTACAAGAAATTGAATTAGTCCAAAAGGAGACTATTGTTGACTGTAAGTTTTTAAACGACATTCAACTAAATCAACAAGAAAATTTATTGCAACAAATTAAAGACGCCACCATTCTCGGTAATTCTCACCGCACAAAAGTGACAATTATCTTCCAAGATGATGCTGGTATTAAACGAGTAGACACTACTATTTGGGCTTCCGGCGCGAAATTTATTTGTCTTAAAGGCGGATTATGGATTCCAATTAATCGAATTATTGAAATTTTAATCTAATTTTGATTAATGTTGAAATATTTTGCTCTCCTTCATTGCCTTTTGTATTTTGGGTTTAGTCAAATCACTGCTCAAAATCATTTAACATGGAATTTTTCCTACGATAAATCCAGTGAGAAAATAATCATAAAAGGAACTATTGATAAAGGTTGGCACCTGTATTCTCAAAAAACACCTGCTAATGCTGGACCGATTCCGGTAAGTATTAGCATTGCTAAACAAAAAGGAATAAAGCTCATTGGTAAATGTGAGGAAAAACTTGAGCCTCACGAGATTTTTGATGTAAATTTTGATTCTCAAGTGTACCTATTTGAAAATACATACTTAGCAGAACAGAAAATCAAATTAAAAAAAGCAAAAAATCAACATTTAAAACAACTTACTGGAAGCGTTCTATACATGGTTTGTGACGATTCCAGGTGTATGCCTCCGATAGAAGTGCCATTTACTATTCAACTAAAATAACTGTTACACATGAAAAAAATACTTGCGATACTTTTTGTTATACTACATCAAAGTTTGATGTATTCTCAGATTATTGATCATGAAAATGTTGTAAGTGTAAAATTTTCAATTGAGCAAAATAAAGGTGAAGCCTTTGTTGTTGCAAAAATTAATATCATTCCAGGATGGCACATTAACTCCAACAAACTTCCCAATGGATCTTTTGCTATTCCTACAGAAATCAATCTAACAAAAAATAAAAGTTTTACTGCCAAGGAAACGCTTGAACCAAAGCCGGTACAATTTATTGAAGAAGACCTGGGTGATATGCAAAGTCACCACAAAGGTTCAATTATAATGAAAAGAAAATTAATTATTAATTCAGCTACAGATTTTAAAGTCTCTGGTGCATTCGCCTTTCAAGTGTGCGATGAGGCAGGAAAATGTTTAATGCCGCACGAATACCCCTTTTCGCTTGATGTTAAAGGATATGAATTAGCTGCTGAAAAGGATAGCCTTGCTGAACAAAAAATGGATACTTTGACATCAAATACGGGAACGTTAAAAGTCAAAGAAACTACTCCTCCTTCAAAAAAAACACCCGCTAAAAAAGTACCTGAACCTAAGAAATCAATGTGGCTTATATTTATCATTTCATTCTTAAGCGGATTTGCTGCCCTGCTTACTCCTTGTGTTTTTCCGATGATTCCGATGACCGTAAGTTTCTTTACCAAATCCAGTAAATCAAAAGCTGCAGGCATTCGTAATGCAATCTTCTACGGCATATCCATCATTGCGATTTATGTAATTTTAGGAACAATTGTCACTACTATTTTTGGTCCTTCAGCACTTAATGCATTATCTACAAATGTTTGGTTTAACATCATTTTCTTTATACTCTTGGTGGTATTTGCACTTTCTTTCCTAGGAGCTTTTGAAATTATGCTACCAAGCTCATGGCAAAATAAAGCCGACCAGGCATCTGATAAAGGTGGAATCTTAGGAATTTTCTTCATGGCATTGGCGCTTGCTCTTGTATCCTTTTCCTGCACCGGGCCAATTGTAGGCACTTTATTGGTTGAAGCGGCTACGATTGGCGGCATAGCACCATTTGTAGGAATGTTTGGATTTTCCTTGGCATTAGCCTTGCCATTTACACTCTTTGCGGCTTTTCCTGGATGGATGAATTCACTGCCAAAATCTGGTGGTTGGTTAAATACAGTTAAAGTATTTTTAGGGTTTTTAGAGTTGGCTCTTGCTTTCAAATTTCTGTCAAATGCTGATTTAGTAGTGCAAGGCCATTTCTTGGAAAGAGAGTTGTTCCTGGCGATTTGGATTGGATTGTTTACTGTGTTAACGGTTTATCTTTTTGGATTTATTCGACTTCCACACGATAGCCCAACTGAAAAACTATCAGTATTTAGGACTTTATTAGCCAGTACATGTCTTGTGTTTGTTATCTACTTAATTCCGGGAATGTGGGGCGCTCCTCTAAAGTTAATCAGTGGCTTTCCTCCACCTCTTTCTTACAGCGAATCGCCAACTGGAATTGGAGCGAACCAACATTCAAATTCGCAATCAGGAAATGATGACATGCACCTCGGACCTCAAAATATCATGGTTTTTCATGACCTAGAAAAAGCAGAGGCGTATGCAAAAGAAGTTCACAAACCTCTATTTGTCGATTTTACAGGACATGCATGTGTCAACTGTCGAAAAATGGAGGAAAAGGTTTGGGGTGAGCCAGGAATCCTTGAAATACTGCGCGATAAAATGGTAATTGTTTCATTATATGTTGATGAAAAAACAGCCCTGCCTGCTTCCGAACATAAGGAATTAGAATATGCACCGGGTAAAAAAATGAAAATAACTCAAGTTGGCCACAAATGGAGCTATTTACAAACCACGAGATATAAAAGTAATACTCAGCCATATTACCGTTTACTGGGACCGAAGAATGAAGATTTAGACATTGGTTCAGCAGACTATGAACACCATGGAAACGCAGCTGATTTCAAAGCATGGTTGGAAAAAGGTCTTCTTGAATATAGTAAGGCAGAGGCTAATAAATAGTTGATCCATCATAAATTAGATTATTGCATGCAAACTTCTCAATTCAATGTTCTTTACTTTCCTGTGAAATGAAACTTTGTATCGCCGAAAAACCCAGTGTAGCCAAAGATTTGGCGGAAATTCTAGGCGCAAAAACACGACATGATGGGTATTTTGAAGGCAACGGTTATTGTGTAACTTGGACCTTTGGTCATCTTTGCTCTTTAAAAGATCCTGAAGATTACAATCCACTTTGGAAATATTGGAAATTAGAAGATCTTCCCATTATTCCAGCGCAATTTGGCATAAAGATAAAAGGAGATAAAGGAGTTGAAAAACAATTCCAAACCATCAAAGCATTGGTTGCTAAAGCTTCTGAAGTTATTAATTGTGGGGATGCTGGGCAAGAAGGAGAATTGATTCAGAGATGGGTTCTCTTAAAAGCACAGTGTAAAGTCCCTATCAAACGACTTTGGATTTCTTCCTTAACCGAGGAGGCTATCAAAGCTGGATTCAGTAAACTCAAAGATTCAAAAGATTTTGACAATTTATTCGCTGCAGGAAACTCGCGCGCTGTGGGTGATTGGATGCTTGGTATAAACGGAACCAGATTGTACACTAAAAAATACGGAAAAGATAAGTTGGTCTTATCGGTTGGGCGCGTTCAAACACCGACCTTGGCTATGATAGTTAACCGTCAAAAAGAAATCAATGCGTTTAACTCCGAAGAATATTGGGAACTAAAAACCACGTATCGCGACACGGAATTTTTATGTCAAATTGACCGCCTAAAATCTGTAGACAAAGCCCAAAAAGGATTAGAATATCTCCTTAATAAACCCTTTGAAGTTACCTCTTTCGAACAGAAAGAGGCGAAAGAAGGGAATCCACGCTTGTATGATTTAACTTCCCTCCAAGTGGATGGTAACAAACGATTTGGTTTTGGCGCTGAACAAACACTAAATCTAATTCAAAGTTTATATGAGAAAAAATTAGTGACTTACCCAAGGGTTGATACTACTTACCTCTCGGAAGATTTACACCCAAAAATTCCGGGTATTTTAGGAAATTTAAAGGAATACAAGCGATTTACAGAAGTCTTACTTCAGAAAGCCATTCCGAAATCAAAAACCATTTTCGACGATAAAAAAATAACCGATCACCACGCCATTATACCAACCGGAATTACCCCTTCAGGTATTTCTATGGATGAGCAGAAAATTTACGATTTAATCTGTCGTCGTTTTATTGCTGTTTTTTATCCTGAGTGTAAAGTATCGAATACTACGGTATTGGGGAAAGTAGATGCTTTGGTCTTTAAAGCCACTGGAAAGCAAATTATTTCCAAGGGATGGCGAGAAGTATACGATGATTTAAAAGAAGAAAAAGTGGACGAAGCAGAAGCAAAAGAATTAAAAAAAGAAGCCAAAGAAGCCGAAGAAAAGATCCTCCCTATTTTTGAAAAGGGTGAAAGCGGTACCCACACCCCTGAGATTCATAAAGGAAAAACGAGTCCTCCGAAATACTACACGGAAGCGAGCTTATTGCGTGCCATGGAAACTGCTGGGAAATTGGTAGAAAATGAGGAAATGAGAGAATTAATGAAAGAAAACGGAATTGGTAGGCCATCAACACGTGCCAATATTATCGAAACGCTTTTCAAACGAAAATACATTGAAAAGAAGAAAAAGAATCTTGTAGCCACAGAAACAGGGATGTCTTTAATTGATGTGATAAAAAGTGATCTATTAAAAAGTCCAGAGCTCACTGGACAATGGGAACATAAACTTCGATTAATTGAAAAAGGATCATATGACCCACAAACATTTAAAAATGAACTTTTTAAGATGGTGCGAGAATTAAGTGACGAAGTGATTTTTAATTAAACAATTACCCGTCTTGTCTGACATTTAACAGATGAAAAATAAAGTAAATCTACTATTATCGAATTTTATCATTGAGGCTTATCACTTTTTAGGCTAATTGATAAAACATAATTATATTTACAGAAAAAAGAATATCATGAAAAATTCATTAATCAAAGCATCATTTTTACTTCTTTTCTTTTATTCTTTATCTGCTTGCAAGGATAAAAATACATCTACTTCTGAAAATTCAACTAATCAAGATGAAACAAAAAAAATAGATGATGATAAAAAAATGATGACTGAAGAACGCCAGCGACTTGAAAAAGAAAAACAAGAAATAGAACGTGAAAAAATTGCTATCTTAAAATCTAAAGAACTAGATAAACAAAGGGCTATACGCAAACTTGAGCAGGAGTTTGAATATGCCGTGTACGCGACTGTGAAAGTTAGTAAAACTTTTTTTCATGCTGAACCAGATTACTCAACAAGAAAAAAGTCGTATTTGGTACAATATGATGGCGGAAGTCTTACTGATACGCAAAATGGATTTGGATATATTAATTTCTATAGTAGCAGTAATGGAAAACTCACAAGTGGCTGGATTAGTTTAGCTGACTTAGAGCCTCAAAATGAATTTTACGACTAATCTTTAGGTATACTTTAAATATATTAAAGGAGTTCGTCAAATAACAGAAGTCAGAGTTAAGCTATATAATTTATTTAGACTACTAAAAAGTTAGGCAACTCCTTGTGTAATTTAATTTTAAAACTAAATAATAAATGAAAAACTTAAAAAAACTCAAAATAATGATTGGATCATTATTATTATTATTGACATCATCAGTTGTTGTAGTTTATACCCTTTCTTCTTCAATGGTCAATAAAACTAAAGGCAATGAAATAATAGTTAATCAAGGGTTAAAAGGATTTGATTGTTGGATTGTTGGCACTGGAGTCAGAATGAGGCAATCACCATCAACGAATGGGGCAATCATTGGTTATTTTAAAGACGGTGAAGAAGTTGAATATATACGTTCAAATAATGGTTGGGATTTAGTTCGTAAGAGAAATGGAACTGTGGGATACGTATATGAAGACTATTTAGAATGTGGCGGTTGTTAAATTTAGCTCAATTGAGTCTACTTAAAAGTTAGGCAAATCCAGCATAACTTAAACTATATTTATTATTAAAACATTTGTAAAAGAGAATTGGTATGAACTTATGATTGGTTGCTCAATGTTTATATTTTCTATTAGCGCTTTAATTTATAGCGTATCACCTGTTCGTGCAAATATTCCACAAGTGGTTCAAGGCAACAAAGTAAATCCTTCCAGTTTGTTCTCGTTTTATGTCGTAAAAAACAATGTTATATACGGTCTTAGAAATGGAGATTCTGGTTATTCTGCGTCTGATTGGGTAAAACTTCCACTCTAATAATTACTTTTTACAAGTTTCAATACTTTTTTAACTGATGCATTTGCATCACGTAGGGTAATCATATATTGTCCTGAATCAAACGAAGCGACTGGCAATTCGAAGTAATGTAACCCTGCGCCTAAGGAATTAAGTGTTTTCAAATACACTAACCTTCCTGTTAAATCATTAATTTGGATTGAAAGTGAGCTTAAGTCTACTTTATTATCAATAAGCAAAGTACTGTTTTCGTTCGTTGGATTGGGATAGAGATTTAAATTAACTAAAGACATAAGGTCATCTGAAAGTCCTGCATTATCAGGGTTTACCTCATAAACCAGGGTATCGCTGCAATTGTCATTGGAAGCTACAAGTGTTACGGAGTAAGTTCCTGGTAAAGAATAGGAATGGCTTGGCAACTCACTGCTAGCGGTAGTCCCATCGCCGAAATCCCATGCATAAACATTTGCATTTTGAGACGTATTCGCAGAGACACTGGTCGTCATACCAGAAGTATTTAAACTAGCTGATGCTTGCACCTCATCCATGATTAAATAAATAGGTGTCCGCGGACTGATACAAGGATCTTTCACCACCTCCCAATCGTAAAAATAATAGTAAAAAGCACCGCCGGCACTTGATCCTGTTATTGACAATAAACCAGGTAATTGATAAGGGAATATCGCTCCAGCATTGTTTCTATAGAGATTCATTTGAGAGCCTCCTATTCTGTAAGCCACACCCGGTTCCAAATGAAAGTTCAATGAAATCCGAGAACCACCAGAAGGAATATTCAAAAACCTAGAATCTAATTGGTTCCCACTAGCATCCCACAAGGTAATGGTTCGGTCTCCTGCAGCACCTGCATTCACCCAAGCAGATACTATGGTCAATGGCTCATTCACAGTAAAAATCATATATTGCACGGTGGTATTGTTATGTTGTCCTCCTGTACCAAAACTTGAATTTAAAGGCCCAACATATAGCGCCGCTTGATCCTCGGAACTTTCCGCCCACAAGGTGTCCGTCTGCTGTAAGTAGCTCGTATAAAGTCCTCCCGTTGCAACTACATTACCTCCAAACTCTTCATCCCAAATACTTAAATCACCTAAAGCAGTGGCTGTTACCGAAACAGAATCTGGTGCGCAAATAATGGCACCAATTACACTTGGAGCGTCTGGTCGATCTATGGTGATGTACTGATTGATGCTAAAAGTATCTGATCCGAAAGCATTAGAGGCGACTAAGGTTACATCGTAAATGCCATCTTGGGTGTAAATGTGAAGGGGATTTTGACTATTGGAAACTCCACCGTCCCCAAAATCCCAAGCCCAAGCAGAAGGACCGTTGGTACTTTGGTCTTGAAAAGTAATGTCTCCCGAACAACTGCTCGTTGAGGTGGCGATGAAATCGGCAATTGGCTCAGCTGTAGGAATTTGACAGGCCCACGTCATCACAAAACCTGGATTAGTAACGTAGGTATCAGAGAAAAACTTTAAAGTCACCGCACCAAAACTCGATTGAATAGTACCTCCGCTGGGTAGCGTGTTTCCTGTATATTGTCCAATCAATGGACTCGTATTCGACGGACCATCATAAATGTATAAATAATCGTAATTAGGCTCCAAATCAAATACACTAAAGGTCAAGGTCAACGAAGCAGCGCCGGTAGGTGCAATGGTAATTTCGCTAGTAACCAAATCCTGATAATTGGCAGCACCACCTCCTGGATCGAAAAGCGTTCCAGTACAGGCACTTTGGTTCTGATTCGCCCCTGATGGATTCATCGTGATGGCACAAGGAAGCGAGGGATCAACATTGATATAATCCACTAAAATAGTAGTATCCGATCCACAAGCGCCACCACTCGCAATAAGCGTAACCGTGTAAAGTCCAGGATTTTGATACGTATGTGAGGGATTTAAAGCCGTGGATGTTCCGCCGTCGCCAAAATTCCATTGAAAAGTTCCAGCGTTGAAACTTTGATTGCTAAAATTAACCAAAGCGGGCGACTGACAATAATTTTGAAACGCAGTTGAAAATTGAGCATTCACCGTATAAGAAAACACCTGTCCAACCCCTACTGCATACCACGCATTGGTGGTGGCCATTACTTCTGGTGAGCAAGCGCCAAACAAGTCGATCGCTGATTGAATAGCATAAAAACGCGCATCCTGATAATCCGAATTCGGTGTTAAATAAATTGTATTATTTCGAAATGCGATACGTGCTGCATCGATCATTCCTAAGCCTGTAACGTTGTATGCTTGACCAATATCATTGGTTCCTGTACCACCAAGACTCAATAAATAGAACCAAAAATTTTGAACCCCTGAATTGGTGTGAACCCCACCATTATCCTGAGTTCCGGTATAGTAATTTGTGCCAAGATAAGTGTCCGGATCTTGAAAAGCATTGGGATTGCTCATGCTTCTAATGCCGTTACCACTTGGCGTTGCATCTTCACCGATTATCCAATTTAGGGCGTTGTTGTTAGCAAAAGATTCAACAGAAATACCAAAAATATCAGAAAAAGATTCGTTTAGAGCACCCGACTCATTGGCATAAACTAAGTTGGACGTATTCGACGTCAAGCCATGAGCGATCTCGTGACCAGTTATGTCTATAGCGGTCAAAGGAGTAAAAGTAGTTCCGTTGCCATCACCATACGTCATTCGCTGCCCGTCCCAAAAAGCATTGTTATAACTCGTATTATAATGCATATAACTTTTCAAGGCAAAGCCATTGCCATCGATGCTGTTTCGGTTATGAATTTGCCAAAAATAATCGTACGTCATTTCAGCCCCCCAGTGTGCATCTCCAGCATATTGGTCTTGGTTTGTGGTATTGTTCCAAAAATTATCTACATCAATAAAATCAAGCGCAGCGCCGTAATTAGACGTATTGTTTAAGTCGAACGTTTGAATGCCATTTCCCCTACCCGATTCCCTGAGTCGAAATTGAGATGAAAAATAATCCGCCACAATAGCTCGGTTTCCAGAGTAGGCAGTGACAGCAACTCCATTGCTATCGGCAGTATGAATTTGATCAGTACTAAAAATTACCTGTCCCGTGTGGGCATCAACGTAAAGATTTTGACGACTCAAGGGCTCATTGGCATACACATCCATTTTATAAGCCAACTGAAATATAGGATTAGTGTAATTAGTAGCAATCCAGATTAACTCAGGACTTGGATAATACGTAGCAGACATATCTTGACGCTCAGCTTTTAGAAGCGCTTCCTCCTGAACAATATCCCACTTATATGTAATGGCATTTACCTTATCTATTGCCGCTTGAATAGCTAACTCAGGAACAATAGAAGGGCTTGCACTTTGATTTATATTCGTGTAAAACGCTCCATTTATGGACGACAAGCGGCCCTCTTTAAAATGAGCTTTGTAGCAGCCAAATTCAACCGGGATTTCTCTATAATACTGCTGATAAATTTGGTGAT
>CANJLG010000043.1 GCA_947475095.1 Flavobacteriales bacterium
AAATTGTTTTTAATAATTTGTCTGGTGATGAATTAGAGCGCATGTTTTTTTGTTTCATCTTTAAAAAGGGTCGTTGGATAGAAAAAGAATACGATACCTTTGAAATAATGAGTCATTACGATGGTTTAGCCTTCGGTGATTTTGATGAACTTTAGAAAAAGACTATTTTTATCCAAATGAATCTTCCACACGATCTCAAGGTTTCGGTCAGTAAATTAAGTTCCTGCTTTCGAAATACAAGCGCGACCTATAAGTATTATTGGTTGTTGGCGATTATTGAGTCGGTAGAAGCTGGAAAAGATGAAATTCCCAAGAAAGAACTTTTTGCTCGTATGATTGCAAATGCATGGTTTACCGTGAATTACTTTCACGTTTCATTTGGGATGCAAGATAAATTGCAACAAGCCATTGAGAAATTGAAAGATCTTGAAGCGTTTGATGTGGATACTTCTAAACAAGAAATTATCAACCGTTTATTGGCTTCCACCAACAAAGAAACCATCAAAGAATTGAACCATTTTGATCATAATGTTCCGTTTAAGTTTTTAAGTCCGTGGTTGGGGGCTCACAATGAGGGGTTAATGTATCAGCGTTCTCATGAAAACTCTTATTACACGCCCTATTCACTTTACAAAGATAGCATTCTGATGCAGCCGGATTGGGTAGATTATTTTAAACGGAATGCAGGCGTATTGAAAGACTTTTGCTACTGGAATCTTTCCTTGTTTTTGCAAAGTAAAAATCCAAATGTCCCTGATTTACCTAATAAATTGAAGCGCCCAGATAAACGTGGCAGTTTGTTGAAACATAAAAAGGATTTTTGGGATCTCGTGATTACCGAACTTGGATCTGTTAATTGTATTTACACCGGAAAGAAACTCATCACGGGTACATACGCAGTTGAACATTTTGTTCCTTTCCAATATGTTGCGCACGACCTCATGTGGAATTTAGTTCCCGCAGATCCCAATTTCAACAGCATAAAAAGTGATAAACTGCCGAATTTAGACAGCTATTTTGATAACTTTTACAAAATTCAGGAAAAAGGAGTTGAGATTGTAAAACAGTTGAACCCCAAAAATAAATTCCTAGAAGATTATTTATCCATTTTCCCAACACTAGATTTTTCGAAAGATAAATACAGAGAAACGATTGAACCGATGTTGATGATTGCCAGTAATAATGGGTTTAGGTATATGGAGGGGTTGTAATAAGTAGTCACATTTCAATAAATTAATTACCTTAGCTTCAATGCAAAGTCAGAAGAAAAAAGTCGAAGTTGTTGCTGCAGTTATTATGCACAATCAAAAAATATTATGCGTGCAGCGCGGTGAGAATAAATTCGAATATATTTCTAAGAAATTTGAATTTCCAGGAGGAAAAATGGAAGAAGGCGAGACTAAAATACAAACTATTATTCGTGAAATAAAAGAGGAATTAAATATGGATATTATTCCTGGAAAGCAACTTAAAACAGTTGAGCATGACTATCCTGATTTCAACTTAACAATGCATAGTTTTATTTCTGAATGTCTAAGTACTGAAGTATTTTTATCTGAGCATATTGATTACAAATGGCTTGCTGTTTCTGAATTAGAAACACTTGATTGGGCTGCTGCCGACCTACCAATTGTTGAGCAATTGATAAATTCATAACATGGACATTCGTCAATCGCTTTCTAATAGTATTCAAACTGGATTTGTAGATCAACTCATTCAATCCAATAAAGCATATCGACCAGAATTATTAACCAATAATTCAGAACAAGGCAAAAAGGTATTATCGACTATTATTCGCGAATTAGAACAATGTGATGAATTTTGGTTTTCAGTTGCCTTTGTTACTACTGGCGGAATTGCTGCATTGATGAATACCCTTATTGAATTAGAGAAAAAGAAAATCAAAGGGAAAATTCTAGCTTCGCAGTATCTCAATTTCACACATCCTGAAGCCTTACGAAGAATTAAGCAATTCGAAAACATTGAATTAAGGATTGCCACAGAAGGTAATTTTCATTCGAAAGGTTATTTGTTCAGAAAAGGAAATGTGTTTGATTTAATCATTGGAAGTAGTAACCTGACCCAAACAGCATTAAGTACTAATAAAGAATGGAATTTAAAGATTTCTGCAACGGATCAGAGTGAGTTAATAGGTGTTGCTGTAGAAGAATTTAGGCAAGAATTTGAAGTTGCTCAAAAGGTCGAAGAAGGATATTTAATTGAATACGATTTACTCTGGCGAGCACGGACCAAATTTGAACGTGAAATAAAGGAGAGAAGAAAGACATTTGAAGACCTAAAAGTCATTCCTAATCTTATGCAAATAGAGGCGCTTGCTAATCTTGAACACTTAAGAGCAATTGGTAAAACAAAAGCCTTACTGATTTCTGCGACTGGAACAGGTAAAACATATCTTTCCGCATTTGATGTTCAAAAGGTTAAACCAAAAAAGTTCTTATTTATCGTTCATCGTTTAACCATTGCTGAAGAAGCAATGAAAACCTATACAAATTTATTGGGTGCCGATATAAAAATGGGCATCTATTCAGGCAAGCGAAAAGAAATGGACGCAGATTACCTTTTCTGTACCATTCAAACCATTTCAAAACAAGCGCATCTAAACAAATTTGAGCCAAGTCATTTTGAGTATATAGTAATTGATGAAACGCATCGTGCTGCAGCAGATTCATATCAGCGAATAATGAATCATTTTAAACCTAAGTTTCTTTTAGGTATGACTGCAACTCCTGAACGGACTGATGGCGACGATATTTTCAAGATGTTTGATAACAACATTGCATACGAAATTCGTTTACACCGCGCATTGGCGGAAGAAATGTTGAGCCCATTTCACTATTATGGAGTTACAGACCTAACGATAAATAATCAGGAAGTGGATGAATTAACAGATTTTAATCACTTAACCGCTAAAGAACGCGTTAACCGGATTATCGAAACTGCCAAACGCTATGGTTGTGATGACGGAAATGTAAGAGGATTAATTTTTTGCTCTAATAATGATATTTCAATTAAGCTATCGAATGAATTTAATAATCGTGGTTTTCAAACAGTAGCATTAACAGGTGATAGTTCTGAAGCGGAACGTCAAAGATCGATTCACTTATTAGAAAGCGACAATAAATCGGAAAAACTGGATTACATTTTTACCGTGGATATATTCAATGAAGGAATTGATATCCCAAGTGTGAACCAAATTATTATGCTGCGTCCCACACAGTCTGCGATCATATTTGTTCAACAATTGGGTCGTGGTTTAAGAAAAGTTAATTCTAAAGACTACCTAACAGTAATCGACTTTATTGGGAATTACAACAACAACTATTTAGTTCCAATTGCACTTTATGGGGATAGATCCTACAATAAAGATGCTTTACGAAAACTTATTGCTAGCGGAAGCAGTTTAATTCCAGGGTGTTCAACTATTAATTTCGATCGAATTTCTAAAGACAAGATTTTTGAGTCAATTGACTCTGCGAACATGCAGATGAAAAAAGATTTGGTCCAGGATTACAATTTACTCAAGCGTAAGATGGGGCGAATACCAATGATGATTGATTTTATAGACCATGGCTCACGTGACCCTCAATTGTATGTCAATTATTCTAAATCCTATTTCAATTTTGTAGCAGGACAAGAAGCAGATTTTAACGGTCGTATTAATGAGAAACAAAAGAAATTACTGGAGCTTTTTTCCAATGAAATTAACAATTCAAAACGCATAGAAGAAACCCTTTTATTAAAAAACTTAATACTCGATCAATCCGTTGATTTAAATGAATTTAAAACTCAAATTAAAAATAAATATGCTTATATTCTTTGCGATAATACCCTTAATTCTTGTGTGAGAAATTTGAACTTTGAATTTGTAACAGAGAATAAAGACAAAAAACTAAAATCTGCTCGAGAAATTTATGGGCTAAATATCGTTCGAGAAGAAGATGGAAAATTGATAATTGAGGAAGACTTCCTTTCTTTATTGAAACAGGATATTTTTAAAGATTTCTTATTGGATAATATAGCATTTGCCATAAAAACATATGATGCCAAATACAAGCCTACAAAATTTATTGATGGGTTTGAATTGTACCAAAAATATACTCGTAAAGATGTCTTCCGCATTCTAAACTGGGCACAAAACCCCTTGGCACAAAACGTAGGTGGATATATTATTGCTTCAGACAAAAGCAACTGCCCTATTTTTGTGAATTATAAGAAAAATGAGAATATTTCCAGTACAACAAAGTATGAAGATAAATTTGTGAACCCTTCTAAATTTGAATGGATGTCCAAAAACAAAAGAAGATTAACAAGTCCTGATGTTCTTGCAATAAGAAATGCATTAACTAATAATACACGTTTGCCTTTATTCATTAAAAAAAGTAATGATGAAGGTTTAGAATTTTACTTCATGGGCGATGTCACACCAATCGATGAAAGCTTTGAAGAAAAAATGATGCAGGATGACAATGGCAATGATGTTTCCGTTGTAAAGATCGATTTCAAAATGAATACAAGCGTAGAAGATGGAATTTATGATTATTTGACGAGCGTTTAAACAAACTCCTTCAACTAATCCCTCAAGCCCTCATCGCAAACGTAGACATATGTCCCGCGAATTCCTCGCAGTATCATGATAAATAGCATGTTTTTCATAGCATATGTTTTTTAGATTTATTTTGCGATTCCTAATAATAAAACACATGAAGCAGCTACCTCAGTTGATTTTTGAGAAGCCAATACTGGTTCTTTTGCAGATTCATCAATACAGTTCATCACCTCTGTTGCATCAGCCTTCATTTGAGTAAAATCTCCTTCATAATCTTTCACATTTGCTACAAAATCAGCACAAGTCGCTAATTTGTTTTTTTCAGTTGAAGAATTCCATAATTGCAAATTACTTTTATGTAAAGTTCCCCCTGCAAACCATTCATCTTTTGGTGCTTCTGTTTGACCTCCACTACAAGAAGCCGATAAAGTTAAAATTGATAGTGATAAAAAATAACTTACATTTTTCATATTCTAAATTATTTGGGATTAAACTTTACTACGTAACCAAAGAAAAACTCAGGTCCTTTTGTATATGTATTGTAGCCAGCTCCAAGAGCGATTCGCCACAATGTGAATTGAATACCGCAATGCGCTAAAGGTTTCACTCCATCAAAACTGGTGCGGTAGGCATCATCCAGAACTATCGGCGGAGTATCACGATATATTAGTTGCCTTGTTCCCCATCCAAAACCAATACCCCCATAAATATGAAAAGGTTTCCATAATCTATACACTAGACCCAAACTTCCTCCACGATGATTTACTAAATAGTCATCTGTTAATTCATGATAAGTTGAAATATAATTTTCGTCATCTATGCCCGGACTACCAGCATACAATACAGAAATAAAGCCTCCCCATTTATTTCTTACGTTGTACAGATATGTTGATACACTGAAATTCGGTATGTTTATACCTATTGAAAACTTAGTGTTATCATAACGCAAGCCATCTAGTCGCTCTTGAGCGAATGAAAAATTGCTAATTAAAATAAATAGAAGTAGTATTCTTTTCATACCAATTTAATATTATATTTAGGTTAAAAATTCTGTTTAGCATTTGCAAATAACTTGTTTATTTATTAAACTTAACTGTTTAGATAAAAAATACTTGCAAGTTTTAATTAATATATCTTAAACTCCTTCAACTAATCCCTCAGCCCCTCATCGCAAACATAAACATATGTTCCTCGTATTCCGCGCAGCATCATGGTCTTGTAGATATTCAAGATATAGGCTTTTTTTATTACTTTAAATTTTTAGAAGATTATTTTTTCAGTTTTATCATTCGTTCAGTTTATTAAGATTCATATTTCCAAGTAAAGATTTCATTTGAGAGATAGCGATTGTATTTAATTGCATCAATCTTTTGCCTTGTATTAAACCTTGTTGAATCAATAGGGCATTTATACTTTCCAAGTTAGAGAGCACAACTAATTGTTCTAAAGTAGCTTCATCTCTAATATTACCTTGTACCTTAGGGTTTTCGATGCGCCACTGTTTAGCCGTTTTACCAAACAAGGCTACATTTAACAAATCGGCTTCATCAGCATAAATAAAATTGATTTTCTCCTGGTTTAGTAATAAGGGTATGAGATTTTCCTTAATTGCATCGGTATGTATTTTGTAATTAACCTTTGCCAAAGTACGTTGTAAATTCCAAGATAATTTCAAACGATCATTTTCATCTTCTTTTAAACGTTGAAATTCTTTTACTAAAAGTAACTGAAATTTTGGACTAATCCACATTCCAAAGTGAAAAGCAATATCTTTATGACCATAAGTTCCTCCATATCTTCCTGCCGTTGCGGTCAATCCAATTGCACCTGTACTTTCTATCCATTGTTTTACAGATAATACAAAATTATTACTCCCCGCTTCATTTTTAATTATACCGAATTCGGTATAATTAAAATCAGGATTATATAATGCTTCCCATTCTCCTACATATTCAATGGTACTTTTAAGACTAAGCCATTTAATAATAACTACCTCTTGCATTTGGCTCCGAGCCATGTCGGTTAAAGAAATATATTCTTGCTTACTTTCATTTGAAATAATAGTAATTTGAGATCCTTCTATACTAATGATTTTATTTCTTGCCATATTTAAACTAAAATTATTGTTTATTCTTTTAACTTTTAATCATGGCAGATTCACCACAATTAAAATCAAGATTGTAAACCGTTTCCAAAACACCTAAAAATTCTACCGTATTTCTATCCCTTAACTAATCTAAAATAAAAAAATCAACATTTTTTGCTTTTAGCATATCGGTCAACGAAATATATTCTAAATCACTTTTTTTAATTATGACAACTTACGGTCTTCTAACATTATTGGTTTTGTTTTTTGTCATAATAGATCCCTAAAATACTCCCTCAAGCCCTCATCACATATATACACATATGTTCCTCGTATTCCGCGCAGCATCATGGTCTTGTAGATATTCAAGATATATGCTTTTAAAGTGGCAGGATCTTCAATGCCTTGTTTTCCTTTCTTATCAAAATATTGAGAAGCATTAATTTCAATTTGTTTAGTTTCGGGGTTGTAGGTAATTTCTTTACCGAAGATAATTCCCGTATAATTCAAGTCATATCCTTGTGTTGTATGAATGCATCCCACTTCATTAAACGCATTGGGAGAATTGATCCAATCCTCGTTGGTGGTGTTCCATTTCAAGTTCAAGCCTTCGATGGTAATGTCAGGAACATCGTTTTTCGCAGATTTCCATTCCCAGGAATAGCCGGAAAGTAAACGGCACAAGCCAAATTCATCTTCCTTCTTCTTTAAATCGGCATAGAGTTCCGTTAATGAATCATAGAGAATAAACTCATAGTGCTCACTTGCGAAGCTTGGGTCACCTTTTTCCAAACGGCCATGTAAAAGCTTGTCAATGTAATTGATGTAATCCATTCCTCCTTTCACACGGTGTTGCGAAACCAACTTCAACAAAGATGCACTCCATTTTTGTTTTATAAATTTCGATTGATCAATATCTGATGGTTTTATCGATTGCCCTTCATCGTAAAAGAAGATTTGATTCTTCGATTGCTTTAAAATCCAATCCAGTTCTGTCCCTTCGTGGATATCAAATCCCAACAATTTATTGGCATCGTCAAAGCTTTTAAAGTTGGTAATATTTTTCCTTTTTCTTAATCGATGCGCTTCATCCACAATCAACACATCGTATTCATTTTTCGAAACTTCAGAAGGCCCAATCACCATACTTGCTTTTAATCCTTTCACATTGGCAAATACCTTTTTCAAAGTTTTTCGCAAGGAAGTCATTGGAACAACTAGTGCAACTCTTGGGTTCGGAAATTTGGTTTTAAGGTGAGAAATCAATGTTAATTCGGAAGAATATGTTTCATCTTCCCCATCTAAATGGTGATCCATGATATCCGTTTTCAATAACTTCATCATGTAAATGGCCAAAATTGTTTTGCCCGTTCCAGCACCACCTTCCACAAAAATGGTGTTTTCTTCTTTTTTGGTGAGTAAACCCAAAATTTCCAACACAGAATCGTGTTGATCGTTGGTTAGCGCCTTATAGGGTGAATATTTAAATAAATCAGAATTATCAATTCTTGACAATGGATTTTTTGCATACTTTTCAACTAATAAATGCTTCCACAAATTGTCAAACAAGCTTTGGTATTGTTCCCGTTGGTAATAATTATGATCAATGAGTCCGGCGTTGCCATTTTGTAATTTATACCTTCCATCGGAGGACATGTACTGGATTAAGTTAGATTCGATATCCAAGACAGCAGACTTATTGAATTTGTCACAACTTATGATCAACAAATCGCCTAATTTATTTCTTTCTTCATTGCTTAGATGATTTTTCATTCGGTTAATGGCATTGGTAGATTCACCGATATAGGCTTCTCCAATGGCATCATCTTTAATAATGTAAACGATTGGCCATGAGTTATTCATATACGTATTTAGAACATATTCCGCTGATCCAGCTTTACTGAAAGAATATTTATTGATCTGTACTGAATGAACAAAATCGTCTATCATAGTTCAGTGTACTTTGTTGCTTTCCCTTTAGATTTCGCAACTGGATACTTTTCCGCATTGCGCTTGATTTTCTCCATTACGATCTGCTTAACATCCAACTGATGCTTTTCTGCCAAAAGAAACGCGTAAGCAAAAACATCTGCCAATTCTTCTTTGAGCTTTTCTACATTAACTTCATCAGATTCTTTGATGGATTTCCAAAGAAAAAGCTCGTTTAATTCTGCTACTTCAATTGATAAAGCAGTTGCTAAGTTTTTGGTGTCATGGAATTGTTTCCAATCGCGTTCATCACGAAAATCAACCAAGGCCTTAGTAATTTCAAGAATCTCTGACATAGCAATTAAATTTAAAAGCTAAAGTTAATGAAATAGAGCAAACTCAAAGATTCAAATCTGGATTAGTATGGTAGAATTTATTAAACGGGTAAAGAATGGAGTACTTTCTGAAAATTTGGAGGAAGTTGTTTTGAGCTTGCTGGTATAATTTATAAATCCAATAAATGAGACCAACTTAATTGTCTACGCAGTTCGGCGACAATTTCAACAGTATGAAAAATAGTTGCATGTCTAAGAAAATGCTAAAAAACGTCAATTATTGAGAAAAAAGAGCGTTTTTTAGCGGAAAAAGCTTAATTTTTTTCATTATTATCCATTTCTTGAAAAAGTGGGAGTGAGGCTTCTTCGTTATTTTCGAGGAGTTTTCTTTGTTGCTAACCTTGTTTCGTACCGATTTGTTTGCCTTGCATTTAATCCTTCATGCTGCAGCATTAAGCGTCACATTCTGATAATACATGTTGATAAATAGTTTGACAGTTAAAGTCAACTTGCACAATGCTCCAAACGATTGACCTTCTTTGACAAAAACAATGCATTCCTTTGTTGAAATTTAAAACGAAGCACTATGTCGAATAAAATTATTGTTACCACAGGAGATTTAAAAAATGAATACGAAATTTTAGGTCCAGTTTTCTTTTCAGTTACTAATAAAGGCTTATTTGGTAGTCAACTGGGAACCTTGATCAAAAAATACAAAGGTGAAATTGAAAACCTTAAAAAGGAATCTCTTTTATCGAAAGAACGCGCTGATTGGGGGGCATTATGGGGTGAATTCTCCGCAGGACAAAATGATTTTGATAAAGCATTTTTTATCGCCGTTCAAGAATTGAAAGCAAGAGCTTCTATCTTACAAGCAGATGCGATTGTTTCCATGCGACAAGATATTGATTTAGATACCAATGGGTTTCAACATTTCTACCTTCAAATGTACGGTACGGCTGTGAAATTCAAATAAACGCAATAGGCCTTTTTTATGTTCGTATTTTATCTTCTCGATTGACAAAGAGAGGACAAAGAAAACAGCGTCCGTTTTTTTTCACCGGGGCGGAGGACAATAGTGAAAAAACATTTTTTTCTTTTCGCATCTTACTACTTTTTTTTGAGGTGACTGAGGCTCTCGAAGGTCCGCAAAAAAAGTAGCAAAAAAACTCGAAAGTGGCATGCGTTCATTCTCTTCAATCCTAAGACCTGACCGTTTCGGTGATTTCTATATAAGTGTCTCTCGAGAGTTTATCGAGCGTAGTCGAGATGCACAGTACCCAAGTCTTAGTTCTATACAATCATTCTCTTTTGCAAGCTTTCATTTAAAAAAATAAATTCGTTTTTTTTTCCTGTCGCCTTTTATTCTGATAAAGTGAAGCGAATTGAAATAAGGGCACCGTAAAGCAGCTCGCAGAGATCGCTGAAACGGTCTTATTTCAAGAGTGGAGTGATACGCTAAGGCGTAGAAGAATAATCAGCGACTTGATTTTTTCGTTCTTTTGTACTTGTGCTGAGCTTGCCGTAGTATCATGACAAAAAGAATAAAGTCCGATATTTATCGGACAATAGCGAACTTAATTTATAAATCATAAAAATTACTTTCCAATGAATCGAGTAATTCAAAAGCTAATATTAATACTTACTTTATTTATTTCTATTCTTGCTAAAGCTCAACTTTTAACAGTTTCTGCCCCTCAACAAGTTCCAAATCCGGGAGTGCCAATTTACCCTGGTTTTCCTGATGGCCACATAACATTCAAGTCATTGGGAACTAATATGTACTTTCATGTATGGGCAGGTTATGATAGTTATATCACTTCTGGAACAGATATACTGCATCAAGATTCAATTTGGGGCTGTGTATTAACCAAAGGGCCCCAAGGCTCCTATGATAATGGTGGAGCATGGTTATACAGTGTATTTAATTTGGATTCTAATCATTGGATTGGCTTCTATCATGCGGAGGATCATGAATTTCCTGGTTATGAAAATCAACAAAAAATTGCGTGGAAAAGTGCGGCCCAATGCGAGAGTTTTGATGGTGGCAAAACATGGACTAAAAACGGAAGAATTTTAACGTCATGGTTGGAGAAGCCTGATTCTCCAGAGTGGGGTGGAACGGGTGATTTTTCGGTGGTAAGAGACAGTTTAAATAATCGTTGGCTTGCTTATTATGTTTGTCCGGATGGTATTGGTGTCGCTCAATCTTTAGATGCTTATGGAAAGCCAGGCACCTGGTTCAAGTTACATAAAGATTTATTTTGTGAACCAGGAATTGGGGGAAAAGGATCTCCGCTTCCATTTTCAAAAGGAAAAAAGGCTGGTGGCAATCCAAGTATTATGTATTTCAAACCCCTAAAAACTTGGTTTTTGGTTTATCACGATTGGAATGATGAAGGAATTTATTACTCCTATTCATTTGATCTAATTCATTGGGCGGAAGCTTCATTGTTGATCGAGAATCCAGGTAAACCAAAAAGAACTTGGTATCCAACTTTGATGTCTTCTTCAAGTGATTCATATAGCAATGGTGACCTTTTTTTGGCATTTGCTCAGTGGGATGACATTTCTTTTCCCTACCGGAATTATTTTATAGCGCCTGTTAATGTTCAAGGATTAACGTTGCCAATTATTGATCTGGATGCTTCAATAACATCCTCAGCATTAGTCTTGACGGATACAAGCTGTATTTCATTGATTTTATATGATTCAGAAGGAAAAAACACACATACTTTTTATCAAGATCAGACCTTACCGTCTGGAAAATATGAACTTGAGCTCCATAAATATACAAGTAAGGGATTTTATTATCTTCATTTAATTAGTAATCAAGGCACTCAAACACGAACAATTTTGGCTTATTGAAAAGAAGGGCTGTTATTAATTTTAAAATATTTAGATGTTTTCTTTCTAGGTATGGATCATCGCCACTTGATTTTTACGTTCTTTTGTACTTGTGCTGAGCTTGCCGTAGTATCAAGACAAAAGGACAAAGAATAGCGTCCGATGTTTTCCGCTCCTTCGCCTCGGCGGAGGACAATAGTGTTTTTTTTAGCTAAACGTTTAATTATAAAAGGTCTCCAGCTCTTTTGCGCAGCTCTACCCAACCTCCATTATTGGTTTCCGAAATTAAATTTATAACGGTTTCCATTCTGATCTGAAAACGCATAAATTACGGCTGCTAAATCTAATTCTTCAAGTATTTCTCTAAGAATTGATCTTGTTCCCAAAGTAGGTGCAAAATATTTTCTTTTGCAGCATATCCATGACTTTCTTTTGGTAATAAAACCAAGCGAACGGGAGCGCCCAGACCTTTTAAAGCTTGAAAATACCTTTCAGATTGTAAAGTAAATGTCCCGGGATTATTATCTGCATCGCCATGAACTAATAAAAGTGGCGTTTTCATTTTTTCAGCATTCATAAATGGTGACATTTCATTGTAAATAGTTGGAATATCCCAATAATTTCGTTGCTCACTCTGAAATCCAAAAGGAGTCAAGGTTCTATTATACGCGCCACTTCTTGCAATTCCACAAGCAAATAAGTTGGAATGAGTTAATAAATTTGCTGTCATAAAAGCACCATAAGAATGTCCACCAATCGCTACTTTTTTGCGATTTATATATCCTAAACTATCTACTGCATTTATGGCAGCTTCTGCATCATCAATTAATTGCGCCATAAAATTATCATTTGGCTCAGTTGTTCCTTCACCAATAATTGGGAACGATGCATCATCCAAAACAGCATAACCTTTCATCACCCAATAGACAAAAGAACCATAATATGGGAAGGTAAATTCATTTGGGTTTTTATCATTTTGGCCTGCAGAATTTTTATCCTTGAATTCAGCTGGATAAGCCCAAATCAATAAGGGTAATTTTTCTTTTTTTACTAAATCATAGCCAACCGGTAAATATAATGTTCCGGTTAAATCAACACCGTCTTTGCGTTTATACTTAATCACTTCTTTATAAACGTCTTTTATGCTTTCAAAGGGATTGGCGAAAAATGTAATTTGTGTTAGCTTTTCTTTGGATTTAATATTTCTAAAATAATAATTTGGATAATCATTTTTAGATTGAATCATAACCAAAACCTCGCCTTTTTTAAAATCTTCAATCCCCAATAAATCCTCTTTTTTATCTTTCATCTTCGAAGTATAAAGGCGTTTTGATTTCAATGTTTCCAAGTTAAATTCGTCGATAAATGGAAACTGCCCATCTTTCGTATTACCATCACCGATAAGGTAAATAGAACCATTCTCTACGGCCAAAACTTCGCGATTGAACTGATTCTTTTTAGTTTCAAAATTTCCTGGATCAGCATAAATATCCTGAGAATTCCGATCGGATATAATTTTAGGCGCTTGACTTGGATTAGATGGATTTACAAGATACGTTTTCGTATTTCGTGTGTCATACCAATCATCATAAACAATCGCCAGTGTTTCATTTCCCCAAATAATACCACTGAAACGCTGTTGTATTTTAGTAATGGAAGTAGCTTCGCTTGTGAAAGGAGCCTCCCATTGAAAAAGTTCATCTCTAAAAGCAACTTTATTTGCTTGATCACCTTCATCCAGCGCGATAACATAGCTTAAAGTTGCTGGTTTATCAGAACGCCAGCTCATATTTCTTTTTCCTTTTCGGACAGATGAAAAACCTTTTGGCATAATTTCACTTAATGGTACTTCATTTACTACTTTAATTTCATTTCCTGAATTATCGTAAACAGTTGTTGTTTGAGGAAAGCGACTTAAGGGAACAATATAAGAATAGGGTTTTTTAATAGTAGTTAATAGCAAATATTTTCCATCC
>CANJLG010000044.1 GCA_947475095.1 Flavobacteriales bacterium
GGTGATTATTTCCGCCCTGCTTTTTTTTGTAAAATCGATCACGGATTTATCACATTGGTCGCAATGTCTTGCGTCAAGTTTGATCTGCATCTTCTCCCAGTTCGCAGGACAAGGTTCAAAAATAGCTACTTTCATAATTTCGATTTTTTAGATTTCAACAATTATTAAGCCGAAAATTTATATGCTAAAATACAGTAAAATTTGAGGTTAATTCGCTACTTCATTTGAGAAAGCAAATTGACGTTTGACATGCGTCTCTACTATTCTGTCACAGAATAGTTACTGGTGGGTGTAGTTTATGGAGTTCTAGTGAGAGGAGTTGATACAAAAAAAGAGCACCCAAAGGATGCTCTTTTATATTGAAATGTTTTTTTTACTGCTTAATAATTTTAAAAGTCTCCTGCATCTCAGCACCTGCTTTAAATAGATACACTCCTTCAGATAGGTTTGACAAATCTATTTCTGTTTCTTCAGCAGTAATTACACCTGACTTCAATGCTTTACCTTGTTGGTCATAAATAGTAAATTCTTTACCAATTAATGCCAAAGAGGACTTAACAGTGATTATAGAGGAGGTGGGGTTGGGGGAGATGGTTAATGAATTGCCATTTAGCTCATCAACACCAGTATAATTAAACGTTAAATTTAAGGTCACCACACTATCACAACCTGCTGCATTTGGAATGGTAGCCGTATAAGTTCCACCTTGAGTATACGTTTGGTTGTTAATAGGCCAAGTGTAGGTGTCTAGCGCTGTTTGGAATTGACTTGCAGAGCTACTAGAATTAATTGTCAGATTTAAAGATTCTGTCACACAGTTTGTGGTTGTTCCTGTGTATACTCCAGATTGGGTATATGTTGTTCCATTCCAAGTATAGCTGTTACAAGCCGCGGCTGTTGTTGTGTTTATAGAGCTTGGTGTGATGGTTAAGGTAAGTGTTATGGTACTGTCACATCCACCCGCATTTTGAAGCGTATCATTGTATGTCCCAGAATTAGTATAGGTTTGTCCAGTTTGGGACCATAGATACGAACCACAGGAATTTATCTGAATGGAAGTATTACTGGAAATGCAATTGGTGAGTTTTACTAAGTAACCACTTGTCAATCCAATACCGCTTGGTGTTAATGCGGATTGTGTCACTTGCGTAATGCTAAAATCTGGATTAAAATCAACTGGCCCTTTAAAGCCACCTACTATATAGACAGCGTTGTTTGCGATTGCCATTCCTTTTGGATAATTTATGTAACTATAGGTGTTACTCGTCGAAGGGTCGGAGGTATTTAAAAAGCCTGCTCCCCAAATAAAATTTCCATTGTCATGTAATTTCACAATATATGTTCCATTATTAGAATAAATGAAACTATTAGTAGGGTCTGGATCTAAGTCCGTGGTACCGCTCATAAATCCGGATAAATATACTTCATTGAATTTAGTTTTTACAATATATCCTTCTGAACCTCCAGTAGTACTTATTATTTTTTTCCAAATAAGATCAAATTGCGAATCTAACTTCAAAACGAATCCTGAATTATATAGTGTCTCATTAGAAATTAATGTGCCAGGATCTAAATCTACCGTTCCGTAAATTAAGCCTGTAACATATATGGAGGAATTTTGAATATCAATACTATTTATCCTGCATTCACTTGTATTATTGGCACCATCAATTTTAACTGTAGTCAAGTGATTCCCATTTTGATTGTATTTTGTTATAAATCCTGCTCGGTAGCCTATACTAGTTAGGGAAAAAGATCCGTTTCCAGCATCAAAATCTACAGTGCCACTAAAATTTCCTGCCACTAAAATATCTGTGTTTGAATCTATAGCAATAGAGTTACCAGATTCGCTATTTATAGAATTTGAACCAAAAGTTTTACACCATTGTTCCTGACCTTGATCATTATATTTTAAAAAATAAACATCCTCATTCCCATTAGATGTTTGTGTAACGCCATTAAAACTAAAGCTTGTACTAAATGATCCTGTAATGAAAACATTTTCGTTACTATCTACTTTTAAATCAGTAACCTTTGCGCCTACAGAACCAAAAGATTTTGCCCAAATGAAATTCCCTAACGTATCAAGTTTAACAATAAATGCAGTAGATCCATATAAATTATATACTGAAGATCCGGGATCCATATCAACAGTGCCATTTTTAATACCAGCAATGTAAATATTTCCATTATTGTAATAAATTTTCTTTGGATCACAAGCAGCATTGCTTAAAGGGGGAAAGCATTTAAACCAGCTAGAATTCCCTAATGAATTAGATTTAATAATTACATTTCTCTGAGCCATTGTTGGATTATAATTAAATAAAATAGAAGTGCCTGCTGTACTTGAAATTGAATATTGTTTATTATTATCATCTATACAAACATCATTCATATTAATATCTCCAGAATATTGAAATGATGCATTAATTGTCTTTACCCAATCTAAATTTTGGCTAAAAAAGTTGAATGAGCCGGCAAGTAAGAAATAAAAACTAAGTGCAAGAATAAGAGGAAATGATTTCATAAATTTAGTTTTTACTGCTTTATAATTTTAAAAGTCTCCTGCATCTCTTCGCCCGCTTTAAAAAGATACACTCCTTCAGATAGGTTTGATAAATCTATTTCTGTTTCTTCAGCAGTAATTACACCTGATTTTACGACTTTACCTTGTTGGTCACAAATAGTAAATTCTTTACCAACTAATGCCAAAGAGGACTTAACCGTTATTTTAGAGGAGGTAGGGTTAGGGGAAATGGTTAATGAATTGCCATTCAGCTCATTAATACCTGTATAATTTAAGGTTAAATTTAAGGTCACCACACTATCGCAACCTGCTGCATTTGGAATGGTCGCCGTATAAGTTCCACCTTGAGTATACGTTTGGTTGTTAAGCGGCCAAGTGTAGGTGTCTAGTGCAGTTTGGGTTTGACTAGCAGAACTACTAGAATTTATGGTCAGATTTAAAGATTCTGTCACACAATTTGCTGTTGGGCCGGAGTATACTCCAGATTGGGTGTATGTTTGTCCATTCCATGTAAAGTTATTACAAGCTGCTGCTGTTGT
This sequence comes from Flavobacteriales bacterium, assembly GCA_947475095.1. Lineage (GTDB taxonomy): Bacteria > Bacteroidota > Bacteroidia > Flavobacteriales_D > Crocinitomicaceae > UBA952. The sequence goes on from CANJLG010000044.1 coordinate 3,067, forward strand.
TGTGTTTATAGAGCTAGGTGTGATGGTAAGATCTAAAGTTTCAGTCACACAATTTGCTGTTGGTCCGGAGTAAACTCCAGATTGGGTGTATGTTTGTCCATTCCATAAATAAGAATCACAAGCGGAAGCTGTTGTTGTATTTATAGAGCTTGGTGTGATGGTTAAGGTAAGTGTTATAGTACTGTCACATCCACCCGCATTTTGAAGCGTATCATTGTATGTGCCAGAATTAGTATAGGTTTGTCCAGTTTGGGACCATAGATACGAACCACAGGAATTTATCTGAATGGAAGTGTTACTGGAAATACAATTGGTGAGTTTTACTAAGTAACCACTTGGCAATCCAATACCGCTTGGTGTTAATGTGGATTGTGTGTTTTGCGTGATACTTAGGTCTGGATTAAAATCAACTGGTCCTGTAAATGCTCCAGCTATATAGACAGCATCGTTTGCAATTGCCATTCCTTTAGGCTTGTTCTGGTAACTGTAGGTGTTACTCATCGAAGGGTCGGAGGTATTTAAAAACCCCGCCCCCCAAATAAAATTCCCATTGTCGTGTAATTTCACAATATATGTTCCAAAACCAGAATATATGAAACTATTAGTTGGGTCTGGATCTAAGTCCGTGGATCCGCTCATTAATCCGGATAAATACACTTCATTGAATTTAGTTTTTACAATATATCCTTCAGATCCCCCAGTAGAACTTATTATTTTTTTCCAAGTAAGATTAAATTGTGGATCTAACTTTAAAATGAATCCTAAATTATATTGTGTCTCATTGGAAATTAAGGTTCCAGGATCCATATCTATTGTTCCGTATATTAAGCCCGTAACATAAATGGAGGAATTTTGAATATCAATACTATTTAACCTACTTTCACTTGCATTATTGGCACCATCAAATTTAACTGTAATCAAGTGGCTCCCATTTTGATTATATTTTGTTATAAATCCAGTTCGGTTACCTATACTAGTTAAGGGAAAAGATCCGGTTCCTGCATCAAAATCTACAGTGCCACTAAAATTTCCTGCTACTAAAATATCTGCATTTGAATCTATAGCAATAGAGTTGCCAGCTTCGCTATTTATAGAATTTGAGCCAAAAGTTTTACACCATTGTTCTTGCCCTTGGTTATTAAATTTCAAAAAATAAACATCCTCATTCCCATTAGATACTTGATTAACGCTATTAAAACTGAAACTTGAACTAAATGATCCTGTAATGAAAACATTTTCGTTACTATCTACTTTTAAATCATTTATATTAGTTACAGGGCCAAAAGGTTTTGCCCAAATGAAATTACCTAATGTATCAAGTTTAACAATAAATGCAGTAGACCCAGATAAATTATATACGGAAGCTCCGGGATCCATATCAACATTACCATTTTTAATGCCTGCAATGTAAATATTTCCATTATGGTAATAAATTTTCTTTGGATCACAAACAACATTGCTCAAATGAGAAAAATATTTAAACCAGCTAGAATTCCCTAATGAATTTGATTTAATAATTACATGTCCCTGAGCCATTGTTGGATTATAATTAAAATAAATAGGATAAGAATTGTTTGCTGCACTAGAAATTGAATATTGTTTATTATTATCATCTATAGTAACATCATTCATATTGATGTATCCATAATATTGAAATGATGCATTAATTGTCTTTACCCAATCTAAATTTTGGCTAAAAAAGTTGAATGAGCCGGCAAGTAAGAAATAAAAACTAAGTGCAGGAATAAGAAGAAGTGATTTCATAAATTTATTTTGAGGAGTTTCTAACAAAATTAACTAGCATACATTTAGTATTTGGTCAAATCAAAGGATAGATTATGAACGCATCTAATAATTTATGAGTCTTTCATATTAATTATTATTTTTACGGATAAATCTATTTAAATGGAAAACCTGAAGATTGGTCATAAAATCAAAAAACTAAGAGAGCTTAAAAATTTAACTCAAGAACACATGGCTAATTCTATTGGTATATCACAAGGTGCTTATAGTAGAATGGAGCTTGGTGAAACAGAAATCACTTATTCTAAATTAGAAAAGATTTCAGAAGAACTAGGAATGAAACCTGAGGAGATCATTGCATTTAATGAAAGCATGGTTTTTAATGTGATGAATAATCAAACTGGTAATGGTTTAGTAATCAATAACAATCTAATTTCTGAAATAGAAAAAACACATTTTGAACAACAAATATTATTGTTAAAAGAAGAAAATTCACATCTTAAACAAGTTATAGAAACCTTACTTAATAGATAACTGTTTCAAGAATTTTTCCATTCATCTCATCCACCTTATATAAATCAAACTGCTCAGGATAAACTTCGAAAGGGTGGGGCAGGCTTTTCGTCAAGAAAACAAATCTTTCTCGCCAAAATACCCCGCTCTTATCACAAGATTTTTTTCTTTGATTAATTAGGTATATTTGTTAAAATCAAAGTTCTCAACTGCTAACAGGGGAAATAAAATCACAAATAGATAAGATTAGGGAGGCCTTTTCACCTGAAGCAGTATCAATTTTGGAAAACTTATTGAAATAATACTGATGGATTTACAAAAACAGTTTACAGAAATTACTTCTCTTATTGCTTCTGCAAAGTCTAGGGCTTACCAAGCGGTAAATAAAGAATTAGTTAATCTTTATTGGCATGTAGGAGAACATGTCAGTAAACAAGTTCTTTCAAAAGCTTGGGGTAAATCTGTGGTACAAGAATTAGCAGATTACATTCAAAAATATGAGCCTAATATAAAAGGATTCTCAGCTCAAAATATTTGGAGAATGAAGCAGTTTTACGAAATGTATGCTAAAAACACAAAACTCTCACCACTAGTGAGAGAATTAACATGGACAAATAACTTAATCATCTTGACATGTGAATCGGAACAAGAACAAGAGTTTTACCTTAGGATGACGATCAAAGAAAAATGGTCAAAATCTGAACTGCAAAGGCAAATAAATAGCTCTTATTATGAAAGGGTTATGTTGGCAGATGCAAAACTCTCAACACTGTCGAGAGAATTACCACAAGATGTAAGCAACACATTTAAAGACACCTATGTGTTTGAGTTGTTACACCTACCTGAGGAACACCAAGAAAATGATTTACAGAAAGCAATAGCTAGAAACATAACCAAGTTTTTACTAGAATTTGGTAGAGATTTCGCCTTCATGGGAGAAGAATATCCATTACAAGTTGGCAATCAAGATTTTGCAGTAGATTTAATGTTCTACAACAGAAGTCTAAATTGCATGGTAGCCATTGAGCTAAAAAATGAACGCTTTAAACCTGAACATTTGGGGCAACTCAATTTTTATTTAGAAGCATTGGATAATGACATAAAAAAAGCGCATGAAAACCCAAGTATAGGAATACTGTTGTGCAAAGGGAAAGATGATACGGTGGTAGAATATGCTTTAAACAGAAGTTTATCTCCAACTTTGGTGGCAGATTACAAAACAAAACTGCCCAACAAAGCCCTACTCCAACAAAAATGGGAGGAGGTATTGGCTAATCTTGAAAATGAAGAGAAATCCGCTTAATGATAGAGTAGAGGAATTGATTGAATTAGATGGCTTGTTGAAATGATTGAATCAATATTCTTAGCAACAAGGATGTGAGATCTTCCATCGGGAAGTACTCCAACTTAGTAAGCTATGCTAATATGAATGCTTTGTTGACGTGAATTTCGCTCAGGATAAACGTCGAAAGGGTAGGGTAGGCTTTTCGTCCGAATCGTAAGTAGAAAGCTAAGATTGGTCGCTAAGCTAGTCGAAGCACTCCCCAAGCTGGTCTATTCTCGAACCAATTCTGTGATGAATTCAGGGCTTATGCTACTTTGGTATAAATACATCATAGTTGATTTGGGTAATTTTTTGTTTATTGATCAGTAGTTATAATTCGCCAAAATTCATCAATTAGGCTTGTTTTGGCGAAATATAAAATGCCAAAAGCATGTAAACACAAAAAGCCACACGTTGCTGCAAGGCTTTCTATTTTTCGCTCCTCTCCCACACATGTGGGATTGGACTTCCTTCGGCTACATTTCATTACGCTCAGGATAAACTTCTCGTCCAAATCGATCTAAATAAAAAAAGCCTCACATTGCTGCAAGGCTTTCTATTTTTTGCTCCTCCTCTTGGGCTCGAACCAAGGACCCTCTGATTAACAGTCAGATGCTCTAACCAGCTGAGCTAAGGAGGAATTTCCCTCAAAAATTGAGAGTGCAAATATAAAAAATTATTTTAGATAGTTGAAATAAAACCTAAAAAATATCTATGGTATTATTATTCCTATCTAATTAGTGCTGGTGACCATGTGCTCCATGAACATGACCGTGTTCGATTTCTTCTTTTGATGCTTCACGAACTTCAATTACAGTTCCCATAAAATGTAAGTCGACACCTGCAAGTGGTGGATTAAAGTCCATGGTGATGTTTTCTTCATCTACTTTCAATACTTTTCCATGCAGGTGATTCCCATCGTTATCGCTCATTGGAATCATTGCGCCAACTGGAAACATTTCCGCTACAAATTCGCCTTTCTCATCGAAAAAAACACTAAGTGGAATAACGGCAAAATTAGCATCGCTTGGCATTCCGTATGCATTTTCTGCTTTTATCGCAAAGTCAAAAGTATCGTTAGCTACTAATCCATCTAGGTTTTGTTCAAATTCTGGGATTAATGATCCAACGCCATAAAGAAAAACTAATGGGTTGCTTTCGTTTGTCTCTTCAATTTTTTCACCTGTTTGATTATTGGCAAGGGTATATTTCAATGAAACGACGGAATTTTGAGTGATTTTCATGTTATATTATTTAGGTTGTTTTAATAGTGATTTAACAAAGTTTGGGGTTGCAAAACTTCCCTTGTGGATGTCTGCATTGTAGTATCTTAAGTTATTTTCCTCTACAAACTTGGTGACCAAATCATCATTGGATAGTTCCTTTGGATGATCTGTATTTTTCAAACCATATTGAAAACTCCACATGCCAGAAGGGTAGGTGGGAACGTAGAACAAAGAAACAGGGGCATTGTCAACTCCAAAAATTCCTTGAAGTGTATGGTTTAATTCGGCAAATGCTTTTTCATTGAACTTTGGTGATTCTCCTTGAGCAACCAATATGCCATGCTCCGTTAATGCGTTGTAACAGTTCGTGTAGAATTCAACCGAAAAAAGACCTTCAGCTGGTCCAACGGGATCAGAACCATCAACAATAATGATATCGTAACTTGACGCTTGTGCAGTCTTTAAAAAGGCAATGCCATCGTCTACTAACAAAGTTAATTTTGGGTGATCGAATGCACAAGCAATAGCCGGTAGATGTTCTTTACACGCCTTGATTACTTCACCATCTATTTCTACCATCGTTACGTGTTCAACACAATCATGGCGAAGAATTTCCCTGATCGTACCACCATCGCCGCCACCAATTACCAATATATTTTTTGGATTTGGGTGAGTAAACATGGCGGGATGTGAAATCATTTCGTGGTAATGAAACTCATCTTGCTCGGTAGTCATTACCATATCATCTAAGGCAAGCATTTTTCCGTATTTGTATGATTCCAATATGCGAACACGTTGAAAGGGTGATTGTACATCATAAAATACTTCTCCAGTAAATCGTAGGGACAAGGCTTGATTTTCATCTTTATCTGTAAACCAAACGTTGCGTGTGTAAAAATCTGGGTTTCGCCATTCTGACGCTTTCGAACGCATGGTGGATATATCAAAATCGTTGCGCTCGAGCAAGTTCAAAGAACCTCGTTTCAACTCAATAGCAGAATACGATTTCGCCTTGAAACATTCTTTTAAATGATCAAAGGAAATCCAGGCATTCATCTCGCCACAGGTAAATAAATCAACGGCAGCATAACCGTATTCAGGCCAGGTATGAATCGCTAAATGACTCTCTTGAATCACAACAACGCCAGAAACTCCGTATGGTGAGAAATGGTGAAATGTTGAATTAATAACCGTTGCACCTGCTTTTTGAGCCGCGCCTACCATATCTCGTTCGATGCTTAATACATCGTTCATTATGTGTGGATCACAATTCATAAATTCCACCAAAATGTGATTTCCTAATGCTACATTCATCTTTACTTACTGATTTAAATCGGCGCAAAAATACGTTATTTGATAGTTTATTGCTAAATTTATCGTGAAATTAGTTTTCAATTGGCATATATTATTTATTTAAAATCATGACAAAAAGATTTTGTGGTAAGAGAGTAGTCTTTCAAACTGTATACTTTACAATAAAAAATCAAATTAATCGTTTGTGAGAAAAAAAAATATGAAATATAATAGTTTAGTTTTCATGCTCATCCTCATATTGTTTTCGTGCAAGAAAGAGAGTATCAATAAAATTGAGGAAATCCCAGTAAAAGAAAAATTTATTTCTGAATTCACTAATTATCAAACACAATTAGATTTCCATTTCACATGTTGGGATGGTGTTTGCGGTTCAATAGAGAGTTATCAAACATATAAATTGAGGCTAAAGGCTGGCTTTGAGACTGGTGAAAAATATTTCTATGCTATTGAAACAAGTTCTTTGTTTACTGGCCCTTGTTTTTTACTCAATACGCCTTGGACACAAATCGATGGCTACTATAGATATTCATTTGATGAGAAAAAAGCATTGTACTATCAAGATGTTAATGATCAAAATCCAAAAGTGTTGATGGATTTTAACTGTCAAGTTGGAGATACAATAGTTATGGATCAATCAAGTTTCACATCAATAATTGTCACTTCTATTTCAAGCGAAACGATACAAAATATTGTTTTTCCAAAAATTATTGGTCGTGTGGTTTCCATCAGTAAAACGGGTCAACCAAACCCTGAATTCAAACCTTCTGACGCAAACCCTTACCAATTATTAGCATTAACACCATTCTCTTGTAATCCATTTTGGCAAGGATTTAATTTAAATGGCATATTACACGATGGGTGGAATCCACCTGGATTTTGTATCCAATTTACTGTCCCCAATATTTTAATTGAGGCTGCCATGTCATGCAATAATTCACTTACAAATTCTGCATATTATTGGCATGGTCTTTATATTGGACCGAATTAAACTGAAAATACATTATTTGATAGTTTATTGCTAAATTTACTATGAATTTAGTTTTTGATACATGAAAAAAATAACGGTTTTTATTGTTTTAGCAAGTTCTCTTTTACTTCTAGCCTTTCAATGTGGCAAGGGAGATGATTTAGTAGCATCTTGTATACAAGATAAAATAGGCGCTTTTTCAACGCAGGCTTGTCCAACAGGAGCTCACATAAAATCGTATAATTTTCAAAGCAATACCGTTTATGTATTTGATTTTGGTCCTTGTGGTGCTGACATGGCGATGCCGGTTCTAAACAATAATTGTGATACACTCGGGTACCTTGGCGGTATAACAGGAAATACGATGATTAATAATCAAGAATTCAGTACCGCTGAATATATTAGTTTGGTTTGGTCAAATTAAGCAGCGCTTGTTTATTACGATAAATCTATTGGTATTTACGCTTTTTTTACAAATTCAGATTTCAAAGCCATTGCCCCAAATCCATCGATTTTGCAATCAATGTTATGGTCACCGAATGTAAGTCGAATGTTCTTCACTTTGGTGCCAGATTTTATTGATTTTGGTGCTCCTTTTACGGGTAAATCTTTAATAACGACGACAGAATCGCCACTTTGAAGGACAACACCGTTAACATCCAAAACGACCAGTTCATCGCTAGAAGAGTTAGAAGTACTTTCCACAGAAACTTCCCATTCATGCGAACATTCAGGACAGGTATAATTGGTGTCGCTGCTTGCATAGGCATAAGGACATTGGCACAAAGGACATTCTTTTAGATCTTCACTCATTGAATATTAATTTGAGTAAAGATAAGATTTAAAGTCAATCCTAATAAAATTAAAATCTCCCTTCCCATAATCTTCATTTAGTCCACTTTTAGTTGTTTTTCCTTATTTTTGAAATAAATTCTTTATGAAAACAGTAATTACTAATTTTTTAATAATCATTTCATTTTCCACCTATTCTCAATTAGGAAATACGATGTTCGGCCTTGCACGTTCGACCAATCCAGCTGCAGTTTACATCGCAACGATGAATCCGTCAACAGGTATAGCCACAAATGTTGGTCAAACTTCGGTTTCAACTTCCATCAATTTAACGGGGGCGGCATTAAATCCTTACTCCAATCAATTTTGTTTTTTCGGTGATAATGGGTTGAAATCCATTGATCTTACCACAGGGCAAATTACTAACACGGCCACGGTTAATAATCCAAATGGCGTAGGATACTTTGATCTATTTCGATTCAATACATCCGATACCTTAATGTATGGTTTATCGCGAAGGAACATCACCAATCCACAAACGGGGGTAGTGACTGGAGCGATGTATTTAGCAACTATTGATGCGACTACAGGTACGATCACCGAAATTTCTCCCACATCGGTTGGACAAGGATTTGCCTATTCGGGAAGTGCGATTGATCCGCATCAAATGGTGTTCTACTATTCAACTGGTGCCCAACTTGTTGGACTTGATATGTACAATGGAAGTATTTTTTCTAATCCAACCTTATCCTTTCCTAACGGTGGGCAAAACTTCGATAACTTCACGTATAGTTGCGCCGATACTTCCTTATATGGATTGGTGCGAACCAACTATTATTCACAAGTGTATGACCCAATATTAATGATAACTACTCAAGTTTTTGATTCAGCGGCTGTTCATCTTGGAAAGGTGAATCCAATGACCGGGGCGGTAACAAAAGTTAGCAATCAATCATTAGGAGTATCGTCCTTTTCATTGAATGGAAGTTCAACCATTGATCCCATCAATTTGACTTACTATTTCATTAGTGGCTCAATGAATGGAAACGCAATTTATGGTGTTTCTTTACAAACAGGCCTCGTGGTGAGTCAAGCACCAATAAGTAATCCTGGCGCTCTATACTTCGATATGATGCGCATACAGAGTGATTGTTATGAATCCCAACCAACTCGATTTGAATCGTCAGCTGCCATTCAAGATCCCGTGTTAAATTCGGCAAATGTGCTCGTTTATCCTAATCCTTTTTTAGATCAAATCACCGTATCTAGTGAAACGGAATTACAAAAAATCGAACTGTACCAAGCGAATGGTTTGTTATTGAAAACCAATGAAGTTTCTGGTGTAGAATTCATTTTAGAAACTAGTGAGTTGAAAAATGGTATTTATTTCCTTCAAGTTACCACATCTAAAGGAAAGGAAATAATAAAGATTCTTAAATAAGACAAATAATAACTTCGGAATCAATAAACTAAAGCACCTCCGTTTTCTATCTTCTATTTGCTGTATTTGAGTTCCTTATCATGAAATAAACTTCTAATCCAAAAAGTATAAAGCAAAAATACCTCTCCTTCGAGAAGCGTAATAATTCGAAGAAGTAGGAGGGGTTTACCGATAGTGATTTTCTAAAATCATCCGATAAGAATCTGATTCATTTGAAAATACACATTGGCATCCACTTAGATAGTAGGGCCAGGCTTCTCACGCAAAATATAAGACAAAAAAAAGAGGACAATTAGCAGTGCTCAGTGTCCTCTTTTTTTTTATTTATGGATTAAAGAAATCCAGGATTTTTTTATGGCATTCTTAATATTCCATATATTCTTCATCAGCCATAGCTTCAGATGACCCTGAATAATCATATTCATCGTATGGTACCTCCGGTTCTGGATTATCACGTCGATATTTTTCCCTAGTAGCTTCTTTTTCCATATTCTCAATTAATTTACCCAATTCTTCGTAAGGAATCTCTTTGAAGAAAATATTTGAACATTTTGTATCGATTATTGCCTTCATTAGTTCCTTTGTGAATGCAGTTTTTTGATCATTGTTTAAGGTTTCAATATGTTTGTCAACTTGTTTTAACAATTTAATTATATCATCAGATTTATTTAAAGCGTTATCTCCAAATTTCTCTCCTTTCTTTTCTAAATAATCTTCGGTTAGCTTGAAATTTTCATCAAGGCCAATCTCTTCAGCAATTTTACACATGCTATTAGCAAATTCTGTTGCCTTTGCATTAGAACCTGCAGCAGCTTCTGCAGAAGATTTGTCTCCGCATGATGAAATAATAATTGAGGATGCGAATAGAATAGTTGTTATTCGAAATAGATTAGATTTTTTCATTTTTTTTTATTGTTTTAAGATTAAAATTAAATTATTATTCAAATTTACTAATAAATATTTTGTAAAAAAAAAAAACTTAATTGATTAATGAATCATTTAGATTTATGACAATCAATAAAAGGCTTAATTAATCTCTATTGACTCCAGTTTTTCTTTTTATTTAAGGATTTACTTAAAAATATACATTGGTATCCACCACGAAGAGTCGGACCAGGCTTCTCACCCTTATCGATCTAAAGAAAAAATGCCCCACATTTCTGCGAGTCATTTCGTGTGGGAGTTGAGGGGTTTATCTCGACTCAGCAAACGCCTCGCTCGATACAGGCTTCTCACCCAAAACGTTATAAATAAAAAATCCCCAACTTACGTTGAGGATTTTTATTGTGGGAGTTGAGGGGTTCGAACCCCCGACCCTCTGCTTGTAAGGCA
>CANJLG010000045.1 GCA_947475095.1 Flavobacteriales bacterium
AAGGAACCAATTTCCGGATCGGAGAAGCAGGCATTAACAAGGCTTTATTTGATAATTGAGGCATTATTTTCTTTTTTAACAAAAGTAATCACTTTTGTCCGATAATAAGTAGGACGCTGTTTTCTTTGTCCTGTTGTCTTGATAAAAAAGAGCGAAAAAATCAATTCTCGATTGAAAACGTTCGGCGATTCGCCGCGGCGCATATATTCGGCCTTGAATTTAATGGTTTTTGCTACTAATCTGAAACTGTTAAGTTTTAAAATTTCTGTAAGAACATTTGTGAAAAATTTCAGTTTCAGAAAGGAGTTAAAATTTACGCCGCGGCGGACGCAACGAGTTGTAAATAATGTAAAATTATGATTTGCGAACAAAATAGAAATTCAGAGCCTTGACTTTTTTGTTTCTTTTTTTGTCAAGAAAAAAAGAAAGGCAAATAGAATAATTTCTCAAATTTAGATTATTGTTCGCATTATGAAATTGATTAGAATTTTGTTTGGTGGTAAGAAAGCGCACACTCAATTTCCAACTCTTATTTAATCCATTTTGTATTTTATCAAACACTGATGAAACAGAGCGATTAATGATAATTTAACCTGAATATCTACTCCTTTTTATTTTTCGTTGGATTTAGTGCAACAATTAGTCGTAATTTTGCCCCCACTACACTAAACTAAAAATCTTCTTATTATGTTTAAAATCGCCTCTTTCTTACCCATTCTACTCCTTACATTAAATCTTACTGCCCAAAACATTAAGTCGGAAGATATTACCTACAGTTTTATCAAACTTCCATCGAAACCAGTAGTTCCAAAAGTGGAAAATTATACTTCTTCTATAACGGCAACTTATGAAGCGGTTAATAATAAGCTGCTCGTATTATTTGAAGCAGATAAAGCGCGTGCAGAAGAAGATTACCAGAGAGAAATGTCGGAATACCCTGCTAAATTAAAAGCTGCTGACGATAAATTCGCAAAAGAGATGGAAGCATGGAATGAAAAATCTACTGCGCTTAAAATTGTTGAAAAACAGTTGTTAAATGAGAATAATCGTCCTGTCAAAGATTACGTAGCTGCACCTTACAGAAAAACGATTTCACCACCAGTATTAAAAACAAGCTACGACTATCCCTCTTTAGCAGCAACGTATTTGAAAATTGATGGATATAACAAAGCCGATATGAATGCTTTAACGTATCTGGTTACCTTACAAGGTTTTGAGCATTCTCAACCAATGATTAAAACAGAAATAAAAAAAGAAGTTTCTCGTGTGAACAATGTCTCCACTACCTATGATGTTACTTATTACTACATCGAATACAATTATCGTCATCCTATGTCTGTGCGCGTTGCAAACACGAAAAATCAAGATGTAATTTTCTTGGCTCCAATAGAATTTACTGCTTTTAAAACGTATAAATCAACATCGCAAAAGACTTCGCCGTCGGCTGATTTCACCTTTTTACTTAAATCTTCGGAAGAAAACATATTAAAAGAAAATTTAACTTTTATCAATCATTTGGTGAATGATCAAATTGGTTATGAAGTTACACCAAGAACCAGTTCATTGGATTATGTTAAATCTAAAAATGATGCGCATGCTGATGTGTTGGAGGCGTATAACAATCAATTGACTGGATTGAAATCGTTAATAATCAATGAGCCATTAGCGACGCAGAAATTAAATGCGGCTATTGATGCCTATAAATCAATTTTGCTTGAATCTGATTTATTAGACAAGAAAGCAAGGATTGATAAAGATGTAACGATTTCTATTTATTTCAATTTGCTCGAGGCTTACTACGCTCAAAGAAAAACGGTTGAAGCGGAAGCGGTAATGACGGCCTTAACTCAAATCGATCTTTCGAACAGAGAAAAGAAGTTTAAGGAGAAATTTGCTGAGGCATTCTTGGATTTAACCAATCGAAAAGCTGCGAATGGCTTGTAAGCTAACGGGGCTTAAAAACGGATTTCAACGCATTTAGATTATATGTTTTGAAATCCGTTTACACGTAAAGACAACAATTTAAAAATTGTATAGAAGTTAATCTCTTATAATGATTACCTCCTTTTCATTTGTCGAATCTTTTTCACGACGTTCCATTCTCACATTGAAACATTCCTTTTTATCTTTGGAACATTCTTTTTTGTCTTTGGAACATTCTTTTTTGTCTTTGGAACATCCCTTTTTGTCTTTATCACACTTAGATTTATGGCAAGTAGCGCACATGATTGCACAAATTAAACCGCCAACAAATACTGCAGTTCCAAATACAATGGCAACATAAGAAGCAATTTTAGTAAGTTTTCCAAGACCTTCTTTTTTACTGTAAGCCAATAAAAACAAACCTCCCATTAACACAATTAATGCAAGACATAAAGCGACAATAAGCATGGGACATATCATAATAATAAATTTTAGTTTAGTGAAATTGTCCAAAATTCGTTCTTGGAGCACCCTCAAATCTATACAATTTATTGATGGTCAATTACTTTTCCTTTCTTTTTATTATTATTTAGAAGTTTGCATTGTATAGTATTAATGTTAATTTTATGGAAAATAATAACTTTTTATAAAAAAGAATCATCATGAAACAAGTCGTATTTCTTTTCATTACTGCCTTAATGTTAACTTTTAATAGCGCTGTATCTTATGGCCAAGTTATCAATCCTATAACAGTAATTGATGCTTCCAATCCAGCTACATGTGATGGTTCCGCAGTTATTAATAATCCGAATATTGTAATACCTTCTAGTATTGTTTGGTATATGAATGGAGCGGTATTCCAACAAGGAGGCATTTCCGTAACTAATCTATGTTCGGGTACCTATATGGTGAATTATTATACACCCAATGATTCGGTGTCAGCAGTTTTTATTATTTCAGGGACTCCTTGTAATGGCTTTATGGTTCTAACCAGCGGTACCCAAGCAAGCACGCCAACATCGATGGATGGAACAGCAACAGTTACTGTGGTAGGGGGAACTGCACCCTATGTTTTTCTATGGAATACAGGATCAATCTCTCTTACGCAAACTAATCTGGGTGTTGGAATGTACACATGTTGCGTTACAGATGCAAATGGTTGCTATTCTTGCGATAGTTTCAATGTTATTTCAACTATAAATCCTGGGAATGATACCGTATTAATAATTAATAACAATACCATTCCTAATACCTTCGATTCATTATCAACGCAGCAAGTTCTTGATTGTGTTTTAGATTATAATGCTGTTGGTGGGGCATATATCATCGGTTCTTCTTACGTTTCAAGTGGCGCTCCTGCCTTAATGGATACCATTTATTTGACATGGCAAGTAATTGATACAATCGTGCCTCCAAATGTCTTGGCTACGTATTTAGTTGCTTATCCAATTTACCCACCATTAGCGAGTTCATACACAGCTAGTTTACAAGTATACTGTAATTTAAAAACAACAAATTTCAATACACTACTAGCGATTGATCAATTTTACACGTCTCAATTGAGTATTCCTGAAGAAGAAATTGCCTCCATTTTTATAAATTCCAATACAAATTCGTTGGTGATAAACTTTCCGATGAATCAATCAGGCGCAGCTCTCATTTACAATGTTAGTGGAAGTATATGTGCATCATCTAATTTTACTAATTCCAAGCAAATCTCATTGAATACAGAGAATTGGGAGAAAGGAATTTATTTGGTGAAACTTTCATTAGCTAACGGTAAAACGCAAACGATAAGAGTATATAGATGATAAAAAGGGAGCTCCCTTTTTGAATTTGAATACCTTATGTCAGTTTATTTTTATACTAAGTTTTAATTGCTAGTATCGAAAATTAGTGGTAAGTTTATGATTACTAAGTAATTAATAAACTACCTTTTTATGAAAAATTTTCTATTTTCCCTAACATTTCTATGTCTTTCAGTTGGCTTTAATACCTTAAAAGCTCAAGGTCAACTTTGCATTACAGGCGGAGGTCCTTCCAGTGACCAAGCACATTCTATGGTTCAGTCAAATGATGGAGGGTATGTAGTCGCAGGTCAGACTAGTTCTTTTGGTGCTGGATTAATTGATATTTACGTAATGAAAACCAATGCTGTTGGAACGGTTATATGGACACAAACGATTGGTGGTACAGGAAATGATTATGGACGATCGATCTTAAAAACATTTGATGGCGGATTTGCCATTGCAGGAACAACTGCCTCCTATGGTGCAGGTGGAGATGATTTTTACCTCGTTAAATTGGATGCGGCTGGAAATGTGCAATGGAACAAAAGTTATGGTGGTACAGGAACAGATCAAGGGTGGGAAGTCGTTCAAACACCAGATAGTGGTTTTTGTATTGCGGGACTAACATCCTCTTTTGGCAGTTCTCCCAATGATTTTTATGTGGTAAGAACAGATGCTTCAGGAAATCTTGTTTGGGATAAAAAAGTGGGTGCCGCTGGAATATCAGATATTGCCTATTCGATTACAAATACAAATGATGGTGGTTTTGCAGTTGCTGGAACGGCCTATACTTGGACAGGAAGCGGGAGCACTTCGTCGAATGATTTCTACATTGTGAAACTTGATGGAAGTGGTAACATGGTATGGTCAAGATTAGTACAAGATGCCAATACAACCAAATATCCAGATTATGCGAGGTCAATTATTCAGACGGCCGACGGGGGTTATATGATTGCAGGAGAAGCCGGCCAACCTAAAGTCAGTGGTGGATTTAACTGGCACTATCTTCTAGTAAAATTAGATGCGGCAGGGGCAGTTTCTTGGACTCGTTATTACGGAGGAACACAAATTGCTGGTGTCTCAACCGATGGAAGTGATTATGCTGAGTCTGTTATACAGATGACGAATGGTGACTATCTAGTTGGAGGATACACTTTCTCGTTTAATTACAATTTCAGTACCGGTCAACAAGTAGGATTGGAATACTATTTGGTTCGTGTTTCAGGAACAGGCTCTCTGATTTCAACGCACATTATTGGTACAGCGCAAAACGACATGGGAAAATGTTTAATCAAAACTAATGATGGCGGTTACATGATGGCGGGTTATTCGCAAGAATTAACGGCTGGAACTTATCCTGACGAATTTTACCTTGTAAAATTAGATGCATCCCTTAATACCTGTTGTACAATAAGAACGGGTGGAGCGGATCGCGGGACAGGACCAACCAATACAACAAGAGGAGCTAGTTCGGCGGCAGGAGGAACAAGTGTTTCAGGCGGACTTTATGGCAGTGGAGGAACAACAACAATTCTATGTGGCTTACCTTCTCTAAACGCGGCTTTTCAAACCAATCAAGCTCAACTTTGTCAACCTAATAGCTGTGTCAACTTTACCGATATTTCGAACGGTAGTCCAAGCACTTGGTCGTGGTCATTCCCGGGTGCAATTCCTTCTTCCTCGAACCTTCAAAACCCTACAAACATTTGCTATACTACTCCCGGATCGTATCCTGTGACATTAATCGTTGGCAATGGAGTAAGTATAGACACCCTCATTACGGCAAATTTTATAACGCTAAATACAGGTCCTGCAGTTCCAACAATCTCAACTTCAGGTCCCACTACTATTTGTTCTGGAGATACCTTGCTTCTCACTTCTTCCTATCCAAATGGTAATTCATGGTCACCAAATGGCTTGAATACACAAACCATCGCAGTAACCAATGCTGGGTCTTACTCTGTAACCTATACAGCTACAAATGGCTGCCAAGCAAGTTCATTGCCTATCAATGTAGTTGTCAATCCAAATCCAACAGCGCCAATAGTTAATCCTTCAGGTCCTTTAATTATATGTGCGGATGGAAATATTGAACTTTACTCAAATATCATGGGCGGGAATACCTGGTCACCGAATGGCGAAACAAGCGATACCATTTTGGTTTTTGCAGCTGGTTCTTACTACGTAACCAACACGGTAGCCGGATGTACAAGTCAAGCAAGCAATATCGTAGTGGTCAATGCAGGAAGTAATCCACTCCCTCCAGTAATTACTCAGTCGAATGACACCTTATTCTGTACACTCGCAGCTTCCTATCAATGGTTTTTGAATGGTGTTTTGATTCCAGGTGCAACGTTAAATATTTATGTTCCTACTGCATCGGGATTATACACTGTGTATATAACCAATGAGTTCGGTTGTGGCATTACAGGTGATCCTTACGAAGTAATTTTAACAAATTCTATTAATGAAACACAAAGCTCATTGTTTGAGGTATATCCTAATCCAGCAAATAGTCAAATCAATGTGAAAGCAGATGCGAAATTGTTAGGCTCTATTTACACTGTTTATGACAACACTGGGAAAGTGGTTTTGTCAGGAAAAATAAACTCTGAGAATACAGTTATTGAATTAGGTAACTTATCGGGCGGTATTTATTTGTTCAGTGCAGGAGAGAACTTGAAACAGACATTTAAAGTGATAAAGGAATAAGCTATTCCTTAACAGCACATTTGCGAATATGTCGGGTTAAGCGGAAAAGAAACATTCTTCTTCTAAGCGCACCACATCGCAAATTTGGAAAACGTTAAAGGGCGAATTAAGGACACAATTTATTAGCTTTATTATTTATATCACTTAAGAAATTTTCAAATAATTAATCACAAATACTATGAATTACTTGATCGCCTGCATTTTGCTTATTATATCCAGCTTTTTATATTGCTGCAATTCAAATACATACAAAGAAAAGGAAATTGAATTGAAGCAAAAAGAATTAGAACTAAAAGAACATGAATTGAATCTGGAAAAGAAACAACTTGAGGAAAATAATAAAACAAATACAATTGATGAAAAAACCCCTATCAAAAAATCAACTAATAATACTTCAACCAATTTCTATGGAGAAGCATCGTATATTCCTATTGAAGAATACTCGAAACAAACTGCCTCTTTTATTCTTGAATATTCATATACCAAAGGAGCAAATAGACCATTTATAGATCTACAGTTTGGTGAGGGCCCTGATTTTTTTTTAAACGCAGTTTGCGAAGGAGAATATAATTGGTGTATTAGGAATGAAGATAATCAAGATATAGCATACATGAAAATCCTATTTGAGAATAATGGTGAAACTGCGGAACTTCTGATAATGAGAAATGATCTTTCCCAAGAATATGAAAACTACTTAAATTTGTTAGAAGGCAAGGTTCATAAAATGTAATTGTGGATTTGATATTGTTTGTGATGCTTGACGAAATATAATCTGCGCATAATAGACGATTGGCAACAGGCGGGGTTAAATTTTTATTAAATTTTTATTAAATTTTCATTACTTCGCAATTCGTTTTTACTCATGTATAGGTTATCACTCTTAAATCTAAGCTAGATTTCAAACATGGGTCGTTCAAAAAACAATTGATGCGTATGTGATAACCTAGTCCGTCCCATCCAAATTTTTACGTAATTCTTTTACCATGTCTTCAAGGGTAATTCCATAAAGCAGGTCGTTCGTCTTTGTTTGGTTTTCCTTACTTCTGACTGCCTCTTTTTTAGATTTTAATTAAGCAAAAGTAAATGCATTAATTCGTAATATTGTGAAAATAAAATTCAAAAAAATGAAAATTCTATTCACGCTAGCACTTGTTTATTTTACATCCGTATTTTCTATAGCTCAAATAAAAGTAAAAACGAGCAATAGCAGTTTAAACTTGCGATCTGAGCCAACAACATCTAGCAATGCTTTATATTCCTTACCCAATGAAACAGAGTTGCTATATGCCAATGATTGGTCGGAAGGTTGGATAAAAGTGCGCCATTCGAATTCATATAATATGGATCGGTCTGATAATGATGAAGTGTATGATTATTCCGGTTGGGTGAATGCTGCATTTGTAGAAACTAAAATGTTTAAGTCTACCATTCTTGATCCTATGTCTTGGCAAGATGAAACTGATGGTTGTTTCTATGGGATTTATGGAGTAGATGGACTTTTAGGTATCGATAGTTATGCCGAACAAACAACAGAATCAAAATTTAAGGTAAAAATTAAGGGTGTTTCTTACATATTGACAATGTCGGAAGATGACGGTAAGTATTTTCGGTTCGAGCATCCACAACTAAAAATTGAGTTTTTTGGTGCTGAAACAGATCGTGGAATTGAATCCGGCGAATCGAAAGGAGTATTGCGCATTGAATTTAACGGTAAAGTGGAATACATTTATGCGGCACTTGGAGGCGGATGTTAACACACAGATTTTATAAATGATGCCTTTTAACCGTTTCGATTTCGAATTTTTCCATTATCAATAACTACATTTTTTGGAACGGTCCTTGTAATGAAATAATTATAGAAGCTTTGGGTAAGTTTAAAAGTGAAAATAAATCATTTATCAATTTTAAATAATTTTATTTATGAATAAAAAGTGGAGATCAGAACCCACTCAAAAAAACGGGGCGGATTCCGAAAAGCATTACGAGTAGGAATAAAATTTAAAAAATAACAAAATGAGAACTTTATTGATTTTAGCAACTATGTTGCTTACGTTTGGTTTTGCGAATGCGCAAAGGATGTATGATGGTTCTGGTAGACCAATAGGAAGGGTTGACGGAGATAGATACTATGACGGTTCTGGTAGACCAATAGGAAGGGTTGATGGTCAAAGAATTTATGATGGTTCTGGCAGACCGATAGGGAAAATAGATGGAGACAGAATTTATGATGGTTCTGGCAGACCGATGGGGAGAATAGATGGAGACAGACTTTACGATGGTTCTGGTAGACCGATTGGAAAAATAGACGGAGATAGAATTTATGATGGTTCTGGTAGACCGATTGGAAGAGCAGATGGATTGAGGAGAATGCAAATTATATTGTTCTTTTATTTTTATATGTAACCCCATAAAAGCGCATAAGCAAATTGCAGGGCGGAAGTACTTCATTGAACTTCTGCCCTTTTTTGTGCCTTAGTAACTATATTAATCTTTGGTGATTTTAAGTCCTGCAATCGCCTGTTCGCAAACCTTTACGGTGCAGTAATTCAGATCGAATGAATCAATTAGAAAGGTGAAAAAGAAATTACATCTACTCTTTAGTTGGTGAAATTGGATGAATGATCAATTAAAATGCTTTCAGCTCTCTAATTAGTTTTGATGTCTTTCAATTTTAACTGAATTATTCGACCGTAATTAGCTAATTTCTTTAGATCAATTTTCTTCAAATCACCATAGATTGTAATAACTCTGGGTTGTTTTTGAATATTTGGTTGGTAGAAATTGGTAATATCGTCAAAGGTTAAGGTTTTATACAATTTATATTCTTCAACTAATGGGGATTGCGTATACCCTAATTGCTTACCTAATTCGATTGATGTTGATATATTTCTGAAGGCTGGGAAGTTAGATGATATTGAATTAATCATTCCAGATTTAATCATGTCAATTCTTTCTGGTTTCTCCGGCATGTAATTTAAAATACTATCCAATACAGCAACTGCATCATTTGTTTTGTCAGCTTGGCAACCAATATACGCATAAAATGCACCTGGTTTGTTCTTTTCAATTGGATTAACGAATGACCCACCTGTTGAATATGCCAATGATCTATACTCTCTTATTTCTTGCATTAAGATTCCAGAAAATCCATCGCTTAAATATTGATTAAAAGCTTCCGCATGTACTTTATCAGCTGTGTTCCCTGAAAAATTAGGGGTGTTGATCAAAAAGTAAACTTGACTTTGAACTGCATTTTTATCGTTGATTAAATAAACAATGTCTTTTACGATTGCTTTTGTTTTCTTATCTGTTAATGCTACTTTTCTGTTCGTATTTTCATTGGGAAAAACCTTAAAAAGCAACGATTCAATTTGGTCAGCAGGCGTTTTTCCCACAAAGTGAATATTGGTATTATAAGCAAATATTTTTTTGTAATCAGCAAGGATGTTTTGACTTTTCATTCCTTTAATTTGTTTCTCTGTTAAGCGTGTTAAGTTTTCAGAATCTTCACCAAAGCGAGCATAATCTAAAAGCATTCTGCCCATGGCACTTGGTTCTTTTTCCTCTGATTTTCTATCAGATAACATTCCCTCTTTTATGGTTTCTATTGACTTTTCATCAATCATCGGGTCATACATTACCGCTTTCATTAAAGGAAGGCTTTTTTCTAAATTTTTTTCTAATCCTGTAAATACAATCGTGAATCTGGCATCACTTGCATTGGCATAATAGCTTATTCCTAACAAAGCAAATTGTTCTTTTAATTGATCTCTTGTAAAATCTTTCGTATAAAATTGGTTGAATAAGGAACTCGCAATATCTAGGTTTCTAATCGAATCTTTTCCAATCATTTTCTCAAATGTTAATGAAAAAATATCATTTGTGGGGTTAAGTGTGGTATACAGTTTTGTACTTGCGTTTACTTGTACCATACTAGCATCCTTATTGTAATCTAAAATTCTTGGAGAATCATTGGGAGTAATAGATGCAATGAAATTTTTTGCATAATCGGAATCTTCTGTTTGTTTAGCAATTACCGCTTGATAACCAGGCTTTTGCATTTTTTCTTTCTTTGGGAACCCCATGGAGGAACGGTAGACCAAATAGTTTTCAATAAAGTATTTGTTAGCTACTCTGATAATGTCTTCTTTTGTTATTTTTTCAATTTCTTCCACTTGACTTAAATACGCTTCCCAAGTAGAACCTTCACTAAAGAGCTGTGCTAAATTCAATGCTCTGTTTTCTACACTTTCTAATCCTTGTTGTCTTTGTCTTGAAATTTCTTGTTTGATGATGGTTAAATCATTTTCTGAAAAGTCTCCTTTTTTAATTTTATCGATGGCATTTAATACTAATTCTTCTGCTTCATTAAAGGATTGCCCAACTAATTTAGGAATGTAAAAAATGATTAGCGCTCCATCATCATTATAGGTTAGTGCAAATTTACCTGCCTGCATGATATCGCCATTTAAAGCTAGTTTATTTAATATTCCAGTTTCAGATTCATTCTGTAACAAACTTGAACAGATATCAAAAGCGATTTCATCTTTATTTCCTTTTTCATAGGTCTTGTAGCCCAAAAGCCCAACTTTAATCGGTGTATAACTTACCTCAATCACTTCTTTTTTGTCAAACGTACTGTTTACATAGTTGGGAAATACAGGAATTGTCGCCGATCTTAGTTTAGAAAACTTTTCAATGATGATAGGGATTGTCTTTTCCATGTTAAAATTCCCTGATAGTACTAATGCCATATTGTTTGCCACATAGTAGGTATTGAAATATTCATACATTTTTGTTAGGGAAGGACTTTTTAAATGTTCCGTTGTTCCAATTGTACTTTGTGTTCCGTATGGGTGTGTCTTGAATAATTGACCATTTAATTCTTCAAATACCTTACTAAATGGGCTATCCATCCCCCTATTTTTTTCTTCGTATACAACTTCTAATTCAGATTGAAATGATCTAAATACAGGATTCTGAAATCTGTTTGAATACAGCTCTAACCATTTATCAATTTGATTCCCAGGAAATTCATTGTGGTAAACAGTCATGTCATTTTGTGTAAAGGCATTTAAATTCGTTCCACCAATACATTTGATTAATTTATCAAATTCCGTTGGCTTACCATATTTAGCTTGCTCAAGACTTTGATTATTTATTAATTTTTGAATCTTATTCCTTTCTTCTTCATCACTTATTTTTCCTAATAAATCATAATAAAAAATAATTGAATCCATGAATGGCTTTTCTTTTTCATAATCGATTGTACCTAGATTCGTGGTGCCTTTAAATAATAAATGCTCTAGGTAATGAGCCATTCCCGTTGCATCTGCCGGGTCATTTTTACTTCCTGCTTTCACGACAACTGCCCCAAAAACGCTTTTTGCGTTAGCATCTTGGTTTAATAAAATAGT
>CANJLG010000046.1 GCA_947475095.1 Flavobacteriales bacterium
ATTATTACTCAACCAAAGTAATTCACCCCATCGGTTGTAAATGCTTAATTCATAATAATACGGATCAAATCCGCTGGTGAATATTGGTTTCCATGTTTGATTAAACTCATCCTGATCTGGAGTAAAAGTATTCGGGATGTAATAGATTAATCCTTCTTCATAGGCAATCGGATTCGTAACTGAATCAATGCAGCCAGAATTTGAATACGCGTAAAGTGTAATTGAATAGCCACCAAAGGTATTGTTAAAAAGATGCGTTGGATTTGTTAGCGAAGAGAAAGTTCCATCTCCAAAATCCCACGAATAGGTGGAAGCACCTGCTGACCCATTTTGAAAATAAATAGATTCAGAAGGGTTTCCAAATATACCAGGTATAAAGCTGAAGGCAGCAATTGGATCGGATTCTACGCAGATATAATCATTCAGCACTGATGTCGCTGAACAGCCATTT
Organism: Flavobacteriales bacterium; assembly: GCA_947475095.1. Lineage (GTDB taxonomy): Bacteria > Bacteroidota > Bacteroidia > Flavobacteriales_D > Crocinitomicaceae > UBA952. The sequence continues at coordinate 452 of CANJLG010000046.1, forward strand.
AAAATGTATTGTAATTCGATGTCGTAGCATCCTGAATTCACAAATTGTTGAGAAACGACAGGTGTATTTCCGATTAAACTACCATTCGATAACCAAGTATAGGTAGCCCCGGGTACATCTAGTGTAGATAAGGTAACGTTCAATGGGCTACAGCCAATTAATGTGTCGGCGGTAAAAGAAACGGTTGCGTTGTCGGATATTTGAACAACCATTACTGCAGTATCTGCACATTGATTCGGAGCTGGCGTAAAAGAATAAGTGCTAGGTCCTAAAAGCAAGGTGTTGATACTTGGTGTGTTCCATGTTCCAGCAATGGATGGGACATTTATTGATTGTAAGGGCAAAACAGGAGAGGGAATTGATCCTAAACAAAAAGGGCCTTGCGGAGAAAATTGCGGTTCGATGAGTGGGTTAATTGTTACCTGACAAGAATCTACATTGGTGCAGCCACCCAATGATGCAGTGACAGTATACACTATGTTTTGTGTGGAATTAGAGGTGTTATTCAAAACTTGATTAATTATACCACCTGAACCATTGTTAGCACCATTAATACTAGAATTAGTTGAGCTTGTCCATGAATATGTTACGCCAAGCGATGGAACACTGGTGATTGGAATGATCGAATTTCCACCACTGCAAATGGTATCATATGGTTGAAGGATTAATTGAATGGGTGGATTTACGACCACATTTGCATACTCAATTGTTTGACAACCTTGATTATCTAATCCGTTTAGAATAGCGACATAATTTCCAGGGTTAGCGTAGGTAATAACATGTGGTCCTGGGCCATTGGCAGAAGTTGGTGAACCCCCGTTTAAAAAATTCCATTGTAAACCGCCTGCACAATTAATAGAGGTAGAGCCATTGTAGGTGATAGCTTGACCAGAACAAATCGTTAGGGGATTTGCCACTATATTTGGGTTGGGACCTGCAAATGTTCCTCCATTGGGGATATTGTTGTTGAACGTTATCGTAAATCCTGAACTTGCACTGAAGTTGTTTACCAATATCGCATAACTTGTTCCTGCCACCATATTAATCGCTTGAACATAGGCGTTATATCCTGCTTGACAACCAGGAAATTCATTGAGGTCGAATTCAGCAGTGCTTAAACCAGTAGAACCGGTAGCATTTAAACAAGACGATGAACAGCAGCGAATAGGTGTTCTACCAACACAAGGATCGTTACCGGCAAGGGAATATAAAATAAAATCAATGTCATCGTTTGAATTGATTGGCGTAATATCGAGTGTAAAAGGACCACTAGTCGCACAAGTCCAATAAAACCATGAAGAGTTACCTTCATCCACACCAGGTACATCGAGACAAGTTCCAGGTTCTGGTTCATCATTATTTAATCCACCTCCACTTAAGGTGGCGACACTAACAGGATTCTGGCTACAAAGAAAAGCTGCTCCGCCACAATCTGCTCCTGGATTCGCTGTAGGGGTATAATTATTCAAGCACAATTTAAATGTTCCTTCATTTGCTTGGGTAGAGCTTACTCGAATTAAATAGATTACACCTGGAGTTAATGCTCCTTCATATAGTTGAGTAGTTCCAATACCAGCAACGCCATTCGCACAACCTAATTCATTGATTAACCCGCCACAGACACCATCATAAATGGCAATTCTAGGCTGAAATAGTGTTCCACCATTACCGGAGCCACTAATTGAAATGAGCACGTCGGTTCCGATTGCCGTAAATTGAAACCAAACATCTTCCGTTGCTCCTCCAGTCCAACATGTAGGGGTGGAATAGGCCGAAGGAATTGAACCGACATTCGTATAAAAGCCGTTTCCAGAACAATAATTAATAACGTTTGTGATTGGCGTGGCATTAGTACAATCTTCAGCCTGAGCAAAAAGAGTTGTATTTAAAAGAATAAATAAAATAGGTAGTAGTCCTTTTATCATTAATGCATTCACTTAATTATGACCAATTTAAGACGGAAGTTAGTCAATATAGTTGTGTTTATCAAATAATTAGTTTTTTTCTAAGGCATCTACTTGTATTTGGCGTTGCATGGGATTTATCTTCGCAGGCTGTTGTTTAAATAATTGGTAGCGTGAAGGTTGTGTGGCTGTGGGCCACGAATTATTATTTAGGTCTACATCTGCTGTTTCTAAAAATGGATCTAAACGAATTTCCTTGACTTCCTTCGCAAAAATAAAAACTTTCGAAACCTTATCTTCATATTGTCTCCAGATTTCAACCGGTATCCGAACGATTTCTGTACTGTCATCGATAAAGGTAAATCGGAAGATCAAGGGCATCACCATACCGCCAATATTTTCTAGGTTTACTTCGTAAAAATGATTTCCAGCATTTAAGAGTGCCAAATCTTTTGTTGAGGATTTTTGTATAAATTGTTTGTATTCTTTTTTATCTAAGGCATCAACTAAATATATATTTCTTTTCCCGTAGTAATCGTCTATCAATGAATCTCGCTCATTGACGGTTTCTATAATGTCTTTTAGGTTCCTAGGCACGCCAATGTGGATGTCTTTTTCTTTGTCGTTTTCTTCCAGGAGAGCTTTTTCAATGCTCGGATTTTGGCTGTTCAATTGAAACCATTTCACTTCTTTGATAGCAATATCTACTGGTTCGGTTCCGTAAAACCAACCTCTCCAAAACCAATCGAGGTCAACCGCTGAAGCATCCTCCATGCTTCTGAAAAAATCAGCTGGACTTGGGTGTTTGAATTTCCAGCGTTCACAATATGTTTTGAAAGCAAAGTCAAATAACTCTCTTCCCATGATGGTTTCGCGCAAAATATTAAGCCCTGTTGCTGGTTTTCCATAGGCGTTATTTCCAAATTGAAAAATCGATTCAGAATTGGTCATGATCGGAGAGATTAATTTTTGGTCCCCACGCATGTAGTCGGCAATCATATGCGCTGGGCCTCTTCTAGACGGATATCCGCGTTCCCATTCCTGTTCGGTTAAGTATTGAACAAAGGTATTAAGTCCTTCATCCATCCAGGTCCATTGACGCTCATCTGAATTGATAATCATCGGGAAAAAATTATGACCCACTTCGTGGATAATGACTCCCCACATGCCGTATTTTTCACCTTCGGAGTAGGTGCCATCCTCTTCTGGTCTTCCACCATTGAAACAAATCATTGGATATTCCATTCCAATCGATTTTGAATGAACTGAAATCGCCACAGGATACGTATAATCTACGGTATATTTAGAGTAGGTTTTAATGGTGTGCGCTACCAACTTGGTGCTGTATCGTTCCCAAAGTGGATTTCCTTCTTTGGGATAGAATGACATGCACAGGATATTTTTAGCCCCCACTTTGACATTTTGAGCATCCCAAATAAATTTTCTAGAGCTGGCAAATGCAAAATCCCGCACATTGGTGGCTTTAAAGCGCCAAGTTTTAGTGCTTGTTTTTTTATCTTTTTCAGCAGCTTCCGCTTCAGCTTGTGTGACAATCATAACTGGAGAATCTGCTTTTTTGGCTTGCTCGAAGCGTTTGCGTTGGCTTGCATTAAGTACATCAGCGCCATTTTGAAGTTCGCCAGTTGCTGCAATGATATGGTCTGAAGGAACGGTAATACTTACATCATAATTTCCGAAAGGCAAAGTGAATTCACCACGTCCAAGGAACTGCTTGTTTTGCCAACCAGTTACGTCGCTGTAAACACACATTCTTGGGAAGAATTGCGCCAAAGTATAAAGGTAGTTCTTGTCTTTTTCGAAGTATTCGTAGCCAGATCTACCACCCACGGCCATACGGTCATTTATGTTATACCACCATTTGACGGTAAAACTCACACTGCTTTTGGGTGCTAAGGGCGTCGCTAAATCAATGCGAAGCATCGTCTTATTAATGAAATAACTCATTTTTTGGCCAGAAGTATTTGTAATGCTCTCCACTTTAAATCCGCCATCATAATCGAAGAAACGTTTTTGAATATCACCTACCGATTTGAAATCTTCCATCTTTTCCACTTCAATCAGTTTGGTGTCGGAATGTTCGTCGTATATGTTTTGATCGAGTTGCAACCAAAGATAGGGGAGGGCATCCGGAGAATTATTGGTGTAGGTAATCACTTCCGTTCCCATCAATTTTTGATTGTCATCATCCAAGACCAAGTTCATTTTATAGTCGGCTTGTTGCTGAAAATACGCATGACCAGGTGCACCCGATGCCGTGCGGTATTCATTGGGTGTTGGAAGTTCTATGTCGAGTTGCGCAAACTTTTTTTGTGCATGAATGCCATTAAATACAGTAATAAAGCAAATTAAAGAGAGGGTATATTTCATTGTTAATTGAGTTTAATAGTTTGTTCGCGTTGAAAGAGCATGAAAGGATACGTGTCACTATGCTTGCTCCCTAAAACGGTTAGCTTTTGTTGCTGCTCCGTAAAAAGATCCATGAATAAGTCATAGGTAACGCTTGTTGGTTCATTCCAACGAATTGGTTCTGATTTTAGGTAAAAAAAGGTGTAACCATCGAGCGTATTTTCATACGCTTCAATACTTAATTGATTTGTAACACCTCCTTGCTTAATACTAAATCCATTTGTAATTAGTTGATTAATTTTTTTTAGAAGGCTATCATTTTCCATTGCTTTTTCCAACCTAATATCCTGTACTTTTTGTCTGAAATAAAAGTCTAAATCGTGAGTCGATACGCAGATGCTAATTTCCAAACAAGAAGATTGTTGGTTATACTGCATTTCAGCGAATGAAAAATAGCTATTATGTGAATAAATGCAAGTGGAAATAAGTAAACATAATTGCAAAAGTAAGAATCGCATGAGCTTTTAAATGAGGTGCTAATTTACGAATAAATCACTAATTCGAAACAATTGATTTAGTATGGTTCGCTTGATTTTATGCTCATTTGCATTTGGATGATTCTTCTCCTTTTTTATATCTTCAAACCAAGCCATTTATATCTTCAATTTTTTCTACCTTTGAATTTCAATGAAGCGACTTCTATTTTTACGGGGTAAACTCAAAGGATTTTTTTTCTTCCTGCATGGACACCGATTTTTTTCGGCGCATATCTTTTCCTTCGTGGGTTCTATGGCTGCTTTATCTAAATGGATTCAGAACCATAAAAAGTTAGGGCATAATGATTTTTATTCTTTTAAGTTTGATTACTCACGAAGAGAACAATTATTTGAACATGTCATTAAACAAGAAGAACTTGATAATGCAATCGATTATTTAGAATTTGGCGTTTCGAAAGGCGATTCCTTTCGATGGTGGACGGCTCGCATTAGGCACCCAGAGGCTAAGTTTTATGGCTTTGATACGTTTACAGGACTTCCGGAAGATTGGGGTCCGTTTAAAAAAGGCGACATGAGTTCAGGGGATTCCTTACCAGAAATTAACGATACTCGTTTTCAATTTTATCAGGGCTTGTTTCAGCAAACGCTTTTACCTTTTCTTGCAACATTTGATCCTTCGCGGAAAAAAGTGATTCACATGGATGCAGATTTGTACACGGCAACTTTATATGTACTTACTCTAATTACGCCTTATCTTCGATCAGGCGATGTGATTTTCTTCGATGAATTCAACGTTCCCCAACACGAGTTCAAAGCATTTACTGAGTGGGCGAATTCATTTTACATAAAATATGAAGTTCTTGGCGCGGTGAATAATTATTATCAAGTTGCGATAAAAATCAGGTAATTAAAAAAGCCCCGCGAACGAGGCTTTTCAACAAACAAACAACACAACATCAATCACCTTCTTGTTTTATCGCTAAAATCATCGAAGGATTATCTTTTCTCCCTTAGGTAGTTGTTCATCTGGAGAAGAAATTTGATTCTTCCTCATCATAGGTTTAAGTTTTACAGCTTCTTTTTGAGCGACTTCTCGTAACGTCATTGCTTTTTCTAAAATAACAAACTTATGTATTCGCGAATGGTTACGTCGGGGACCTAAATAAATAATACTACCTTCTTCAAGCAGATCTTGATTCGGAAAATGTTCATTGTATTTATGTAGTTGTCGTAAAGTAATAGTATGCCGTTTTGCAATTTTGTAATATGAATCACCTTTTTGCGCTTTTACATATACCACTCGATTTGAATGCAAGAATTTTTCTGTTGAAAATAGGCTTGGTTTTATTGGATTAAGAGCCATGGCGTTTAAATCCAAAGTATTGAGATGTAATTCTTCAATCAAATTAATTAGAGCGTTTGCATAACTCTGACTTGTTGCATATCCTGCGGCTTTTAGTCCATTGGCCCAACCTTTATAATCTGAAATGTTTAATAAGAAAAGGCTTTTATACCTGCTATGTTTTGTTAAAAATAAGCTATGATCAATATAAGAATCTTCTGCATTCTTATAAACTCTAAAACATTCGTTTTTTGCATCATCATCAAAATATGCTTTTTCACCACTCCAATCAGAATGACATTTGATACCAAAATGATTATTGTGTTTTTTTGCTAATTCTGAATTTCCACTTCCTGATTCTAATATGCCTTGAGCAAGTGTTATGCTTGCAGGGATTTTATATAATTGCATCTGTTTGGTGGCAATATCTTTGTAATTTTCTGCGTACTGAAGCTTTGTGATTTCTGTCGATTCATTGCTTAATGCTATGAAGGAACTAAAAAGGCAAAAAAGTAACGTGGTTTTTTTCATGGTTCTAAGGTTCCTCATTTCAAACGACAAAGATTCGCTAAGGTTTCAATTAGAGAAAAGTGTTGTTTAAATATACCAAGGGCAACCCAATTTATGCGGATTTAAGCTTAAGTTGAACCATTATTAAATAAAAAAAGCGAGGTATACCTCGCTTTTAAATGTAACAGTATAAACTTGATTAATATCGGTAAAGGTCGGACTTATATGGTCCTTGAACTTTTACACCAATATAATCAGCTTGATTTTCAGAAAGAACATCTAACTCCACTCCAATTTTAGATAAATGCAAGCGTGCTACTTTTTCATCTAGATGCTTAGGAAGAACATAGACATTATTCTCATATTGAGATGTATTTTCCCATAATTCTAACTGAGCTAACACTTGGTTTGTAAAAGAGGCTGACATAACAAAAGAAGGATGACCAGTTGCACAACCAAGGTTGACCAAACGACCTTCAGCTAAAACGATAATATCTTTTCCTGCAATATTGTATAAATCAACTTGTGGCTTAATTTCTATTTTGGAATCACCATGATTTGTATTTAACCAATTCATATCGATTTCGTTATCAAAATGCCCGATATTACAAACGATTACTTTATCTTTCATTTTCTCAAAATGGCTTCCCTGAACAATATTTTTGTTACCTGTAGCCGTTACGATGATATCACCAAGATGCACAACAGAATTAAACTTTTTAACTTCGAATCCGTCCATGGCAGCTTGTAGCGCACAAATCGGATCGATTTCTGTAACGATTACTCTTGCACCAGCACCTTTTAATGATGCAGCAGAACCTTTTCCAACATCACCATAGCCGCAAACAACAGCTACCTTTCCAGCCATCATAACGTCTGTTGCGCGACGAATCGCATCAACTAAGGATTCTTTACAACCGTATTTATTATCAAATTTCGATTTGGTAACGGAATCATTCACATTTATAGCTGGCATCATAAGTGTGCCATTTTTAATTCGATCGTATAGTCTCAATACACCCGTTGTTGTTTCTTCAGACAATCCACGAATATCTTTGGTAAGTTCAGGATAATGATCAAAAACCAAATTAGTTAAGTCACCACCATCATCTAAGATCATATTTAATGCTTTACCATCTTCAAATGCAAAGATAGTTTGCTCGATACACCAATTAAATTCATTTTCGTTCATTCCTTTCCATGCAAAAACAGGAATTCCAGCAGCAGCAATTGCAGCAGCAGCGTGATCTTGTGTTGAAAATATATTACAAGATGACCAAGTTACCTCTGCTCCTAATTCAATTAGCGTTTCAATTAAAACTGCCGTTTGGATTGTCATGTGTAAACAACCAGCAATGCGAGCTCCTTTCAAAGGTTTTGCCGAAGCAAATTCTTCGCGAATTGCCATTAATCCTGGCATTTCTGCTTCAGCTAATTTCATTTCCTTTCTTCCCCATTCGGCAAGACTGATGTCTTTTACTTTGTATGCCATTTTTTCTAATGTATTAATCATATATGTTATTTTACTTGTTACAAAATTACAAAACTAAGCAGCTATGTCAAAATTAATTAACTGTCTTTTGATATATATTTATTATTCACGCATTATATTCTTTCTTTTAATAGGCTAACAAGACCCTCAATAAAGATTGGGTTATCATTGGAGCTTTTAACTAAATGAACATGTTCACCACCGAACTTCTCAAAAATCTCTTGGTACTCTGAACCAATTTCAATAATGGTTTCTAGGCAGTCAGCTACAAACGCAGGGCTAAAAACCAACAATCTCTTAGCACCTTTTTTGCCCCATTCTTCTACCACCTTATCTGAAAAAGGTGTTAGCCACTTTTTATCTAAACGAGACTGAAAACAGACGGTGTAATCCTCTTCTTTTAAGTTCAATTTATTAGCGATTAATCGAGTTGTTGCATAACTAGTCGCTTTATAACAAAATTTATTTTTCTCATTTACTTCTTTGTCGCAGGGTTGATCGCCACACAAGTCGCTGCCTTCATACACTTTATCGACTTGACGCTCTGGCAAGCCGTGAAAGGAAAATAGGATATGGTCATACGACGAGAGATCAAATTCTTTCGCGTTTTCGACGATAGAATTGATATAACCTTCATTTTCGTAAAATTGACTTATTATTTTTATTTCAGGAATCACCCACCATTCTTGAATGATTTTCATGGCTTTTTTTATTGCAGAACCGCTTGATGCACTTGCATATTGAGGGAAAAGAGGCAGAACAATAATTTGATCGTAATTACATAAGCGCATTTTCTCTAAAACTGAATCCATTGATGGATGCTGATAGCGCATGGCCATTTCGATTGTTACTTCATCATTTGTAAAATGATGCTGTAGTTTTTCCTTGAGGTTCAGGGTATGTGTTAGCAGGGGAGACACCCCGCCACCAATTTCCCAAAGTTCTTTGTATATTTTAGCTGATTTAGGTGCTCGAAAAGGAACGATTATTCCGTTAACGAGAATTTTTCGTAGTAACCAAGGGATATCTATTACGCGCTCATCATTTAAAAATTCAGACAGGTAACGTCTGACATCTTTTGTTTTCGGACTATCAGGAGTACCGAGTTGAATTAATAAGACACCTGTTTTTTTCATTTTTTTTAAAGCAATCAGATTTTAAACAATCGTTGAATAGTAAAGTTCAAAGGTAGGACAATAATTCTTTGATGATATCGTAGGTTTTCACGCAGAATATTTTTTGTGTTTTTGTATTTTTTATTTGAATGAATGTTATGCATTTGATGACCTGTTAATTAAAAATTTCAATTCAGAATCACATTGGATTTTAACTAATATAGAATAATTTTTTTCGTAATAAGCCCATTTAAGCCGCGAATTTCAACAAAATAAATACCAGTTGCTTGGAAGGATAGGTCTATCGTTATCCAAGAACAATGTAGCGGTAATGAGGTGAAAATTCTTTCGCCAAATACACTGTAAATAGTTATGGCTTCAATAATTTGTTCACTATTGCTTACTATGAATTTTCCATGACTAGGGTTGGGATAAATTGTCACTTGATCCATTTTAGATTCTTGAATTCCTGTTGTCGGACAAAGGAGATCAATTGGAGAGTTTTCGTTACTAGTAGCGTTATTGCCGAGTTGACCATTCGAGTTATAACCCCATGTCCAAAGTGTGCCATCTGTTTTCAAAGCCATGCTGTGGTGCCAATCGCTTGCGCTAACAAAGTTCCAATCGGTAGCATTTCCAATTTGAGTTGGTATATTTTTATCGGTATTTGTTGCATCTCCTATCTGCCCCATAGAATTACTTCCCCATGCCCAAAGTGTACCGTCTGTTTTTAGGCCAAGTGAATGATCCCCTCCACACGTTATTTGGCTCCACATCGAACTATTACCGATTTGAACAGGAATATTGCTATCCGTTATTGATCCAATACCTAGTTGACCATTCGAGTTGTATCCCCATGCCCAAAGCGTGCCGTTTGTTTTTATAGCACAAGTGAAATTATTTCCAGCACTGATTTTACTCCAATCTGTAGACATACCGATTTGCATAGGAATACTAATTGAAGTATTATTTCCATTACCTAACTGTCCAAATGTATTATCTCCCCAAGTCCACAAAGTGCCGTCCGTTTTTAAAGCAGTTGAATATGTTGCTCCACACGATATTTGACTCCAATTTGCTCCATTTCCAATTTGAATCGGTATTAGGCTATTGGTTGATGTGCCGTCACCTAACTGCCCAGCAAAATTTCCCCCAAACGCCCAAAGTGTTCCATTTTGCTTCAGGGCAAGTGTGTGGTTACCACCACCACTAATCTGAACCCATTCGTTGGAAGTTCCTATTTGCGTCGCAATATTTTTATTGATAGTGGTACCATCTCCTAGCGTACCAGTTGAATTCAAACCCCAAGCCCAAAGCGTTCCATCATCTTTTATGGCAACACTATGGTAAGTTCCGCCACTTATTTTATTCCAATTTGTTTCATACCCTATTTGTACCGGAATGGCGCTATTCACATTTGAACTATCACCAATTTCACCGTAGTAATTTTGACCCCAAACCCATAATGAACCGTCTATTTTAAGACCAATTGAGTGATCCCCACCTGCACTTATTTTTTCCCAACATTGAGCAGTAAGATTTACTGCGATTAAGAAATTAAATACGGAAAGACAAAGTATTTTTTTCATTGTGAGTTCGGTAAGATTGATTAATATGTTATAAATTTATCAATTAAACCGATAAAAAATAAAAATCACTTGATTTCGTATTCAAGAAGTGTCAAGAAAGTGTCATCTAACATTTGCACAACCACTTCAATCGTCCCGGGTGTTTTTGTGTTCAATGTATAATTCCATCCCTCAGTTTTCTTATTAAAAGGAATCCATTCCTCCTCATCCACAATTAAGAATACCTTATTTAATTCTATAGATTCTATAGTAAAGGTATGCGGTTTTCCCTTTTTTAGAAGGCGTTCTGTTGGAGCTTTTATTAAGATGTTTTCTGAAAGAGAATAATATTTTGGAATGTCAAGGACTTTTTTTTCTTTAATTTTCAGCAAAAGCTCATCCGCATTTAACCATCCCGACGAGAAGGCAGTTGGAACAATATTTGGCATTTCTAAAAATGTTTCAAATGAAATGGTGGGAATTATAAATTGCTTGTCATTTTCTTCTGGTAGATGCGAAAAAATCGAAATCTTCGGATCTACATTAAACCAG
>CANJLG010000047.1 GCA_947475095.1 Flavobacteriales bacterium
AGTTTTTTTCCCCCGTGAATGATGCAAATAATTTTTTTCAATACTTGGATTTAACCGATAAACATCGTCTTAAAATCGCGCACTTATTCCCCCGAGAATTTGAATAGGCATTACGGGATAGTTTAACCATCGGCTGTAGCGTTGCGAAGCTACATTATTGACCTGTAAAAAGGCAGATACTCTTGAGTTGTATCTATATTCAAAACCAAGATTGCCGTCAGCAAGAAAACCTAAGGGTTTTACATATTGGTTATTTTCATTCATAATTCCATCTCCGGGTCCGTATACTTTCGCCATACGTCCTCCCTCCATAGTTAAATCAGCTCGAACGTAAAACTTATCGTATAAATTATATGTTCCCCTGAGCACGAACCGAACCTGAGGAAGATTCCAGGCTCTTGCTTCATTTTTCATTTCATAATTATAAAAACGTCCAAGGCCATCAATTTTTAATTTTTCATTCAATTGATAGCTAATATTCGCCTCAATAGTGCTTAAGTTTAGTGAGTCATAAATAACATTAAATCGGTTATTAAGGGATGAATAAGTTGTGTCAGTAATAAAAAAGGCCATATTTTTTACATTCGCAAAACTTGCATTGACACCATAAGTAATCCGTTTGCTAATTCCGCCTCTTACACCAAAAAACAGATCATATGCAGTGTTTTCATTGGATAAAGAAACATTTGTTAAAGAATAGGGATTGCTTTCATTAATACTTCCGAAAGTTGTTTGTTTTAATCCACCACGAATACCAATGTATGGTACCAACAAGCCATCCAAAAGATTATAAGAAAGTTTCACCCGTGGATAAATATAGGCACGCGTATCAGTATTTGCATCAATACTGATACTAACACCCACATCGATGGCTAGTGCTTTATCGAGAAAGCTAGTGACAATACCAGGAGACAGGTTGATGATGGTATTGTATGCGATGAGATTAGTATCATTTTGGTAGTTGGATGAATCAGCGCGTTCATATTTATATCCGTTATAACAAACATCAAAACCAGCATAGAAGCGATCTTTGCCTTTATTGTACCAAGTCATGGTTTTGAAGTCAAAATGATTTTCTAGAACTCTGCCGTCTAAAAAAGATCCCTCCATCGGTTTTTGACTAGTTAAATTTTTGTAGGCAAGATCAAATTTAAAATTTAAAATAGCGCTGTCACCTCTATTTGTGGTGAGGTTTAGGCCGAACCCAGTCCGCTGAATTCGTTGACGTATTGAGTCGGCATCAATTGTTTGATTAGCGATTCCGTAATAATGGTATCCATGGTTTTCATAATTAATATCACCCCCCAATGTGAAGTTGCTTTTAATAACCTTCCCAAAAACTAGCGCACTAGTTTTATCAAAACTTGCTGGGGCATAAACAACTTTGTCCCTTCCTTTAATTTGCCCAAAAGAGCTTAAATGCTTCAGGTGAGCCCCGAATAGTGTGCTTCTTGAGCGCGTTGAATTAAAATATAGTTCACCTAAAGGCATTATTATAGACCCAATTCCAAGTTTTGCATAAAAAGGATAGAGTTTTTTAATTTTTTCGGTCGTTTCTACTGTTGCCGCTTCGATGGTATCAAGATTTATTTTCGTTTCCTGATAAAGTTGCAGTAAGGGTTGTTGATTTACGGTAGAAACCTTTATACTATCTATTATTTTGGGATTAGAGATTAATCTGTAAGATGGCTCAATCTCCCTATTGCCGATTCCTTCCACTTCAAAAACATCAGGCTGTGCAAATAAGACCTTAGCTGCAAAAATCGATAGAAGTAAAAAGACTGTTTTCATTTGTTGATCTAGTTTATTTCAATTTTTTTATCTCCCTCTTCCTCAATTATTTTAATAGGGTTTTTAAGTTGCATTAACTCCTCCCACATTTCATTCGCTTCTATTAAAATTCCATCATTTAAATCCTTCGGATAAAAATCTAGCACAGACCGAAGGCTTTGTTCAGCTTGGACATAATCATTATTAGAAATGTCAATATTCGTTTTGAGTAATAAGGCCTTCCCTATCCAAAAATCGTGTCTTGGTTTCATTTTTAAGACCGCATTTATCTCTTTTTCTGCAAGGATTTGGTTGTTGCTTTTTACATAAATATCGGCAAGGTAGTAACGAGATTCTGCGGTAATTGACGTATTCGTGTTTTTAATCAGCCAATTGAACGATGCAATCGCTTCTGTATACTTTTCAAGCTTGTAGCATCCTACTCCATTTACATATTCGGCATCAACACGGTCTAAATTGGTAATGTTTTTGTCTTCAAGAACGATTTTCGCATAGTCGATGGCCTCTTGAAAATTATTATTAAGAAAATAACAGCTCATAAGACCTAGTTTAGCCGCAAAGATATTTGCCACTTTTGTGGCAATTAAATCTAGTTTTTTATAATATTTTATTCCATTAACATAATCTTGTTTAGCGTAATAAAAATTAGAAACCCTCAAGGCGGCAAACTCAGAGTATGTGCTGTTTCCTGCCGATAAATAAACCTCATAATTTTTAACGGCCTGTACTGTATCTTTAGTTTTAAAATAGGAGTTTCCTAAAAAATAATGGGTTTCTTTTGCGTATCGCCCATCGGGAAACTTAGCCAGGTATGTTTCAAATAAGGGAATAGAATTAACATAGTTGCTATCTACATAGCTTTGTAATGCAGGGTTATAAAAAAGATTTTCTTTTTCATCTGATGTAACGTCAGCACAAGGATATTGATCAGCTAGATCGGCCGCTTTTTCAGGATGTTTTTGTGCTACATATACCGCCATTAAGCCTTTTACTGCGTCAGCACAAACATCTCGAACCTCATCATTTTCTAATAATATTTGTTTAAAATCCAATTCCGCTTGTGCATAATTCCATTTTTTATAATGAATATCTGCAATTTCTAATTGACAATCAACCAAAAGTCCCGATTGTGGATAATCAGCAATGTATTTTCTAAAATAAAGTAGTGCCGGATCGTATTCCGAAGCAGATTTATAACTCTTCGCAAGTTCATAGATACCGCTCATTCTATATTTTGAATCTTCATAATCGTTCAGTAGTTCTAGCAGTGTACTTAACTTTAATTGCAATTGGCCGTTATACCCATAGCTTTTTGCTAAGTAATACGTTGCTCTATCTGATAGGGCCGACTTTAATTTAATCGTTTCTTTGTAATATTGAATAGCCAGCGCGTTTTGTTTATTTGTATAATAACCATCCGCTAGTTTAAGCAGCGCATCCAATTTTTTAACTTTATCTTTTGGATTCGCTTGGATGTAAATTTGAAGGGCGTCTAAGGCATCATTAAATTGCTCTTTATTCCAGTATGCATAACCCAAATTGTAATACGCATCTGTTTTTTCATCTAGCGAATTGGAGGCGGGCGAACCTAAAAATAATTTATATTCAGCTATACTTTCAGTGTATTTTTCCAAATGATAATAGGCGTCTGCTCGCCAATATTTTGACAGGGCAAGTATTCTGGAATCTATGTTGTACTTACTAACCAAATCAAAATTACTAATCGCTTCGCGATACTTGTTTTTCAAAAACAATTCCACCCCATAATTATAAGCAATAACTTGATAAACAGCCTTCAGTTTGGTGTCTTTAGATGGAAGCAGCTCTAAAGACTCTAAAGCTTTAAGATAATTACTTGTGTTTGAATAGACATTCACCAAACATTGGTAAATATCATCTTTTCGGTTTGATTTAGGGTATTTTCTTAAATAGTTTTCAAGGGCCTTAACAGATTCATCATATGGATTAATGTCCACTTTGAAAGATAGTATGGCAAAATTATACAGTGCATCTTCTTGTATTTTTTCAACTGATTTCATTTCTGAAGCACGGTAAAAAGCGCTTCTAGCGGGCAAAAGCTTCCCTGATTTTTGATATGAGTCAGCAATTTGATACATCGCTGTTTGTCCCAAACTATCATCAATGCGAGCGACACGATCAAAGTATTTTATTGCTTTTTCATATTCATTAATGCGAAATAAGGAATAGGCAATTTGGTAATCATCTACCCGCGTTGTTTGCGATTTTTGGTAATATATTTCTAAGTATTTAGCTGCATCCTTATATTGTTTGAGTTTGTAATGTGCATCTCCCAATAAGTGATATACATCTGAAACATCAGTGAGTGAGGTTGAATCTAAAATTGTCGGGGCATAATTTACCACGTCTTGAAAGCGATTTTGTTTGTGATAAATTTGAATAATATAGTAAGGCACGACACCGGAATAATTGGGGTCAACTTTAAGTTTCTCAAAACCATCCAGTGAAACTTGCAGTGAGCCATTAAGGTAGCTAAGGTGAGAAAAGAAATATAAACTAGGTGCAGCATACTGAGAAGCCCCATCTTTAACATCTCTAAATGCATGCAGTGCGGTCAAACGATCGCCTTGCTGCAAGGCGGAATAGCCATGTTTAAATAATAACTCTTCTTTTTTAAGAGGGTCAATTTCATCAATTGAAACTTGTTCAAACCAGACGACCGCATTTTCAAAATCTTCTTTTTGAAAAAAATAATTTCCAATTTTAAAGGAAATAAAGTTCCTGTTTATGTTTTCAGGGTATCTGAGATTATATGCCTCAAGTAATGGAATCGCATCTTCATTAAATAATTCTAAAGCTGCTAGCCCTTCATAATAATAAGCTTTGGAAAGAAATGGGTCGCTTTTCTGAACCCCCGAAAGAATAAAGTTGTTAAATTCTTTTCTAGCGGCACTAAATTGCGCTTTTTCGAAAAGTTCCTCAGCATGATAATACAACACATAAGGAGCGTCATATTTTAAGGTAGCCTGTCCCCGTAAATCATGGGAGCCCCACAAGCTGATAAGCATAGAAATAAGAACAGTCTTTTTCATTAACGACAAAGTTACGCTGTCTCAATCCTAGCGATTAAGCAAGGCTCAAAAGTTATACACTTATGCGTGTTAAGAGAAAAAATAAAGTGTGTAAATAAAATCCATTAGCTTAACCATCTTTGTAAAAAAAAAGTGGCAGCAGTAATCTCTTTATCAAACGCAAAAGTATACCAGCAAGGACAACTGGTATTAAACAATGTTTTTTTAACTTTAGAACAGGGCGAATTTGCTTATTTAGTAGGAAAAACCGGAAGTGGGAAAAGCAGCCTTTTAAAAGTTCTTTATGCTGAAATACCCATGGCAGAAGGAGAAGGCAATGTGGCAGACTTTAATTTACGTAAACTTTCGAAAAAACAGATTCCGTTTTTAAGAAGAAAAATAGGAATCGTATTTCAAGACTTTCAATTATTAATGGATCGAACAGTTATTCAAAACATGTATTTTGTTTTAGGCGCAACAGGATGGAAAGACAAGAAAAAAATTCATAATAGATCTTTAAGCGTCTTGCAACTTGTAGGCGTTGAACAAAAAGCAAATAATTTTCCGCACACACTTTCTGGGGGGGAACAGCAAAGGGTATCTATTGCTCGAGCTTTATTAAACAAACCCCAACTGATTTTGGCGGACGAGCCAACCGGGAATCTTGACATAGAAACATCAGAAGAAATCATGGATTTATTACTTGCCTTAGCCAAAGAGGAAAACACAGCGATATTAATGGCAAGCCACGACAAATCAATAATCCAAAAATTTCAGCGGCGAATTATAACAATAGCAGACGGCGAATTAAAAGAATCAGAGTAATTCGTTTGCTAAATTCGCCAACTCAGATCGTTCTCCCTTTTCTAGTTTAACATGAGAAAACAGCGCCTGTCCTTTTAGTTTGTCAATTAAATAAGCAAGCCCATTACTGTTTTCATCAAGGTATGGTGTGTCAATTTGGTGAACATCACCTGTAAACACAATTTTAGTGTTTTCTCCGGCTCTTGTTATTATGGTTTTAACCTCATGTGGCGTAAGGTTTTGTGCCTCGTCTACAATAAACATGATGTTAGATAGGCTTCGACCACGAATGAATGCCAAGGGGGTAATGATTATCTTTCCGGATTCTTGCATTTCAACAATAGCCTTGTGTTTCTTTTCATTCTCTCCAAATTGGGATTTTATAAATTTCAAATTATCCCACAAGGGTTCCATATACGGGCTTATTTTATCATTAGCATCACCAGGCAAAAAGCCAATGTCTTTATTTGATAGTGGCACAATAGGACGAGCTAGAATAATTTGATTAAAAGACTTTTCTTGCTCAAGCGCTGCAGCAAGCGCCAAGAGGGTTTTCCCTGTTCCTGCTACACCTTGTAGTGCTACTAACTTAATATTTGAATTCAGTAATGCGTTAAAAGCAAAGGCTTGTTCTGCGTTTTTCGGCTTTATGCCGTAGACAAACTCTTTCTCAATGCGCTCAATATGGTCGGTAACATGGTTGTAAAATGCAAGAGTAGATGATTTTCCGTTTTTTAAAATATAATGGCCATTATTTATTTTTTTATCTTTTAACACTCCTTTTTCTGCTGTCCAACCTCGTGTAAAGATTTCCCGAATGACATCTGAGTCTATCCCCTCAATAGTAGCCGAACTTGTTGAGGTAATATCTTCAACAGTAACCTTTCCTGTTTCATAATCTTCCGCTAAAACCCCAAGTGCTTTTGCTTTAATCCGAAGGTTAATGTCTTTTGTAACTAATACAATTTCATTTTTTGGTTCTTGTTCTTTTAAAAACAGGGCAGAATTAATGATTTTATGATCGTTTTTACCGACAGAATAAATTTTTTCAGCGTCCAATACTTTTGGACTATATTCCATTATAATTTTAAATCCCCCCAAACCGGTTCCCAATGAAATCCAATCTTGAAGCCCCCCTCCGGCCGATAACTTGTCAATGAAACGAATGACTTCGCGGGCCGAGAAGTTTTTAGTATCATTCCCTAATTTAAATTTATCTAATTCTTCCAACACTGTTATGGGCACAGCAACATTGTGGCTTTTAAAGTGTGTAATTGCCTGATGGTCATGCAATAAGACGGACGTGTCCAACACAAAAATCTTTTTCAATTTTTTCATTTAGGAATGTTTTAGTGAAAGTAGTTTTTTTAGAAAGGGTTCTTTTATCCTTTAGTTGAACTTATCTACAAAGGGTTGTTAGCAGTAACATTAAGTTTACGGTTTCTTTATAATACTCAAGGCAATCTTCCAATAACGTGTATTTAAAAACGAACCCAGCCGCTTTAATTTTTGCATTTGATACACGAATGCCTTTCAATATAACGACGGACATTTCGCCAAAAAAAGTTTTAATAAGCCATCCAGGTATCCGAATGATAGTGCCCCACCTATCACTTTTTTTCAAAAGGGTTTTTGCAAAAGCATAACTTGAGTCATTTCCAGATACAGCATTAAATGAGCCTTGAGGCCGTTGTTCTATACAAAAATCAAAAAGCCGACATAAATCGTTTATATGAATCCATGATAATAATTGTTTTCCATCTCCAAAGAAAGGAAAGAATCGCAACTTTAATAAAGGTTGGAATTTTTTAAGAAGTCCACCATCGTTTGACAACACTACCGCAATACGAAGTTTAACAACAGGACACTTCTCTAAAAATAAATCACTCGCCTGTTCCCATTCTTTCACAAGTTCAGATAAAAAGTCACTACCGAAGGGCAAAGATTCATTCTTTTCTTCGTGCCCTTCAAAACCGTAGCAGCTTACACCCGATGCGCCAATGTAATACTCTAAACGCTCCATTTTTTTTGCCTTTTCGAATAAAAAGCTTGCCGTTTGGATTCGAGAATTACGAAGTGCTATTTTTCTATTTGAGGTCCAATTTTTTTCTCCAATTCCTTCACCAGTTAAGTTTATGATTACTTGAACCTCTTCCAATAGAGCACTATCTAGTTCTTTTAACATAGGATTCCAAAAAATATCGCCCTCTTTTTTAGGACTCCGGCTTAAAACATAGACAATATGCCCCTTTTTCCGCAACGTATCGCAAAGCGCTCGTCCGATTAAACCTGAGCCTCCAGCTATTAATATTATTTTTTGCTCCATACTATAAAAACTGTAATTATATCGATAAAATACAAATATAACATCGCATTGTTTTTGCTAACACGTAAAAGCTAAATAGTTTAATTAATAACTGTATCAGAATAATAAGGGCCTTTCGGGCCCAAAAAATCATTGTGCTATCAAAGCCGTTTAATCAAGTGCTTTTTTATCTTTGCATAAACGAAAGCGCCATGTTGAAGGTCCTGTTCATTCAGTTACTTTTTCTTTTATTGATTGCTCCTTCTCAGGCTCAATTTTGCACATCGTTATTTTTAAAGTCCAATGTCGACGTATTAAACGACAAGATCTGTCCCGAGTTATTATTAAGTGATCTTCAATTTATAAAAAGGAAACTCGATGAGGTACATCCCTCACTTTACGCCTATTGTTCAAAAGCAGCCTTTGATTCTTCTTATAATGCTTCGATATTGATGGTCAATGAACCTCTTTCCATTTATGATTTTTCGTTATTGGTTACGGATTGGCTGCGCCTTCTAAAGGATTCCCACACCTTTTTAATTCCAAAATATTTAGCATCCTATAAATACAAGCGACGCTATTTTCTACCATTTCGTTTAGTTGAGATTGATAATAAAATCTTAGTCGAAAAAAGTTGGAAAAACCGCATTCCTAAAGGGAGCGAATTAATATCCTTTGACCAAATAAACATTAAAAAAACACAAGAGTCGTCGTTTCGACTTAGCCCAACAGATGGAGATGTTGCTTCTGCTAGAGAAGAATTTTCAATTGCCCAACTCAATTCTTTATTAAATTTAATGTCTAGATCTCCCAAAAAAAACATTAAATATACTTTGCCAGGCCAGGACACGGTATCCGTTGTACTAATGGCTCCATTGTTTAATCGCTCAAGTAATTTACTGGAAATTACGCCAAATGAAAAAAACGTATCTTTAAGTATAAAGGGTTCCGTTGCTCACCTTGTTATATCGTCTTTTAGCCCCAAATCGTATAAAAAATTTAAGAACAAGCTCACACAAATTTTCAAAGAAATTAAAGAAAAGCAGGTCGAATCATTGGTAATTGATCTAAGAAATAATACAGGTGGATTTGTTGGGCTTGAAGAGTATCTTAGACTTCTGATAGCAAACGACCAATCAAGTACTAAATCGAATTACGTTTATAAGCGAAGTGCACACGATCGTTTTTCCACTTTAAGTTTTCAGCAAAGGCTTCAATTTAAAAAGATGGGTCGTCATCGAAATTCAAGCGAGGCAATTCGCCGAGAATTGGCTTTTTATCAAAGTCCGTTCGGCACAAGCGATACGATTTTAATTACTACTCAACTTAAAAATAAGTACATCCAACCTTACACTGGAAAATGTACCCTCTTAACAAATGGATTAACCATGTCCGCATCCGCCAATTTTACCGGGTGGTTTAGAAGCGCTAATCGCGGATTAATTGTCGGCACCCCATGTATGGGAACTTCTACAGGTACTTTTGCTAATTCCGCTCAAATCACGCTGCCTAATACCTTATTATCAATGTCTTTTTCTACATTAAAAATTACGCCGGCATCATTGAATGCCTTATCATTAGATCCAATTATACCGGACGTTCTTATTTACCCCACCCAAACACAACTCTTAAATAATATTGATCCTTGCCTTGAGTATTTATTAATTAAACAATAATGGAAAGTAAATTACCAACAGTTGGCCTCACTATTTTTTCAAAAATTTCATTAATGGCTTCGCAGCATCAAGCGATTAACTTAGCACAAGGATTTCCAAATTTTCCGATAGATGAAAAATTACAGCACTTAATTACAGAGCTTTCTCGCCAAAATCATCACCAATATGCCCCTATGCAAGGCAATGTTTTATTAAGAGAGGCAATTGCCGATACAATTTGGGACACTAACAAAATCAAAGTCTGCCCCGAAGAAAACATTCTAATAACTGCCGGAGCAACTCAAGGTATTTTTACAAGCATTCAAGCCCTTGTTAGGCCAGGTGAAGAAGTAATAATTTTAGACCCTTGCTATGATTGCTATGACGTTCCCATACTTCTTATTGGCGCAAAACCGGTTCACGTTTCCCTCAATAAGCAGTTTAAGCCAGATTGGGATAAAATAAAGTCGGCGGTGAGTGCTAAAACAACTATGCTGATAATTAATTCGCCACATAATCCAAGTGGCGTTATGTGGGATAAAGAGGAGATGTTGATCTTGCTTGAATTAATGGAACAATACCCCAATTTACTTCTCTTGTCCGATGAGGTTTATGAATTTATAACCTTTGAAAAAACACACATTTCCGCAAGATTTAATGAATTATTGAGAGAAAGAGCCATAATTATTTCGTCGTTTGGCAAAACGTTTCACATAACAGGATGGAAAGTGGGTTATTTAACAGCGCCAAAAAGGGTCTTGGATGAAATTAAAAAAGTTCATCAATACTTAGTTTTTTCAGTGAATAGTTTGGCCCAAGCAGTTTTAGCTGCGTATCTTCCTCAATCAAATCCGGAACGATTAGGGGAGTTTTACAAAAGAAAACGCGATGCTTTTCGCAATGCGCTAGAAGGAAGTAAATTTAATTTATTACCCTGTGAAGGAACCTATTTCCAATTAGCATCCTTTGCTTCAATAAGTGAGCAATCAGACGTTCAATTTTGCGAAGAGTTAATTAAAAATCATGGCGTTGCCGCAATACCGATTTCCGTTTTTTACGCTGATAAAAAGGATGATAAACTAATTCGTTTCTGTTTTGCTAAAGATTCTCTTACTCTTCAACAAGCCTCCTTGAAATTATGCACGATTTAACCATTACTTTAGTACAAATAGACCAAGCATGGGAAAATAAAAAGCAAAATATTGCCTTAGTAAATGACCTGCTTTCAAGCGATTTTAAAACAGACTTGATTCTCCTTCCCGAAATGTTTAATACTGCCTTTAGTATGAATGCAATTGAACTTTCAGAAGACATTAAAAATTCGGAAAGTATTCAGCAATTAAAGAATTGGGCCAGGCAAAAAAATGCAGCCATTTATACTTCTTTGATGATTAAAGAGGCTGATAAGTTTTACAATAAGGGATGTTTTGTTTATCCTGATGGGAAAATTTGCTATTATGATAAGCGAAAACTATTTACACTTGGCGGAGAGGAGTTGGTTTTTACTGCAGGTCAAAAAGAGCAAATAGTGAGCTACCTTGGTTGGCGTATTAATTTGCAAATTTGTTATGATTTACGTTTTTCTGAATGTGTAAATAATACCATAGATGAGTATGGAAATTCAAAATTTGACCTATTGATATACGTGGCAAACTGGCCGGAAAAACGCATATTGCATTGGGAAACCTTGCTTCGTGCCCGCGCTATAGAACACCAATGCTTCGTTGTTGGAGTTAATAGGATCGGAAAGGATGGAAATGGGCTTCAATATTCTGGGCAATCAATGATAATAGAATACAGCGGGAAATCAATGCTAACACTTAATCAAGAACATGAAAACGTAAAATCGCTAAGTTTATCAAAAAGGGCACTGTGTTCCTATAGAGAAGAATTACCTTTTTTGAGAGATAAAGGCTTGGATAAGAACTAAAAAAAATCTATTTTTGAGAAAAAAAAACAAAAAACTATGAAAAAACAAATACTTACAGCTACAGCGTTATTTTTCGCCGTATCGTTATCGGCTCAAAAACAGCCAAAACTATTAACTTTTCAGGATTTATTATCTGCACCAACAGCAAAGGCTCCAAAGCCAGAAAACACTGATAAAACCTTGGGAGTTACCCTTTGGTCTGA
>CANJLG010000048.1 GCA_947475095.1 Flavobacteriales bacterium
ACAGCAACTGCAGCCCCTGCGACCTTAAATTTTACCAGGGCATCCGTCACCAGTGAATCAATTTGTTGAGAGCTTAGTTGAGCAAAAGTTATGGATGGAACAAAACAAATCAAAAACAAGGAATGCAGTAATGTGGACTTTTTTCTCATTTTAATGATTAATTTATTATGTTAATAGTATATCTGCAGCAAGTTGCGATGACGAGAAGAAAAATGCATACAAGCTGATCATTCAAACTGTAATCTAGGTCTAATATAGTTAAAGTTTAGACTATTATGCTTTTGAACTTCTTTCGTAAAATTGAATCTTATAGTTTTGCTAAGCAAGCCAGACCATACTGTTGCCATATAGCTTGCCAAGAAATAGAAGCTTATTCATTATTTTTATCGGGGTTGATGGCTTTGACAGTCCATTTTTCTAAAAAATCCTGCACTTTTTTGACGCTATGTCCTTTCCCTTCTTCGAGATATGCGCTATCTTGAGTATGAAGGCGATTGCCATCTGAATCAAGAATTACGAAGACAGGAAATCCGAATCTCTGCGGGTAGCCTAACTCTTGTAACACTTCAACATTGGTATTTTCCTGACTGTAATTGAGGTGATATACGACATAATTTTCATTGAATATTTTTTTTAACTCATCCGTTTCATTGACTTTCTTATCAAAGGCTATACACCATCCACACCAGTTTCCACCAATCTGTATAAAAACGTGTTTGTTCTCTTTTTTTGCAGATGCAATAGCATTGGAAATATCAGTTTTTGCATCGGCATCAGGGTTGTATAATATCTTGGCGCTCTTTGAATTTTCTTGTGCTATTATACCCATACTTAAACTACAAGCAGCAACAAAAGTTAGAAAATTAGTTTTTAGTTTCATAGTAATTTATTTAGGTAAAGTTGTCATTTTTTTCGAAGGCCATTTTAAGATAGAACTCTGTCCTATAGTTTGTTTATTTTAACTAATCTACCACTTTTTTTTTAAACTTCGTCTAAACTTCTATCAGAAGAGTGAGATTAAAATCAGTTTTGCAAGCCACTTAGCCTTTCCACATCTATCGTATGAGATTCGAAAATAGCTCAGTGTGGAGACCACACTGTTAACTGTTTCGATGAATCCATCTATTATAATGCAAAAAAAGCGTAACAGAAATATCATCCAGTTACGCTTTTTTTAAGATGTGATCATTTTATTCCTTAATTCTTAATTACTTCAAAGGTTTTAATTGAATTTTCACCCACTTTAATCAAATAGATTCCTCCAGATAAATTCAAAACTGCTATTGAGGTAGTTGCTTCATTTATTATTCCGGATAATACCGTTTTACCCATATTATCATAAATAATGTAGGAAGAACCAATTGATTTAGCATCAGTTACCACAGTGATAATTTCGCTCGTTGGATTTGGATAAAGGCTCACGATGAAGTTATTTGTTGGCTCCTGAACATCTAAGAAGAAATCATGCGTTGGCCAAGTAGTAATTACAGAAGGCAATGCGTATAAGATATCATTTATTGCTCCTTGTACATTTCCTACATTTGCTTTGGTATTTAATAATATAACACCACTAATTTCATCTCCCCTTCTAGCCAACTCACCATCACAAGTAGAATACAATGATTCATAATGGAACCAATTATTATCGAAAGAATTTAAGTAAAATGCCATACCGAATCCATTGTATTGGGTGGATGGCGTGGACATTTGAGCAATTGTAGAAGCTTCAAGAATATCAGGTTTTGAAGAAAAACCATCTACCGCTGCCAGCCACAAACACATATCTTCTGCTGACGCTACCCAACCTGAAGCAGCACCCAAATTTTCCATGCAATAGCCACCATATGCCCCTGGAACACCACCAGCAACGCCGTAAATAGATGACACAGTAGAATTATAATTATTATAATAATTAACTTCCATGGGTAATTGGTTGATTAAATCCGTTCGTCCAAGATGCATATTGGTTATGTTGAGTGGAATCAAAATAGAATCGCGAACATAATTTTCGTACCCTTGACCAGTCACTTTTTCAATAACTTGACCTAAAATAGCATGGCCAATATTACCGTAAGCTGAAGTGGTCCCGGGATTATTATCTAAATAGGTGTTTTCGAGCACATATTGAATGGTTGTTTCAACCGAACCAGGTGCTGTAACACCCATCATTGATGTTATTGCAAAAGGTGAATTTGTTCCAGTCCAATTCCCAAAAAAAGCATCTCCTGAATAATAACTATCCCAACCACCAGTATGCTGAAGCAGGTTCTTTACGGTAATGTTAGAAACCGCGATGTCAAGATAGTTTTGATAAATAGGATCATTCAATATACCATTTACACCAAACACGTGATCATTCAAATTAATTTGTCCTTCTTCTATCAATTTCAAAATGGCAATACTTGTAACTGGTTTAGATAAACTTGCAATTCTAAAAATCGATTTAGGTTGTACTAGCGTACTTGTAGCGGTATTAGCATACCCAAATCCACGGCTATAAATTAAGCGACCTTTATAAGTTAGTGCTAATTGACCGCCTTTAATGTTATAATCATTTAATAAATTTGTCATGGCGATGTCAAAAATTTCTAGCCCTGGCACAGCAGCCCCTGTTTGCGCGTACGTGTTTTGTTTTAAACTCACAAAGAAAGTAAGCATAAGTGCTGTAAATAGTAACCTTTTCAGTTTCATAAAATATTTTTTAGGTGTAATTACTTGATGATGTTGACTTTCAAAACCATCATTAAAACACAAAATTATTATGACTAGAGAATATAAAATTGTAAAAATCGAAAGCAACGATAGATTTAATACACATATAATTTGATTGGTGTATGATAAAAAAGTGCTTCTCTCGATACAGCCACAGCAAGCTGTGTCCACTCGATAAGCTAATGAAAGCTAGCCGAGTCCGCCTGGATCGAGATGCGTTCGAAAAACTTAATAGAAGCTAGCCGAGTGTTCCGACAAAGGAGGAATGTATCGAGGCTAGCTGTGTCCACTCGATAAGCTAACAGGAGCTAGCCGAGTGTTCCGACAAAGGAGGAATGTATCGAGGCTAGCTGTGTCCACTCGATAAGCTAACAGGAGCTAGCCGAGATGCGTTCGAAAAACTTAATGAAAGCTAGCCGAGTGTTCCGACGTAGGAGGAATGTATCGAGGCTAGCGTTGACTAACTAATTAATTTTTACCACTGATGTAGTTTCTGAATTCCATCTTGGTGCTGTCAAAGGTAATGTGCTTGGTTAAGGCCGAAGCCTTGTCTTTATCAAGTAAGCGGTCAAACAGTAATTTAGCTGCACTAAGTTGATTGGCATCAAAAGTAAACAAGTCCATAATTTTTTCTGCATCTACCGAGTAAAGACAGGTGTTAACCAAGGCCAATTTCAGGGCATCAACGCGGTCGTCTTCAAAACTTTGAAGTTTCAAATCTTCAATAAAAACAGTGCTATTCGTTAGGGTATTCTTACAGCCCGAAACCGTTGCAGCTGGCGCTACTGGCTTTGGGGTAGTATTCGCAGGTTTGACGTTGGTGGAGGTATTGCTTGAAGTGGTCGTGGTGATTGTGGTGGTGCTACTGTTTTGAATGACAGCTGTATTTGGTTTTTCATTTAGACCTCCATTTCCATTGATGGTAACGTTAACAGCAGCACCATTTGGCCGCGATGTATTTTGATTGATATTCGTTTGACCATTGGTAGTCGTTCCATCGTTGATATTTACGCCAACATTCATATTGATATTTTCCCCTGAGATCGGATCTGCAATTGAAATACCTATAGACCCATTACCTCCTTGAGTCCCGTTCGGGGAAGCGTTATTTGGCGTTTGACCTTCCGTACCAGAAACATTAATCTGAATACCTGCATTGCCATTACCAGTAGATTGGGTGATGGTTTGTGTGGTGATGGTTTCTGTTATCACTTGAGGTCTGTCATTTGGTCTTTCCGTTATCACGGGTGTATCAGAATAAACCGCATTGTTATCCGGTCTAAAAATAACCACATCCGAGCCGCTTTGAGCACTTACAGTTGGTACCATACTCACCAATTGTAATTTACCTTTTCCTTTCTTAAAAACGATTTTTGTGTTGATATCGCTTGCTGATTCAATGAAAAAATTCTTATCGATATCACCCGTTTTACCATCTTCAAAAATTAATTTAACCGAATACCCACCGTTTTTAACGCCACTCACCTCTACATTGGTTTGCGCCAATGAATTTTGTTTGATGCCGTTCATAATCAAGAAAAACTTCTGTCCCCCGTTGTTGAAAACGGTAAAGTTACTTTGGGCAGTATAGCTTCCTATTGCGATAAAAAAGCAGAAAAGAGCGAAAATAGATTTCATAAGGGTATGTTTAATATTCATAGCAAATATAAGCGAAAAGTTTAAAATTGATTGCAACTATAACCAACAACTAGGCATTATTTTAAATAACTTCGCACCATGCATTTTGTGATAATTGATGTTGAAACAACCGGGGGTAGCGTAAATGCCTCAAAGATTACAGAGTTAGCTATTTATAAATTTGATGGTGAAAAGATAATCGACGAATTTGTCACACTGGTAAATCCCGAAATACCCATTCCTGAATTTATTGTTCGTTTAACTGGCATAAGCGATCATATGGTCGCTAAATCACCAAAATTTTATGAAATTGCCAAAAAAGTAATTGAATTTTGTGAGGGCTGTGTCTTCGTTGCGCACAATGTAGCTTTCGATTATGGAATGTTTAGAAGTGAATTTAAAACGCTTGGCTATGATTTTAGATTCCCACACCTTTGCACGGTAAAAGCTGCACGATTGATCATACCGGGACATGAATCATATAGCTTAGGCAAACTAACCCGATCCCTCGGAATTAGCATCAATGGAAGGCACAGGGCAGGCGGAGATGCATTAGCGACCGCTGAACTTTTCCAAATTATGCATGCAAAAGATCAAGACAGCTTAATTGGATTAATTCAAACGGAAATAAATCCAAAAAAAATTCACCCCAATCTCTCCATAGAAACCATCGATAGCCTTCCACTAAAAACAGGCGTTTATCTGTTTTATAATGAGTTCAATAAAATAATTTACATCGGAAAAAGCATTTCCATAAAGAAACGAGTAGAACAGCACTTGAACAATACGAAAACAGCAAAGGCAATAAAAATGATTCAAGATATTGTTCGTATTGAATATGAAATCACAGGATCAGATCTTATTGCCATGTTGCGAGAAAGCGAATTAATTAAAATTCACAAACCCTTATATAATCGGACGCTTAGAAATAGTGTGTTTTCATTCGGACTTTTTGATCAGCTCAATGAAAGGGGATACATCACATTGAAGATAGAATCCTTGAGTAAAAATGATGCCTACCCATTGATTCATTTTAACAGCAAAAAAGATGGGATTGAATTTTTATACGCAAAAGTAGAACATTACCAACTTTGCCAAAAACTATGTCATTTGTATCAAAGCCAAGAATCATGCTTTCACTACACCATAAAAAAATGTTCCGGAGCTTGCGTTAATGTTGAGCACGAAGACGACTATAATAAACGCGTAAACGAGTGCATTGATGCCTTAACTTTTGAAGGTCGTTCTTTTTATATTATCGATAAAGGCCGGGAAAAGATAGAGAAAAGCGTCGTTTGGATTGAAAATGGGGTGTATCAAGGATATGGCTTTGCTCCTTATCACTTTCATGGAAAAGGTCCCACTGATTACAAACACTATATTAATAAACAGAAAGAAAATAGAGACGTGAAAACGATTCTGACTCTTTTCCTTCGAAAAAATGAATCGGCAAGAGTTATTGAACTGTAGCCATAAAAATAAACTATATTCGCAAGTAATGAAAGGAAAAGCTATCGTGTTAGGATCAGGCACATCGCAAGGCGTTCCTTTAATTGCATGTCACTGCAAGGTATGTACATCCGAAGACCTGAAAGATAAGCGATTACGCTCCTCTTTACTCTTCCAAGTAGCGGATAAAAATTATGTGATTGATGCTGGTCCAGACTTTAGGCAGCAAATGCTCCGCGCAAATGTGGAGGAATTAGAAGCCATCATTTTTACCCATGAACATAAAGATCACATCGCGGGCCTCGATGATGTAAGAGCGTATAATTATCGCTCAAATTCCCCCATGGATGTCTATTGTACAACCGCGGTAGAAAATGCCTTAAAAAATGAATTTCATTATATTTTCAGTGGCGATTCGTACCCTGGCATACCAAAAATTAACATACGAAACATTTCAACTGCGCCATTCAACTTATCGGAAGCATGCACCATCACTCCTATTCAAGTTTATCATTACAAAATGCCCGTTCTAGGCTTCAGAATTGGCGATTTTGCTTATATCACAGATGCTAAGACCATCGAGAAAAGTGAACGCGAAAAACTCTTCGGATTGGATATTCTCATTATTAATGCTTTGCATGAATCTACGCATATTTCACATTTTAATTTAAAGGAAGCCCTCGAATTTATTGCCTTTATCAAGCCTAAAAAAGCCTACCTCACTCATATTTCCCATTTATTTGGAAAGCATACGGATATTGAAAAGTTATTGCCACCAAATGTCTATCCCGCTTTTGATGGGTTGGAAATCGATTTTAATTACTAAAATAATAGTGTGAATAATTTTATTCAATTCCCATGATACGTATGAACGATTGTTCTATTTTCGAGACCAATTAAAGATGGAAAAAAAGAAAACGATTGACCTTAGGCGATTAATTGCGAGTAAAAATGAAAAATTACTGCGGTGGATGCCTGGTTTTGTTCTTCGCTACCTTGAGCGGGTCATTCACCAAGACGAAATAAATACCTTACTCGAGAAAGCTGGAGAACTAAAAGATGCCGAATTCAGCGATGCTGTTATGGAAGAATTCAATTTAAAGATTTCTTCAACTGGTCTTGAAAACATTCCCAAAACAGGGCCACTGATCATCGTGCTCAATCACCCACTTGGCGGAATGGATGCACTTGCTTTAATTTCACTCCTCAAAAATCATCGCCCAGATTTACGATTTATTGTCAATGACATTCTGATGAACCTTGAAAATTTAAGTGGTTTGTTTATTGGCATCAATAAACACGGAATAAATAAAAAAAATGTTCGAGAAGACATTGAAAAAGCGTTTAATTCAGAGCACGCCATTTGTATCTTTCCAGCAGGCTTAGTGAGTCGAAAAATCAATGGTCTTGTGCAAGATTTAGAATGGAAACGAACATTTGTTACCTATGCGCGTTCATTAGACAGGACAGTTATCCCAATAAAAATTGATGGCCAGTTATCGCCTTTTTTCTATAGATTGAGCCGATTAAGAAGATTTTTTAGGATAAAAGCAAACATTGAAATGCTATATTTGGCAGATGAATTATTTAAACAACGAAATAAAACATTAACATTCACAGTAGGGCAAGCAATAAAAATGAATCAGTTTGATACTTCACTAACAGATAAAGAAGTAGCTTCCGAAATTCGAAAAATAGTTCATGAATTACGACCATAAAATGAAAGATATACAAGCGCCAATTGACAGATCGATTCTAAAGCAGGAGTTAAATAAAGATTGTTTTACGAGGCATACACGTAAAGGCAGCAACGAAATTTATATCGTAAATGATAAAATAGCACCGAATGTTATACTCGAAATCGGGCGATTGAGAGAAATTACCTTTCGCGCCTCAGGAGGTGGGACAGGAGAAGCAATGGATTTAGATGAATACGATAGTGGTGAATATGCCTATCAACAATTAATCGTATGGTCGCCAGAAGATGAGGAAATAATTGGTGGTTATCGCTTTAAAAATTGTAAGGGGTCGATAGACCCAAGTGGAAAAATACACCTGTCAACAGCGCATTATTTTGCGTTTTCCAATGCTTTTAAAAATGATTTTCTACCGCACACCATTGAATTAGGTCGTAGTTGGGTTCAACCTAATTTTCAGCCAACTGTGAATCCGCGAAAAGGTTTATTTGCCTTAGATAATATTTGGGACGGACTTGGAGCCATTATAAAATTAAATCCTCAGACCAAGTATTTTTTTGGAAAAGTAACGATGTATGCAACATACCATATAGATAGCAGAGACTTCCTACTTTATTTCATGCATAAATACTTTCCCGATAACGATAAGCTCATGCTTCCGATTAATCCTCTAAAACAAAACTACGATACCAGCTATGCTGAAAAACAATTAGAAGGATTAGATTTTAAAGATGGATTCAAAGTACTCAATGGCCATGTTCGCGAAAATGGAGAGTTTATTCCACCACTTGTGAATATTTACATGAACCTATCCTCCACGATGAAGACATTTGGTACAGCAGTGAACGAAGAGTTTGGCAATGTTGAAGAAACAGGAATACTAATAACCATCGATGATATTTTCCTAGAAAAAAAGGAACGTCATATGAATTATTAATCCGACCAATTGTATTTTTCCATTAATTCATCAATATTCTTGATGCCCGATTTCTGAACGATTCGATCCTTGATTCTTCCAATAGTAACATTTACGTGGGCTACATTTAATTTTCGACTAATGTAATCAGATGGTTTGCCATAATAATACTTCATTTTCAAAATCATTGCATCCTGCTTGCTGACTAATTTTAGTAATTCAAAGATCACGACATTCACATCGAATAAAGCACAGGACAAGCCATTCAAACTTTCAGGTTCTGAATAATTTTGACGAATCAATGTCGTTTGGTATTCTGGAACGAGCTTGACACTCTTTTTACGGTTTCGCTTTCGCAATTCAGAGAGGCAGAAGTTTTTAATAACGGTTCGGAGCCAAGCTTTAGAGTTAAATAAGTCTTCATTACCCTCGAACTTAGTTTCCAAAATTTGATACAAATGGAGACAAGCCTCCTGAAAAACATCTTTAGCATCATCCTGTTCAAACTTATCTCTAATAAGTAACATGAAAAACGATTGATGCCTATTAAGTATCTCCGTAAATAATACATTAACCGTATTTTTATCCATTACTTTAACACCTTAATTTAATATTTCAGCATCATGACCAAATAGATAGTCAAGATTTTGAATGTTATTTTCGATTAATATAAAATCGCTTAACGAATCTAGTTCAGTTAAGGCAGTCATTATTTTCACAAATGTGTCCTGAGGATTTCTTATGACATAGGTTAAAACATGATTTGCTTTCATCGTTAAAATCAATGCTGAGATTTCTTTTCGTGCATCTAATGAATTCATCCCAACAGGATATAAGAATAAAACAATAGGGAAAAACGGGAGATCCTCGATTAAAAATAATTCTTTTACAAATGCTTGAAATAGTAATTCCGTGGGGTCACCAATGAGCACATCGCACTTAAAATTAATATGCTTCTTGTTTTTTATTAAATCCTTGTGGAGGCCATCAAGACTATACGTTTCATTGAACGAAAGAGAAACGCTATCAAAGAGCGCCTTTGCAGGTTCATTTGTAATAATATCTTCCCTTTGATACCTTAATAAATGAACATCATTATCGATTTCATCTACCTTAGATGCTGAACCAAAATACATTCGAGCATGATCCCCAACAAACAACATTGATTTTCTGCGCATGATTTGTAAATTTACTCCTTGAAATTACACAAAAAATGAGGTAATGATAAAAATAAAGTACAATTTTACACTTAATAATACGTTTGGTCGGCCATGAAGGTAAAAATTGTGCTCTTATTTCTTCTCGCCAGCTTTCATTATCAAGCACAAAACGGTGGGAAATCTTCTTTTCCCTTACTAAATTTTAATTATAGTGCTCGATTGGCTGGTATTGGTGGGTACTCAAACAGTTCCAAGGACTTTGATGCATCACAAGGTATTATAAATCCATCCTTGATTAATTCCACTATGGCAGGATATTATTCCATAAATCAAGGGCTATTAGCCAGTGGAATAAATTTCGGACAACTTGCCACGGTTATTCCACTTAAAAAAGGATTCTTATTACCAAGTATTCGCTACATCAATTATGGCGAATTTAAAGGTACAGATGCAACTGGTAATCTTACAAACAACTTTTCTGCCTTCGAATATGTTGCAGGAGCAGGTTATGGCTACCAGATAAACCCTTTATTTTCGATCGGTATTAATGTAAATGTTATCGGATCACATTTAGAAACCTATTCATCCTTCGGACTTAGTTCAAATTTTGGAGCTAGTTATAACAGTGAAAACAAGTTATTTAGTTTAAGCATCCTGGCCAAAAATATTGGGTATCAGTTAAAATCGTATGTGTCAGCGAATCGAAGCAGTTTACCAATTGATATTCAAATGAGTACATCAATAAAATTAAAACATGCACCATTCAGATTTTCAATCATTGCCCATCACTTAAACGAATGGGACATCACCTATTTTGATCCAACTATTGCACCTAGTATTGATGGTTTAACTGGAGAAACAATAGTAAATACGGGAGCGGGTTTTGGAGAAATACTTGCACGCCATTTCGCGTATCAAATTGAACTTATAACAGCTGGTTTTCTGCAATTGAGAGTTGGATTTGACTACAATAGACGACAGGAATTAAAACTAGAAGAACAACCGGGCATGTCAGGCTTCTCCTTGGGATTAGGACTAAAATTCAAACGAATTAATATAGATTACGGCTTCAATATATACTCAAAAGCAGGTTTTTGCAATACATTGGGTATAAGTTCCAAATTATCAGATTGGAAGAAGGGCAAATAATCAATTCTCTTTCTTACAGTCCATTAGGATATCTACCAATTTAGCCCTTGCAAAAGCAGGTTTTGAAGACCCATTGAATTTGGCAAATGCTGCGATTAGCTGTAAGCTCAATCGGCAGCATCCAAATTTGGTGGGGATTTAAAATACTTCGAATTAACTCAAGTATTATGATAGTCACAATCCGTCGAAGTAAAGCGTATTGCTAGGCTGCTCCTTTTTTTGTTACTTTTTTTTGAGCTAAAAAAAAGTAAAGAAATAAGAATTAATTAGTATCTAGCCACTCCTACCGGGATCGCGCGTCCATTCAGACGCGGAATCCGAGCATGCTTTTGTAAGTGAAGTAACGTAAAAACATCCTCCCCTTCATCCCCCTCTAGAGGGGGAGAGTTTATCAATGTATTTGAATATCGAGATTAGTTGAAGCTTAATATAAAACATCCTCCCCCTTCATCCGCCTCCG
Organism: Flavobacteriales bacterium; assembly: GCA_947475095.1. Lineage (GTDB taxonomy): Bacteria > Bacteroidota > Bacteroidia > Flavobacteriales_D > Crocinitomicaceae > UBA952. Next base: position 11,182 of record CANJLG010000048.1, read on the forward strand.
CCGAGGCGGAGCGCAAGAGGGGGAAAGTTAAGACTACATTTTATTCCACAAAAAAAGCCCCTTCATTACTGAAGAGGCTCTTTAAAATCGGCATCGACTTACTCTCCCACCCTCAAAAGGGCAGTACCATCAGCGCAAGCAGGCTTAACTTCTCTGTTCGGAATGGGAAGAGGTGGACCATGCTGCTATAGACACCCA
>CANJLG010000049.1 GCA_947475095.1 Flavobacteriales bacterium
TAGCGATCTTTTAAAAAAGTCCAGCTTAAATCAAGATGTTTTATAATTTAAAAACCGGCTATCCAAAAGTTCCTTAAGGGAATCGTATAAATAATCTAATTCTTCCTGAGAATTAAATGCTTGGATAGAATAGCGCAAATAGGCATTTCCATTTTGTACTGCGACAGGAATTTCAATTTTATATATGTCATAAAGTCGCTGCTGTAGTTGTTCTGGATAAGATGTTTCTATTGGAATGCTAAACAATTGGCCGATAAATTCATTTGAAATTTCGGCAAGTGGTTCGGAACCCACCAAATTACAAAAGCGCATTGCATTTTTTTGAACCAATAAACGGCATTTAGTTGAAACTTTTTCCCAAGCGTATTTTTCCCGAAACGCTAAGCAATCCGGGATAGTCAGAAATGCAGAAAAATCTCTTGTCCCAGCCATTTGGTGGTAATCAATAAAGGTTGAATTCGATGGAAAATCACTTTGGTAACCCCAACTAATAAGCAGTGGATCTACCCAATGTTGATTTTCTTTGTTGACATATAAAAAAGAGCTGCCCTTGGGAGCCATCATCCATTTATGACATGCCCCAGTATATACATCCGCTTTTAGTGTGTTTAAATTCAGTGGGATATGACCAGGAACATGCGCACCATCAATAATTGTAAGCAATCCTCTTTTTTTTGCCTCTGCACAAATTTCTTCAACAGGTAAAATCAAACCGGTAGCACTCGTAATTTGACTAATAAAAATAACTTTTGTTTTTTTTGTAAAGCCAGCCCAAAACTGATCAATAAAAGATGAAACGGATTGAATAGGGAGCGAAATATGCTGCCTCACATACTTTGCTTTTGCTTTTTGACAATAATAATTCCAAATTCTATCGCAAGCACCGTATTCTAAATTGCTTGTTAATATTTCATCTCCAGGATTCAATTGTAAGGACTTCGCAATTGTATTTATGGCATACGATGGATTCTGCATAAGGACGAGATCATCGGCAGCACAACCAACAAAATCGCCTAATGATTTACGGGCAATCGCTAAGGCCCCAACACCATCATGAACAATGAATCGAACCGGTTCTCGTTCCAAACGAAGCTGCCATTCTTGGTATTTATCAAAAATGGGTTTAGGACAAGCGCCGAAGGAACCAAAATTAAGATAAGTAATCTCAGGGTCAAGCAAGAAGAGTTCTTTAAGGTCTTGATTCATATTAATTATTAATAGCCTTCCGGATCAGATAGAATAATGGGAATCCAGATAAAAACAAAACGGCCCCCCAGCCAAAAGCGGCTTTGTTAGAAATGAAAACACTGATGTTTACAAGGATGTAAACTAAAATATAAAAGATGGGTAACCAAGGGTATAATTTTAATTTAAAAATTTCACTTTCATCTGTCTTGTTTTCCTTTGCCCTTTTACGCAAAATAAAAATGGCGGAAGCTGCAGTAATTAAACTAATGCTATCAAAAAACATTACATATTCCAATATCTTTTGAAACGATTGCATGAAAAATAAGGTGATAAAAATAAATCCACAAAATACTAAAACACCAAACTCCTGAACTTGCGTTTTTGGGTTGACTTTCATAAATAATGAAGGCAAAACCTTATCTTCAGCCATCGCATAGTACACTCTAGGATTACTTAAAATAGAAACATTTACATATGCCATGACAGCAAAAAACATAACAAGCGATAAAAAGACAGAGGCTGTTTTGCCAAATAAAGTAGCAATCATATCGGAAGCAAGGGTTTTTGTTGTCGCTAAATGATCAAAACCTAAAACAGAAAAATAACTAAAGTTAATGGCCAAATACAAGACTAAAATCACAGTAATTCCAATAAATATGGATTTTGGAAGGGAACGGGAAGGGTTGGCAATATCGCTGCCAAAATTAATGGTGTGTTGGTAGCCTCCGTAGGTAAAAAATACCGGAATAAAACACATAATAAAGGCTTTAAATGGATTTGCTTCAACAGGCAATGGAATCGGATTGATTGTTTGAGTATGAATACCAGAAGCAACAAATGCGCAACTAATCAATAAAAGAATTAGCGCTATTTTTATAAACATCAAGCCATTTAACACCATTGAACTGATCCGAATCCCTAATAAATTTACGAATAATAAGAGAGTTACAGTTGCTATGGCAACAAGTATTGTGGATGATGAATCAAGCATATTTGGAAACAATATCGGAGCAATATAGGCTGATCCCATAATGGCTACAGCAGCAGTTGAAGCCGCATTCGAAATAACAGTAATCCAATTAACCATAAAGGCAAATATGGGATTGTAACAAATAGAAAATAATTTATAAAATCCACCTGCGGTTGGTATTCTTGAACCTATTTCAGCAAATGTTAATGCCCCAAAAAGAGTTACCACTGCGCCAATCGACCAGGCTATAAAAAATATTTCAGGGGTCCCTGCTTTAGAAGCAACTTCGGAGGGCGTTCTAAAAATTCCCATTCCAATCACAAGACTAATTACGATGATGCTTAAATCAAGGACACCAAGTTTGGGCTTTATAAGTTGCGATATTGTCATACATTAGTCATAATTAGATTCATAATGATGAATAAAATTACCACCGCAGCAAATGCAATCGAAATATGCAGGATTTTTTTATTGTTTTCATTTATTGATTGTGTTGCACTTAAAACGATTTTATCAACGATTTCTAAAGATGCTTTATCATTTATCATCGCAATCGATGCTTTAGACTGAATTTGTTGAATTTTTTTAAACCAAACAGTATTCCATGCACCTTTATTTTTCATGTCGTCAGAAAATGCGTTGAAGTAGGTATTCGAATTGATTTTACTTACAGCTAAGGTTAAGAACTCAATAATTTCCTCTCTTGACATTGGAACAGGGAAATTTAGAATAAGTTCCTCTTTTCTGGTATCCGTAATAGACCATTGTGGTGGTTTTGATCGATTGATGAAAAACTGAACAATCTTAATTGGCAATAGGATATACCAAAACATCATCCATTTAAGTAGTTCAAAGCAACCTATATTTTTGTCTGAAGCTCCTGTTGCAGTTTCTGTTCTGGTTGATTCAAGTTCGTCAAGCTTTTGAAAAAAAATAATGGTGTTTTTCGAAGCATTAACGTTTCTAAATTCAGTGCCGCAGTCATTACATTTCGTTGAGAAGGTTTCTGCAATAGCCCCGCATGCTGGACATTTTACCAAAGCACCCATTTTATCTGAATTTACAACAGTAGAATTATCTCTTTTGTTTTTTTCAAATAATTTAGCTTCTAAAACCATTTCAAATTCAGCAAGGTTTATCCCCATTGCTTCTGCTTTGCTTAATAGAATTTGTCTTTCTCTTTCAGTTAACTCTCCATCCAGGAGAGCCATTTCAATAAGTTTTTCTACTTCTTCGTTGTACATATTCTTTGCGATTTATTAATTATTTATTCTTCTAACTATTTAGGAGAGATTAAGCTTCAACATAATTTTTAGTTAAATCAATACCCTCTATTGAAATTATTTTTTAAGTAAGTAAACCTAAGGTTTAAAAATAATGCTTGTGTAGGTATAACTTGTTTGTGCGGCACCTGTAATCCCACTCACTGTAACGGTGTATGATACATCAGCATTGCTATTGGTAACAATGCCTTGAGGTTCCCAAACGATGGTATTATCACCGTAACTACCACCTGCCGATATAATTGTTACGGGTATATTGCCACTATCTCCAGTCATGGTTACGGTAGCTGCAGAAAAATTAGCTCCCGCAATTCCAAAAGACCACCTAGGAAAAGTGAGTGTTTGAGGAATGTATCCATTTGGCGGATAGGCAATGAATGCAGGTATTTTGGTATTGCCACCAGCAACCCCAATAACTCCTAATGACATAGATGAATTTGTACTACCATAACTAAATTGAGTTTTTGCTGAGTGTAGTATCCATCTGCGGTGACCAACACTGGTATTACTTGCCCCAGGATCATTAATAAATAGTGTAACGGCATTGGAAGCGTGCGCCCCCAAAGCAAGATTGCTTGTTGAAGCGCCTGTATATCCATTTTGCGTATAACAAGTCCAGGTATCTGGTGGGGTGTGATTCAAGGCGTTATTGGCTTTCATCATCAGTGCCGCATCTTGATACATTCCATATTTTGAAGGGTCAAGCGTTGTATTATCATTAAGTCCAACCATCCGTCTAAAATAATTAATTCGTTGGATTACCTTATCATGTGTTGTTTGAGGAAGAGTTCCAGCATTGCAGGTCACTGTACTGCCTGTCCATCCCGGATCTGATATTGCTGAACCCAAGTAATTGGTGTTATAATCCTCTAGCGCGATTTCTCTTGCAGTAGGCTCTGGTGTGGGATTTACCTTCTTCTTACAGCCTGAAATTGCCAATGCAGATAGAGCCAGTAAAATTATTTTTCCTTTCATATGCTTACGTTTTAATACAACTGATGTGCTTTCTAATTTATGTTTCAAATATAGGTAAATCAATCGTAAAATTTCTAATTCAAGATCATTAGGCCTCAACTAACTTATTTAAAAATATATAGAGATGGAAGTTTAATCTTTACGATCCATTACCCCATTTCCAATGTGCCCACTGGCCCCCGTTATAGCAACAATTTTCTGCATAGGCTTTAAATGCAGCAATTAATTTCGCATGATTCTTACCCGCTTATAATTCTGCTTTTTTGCAATACGTGTGTTAGGTGTAGTTTATTTTTTAAGCGTCCAACCAATGCTAAAACCAGCCCATGGAAACACACGGTAACCAAAAAAAGCGGCACTAGTAAAATATTCTGTGTATGTCCATCCTGAGTTGTATTTACCTCCCTTTACACTACCAATTTTATTTATACCAGCAATTGGTGGGGTTAAAGTTAAACGCAGAAATATGCCGCCACTTGGTTTTTGAAAACGGTAACCGATTTTTGGAGTAAAGAAAGAATAGAATTCATTACTATGTCCAACGAAATTATTTGTCTGTGATAAACCATTGTTGTCAATATAGCCTTCAGCCGCAATAATTCGACCTTGTCGCAAATACATGGCAGTAAAACCAAATCCTAACTCTAAGTGATGATTTTTTTTTCCGAATAAATAGTTGTAAGAAACTGGAACGCCTAGGACGAAAAGCTCGGGGACTGGAATAATTGTCAAGCCAGCACTAAAAGATGTCTTGATTTTTTTGTCAACATTATAAAGTCGATCGAACGAAAAAGAATTATAAAGACCTTGACCGAAAGCCTCTAAATAAATTGAATTTCTTTTTAATTCTGTCGCTTTTACGTTTTCTTGTCCGAATGATATTATTGGGCTTAGGAAAACAATTGTCTGAATAATGATTTTTTTCATATTTGATGGTTTGGTAGTAAACGATTGCGCTACTCAATGATTATGCGCTGCATTTGAGTTCCGATATGAACAAAGTAAATCCCCTTTGCAAGTACGGTTAAATCAAGCGTTTTTGAACTTATGTTTTCGATGGATTCAGCATAAACAAGCGCTCCTTGCATGCTTCGGATTTCAAGTTGTTTTGCCTGGATGTTATTCCAAGTTATTTGAATATTCCCATTGCTTGGATTGGGATAAACAACTATTTCGCTCGGTGATAGTGTTTCATCAGAAAGTTCATTAAAGGCGCTAGAAAGACAGGGGAAATTTCCGCCATTTTGATATGCATTCAATAAAGCCCCGCTTATATTTAGAACTTGTTGAACGTTGTTTAATCTGCTGCCAGATCGATCATAAACAAATGCGTAATCAGAACAGATAGACGAGTTTTGTGGAAATGTCGTTTCCCTTATACTCAGCATTCCTCTGCGTTCACCTGCGGGGTTATTACTGGCCGCTTCATTCCATGTATTGGGTAAGTTGGGATTGCCATCGTACATAAAGTGGGTGGGAAGGTTCGTTAGGGGATTCATCCAATTACTGCTGTCACTGTATTGTCCGTTCATCATTAGCCAAGCCGTCGTATCAAAACTGGTAGTTATGCCCGCATCCATGGATCCTGTAATCATGGTGGCACTTTCCAGGGGATGCGAAAGGCACAATACCCCTTGGCAGGGCGGGTTTGCACCGTATCCAATATTTCCACCATCAGGTTCGTCAACGTCATCGCCATTGTACGCATATAACAGTCTCTTTGTAGGATCACAACCTATGTAATCGTCTGAATAATTACCAAGATCAAAATCAAGGTAAAGACCTTCATGAAAGTTGTAATACGTGCGGTTGCTTCGATTTATGACGCGCAAATTAAGAAACGTAGTGTTGTTTAGGTAGGTTCCCGAGCTATATTGATAAAACATGGCATGTAATTCTATCCCCAATTGGTTTCCATCGGGTTGGTACGATTCATCATTCATAATGATGTAAACGGCTTCATCGCCCCGTATGTCTGGATAATCACCGAGTGAGGGTTCGTAGAGTCCATTACCGTTTAAATCCACAAAGGGAGCAAGCTTCGTTGCCACTCCAAGAGACACATCGCCATTTCCGGGCCAAGTGGATAGGGCATTTGGGACAACATAACCCGGTGTTTGAAAATTAGTTTGATGGTTGGTTATTTCTGCTTCGCTTATTTTCCAAATGGACTGTTGATATTGATTCATATAGGCCAAGGAATTGTATGCACTGTTGTTAGCGATTGGGCCACCATGAAATGCACTCCAGCTGCCTCCACCGCTATACATAACGGAGGAAACATAAAGTGCACCGTTCACATCTTCAGCTCCCATCCAATAGGTTCCGGCAAAAATGGTAGATAAGCCACTGTTTTTAGGGATTTCATAACCGTTCATGCCTACCTGCAGATGGTTAAAAAACCCACCTTCGTCATCGAGTAAGCAGGATACATTGTTGTGATCTAAGGGCATGTAGTTGGGTTGTTGCGCCGTGGACATGAAAGCCTGGATGGCGATAAAAGCGAATAGAAGTGTCTTCATGAGGTATCGTTTAGTGAAGGTACATTCTACTAAACGCAACTCATCGAGTAAAAGGGGGGATTCACTTTCTTTTATGCTCCAAAAGATAAATAAACCCGATTTGGCATCCAATCGCTTGGTAGCTATTTTTTGTAACCGCCGATTTTACAGGGGAACCAATGGAGCTACGAATACCAGGGGTAAAATGGAAAATGAATGGATTCAGGTGATACGCCAATTCGATTTGTGCGATACCGGAAGTAGAAAAAGTTTGTGCTTCAACGATGTCTACACCGCCATTAGGCATTAGATAGTACCCTCTTCCGCTCAGTTTAATTCCAGCAGATAGTCCCAGCATTGGACTTAGACTCACTTTGTTTTTGGTCCATTGATAGCCCGCAAAGATAGGGATGTTGAGGTAACGGTAGCGGTTGGTTCCATCAATTGAATTGAACGGATATACAATTTGTTCACCCCATTCATTATAGGCGATCCCCACTTGATAAAACCAATGTTTGGCTTGTTGCCGATAAAATACCGATAAATCCAAGGAACTGGTGGCGCGCTCTGCTTCTTTTCGTGCTTGGGCATAGCTTTTATAATCGCCGTAGGTAGTATTTAAAAACGAACTTACGGGGTTTTCCATCGGAGTAAAAGAGGAAATGATCCCGCTCACACCGCAGGAAAACCCGAGCATATGCTGCCAAGAAACTTCCGTTTTTCTTTCTTGCGAGGTCTCTAAGATGGGCCATGTGAAAAAGCCAATGCGGTGCAAAGCAATCGGGGGTATTTCTCGGAAGGGAATCCTAAATTCACTTGGTTTTGGAGACATTTCGATCTTGGAAAAATTGGAATCGATGTGTGCAACTGCTACTTTTTCAGCTTTAAGTCCCTCTGCCGCAATTTTAGCGTCATCAGAAGTATAGGGGATGGTGTCTTTTCGCTGTGTTTCGATATTCAATTCTGTTGCACTCTCAGTTGGTTTGGATTGAATGGAAGTTTTAGGAGTAGGTTCAAGGTGTCTGCTGAGGCTGTTTTGTTTCTGTATTGATTTCTGAGTTGAATCGGGAGTTGATTTATACGTTGAATTGCGATTTGAATTTGGAGTTGTAGGAGAAACCAGGGTAAGCGCTTTGTCAACAGAAACTTTAGTCGTCGGCAAATTAGGTCTAAGTGATTGATACATGCCTAAGCCAATCCCAAATAGCAGCAGGATAGGAAACCATATGTAGAAAATGCGTTTACGCTTGCGTTTTTTTTCCAAGGCATCCAAGCGCAGGTTTAAGTCAATTAGGTAGTTTTCCGGAATTTGATTAAATGAATTAGATTCGTCAGGCTTTTTATCCATGGTTAATAATTTTTTTTTGAGTGTTTGCAAGTAAGTCTTTTAGTTTTTTGCGGGCCATTTTGGTATGCCATTTTGAGGTCTCCACGGTAATCCCGAGGGATTGGCTTATTTCTTTATGCGAAAATCCTTCAAGGGCAAATAGATTAAATACGATCCGACAAGGGGTATTCAGTTGAAGTAAAAGAGATTCAAGGTGCTCATTTTCTATGCTCGTTTCAATAGAAGGCGCTTCGAAAGGTTCGTTTATTCCTTCTGACGCTTTGATGAGAAAGGTTTCTTTGTATTTTTTGTTTTTTCGGAGGTAATCTATGGATTCATTGGTACAAATTCGCTTAATCCAAGCGTTGAAGTTGATAGGTTCGTACTTATGAAGGTTTTCAATGATTTTAATGAATGAGCCATTAATGACATGCATAAGTTCTACATCAGTGCTGAAAAATTTTCGTGCGGCTTTCTTTAATTCAGGAAAACAATAATTGTACAAAGCCAATTGACTCTTCCGGTCTAATTTCATTGATCCAGCAATCCATTCTTCCTTTAGCATATTCAATTTTGCAGTACTCCTCGTTGAAGGTAACGAAAAATCGCGCGTAAAGGGGTGGTTATATTCAAACTAAAATTCTATAATTTTTTAATCAACCCGCAAAGTGATGCTACCATGTCGCTCCTTTCCAAAGGTTCGCTTTGCACTATAGGCTACCTTTTGGAGTTGAATGTTTGGGTACCATAAGATATACTTGAGGAATCCGGACCAATGACATAGGTGGAATCATTCAGTTCAATGGCAATAATGGTTTGAGAATTTTCATTTGTTGAGGATTTACCTTATCAATGTCAAAAACCCATTCGTTTTTATTGCGTTTGTAATCTCAATTTGATAAAAATAAATGCCATCAGAACAAGGTTTTCCATCAAAAGAACCATCCCAAATAAAAGTGTCATTTGTTTGAAAGATTACATCGCCCCAACGGTTCAAAATAGTAAGTTTTCTCGCCTTAACTATTGAATTATCAAAAGTGAATACATCATTAGAATTATCACCATTAGGAGTAAAGATATTTGGCATAATTCCTTCTATCCAAGAAGTGTAATCAAACTCAACTAAAGAAACGTCGTCAAGATAATAATAGCGGTGAGCATATAGCTGCACAACTCCATTTTCATCAATTACATACGTTTCTGGCATCTCACTGAAAACACCAATTGTTAAGTATTTTTCTGATCCATCTGCTTGAAAAAGATAACTCAATTCATACCATTTCGTTGTGTCACAGAAAAATAAACTTAAATCACTATTAAATTGTGGCGACATGGGTATTACTTCTTCAGTATTGATATTAAGAGAGTTAGTTGTGAAAAGTGCGCCAATTGAATTAGAACAATAGTATATTCCTGCATTACTTAAATAAAATTGAAGTTTGTAGAATTTCCCAAAATCTAAACCCTGTGAAAGTTCAATTTGAATATACTCCGAATAAGTATTTAATCCTGCACTAACTTGCGCAAAACAAAGACCAGCATACCCTTGACCGGTTCTAGCATTTTGAAATCCAAAAGAATTTTGAGGCACACTAAATTGAAGCATTCCCGAAGTTCCTAGGTCAGTACTACAAGCATTAAAATAATCAGGAGAACCCCCAGTTGTTGGCGAAGACCAATATTTACAAGCATCAAGATAAAACCCAGGAGCCCAATTTGGACACCAATTGTATTCTTCAAAGCTGCCATTCGGTACAAGATTTACTTGTGATTTTAAGATGTTTGAATCAAGTGTAAATAATAAAACAATAAAAAAAAACAGGTTTTGTCCTCGGTAAAAAACCGAGACTGAACGATATGATATTTTTAAGTAAGTTCAGCAATTGATAAGTTTGGTTAATAAAATTAGTAAAATAATCCCTTATTCTTTAACCTAAAAGAAGAAAAGAGGAAAAAAAGGTGGGTGAAGTTGTTTTTACATAGGCAGTGAGATTAGAAAGTTGAAAATTAGTGCTTTAAGACAAGGAATGAGTTAAGGTAAAACCCCTGATTTGTTAAAGGTTTACACTGAAATTTTCGAACTTCATTCATTTTTTAATTACTATTTCTCAAAAAA
>CANJLG010000050.1 GCA_947475095.1 Flavobacteriales bacterium
ACCGTTACTACAACCGGTGCAGCGAGTTCCATCACCGTTCCTGCGTCTACCGGTACTGCTGGAATCTTCACTTATACCCTTACTAGCGTTGCCGTGGGTAGCTGTTCCAATAACGTGAATGGGCAATCCGCGATCGTTACAGTGAATGCAATTCCAGTTTTAGATATTCAAGATCAAAGTATCTGCGGAGGGAGTTTAACCACAATCATAGGAAATGCTACCCCAACAGGTGGGGTTTATACTTGGTCTGGCGGAGTTATTCCGCCTAATTACCAAAATAATCAAATTACCTTATCGCCAACCACAACAACTACATATCAAGTAAGTTATTCCCTCAATAATTGCTTTAGCAACGATAACTTTACGGTCACTGTCATTCAAAATCCAACGGCATCCGTATTAAACGACACGATTTGTTTGGGACAATCTACCACCTTATTGGCGAATCCCAATGGAGCTTCTTACAATTGGTCTGGAAGTAATATTACTACGCCCACCACTTTGCAACAAATCACCGTTAATCCTACTTCTACAACAACCTATACAGTTGTTACTCAAATCGGAAGTTGTCCAACAAGTACGGCAACCGCGACGGTTGTTGTAAATCCGATTCCAACGGTACAGGCGGCTCCGCCACAAACTATTTGTAACGGACAAACAGTAACCATTGGAACAAATACCTCTGGGCCTAACGGAACCTATGCTTGGAATCCGAGCGGGACAAATGCCTCCTTGACTGTAAGTCCAACATTAGCCAATCCAACCCTACAGCAAACATTCACCTATTCTGTCGTTTATACCCTCAACGGTTGTCCGAGCGCGCCGAGCTCAGCAACGGTAACGGTGAATCCTAAGCCTACAATTTCAGTAAATAGTTTAAATATTTGCAGTGGGGCGAGCGATACCATCGAAGCTAATCCAAACCTTCCCGGTGGGACCTATTATTGGAGTACAGGAATTACTGGACTCCTTGATAGCAGCATTATTGTTAGTCAAATAACTAATCCTTCGAATCAAATTACAACCTTTAATTACAGTGCTTGGTATGTACTTAACGGGTGTAGCAGTGATACCATTCCATCTGTAGTAACTGTAAGTCCTATTCCAGTATTAACTACCGCTAATCCACTTCCTATTTGCTCCGGAAATGCTGTAAACGGACAACCTTTAAACATCTTATTAACTTCCAATACGGCAGGATCGACTTTTTCATGGTCTGCTTCTGCAAATCCTAATGTTACAGGGGAATCTACAACTGCACAGGCAACCAATACAATCAATGACTTACTTATCATTACACCAACCCCGGGTATAGAAACAGTTGATTATAATGTAATAAATAGTTTCAATGGATGTTCAAATACCTTTCAACTCAGTGTGGTAGTTAATCCTGCACCATTCATAAACACAATAAATGATATTATATGTAGTGGTGGTTCATTCGATACCATTCCAAATCCAATTGCTTCAGGAAATTTCATTCCTTCTGGCACTACTTATTCATGGTCAGTTGCAGCAAATAATTCAGTATTGAATGAGACGGGAAGCGTTAATCAAAATCCAAACATTTTTAACTCAGGTCCATTAACAAGCTCTTCAATCACCAATACGACCCTTGCATACTCTGTAATACCAACGTCAGGAAATTGTATTGGATCAACATTTAATTTGAATATCACCGTAACTCCTACACCATCTATAAGTAATCAACTCGGCTCCATTTGTAGTGGAAACTTCCCAACAATTACTGCATTGCCAGGTGATGTTATTCCACCCACAACACTTTATACATGGTCAATAGTTGCAGATAATCCGAACATTAACGGACAAAGTAATCAAGGCGTTGGCGTTAGCGACTTAAGCAACCAGGTATTAGTGAACCAAACCAATATTCCGCAAAGTCTAATTTATTCCATTACGCCTTCCTCTGGGCCTTGTCCAGGCAATCCATTTACCTTAACTGTAACTGTAAACCCAGGACCGAGCCTAGATACTGCATATTATAGTATATGCAGCGGTAGTTCCTTAACTGTTACATTAGGACAGCCAAACGATATCGTACCACCTGGTACCACCTTTACTTGGAATGTATTAGCTAATCCTAATATCCTAGGGGAAGTAAGTAATAGTAATCCGAGTCCGAGTTTCAACACAGGTGTTTTACAAAATATACTCTTTGTCAATGATACTGTTGAATACACAATCACACCGAATGGTGCACCTGGTATACCACAATGTAATGGAGCACCGTTTCCAGTATTTGTGATCGTAATGCCTACGCCGGCTCTGCCTAGCATTCAACTTAGTGACATTTGTAGTGGTACACCATTCACTTATAATCCTGTTCAGAATTTATCACCTTCATCGGTCTATAATGTAAATACCATTCTTACTTGGACGGTTACACCACCACCTTTAAATACCATAAGCGGTTGGAGTAATTCCAGTGGCAGTTTAAATTCTATTATTTCGCAAACCTTAACCAATCTAACCAACACGGTACAGACTGTTATTTATAATGTTTTAGCTATTGATACTGTATCCAATTGTCAAAGCGCACCATTTACTGTAACAATCACAATTCAACCTACACCATTAATTCAACCACAGACAGCAATTGTATGTTCAGGTAACGCATTTATTATAACCCCAGCCATTTCAAATAATCAGCCATCGCAAATAGTTCCAAATGGCACTCTTTATTCCTGGGGAAATCCAATTTCTAATCCAATTGGATTAGTAACTGGAGGTAGTGCTCAATCCAACGTAAATGGAATAAGCCAAGTATTAACTATTCAACCACCTGTTCCACCACAATTTGGCACATTAACCTATAGTATAACTCCTTCTTATCCTGTTTCCTCCTCATTAACATGCCCGGGAAATCCCTTTACGGTGACTGTTAATGTAAGTCCAATCCCGATTGTTACAGCTTTTGCTCAATTCGACACCATTTGTTTTGGTTCTACAACTACCCTTCAAGCCAATGGACTACCTACTTTATCTCCTCCAACAGGTGCCTATAATTGGACGCCAATTGCTCAGATATCAGGATCTGCCATTACCCAAATCATTACTGCTGCTCCTTCTGCTACAACTACATATATTGTTACCTATTCATTGCCACTGAATTTAGGAGGTTGTCAAAGTCAAGCCTATCCAGTAACCGTAACCGTGCAAGCTCCTCCAAATATTTCAACTATTACAGCGGTAGAAAATACAATTTGTGAAGGTGGATGTACGAATATTACTGCAAATTTTGTAGGTGCTGTAGCCGTTGATTCTGTTCAATGGAGTACTGGCCAAGTAACTTATTTCTTTCCTCATAGCATTCAAGTTTGCCCTAACGATACCACCAACTATACTGCAACTGCATTTCTAGGTGGCTGCAACGGGAGCATTGCTAATATCACCATAAATGTAAATCCAGATCCGGTTATTTCCTTGCAACCATACACGGATACCACCATTTGTGTTGGTGGCACATTACCACTAACAGTTCAAGTCCTAAATGGTGCAGGAAATCCCACATATCAGTGGTATCAGAATCAAATAAATTCTAATATTGGAGGAACGCTACTGCCTTCTCCTCCGCCTTTTGGACCTTCGTATCAACCGCAACCGTTCAATACAACTGGATATTTTTACTATTACTGTATCATTTCTTACGCTCCTAATGGATGTGGCTTCTTAGCATCTTTACCTAGTGAAATCAGAGTTGTTTCAGATCCCGTAGTTCAGATTATAGGCCAAGATGAGACCATATGTATCGGTGGAACTCCACAATGCATAAATGCTGTAATTACCGGTGGAGTTGGCTCATCAACACTTACATGGAATCAAGGTGGTTCAAATCCTACGTTCTGCCCGCCAAATATTCCTATAGGCATTGAAGATTATACAGTCTCTGTTCTACAAACTGGTGTTGGATGCTCATCAAATTCCTTAGACACAATTACAGTAAGCATATTACCTGATCCAATTGTCAGTATTATAGGAATTGACGAAGTATGCGTCGGAGCTGAAGTATTATTAACGGGTACCATAACAGGAGGCTTTGGAAATGTCAGTAACTACCAGTGGGCTGAATCCGATCCGGCAGGAGCTCCATTTGTAAATATTCCAAATTCGAACAATTATTCTTATACCACGCCTCCCCTTACGAATAATATAATTTACCAACTCTCAATAATTCAAGACATTGAAGGATGTGATGGGGGAACGACCTTGCCGATTTCAGTATATCCTGATCCAATTGTCAGTTTACAAACAGATCCGTACTCCTGCCTTGGTTCGATTCATGATGTAGAAGCAATAGTAACTGGCGGCACACCGTCTTCAACAAACCAATTTACTTGGTATTTATATACTGTTTCCTTCAGTGATTCTGTCAAAGAACAAGGGCCTAATTTATCGAGCTCCATGAGTTATCTATCTACGGGAGACACCAACGTGGTTGTTTACTTAAATAATTCTGGTTTTGGTTGTGATCTAGCCATTGATACTACCATTATTATTGCGATTGAACCGGCAATAGCATCATTTGACGTCACGCCTAACGTTCAGTCTTTTTTCAATCCTACATTTGATTTTATTAATACCTCAATAAATGCAACCAACTACTCATGGAACTTAGGCGAGTGTAACCCCACCTTGGATTATTCAGAACTTTTCACAACACCAACACCTTATTATGATCCGAATAGTTTTAATATTGTTAACTATACTTACGGCTGCCCTCCTGGAATTTATGAAATTCAGCTTATCGCTACGAATATGGGTTATTGCCCCGATACACTCATCCAGAGCATTAAAATAGAGCCTGATGCGCTTTTATATGTTCCTAATGCCTTTACACCTGACGGTAAATTATCGAATAATTATTTTTATCCTGTCTTTAGTCATGCTATTGACCCCAATGATTATGTATTTAGGATTTACAATCGATGGGGAGAAATTATCTTTGAGACAAATGAATTACCTGAGATACCCACTACCACTCAAAATACAAAGGGAGCTTGGAATGGTGAAAGACCAAGGCTATTAGGAGGTAATCAAGAAGTAGAAAAAGTCCAAGATCAAGTATATATTTGGGAGGTTTATTATAGGCTACCAAACACCGATAATCCTGTACGGATTACTGGACATGTTACAGTGCTTAGGTAGTAGTATAATCATGTTAGTATTAAGGAATTCTATTTACTAACAAAAGGTTCGATAATTCAGACCTTTGGCCCCCTAGTATGACTTTTTTATTTTAAAGTAGGCACTTCTGGACCACCTCTTGCCAAATATTCGTTCACTGACTAGGCTTAAAACACTAATATTCTTACTTTTGTTTAAGTTAATTTATTCTAGATATGAAACGTCTTGTAGTTATTATTGGGATTCTTTCTTTAGTATCTTGTTCTGAGGAAAAGCAAAAGAAAGAAACAATCGAATCTTCTATTGTTGCGAATGAGGAAAATGAAAAAGCGTTAAAAGAATCCTTAATTGAGACGGAGAAGGCGGAGCAAGAAATGATGAAGTCGCTCACGACAATGTCTTTTGATAAAGTAGACCATGACTTTGGTTCTATTAAAGAGGATACGGATAATAAAGTGCTGTTTAAGGTTAATAATACTGGAAAATACCCATTGATAATCAGTAGGGTATCGGCAAGTTGTGGTTGTACAAGCCCAAAAAAGCCAACGTCGCCAATTGCTCCCGGAAAAAGTGATGTGATTGAGGTTGTTTTTCATCCTACAAATTCTACTCAGAAGGAACAAAAAAAAACGATAACCGTTGAGGCAAATACAGATCCCCAAATAACCATTCTTAGTATTCACGCTTCGGTACTCCCTAAATAATCGGCAGATGAAATTACACGTTATTAATACCGGATATTTTAAATTAGATGGTGGTGCCATGTTTGGCGTAGTTCCAAAGTCCTTGTGGCAACGAACCAATCCTGCCGACGAAAACAATATGTGTTCTTGGGCATTGCGTTGCTTATTAATTGAAGATGGTGATCGTTTAATGCTTATCGATGCAGGGATAGGGGATAAGCAGTCAGAAAAGTTTTTTTCGCATTATTTTCTTTACGGCGATACTACCTTATCTAAAAGTCTTGCTCAGAAAGGATTTCACGAAGACGATATCACGGATGTTTTTCTTAGTCATTTACATTTTGATCATTGTGGTGGAGCTATTCAATGGAATACGACAAAGAATGGGTATCGTCCTACCTTCAAAAATGCAAAGTATTGGAGCAATGAAAACCATTGGCGTTGGGCAACCGAGCCAAATCCCAGGGAAAAAGCATCATTTTTAGCTGAAAACATTTTACCAATTCAAGAAAGTGATCAATTAGAATTTATTGAGCGTAAAAGCGATTTCATGGAAAATGTTTTTCCAAACATGGGTATTCTTTTCGTTGATGGTCATACCGATAGCATGATGATTCCCCACATTCTCTATAAAGGAAAAACGGTGGTCTTTATGGCAGACTTACTTCCGAGTGTTGGGCATATTCCCTTACCATACGTGATGGGTTACGATACTCGACCATTAATTACGATGAAGGAAAAAAGCCAATTTTTAAACCACGCTGCTCAACATGATTATGTGCTTTTCTTAGAGCATGATAGTGTAAATGAATGCTGTACCTTGCATCAAACTGAAAAGGGCATTCAATTGAATCAAACTTTTTCACTTTCCGATCTTTAGTAGCCTTATTACTGGCTAATCGAAGAAATTATAGTATTGAAAAATCAAGCTCTACTCTTCGATTTAATTTTCGTCCAGGTTCACTTTCATTACTTTTGGCAGGGATGTTTTCGCCATGGGCTGTCGATTTAATGTTTAATGGATTTACCCCCAACTTCGTAAGGAAATTCACGACTGATTTTACGCGTAAATCTGATAAGTTGTCATTATAAGGACTTGGGCCAATATTATCGCAGTGCCCTGTAAGATTTACAGTTACTTGCTGCAAGTTTTTAAAGGGAGAAAGTCCAGCGATTATTTTTTGCTTTTCCGTTTCTGTTAGTTGATAGGCATTAAAATCAAAATAAACAGTTTCCTTAGCAGCACCTATGCTCACTTCTTCTATCTCTTTTTTGGTAATGATCGTTTCTATTTTAATCACTACCGATGAAGTATCTATCGTTGGATTAATGGGCTTTATTTTCTCTGTTAATTCGCTAATATCGGCATAATAAATATCTAGATTTCGAATAAAGAAAGCAGATTTCCCATCGACAGATGCCACAAAGCCTTGGTCATCCGCTGCTGTATTAAAAGGTGCACCGATGTTGATAATTTTCCCAAGTTTTCCATTTTCCCCTATAACGACCTTGAAAATATCTAAGCCACCAAAACCTCCATGTCCATCTGATGAAAAATAAATGGTTTTATTGTCCCCAGCAATAAAGACTGATCGTTCATCGCCGTCAGTAGAAACACCCATAATCTTTGGGTAGGACCAAATGCCATTTTTTTTAATGCTATAATAAATATCCATGGCACCTTCGTAGTCAGGACCACACGCCACAATAAATAGATTTCCATCAGAAGATACAGCCATTCCATCCGTACCATACCCCATGTTTGCACTTGATTCTTTAGCAAAAAATTGCGTAATTCCCCCTCCCAATCCAACACCTTTTCCCCAGCCTTTACTGCCTAGTTTAGCATTGAAGTAAGGCCCGTTTTTCATCCGCCAATCGCCATCCCAACTTTGATAATAGATGCTTTTCCCTTCGGCATCTACCGATGGCTCATCTTCTCCCGAAAAAGTATTGATGTTTTCGCCAAGTGCAGTTGGTGTTTGCCAAATAGCATTACTGAAACTAGATTGGTAGATATCACCATTTCCCATCATCTCGCCATTTTTTAAGGCGCGTGTAGACATGTAAAAGAGTGTTCTCCCATCTGGCATGATGCTGATGTTGCATTCCCGTTGATCCGTGTTGAGTTGTTTGATTTCGGAAATTAGAATTTTTTCAGGGTGCACTAAGATTTCAATTTCTTGTGAAAAAAAATGAAGGTGATTGCTATACAGCAATAGAATTAGAAGGAGTTTTTTATTCATTAGCAGAAATTTTCTTGAATATAAACCTTTTTATCATGATTTTGTTACGGGACATTTTTTTATTGATTATTCTTTGCTTATTTGAAAATTCGGATTACTTTTGTATCCGCTTTAGCAATAAGGTTCACACGATTTTGAATCCAGATGTTTCTGGAGATTTTCGAAAGGAAGTTAAAAAATTGGTTTGGTAGTTCAGTTGGTTAGAATACATGCCTGTCACGCATGGGGTCGCGGGTTCGAGTCCCGTCCAGACCGC
>CANJLG010000051.1 GCA_947475095.1 Flavobacteriales bacterium
CCTGGGACAGTAGAATTATCAACTTTAGGTTTTTTCTCGCCAAAATAATTAACGAGAATGCGATTGGACTTAATGCCATTCATTATCATGAAATCTCTGATGGCATTAACTCTATTTTTCGATAAATCGGTATTATACAACTCATTTCCTGTAGCATCGGTATGCCCTTGAAGTGAAATCTTTAATGATGGATTTTGTTTTAGTATATTAATGACGGATTCGAGATCCCCGAACGATGCTTTTCTAATCAATGATTTATCAAATTCGAAAAGGATATTTTTAGAAAGCGAATCAATTTCCTCTTCAATTTTGGTGGTGATCAATTCAATGTTTTTCTCAATGACGATGGTATCTGTTTTTGTGATAAATACAGTATCGATTTTCAATACGTCTTTGTATATAATTCGTTCAACGGTGTCTATTTTTGTTTTTACGGTGTTTATTTTTTCTTTTTTCTGTTTGCAAAATTGCATGGTCATAATTAATTCATGAGAACCACTGCTGTAGGATGCCATATTTGCCATGGGCGCTTCATAGGCATAGCCAAACATAAATTTATCTTTTACAGTAATGCCAATTCGTCCAATTAATCCCACTTGTGTGCGTAATCCTACGCCAACATTAAGGAAATTTTTGTAAGTCGCACTGGTGTTAATATCAGCTTGAAGCACGTGGTTTATTCCTTTTAAAAATACGGATGGTTTAAGTGACCAATTCGAAGCTATGTTAATGTTGTAAGCGGCATATCCTGTGAAGTGTCTTCTTAATCCATACCCTTGAGAATTCGTATACCCAAAATTAGAATAGGAATGAATAAGTTGTTTCGTTGCTGCTGCAAGTTCTAAATTTTGAAATTGATATACTAATCCTAGATCTGTATTTAATGCTCCTGCTGCTTGATTGCCACCAATTACAATGGGGTCAATCGGATCAAAAACAATTGCTGTCGATGGATTTAATCGATATTGATTATAGCCTACAGATAATCCAGCTCGTAATCGATGTTCTCCGAACTTCATTCCGTATGAAAGGGTTCCCATGCCAGAAAATTGTTGTAGCATTCCAATTTTATCAATTAACAATTGACCTCCTAAACCAAAACGATTTCCTAAGGACGTATTAACGGTAATCATACTAGTTGCTGGTGCTCCGTCTACTTTTACCCATTGATTTAAATGAGATATAGCTAAATGTGTACAGCTATTTATACCAGCATAGGCAGGATTTACAGCGTACATATTATACCCATAAACCGTAGTTTGTGGCATTTGTTGTGCGTAAGAAATCATTGAAATACTTACCCAGAAAATGAGGATGAATCTTTTCATGATTGCTTATTTTTTTAATCGAAGTAAATTAATAGAACCGCTGTAGTCTTTATCTTGACATTTTATAGAATAGAAGTAGACACCATCCGGTAAGGCATCGCCATCCTTTGTACCATCCCATTCGTTATGGTAATCAGTTGTTTCATAAATTGGTTGACCCCATCGATTGTAGATTTTTACAGAACATCCCATTATTAAGTTGGCGTCCTCGATTTGCCAAGTATCGTTTTGACCATCGCCATTTGGTGTTAGTAGGTTGCTAATTTCAAAATCTCCTGCACAGGTTATGATTGAAAGTTCTAAGGTAAGGATAGAATCACATCCGTTCACATCACTCAATGTATCATGATAAATACCACTCTGATTCAGTTGCTGTCCTCCAAAATTATAGAAGCCATCTTCACATATGTTTTCAGAGATGTATTGAACAGGGGCTGCGTCAATTAGTAATGCTAAAATGACTAAAGAATCGCAACCTGTCGCTGTCGTTAAGGTGTCTGTGTAAAGTCCATCTTGAGTCAACAAGGTACCGTTCAAATTATAGGAACTTCCTGCACAGATATGAATGGTTTGTTGGCTCGTAATTATTGGATTTAAGAAGATTCCCGTTGTCACAATGCTGTCACATCCATTACCACTATTCAAGGTATCTACGTAAATTCCCGGATTTGAATAGGTGTTTCCATTAATGGTATACGATCCTCCAACACATAAATTAATTTGTTGATTTACTGGAATTACAGCTGGATAGAGTGTTAAGTTGGTTATGATAATACTATCACAGCCTAGCGGTGTGAGCAAACTGTCAATGTAAATCCCCGCACTTGATTGATTTACTCCGCCCAGTAAAACGGATGTACCCGCACAAATTGAAAGCATGTTATTGTTTGTGGAAGGCATACAAGGTGTGGCACAAGCCGATGCATCGAAGGTATAGTTTTGAGAACAAGAGCCATCTCCAATATTCACGGTGTAAATTCCTGCAATCGCACCCGTGTAATTCAAGGTCTGTCCGGCATTGATACTTCCCGATTGTGCTGTAGCGCCCAATGGATTAATAATAGAATAATTATAAGGCATACCGCTAAATCCATTCATTCCTCCGGTAGCAGAGAAGGTAACCGTACAGGTATTGTTATTATAACTAAAGTTTGCGGTCAATGACTGCAAGAAAACGATCGGAATTCCTTCCTCTAATGTTGATGTTGGACAATCGAATGAGCCCCAAGAAACAGGTTGGTCAGCTGCAGGCGAAAGATAGTATAGTGTATTATAAGATGGATTTCCAAAAGTACCTGAGCCATTTCCGTTGTTCACAAAAGAAGTGGTGCTTTGTATGGAATCGATAAAGGTGAAACCCGAATTATAAACTGGGTTGGGAACAGGTAATGTTTGGTGAATGACATATCCTCCAGAGATACAGCTTGGGAAGGAAGCGGTAGATTGACCAATTCCATTCAGCAAGATTCCTGGTGTTAAGGTGTCGCCATAGCAAACGTATAAGGTATCTCCATTGATAACGTCTGCATAGCCTCCGTTGGAACTGTTTGCATAAATATCTCCAGCATCACTCGTTAATTCTTGTATGTACTCAATGATGTACTGACCTACGTCACCCGGTGAACCGCCATCAATTTGAATGGCATATATTTTTCCTGAATCCAAGCAGCAGATATTTTCTTGATGTCCGTTGAAATTAGCAGTTCCAGATACTATCGGTGTAATGGCAGGTGTTGATTGGGTACCATTGACGGTGTAGGTAGCAGGACCTAAGCCTCCATAACATTGATTTCCGTTTAGTAGTTCAAATACATTAAAGCGTAACAAGTTCATACCAACGTAGGCACGAATGCTCAATTCTACAGCGCCTGATGGCGGCCCAATAAAGTAATGCCATACGGTTTGATCGGCACGATTCGCTTGATTAGGGTGTAATGGAGGTTCTCCCGCTAGGTATTCACGGCAAGCCAAGACATTAGAGCCAGCGGCAGCTTGAAAGGTGGGATTCGTCCCTGCTGGGATAACTGGAACTTGGTATAGGGTATCTAATAAAGTTAAACATAGAATGTCATTGCCAGGCGCATTAACCGATGGATTTGAAATACTTGGATCAAACACCCACGATTTTATGGATTGACCACTTAATGGCGTGATGGCATCTGAGGGATCTACCATTCCAAAATATTTATACCCAGGTTCTAAACAGGTTCCGTTAACAATAGCACTAGGGTCTCCACCCAGAAAACTATTCGTACCGCCTTCGTCAGAAGCAATGAATTTTAAATTTGAACACAAGTAATCGTTGGGAACACCTGGCGCGAATTGCTTGTCGTAACCAAACAATGCCCCGCTTTCACCATACAATGCACTTTGGTAGTCGGCTTCAAAATAGATTCTTCCAGAATTTGGAGCAGTAAAATTGAGCCATACACTTTCGTTCATTACTGGATTTCCGCTAGCTACGTGTTGGTAGTCGTAGGCATGGTACTGCTCTGGATTAGCACTTACATGTTGTTGGCCTGTTTCTCCTGAATTGTTTCCCCCATCTAAGGCACACCCAAAGTCTAAGGTTATGGATTGTGTGCTGTTTTGTGCTGAGGAGATAGCGGTGGTATTGACACTCACCGAGCTCGAAAGACAAGGGATATCTTCAATATCGGGTGCACTGCCTCCCAATCCATTAATGCGCATTTGGAAATAGCCGTTGTCATTTAAATCATCTACTGTGGTTTGAACGAAATAGGTTTCTCCTGGGATTAATTTTTCATACGAAATAAATGGAATGGGATCGCAAGCATCAAAAATAATTTCTGCCTCGGGATCAATACCAAGAAAATCAATTCCATCAGAAAAATCGATGTGCGAGAGGTATTCGAATTTATTTTTAAGGGTCTGACCCGTTACAGGATGAATACCATGGGTGCAATTTAAGCCGTCTGCAGCATGATAAACTTGAAAATAGGTTCCAATGTCTGTTCCACTCAAGTCTGTTGTAATTTCAACGGATCCAGAAGCCGGAGCCACAAATTTGGCCCACTGAGATCCAGCATTTTGAATGTCACCTGCTGCGGGTTCATTGACCTCAAGGGTGGCATTACAAAATCCAAAGGTGTAGGTATTGTTGATGGCCAAGGTTTGTGCAGCGCAAATATTATCAGGTAAATAATTTACAACTAAAGGCAAGCGCTCTACTTGTAAATTGATTACATAGGACTGGTTGCATCCACCATCTTGGCTATTCGCTTGAAAAGAGTAATTGAGTATGCCGACAGCCAATGGAACTGGCATCGTTACGTTTTGCAGATTGGTTTCACCATCGGTTAAACCTAAAACATCGTAGTTGCCCACGTCATCATTTTCATAAGCTTCCCATGCCAAATTGATACTGCTTGGCACATCATTTACGCAGAGGTAGTTGTGGCTAAAAAACAAACCGTTATTGGGTGAGAAAGTCCCGCCCGGTGTTGACATGGTGTAAGGACCATTGTTATTATTTTTATACCCGTAATTGAATCCAAAAATTCCAAAAAGGGCAGGATTGTTATTGGTTAATCCCAGGGTGTTATCGGTCCCTGTAAATTCCCAAACGAAATCACTATTGCCTAAGAATAATCCATCGCAATCTACATTGGACAGCGTTTGTACTGAAAGGACTTTAACCTCAATAGTAGCTTGAGCGGACATTTGATTAAAGCAGGCAATAAGAATGGAAAAGGAAAGTAGTACTTTTTTAATCATAGGCTAGTTTTTCAACTTGTCTAAATTACATTCATTTTGCTAAAACGCAAAATTTTCTAGCGAATTAGTGTTATGTGCCCGGTCACTTGATGTGATATATTTTCTTTATCTACCCAATTTAGCACATAAGCATATACGCCAATGGGACAATAATCTCCTATGAATTTTCCGTCCCATCCTTCTCCTGATGAACTAAATATTAATTCTCCCCATCGGTTAAAGATTGAAAAGTCTAATGATTTAACATTACTTACTATTGGAATCCATGTATCGTTGAGGCCATCATCATCAGGTGTAAATGAATTAGGAGCATAAACTGTTACCAAATCGCAATCGATTACGTTGACTTTTAAATTAATCGTGGAATCACAGCCATTATCAGCAACGAGAGGAAGTTGGTATGATCCTGCAAAATAAATGGTATCTATTCCGAGTATTATTCTATCACCAAGACAAATGGTATCTTGAAGAAATACTTCGTAGGAATCGTTTAAAAATAGGGATAGTACCAAAATAGAATCGCATCCTTGAACGGTGGCAATTGTATCAAAATAAACTCCTTCACTGGTATAAGTATTTCCATTAAAGGTATAGGAACTACCATTGCAAAGATGTACTTCTGAGTTTACGACAACGGGAGCAATAACAAATACACTCGTAGTTACAATAGAGTCGCATCCAAATACGCTGGAGATGATTTCCTGGTATTGCCCATTTTGTGTATAAACTTGTCCGTTCGTGGTTATGGAAGCACCTTGACAGATTGTAAATTCTTGAAAACCATACGTAGGATTAGGAATTAAACTCAAGGTGGTTTGAACAATGGAATCGCAGCCCATTATGGAAAGAGTGCTATCGATATAAACCCCTGGATTGGATTGCATGGCACCGCCCAATAAAACGCTGTCACCTAAACAAATACTAAGATTTATCGGATTTATAGATGGTACGCATGGATTGTTACAAGCCGAGGCATCAATCATAAACGTAAGCGGACAAGGTTCATCTGTGATATTGATGGTGTAAATTCCTGCGATGGCTGCCGTATATGTGATGTTTTGAGTTGGAGCAATGACTCCAGCAACCACTTGATTACCCAATGGATTAACAATATTATAGGGATAGGATTGGTTTAAATAGCCAGAAACACCACCAGAAACAGAGAAACTCAGGGTGCAATTGGTGTTGTTATAGCTTGAACTTACCGATATGGGCTGTAAATAAACAATGGGTACACCTGGTTCAAGGGTTGAGGTTTGGCAGTTAAAGGCACCCCAATTATTTGGAACGTCGCCTGCTGGCGAAAGGTAGTAAACTGTATTATAAATTGGATTCCCAAAACTACCAGAGCCATCGGAGATATGCATAAGGGAGCCACCTGGGGTTTGTAAAGAATCGATAAAGGATATTCCTGAGTTGTAAACAGGATTCGGAACCACAGGATAGGAGTGGAGGAGGTAGCCGGGACTGAGACAAGAAGGTAAATTTTGAGTAGAATTTCCTATTCCGTCTAATAAAATAGATGGTGTGATGGTATTTCCATAACAAACCAATGCAGTATCTCCAATCCAAACATTGGCATAATCACCATTGGAAATGGTAACTTCTACGTCTCCAGCATCACTATCCAGTTCTTTAATGTATTCAATAATATACTGGCCTTGGTCGCCTGCTGAGCCACCATCTATTTGTATCGCATAAATAGTTCCGGAATCCAAGCAGCACATGGAAAATTGTTGTCCGGTAAAGGGAGCAGATCCAGAAAGTACAGGGGTTATAACAGGGTCGTATCGGCTCCCATTTGTAGTAAATGTAGCAGGTGCCAAACCTCCGTAGCAAGAATTTCCATTTAGGAGTTCGAAAATATTAAAACGAAGTAAGTTCATTCCGATATAGGCTCGAATACTTATTTCTACAGCGCCAGATCCGGGTGCCACGAAGTAATGCCAAACCGTTTGGTTGGCGCAATTAGATGGATTGGGATCAATATTGGGCTCTCCAGCTAAATATTCTTGACATGCTAGCACATTTGAACCTGCAGCAGTTTGAAAATTGGGAACAACACCAATTGGAACAACGGGCACTTGATATAAAGGATTTTGTAGTGTTAAACAAAGAATATCGTTGCCCGGCGGATTGAGCGTTGGGTCTACAATACTTGGGTCAAATAACCATGACTTAATACTCTGCTGACTGAAAACAGTTATGTTATCTGAAGGGTCAATCATTCCGTGATAAGCAAAACC
>CANJLG010000052.1 GCA_947475095.1 Flavobacteriales bacterium
ATCCGAATAAAGAAGAATTAAAGAGAGCAAAAAATGACCAATTAGAAAGCGTATTAAAAGTACTTCCTTGGATTGCACAAATTGATGCCTTCCAACATTGGATTTATGAAAATGTCAATCACAGCATCGCCGAAAGACACGCTTACTGGGCAACACTTTCCAAAGAATATGGAACAGGACTTACTGATTGGTCAGGTTTTGAAGATCAAATCAATACATCATGGCAACGCCAGCTTCATTTATTTGAAGTTCCTTTTTATTACATTGAATACGGAATAGCGCAATTAGGTGCTTTGGGGATTTGGAAGAATAGCATAGAAAATTATCCGAAAACAATTCAAGATTACAAAGCGGCTCTATCCCTTGGATATTCTAAATCAATCCCGGAAATATATAAAACAGCAAATATTAAATTTGACTTTTCCTCCAATCACTTAGCATCGCTTATTAATTTCATAAAATCAGAATTAAACAAATTATAGTCTGCTTACGATTTACTAAATAAAGAAAAATTATGAATCAAAAAATCATAGCTTTAGGATTGATTTAAAATGGAATTAATATCTTTAGTGTCTATATTTGGGTTGTCTAAAATAAATATTAAAGTAAATGCCAAAATATTGGCAAATTAAATTATATAAAAGTTGAGAACAGTGACAACATCGTATCAGCGATAAATAAACGGAGCAAAAGAACGAATTAAACACTTGATGAGTAGGTAATTTATTTTCAAATATTAATATATAAAAAAATGAGGATTTTCGGATTAATTTTATTTACATTAAGTATTTTAACTAGTTGTGGCAATAAATCAAATGCATCAAAAAAGGAAAAGGAATCACTAAGCAGTCAAGTAAGTAAGGTCGAAAACCCTGAATCTATACTTAAATTATTAAGTGATCAGATAATCCAGATTAATAATTCTGAATCATTTCTTAATTTTTTAATAAATCACGCAGCAACTTATAAAGACTTTGATTCGCTTTATTCTATTATTGAAGGAGTACCATGCCCTGACAACTTTACCTATAACCTAATAAATGGAGACAGAAATAAAACGGTTAAAGTGAGTAAAGCTTTTTTATATCTTATCCAAAGAAATTTTGGTAGCCAAGATTTTAATCTAGATGAATCGAATCTAAGATCATATAATGACTTTGTTCGTGCTATTAATGGAAACATCAAAGATCCCTATACAAATTTTTATGATAGCCATAAAAAAATATCCTCAGAAATAAAAAACAAAATACGTTTTAATATAGATGCAATCGAAATTAAGTCTCAAGCTTATTATGCGAAAAAAAATCAATATTTATATGTGAGAAGTAATGCTAAAGCATGGGGGAAATTAGATGAAATAAACGCTGAAGAATTATTTACAATGAAGGACAATACTGATTTTCTAATAAAAGATGGATTAATTATTTTCTCTGTTCGTGAGAATTCCAATGATGAAAAAAACTTCTATAATCAGATAAGTAATCAAGATGAGGACTTTTTAAAAAATGATATGGGTGGATCACTAATTGCTGAGAATATATCACATTATATTTCTGCTCAGGTATTTAATGATATTGGGTTTTTTGAAGTGAATGGAAAAATTATTTGGATTGATATGGGGCGATAAAATCATTAACTTAGAATGTCTTGAAAAATTATTTATGACCCTATTTATTATAGACAATTACTAATTTATCCTTATGCGAAAAATCATTCTGGGTTTCTTTTTTTTCATGCTTTTAAAAGTTACTGCACAAGATTATGTATATCGTAATTATAGTGCGTTAAATGAACTAATTGCAAAAGATTCCTACCATCATGAGAATGGTGAATTATTTGTGGTAGGAAAAACGACACAAGACCGGGGATTTCTATCTAAATACGACGCATCAGGTAATTTAATCTCTGTTCAATATGCTCTAGCATCCGCGCTATCAAGTTTTAACCAGTTGAGCATCATCGAAAAATATTCGGATACTACTTTTTTAATTGGTGGAAGAAAATTAATGGAACTTAGTGCACAAGCATATTGGGAAAGCCTAGTTACCTTGGTGGATCATAACGGGAACATGCTTTGGACAAACACCACGAATTTTGGTGGAGTTGATTCAGAAATAAAAGACATAACCGTCCTATCGAATGGCAACATTGCGATTGTAACTTCGAGAGTCAATCAAAATCAATCCATCATAGAAATGCTAGATCCTTCAGGAAATAGTTTGTGGAGTAATTTGTTCAGTATGCCCGTTGCTGGGTTTACATTGAATGACCTTGTTTCAGATAGCAATCACAAGCTATTTGTTTGCGGTAGCGTTCAAGAACAAGGTATCTCAGCAGGAATCGTCGCAAAATTAGACAGTAATGGAACTATCTTATGGTCGAAAAAATACGAAGATCTCTATCAACCTAATTTCATACAGCTCATTTCGCTAGACAACTCGTTAGTAATCGCAAATCGAGGAAATGCGGGTGATCTAATTGATCTCGTTCAAATTGATAGTACTGGCGTACTTATCCGGCAATTAAATTTACCTTCCGCCATGTCAAATTTTGAAGAAGATGCCTTAAAACCCTTATGCAAAGTTGATTCTGCCAATTACTGGTATTGGTTAGGTGGCTCCTTCGGATCGAATGCCTATTCACTTAACGAAAATGGAAGTTCAGCCATAAATGAGAGTTTTTTTCACTGGGGGAATATCCAAAACATAGAGCAGGATACCTTTGGAATAACAATGTTAAGTAATGGTCCAATGTATGGAATAAAAAATCAAACTATTTTTCAAAAACATTTTTCAATTAGCCATGCCGATTCAATTTCAGGCTTATTTAACTTTTGCAGTTATCCAAATGTAGAAAATCCGATTATTGAAAACTCAATCATACAAAGCAATATTTTGATTGATGAAAACAGCCACTCGGCGTCAAGCCCA
Source organism: Flavobacteriales bacterium (assembly GCA_947475095.1). GTDB lineage: Bacteria > Bacteroidota > Bacteroidia > Flavobacteriales_D > Crocinitomicaceae > UBA952. Next base: position 2,931 of record CANJLG010000052.1, read on the forward strand.
ACTTTTATTGGATTTGAGGCTATTTTTGAATGGATCCAAGAACCTTTCTGTGTAGAATTTCTTGGAGGAATAGAAGAGCAAACGCTATCAATATCTCCAAATCCGTGCAATGAATACCTTCAAATTATCGGATTTGAAAATCAAGCGTATCAGTTATTCGATTTAATTGGCAACAAAATAAGTAGCGGTACAGTTCCATACAACAATCGAATCAACACAAGCGAGTTAAATTCTGGGAGCTATTTTCTTTCCATAGGAAATACCATCAGTCAATTTATGATCATCCATTAGAGTAGGAGAGTTATTTTCTATCAATTGGAATTAGTACAAGTCAATTTATAATTATTTGACTGGTCTAATTATACCACAAAACTATTACATAACCCCAGAGGGGTTAACTATTTTAACGCTGGATGTAATCCAGCGCTTAAACATGAAATAATTCCCTTTTTGGCATGTATTTTTTTTTAAAAATCATGACAAAAATATATTGTGGTAAGAAAGCGATCAGTCAATTTATGATCATCCATTAGAGTAAGAATAAATATAAGCTTCTGCTCATTATTTTTCCTTAACTTTAACTAAATATTCGATTTGAAATATACCTTTCTCCTTTTCCTATTTAGTTCAATAGGTGCGTTTTGCCAAAACATCGAAAATCTAAACTTTGGCTCTGATACTACCCTTGACATTATGACTTGGAACATTGAAGCTTTCCCAAAAGCAGGTCAAAATACCATGGATTCTGTCCGGAAAATTGTAGAGGCCTTAGACATGGATATCATTGGCGTTCAAGAAATAAATGACACCAATGCTTTTAAAACGATGGTGCTAACTATAAATGGCTATTCAGGCTTTGCCAAATTAAATTATATCGTGGGTTTAGGCTTTATCTACAAAACCTCAAGTATTCAAATAAATTCAATTTATGAGATTTTTACGGCTCCACAATATTGGAATAATTTCCCAAGGGCGCCAATTGTTATGGACATGAATTATATGAATGAACGTTATATTTTAATTGTTAATCACCTCAAATGTTGCGGTGATGGCTTTATCGATTTGGGCAATACAAATGATGAAGAGAATAGACGATTAGAATCGGTTATTTTATTGAAAGAATACATAGACCAAAATTTCCCAACACTAAAAACAATCGTATTAGGCGATTTGAATGATTTAATAACTGATCAGCCAAACTCAAATGTTTTTCAACCCATTCTAAATGACCCTAGTAATTATGCATTTGCCGATAATGCCATAGCCCTTGGTCCTTCTTCCAATTGGTCATACCCAACATGGCCGTCGCATTTAGATCATTTTATTATTACCAATGAATTGTTCTATGAAACCCAAAATAATGGTTCCTATGTTCAAACCTTAAAATTAGAATCCGAATTCGCAGCGGGGTGGCCATCCTACGAGGCCATTGTTTCTGACCATCGTCCAGTAGCCATGAAAATATTTCCAGACATGATTGGCGAACAAGCAGAAGTAATAGATGGCGGTTACAATTTAACTATTTACCCTAATCCAAGTAATGGTGATGTACACTTCACACTAGGAAACCCAATGGATGAAGGCTCGATTCTTATTTACGCTGCAAATGGAACGCTCATTACTGATGCAAGGTGTACTGGGAAATTCACATGGGAAACACAGGGAATCGTTTCCGGAATCTACTATGCGACCCTCACAATAGGAAATACGATCATTAAACATCAACGCATCATTCTTTTATGATTACTTTGAATTCTTAAGGTCTTCAGCCACCAATCGAGCGACAATTTTCGCACTGTTTAAGGCTAATGGAATACCACCACCAGGATGCACGGTAACACCCGAAAAATATAATCTTTTCAAGGATTTTGAAAAATTTGGATGGCGATAAAATGCAGCTGAAGCACTATTTGATGAATTCCCATAAATCGAACCTTGCTTTCCGAAATAACGGGATTCAATGATTTGAGGGTGCATGATATCTTCCACCTCAATTAATGATTCAATATCTTCTTTCAAGGTAAAAGAAAGTCGTTTAAGAAGATGTTTACGCAAAGTAGAAACAGCATCCTCCCAATTTTGACCAACATCAATAGGACTATTCACCATCACGAACCAATTTTCACTAGCTTCAGGAGCATCATCCTTCTCTTGTTTTGAACTGATATGTACATAAATCGTTGGATCCTGCGATAGTATTTTACGATCGAAAATATCCTTAAATTCATCCTCATAATTTTCAGCAAAGAAGATATTATGAATCCCTAAGTTTGGAAATTCCTTTTTTATTCCCCAATAAAAAACAATTGCCGAGCTTGATTTCTCTTGCAATAAAATAGTTTTTGGTGCCTTAAAATTATCGAGTAATTTCTCATAGGTAAAATGCACGTCCATATTACTTACAATGATGTCAGCATCGTACCTGCCTTTGGTAGTTTGCACCGCCCCCACTTTTTTCTGATCATGCTCAATTTTAATGGCTGTTTCATTCAAATGGAATTCAACTCCTAAGTTAATCGCCACCTGATAAAGAGATTGTGATACAGAAACAATTCCACCCTTCGGCATAAATGGACCAATATTTAATTCTAAATGAGAAATGATGTTAAGCATTCCAGGAGATTTGTATGGGCTAGAGCCATTATACGTCGCGAATCGATTAAAAATCTGCTGAGTATGCGGGTGTTTAAATTTCTGCCTGTTAACACTAGCCATTGAACGAAACAAACCAAACTTTGGAATTCTTATAATTGCTGCAAACAAATGCTTGTTTAGCCATTCTTTCCAACGATGCAAAGAAACCGTTATGAAAACCGGATAAGCTGCTTTGTAATTTTTAGCACGTTTTTCTAATTCGCGACGAAGTATTTCAGGATCTTCTGAAAATTCTTTTGATAAGGTATCAACAAGGCCATCTACATGAGCAGGAAGATTAATTTGCTTACCGTCCGAAAAAAAATAACGGCAGGACTCCTCTAATTTTACATAGTCAAACGAAACAACCATAGGAGATAATGCAATTAACTCATCCACCAATTCAGGGGAGGTAAACACTGAAGGTCCCATATCAAATCGATATTTTCCAATTGATTTCGAGTTCACTTTTCCTCCAATAAAGTCATTTTTCTCAATAACAATGACCTCAAAACCAGCTTTTGCAAGATGAATAGACGTCGCTAATCCACCTACACCACTACCAATTATTACCGCTTTTGACATAAAACCATCTAAAATTAAGGCTATAAAATTACATTTTCTCGATGAAAACTACGCTTATAACAATCCAAATACCCTGAAAATAGGCGATTTTAGAGGAGTTTATCAACAAAATGGGTGTTTTTTCAACATTTTGACACTATTTTTTTTCAAAACCTAATAACGACAAGGATATTAAGATATATTTGTCGAGTAAATAAATTATTAATCATTTAAAAACAAAATTATGAACAAAGCAGAATTAGTTGATGCTATGGCATCTGGTTCAGGTTTATCAAAAGCAGATGCTAAAAGAGCATTAGATGCATTTGTAGACGCAACGTCTGGAGCATTAAAGACAGGAGATCGTATTTCTCTAGTAGGATTTGGTTCTTTCTCTATTTCTAAGCGTGAAGCAAGAAATGGTCGTAACCCAAAGACTGGAGCTGTTATCAAAATCGCAGCAAAAAATGCAGTGCGTTTTAAAGCAGGTGTTGAATTATCAACAAAAGTTAACTAAGAAATTTTTTAATTTTGAAAAAGGGTTTAGATTTTCTAAGCCCTTTTTTTTATGCCTTAATCCAGCGAAAGTAACTTGCTTTACCACTATTCGAAACCATCTTTATGATATAGATACCTTCAGGTAAACTTGAAACATCCATTTGAAATGAATCCGTTGTCATTGTATTTGAATCCATCCATTGACCATTAATAGAAAAAACTGTAATTGTATTATATAGTTCGAAACTTAAATCCTGAATGGAAAGCAAATCAACTCCAGGATTTGGAAAAATAAAACAATCCTGATTCCCACCCCACTCTTTTATACTATTAGTTGTGCAAGCGCCATTAGTATACTCTGAAACTCCTTGATAATTTACCGCCCAACAAGCATTAAAATAGGTGATAGAATCACATGAGCAAACAGGCAAATAAAGATCGGGACAACCAACATTTAAATTAATTAAAGTCGAATCGATACAATTCAAAAGGATTGCAGTATCGATACCGCCACATAAACTATTGCATTGGTATTCACTTGGATAAAAATAGCTTGAATAATCAATTCCATCACTGCCAATAAAACTACAACCAGAAACAAAAATACA
>CANJLG010000053.1 GCA_947475095.1 Flavobacteriales bacterium
ACAAAGAATATCGTTGCCCGGCGGATTGAGCGTTGGGTCTACAATACTTGGGTCAAATAACCATGACTTAATACTCTGCTGACTGAAAACAGTTATGTTATCTGAAGGGTCAATCATTCCGTGATAAGCATAACCCGGTTCCAAGCACTGTCCATTAATTAAGGCGCTGGGGTCACCTCCAAGAAAGCTGTTGGTTCCACCTTCATCTGAGTCAATGAATTTGAGGTTGCTGCATAAATAATCGTTGGGTACGCCAGGTGCGAATGAGGTGTCGTAACCAAACAAAGCCGCACTTTCTCCGTATAGTGCATTTTGGTAATCGGCTTCAAATGAAATTCTTCCTTGATTTGGTGCAATAAATTTGAGCCAAACACTTTCATTCATTACTGGATTATTTACTGAAATGTGCTGATAATCGTAAGCGTGGTATTGGTTAGGGTTGGCAGATGTATGTTGTTGTCCTGTTTCACCTGCTGAATTTCCACCATCAAAGGCGCAACCGAAGTTTAAAGTGGTAGTTGCGGGACTATTTTGAGCAGATGATATAGCTGCTGTTCCATAGTTGAATGAATTTGACAAACAAGGGATATCCTCCAAATTGGGTGCTCCACCCCCTAAACTATTAATTCTTAACTGAAAATACCCGTTATCGTTCGGATTATCTGCGCAAATTTGAATGTAATAGGTTTGTCCCGGGATGAGTTTTTGATACGATATGAATGGAATAGGGTCACAGGCATCCAAAATAATTTCTGCCTCCGGATCGATGCCCAAAAGATCGATTCCATCCGAAAAATCTACGTTTGAAAGGTATTCAAATTTGTTTTTGATGAGGTTGCCTGTTACCGCATGGATGCCATCCGTGCAATTACCAGCGTCGGCAGCATGGTATAATTGAAAAAAGGTACCAATTTGTGTTCCTCCTAAATCTGTTGTTATTTGTACACTGCCAGAAGGTGGGGCAACAAATTTAGCCCATATGGAACCAGCATTTTGGACATCGTTGGCAGCGGGTTCGTTGGGCTCAAGTGTCGCAGGACACCAACCAAAACTGTACGTGGTATTCAATGTCAAGGCATTGGCACTGCATATGTTATCTTGTAAATAATTCACAACAATTGGAATACGATCTACCCTTAAGTGAATGGTATAGTTTTGAGGACATCCTGGGTCAACAGAACTGGCACTGAAGGTGTAAAATAAAGACCCTGCAGCTGCAGGAACCGCCATACTGACGTTTTGTAAGTTGGTTTGTCCGTCATTTAAACCAAGGATATCATAGTTTCCAATGTCGTCATTGTCGTAGGCTTCCCAGCCAAGGTTAATAACTGTTGGTACATTGGTTGGACATAAATAATCTCGATCAAAGAAGAGGCCGCTGTTGGGTGAAAAATTTCCACCTGGGGCGTTCATGATGTAAGGACCGTTGTCGTTATTTTTGTATGCGTAATTAAATCCAAAGATTCCAAATAGAGCGGGATTGTTATTTGAATAACCTGTAGTGTTATCTGTGGCTGTGAATTCCCAAACATAATCGGAGTTTCCCTGAAATAAGCCATCACAATCTTGGAAAATTCCAGTTTGTACGTATAGAACACTGACACGAATGGTGGCTTGTGAAAAAGAATTGTTTGCAGATAATACTATGCCAAGGAGAATAAAAACGTACCCGAACAATTTATTTACGCTCATACTCTTTTAATCAACTAAATACTACATAACCAATGCTACAGGATTTTCCATGTATTCCTTAAAGCTAAGTAAAAAAGCAGAGCCTGTGGCGCCATCTACCACACGATGATCACAAGAAAGCGTCACTTTCATAACGTTTCCTGGAACAACTTGTCCATTTTTTACCACTGGAATTTCCTTAATTCCTCCAATCGCTAAAATACAACTATCCGGGGGATTTACAATCGCAGTAAATGATTCGATGCCAAACATGCCTAAATTGGAAATGGTAAAGGTATTTCCCTCCCAATCACTTGGTTGCAATTTTTTTGTTTTTGCTTTTCCTGCAAGATCTTTTACTTCTGAGGAAATTTCTGTTAATGATTTTCCATCGGCGAAGCGGATAACAGGTACTAAAAGTCCATCCTCTACTGCTACAGCAACTCCCACATGTACGTGTTGATTACGTCGAATGACATCGCCCAACCAAGAACTATTTACGTTCGGGTGTTTTTTTAATGCTAGAGCTACCGCTTTCACCACGAAATCATTATAGGAAACTTTAACTTCTAATGCACCTAGGGATTTTCTCATTTGTATGGCATTATCCATATCAATATCCATGGTAAGGTAAAAATGAGGGGCTGTAAACTTACTTTCCGCTAATCTTTTGGCAATTGTCTTACGCATTTGGCTGATGGGCTCATCAGTGTATGATTCAACACCAACTGTATTACTATTTTTTAGCTTTTGCTGCCCATTGTATGGTATATAATGATCAACATCGCGCTTTGTAATGCGACCAAATTCGCCAGTTCCTGCTACAAAACTGATGTCAATTCCTTTTTCTTCTGCTAATTTTTTTGCTAATGGCGATGCAAAAACTCGATCGACAGACGTGTTTTGTGCTACAATTGGAGCAGGTTTACTTATTTCCACAAGAGGTTCTGCTTTTACCGTTGGAGCCGGAGTTGCTATGGGAGTTTCAGGTACTACTATTTTTTCGGTAGTTGTTGTTGCTGCAGCAGCAGCAGCACCTGATAGTAATCCAGAAATATCTTCTCCTTTTTCTCCAATTATGGCTAATATGGCATTCACTGGTGCTGTTTTACCGGTATCAACGCCAATGTATAGCAAGACGCCATCGTAAAATGACTCAAATTCCATGGTGGCTTTATCTGTTTCTATTTCTGCGATAATTTCACCATTCTTAACCGAATCTCCCACATTTTTGATCCAAGAAGCAACAACCCCTTCAGTCATGGTGTCGCTCAATTTCGGCATGTAAACTATTTCCGCCATGATTTTATGTTTTTATTTTTTAGTATTCTTTAATATATGGATAATCTGTTTGGGTATAAACATCCTCATAGAGTTCGCTCGCTTCTGGATAAGGCGAATTTTCGGCAAATTCTACGGATTCATCAATTTCTTTCTTAACCCACACACCAATGGCCTCAATTTCTTGTTCCGAAAGCCAACTATTTTCTTTTATGACAGCTAAAACATGATCAATCGGATCATTATCCATCCAATCATTTACTTCATCTTTTGATCGGTATTTTTGAGGGTCAGACATCGAATGACCTTTATAACGGTAGGTTCTAATGTCTAATAAAGTTGGTCCATCTCCACGTCTAGCACGATTTGCCGCTTCTTCAATAGCATCATGAACATCTTCCGGACGCATGCCATTTACAATTTTTGAAGGCATTTCGTAGGAGAGTCCAATTTTTGATAAATCGGTTACATTGGTAGTTCTTTCCACCGAAGTACCCATGGCGTAATTATTATTTTCAATAATGTAAATCACGGGAAGTTTCCATAACATCGCCATATTAAAGGTTTCATGTAAGGCACCTTGACGCACAGCTCCATCTCCCATTGATACTACTGCGACATTTTCAGTTCCATTGTATTGTTCGGCAAAGGCAACACCAGTTCCCATTGCGATTTGCGCACCTACAATTCCATGTCCACCCATGAAGTTTTTTTCTTTGTCAAAAAAGTGCATGGATCCACCTTTTCCTTTTGAACAACCAGTTGATCTACCGTATAATTCAGCCATCAATACTCTAGGATTTGTACCTAAAGCAATTGGATGACCATGATCGCGATAGGCCGTCATGTGTTTATCGCTAGGTCGACATGCGCTTGCTGTTCCTACAACGATTGCCTCTTGTCCAATGTATAAATGACAAAATCCACCAAATTTTTGTTGGATGTATAATTGACCTGTTTTCTCTTCGAATCGTCGAATAAGCAACATGTCAGTATACCATTTTACATAGGTTTCCTTTGAGAATTTTGGTTTTACAGCAGTGCTTTTTTTGGCAGTTGAGCTAAGTTTAGAAGTTGCAGATTTCTCAGCCATTTAGAGTTAGTTTAATTTAGGCTACAAATATAAGAAGGAAAATTAAACTTTAAGCTAATTAAGCGAATAGGCTCAGCAATCGAAACTAAAAATATGGGGTGCTTTCAATTGTACCGAAAGTATCTTTATTAGGAAGTATCGAATTAAGATTTGTTCTTCGCTACTAATGATCGAATAAGGATTATGCAACCAGCTAGAACAAACGGGATACTAAGCAATTGTCCTGTATTGAGTACCAATTCAAAATCGCGTGCGGTTTGTCCTTCTTTGGTAAATTCAATAAAAAATCGTGCAGTAAAAACAAGGATTAAAAAAGCACCAAAAATAAAACCTGGTTTTTGCCACAGATTTCTCTTCCAAAATAAAAAAAGCAGCACTCCAAATATAAATAAATAGATTATAGCCTCATATAATTGAGAAGGGTGTCTTGGTGTAGGGTCATAAACACCGAGCGTTTCATTGTAATAGCGATGGAATTTGAATGCCCATGGAACATTGGCAGGATGACCAACTATCTCGTGGTTCATTAAATTACCTAAGCGAATAAATGTAGCGCCAATCGCTATGGGTGCTGCCATTCGATCTAGGATCCATAATAATGGTTTTTTGACAACCAACTTTGAGTATAAATAAAGCGATATCAAAATAGCCAATGCTGCTCCATGGCTTGCTAATCCGCCTTTCCAAACCATTATTATTTCTCCTAAATGGTCTTTGTAATAACTCCATTCGTAAAAAAATACGTGTCCTAAACGTGCGCCAATAACGGTAGCAAGTACCGTGTAAAGAACTAATTTATCCAGTGATTCATTGGGTATATTTTCTTTAGAGAATATTTTTTTTATCACAAAATACCCGATTATTAAGCCGGATACAAACAATAAACCGTACCAATTCGGGGTTCGCCATCCTTCAATGATTTCAGAGCTTACCGTCCAGTCTATCGCTAATACCATTTTTTTTATTTGTTTTTTGTTAGAATCAAAGTTAGGATTTTTCTCGATTTAACTTGAAAATTAAATTGTTCGACCGCCCTTTTTTAAATATTTTGTTGCTGTTATTTTTTCCTTGCCTACGTAATTTCTGTTCGTATTCGCTTAAATGAATGGTTTCTTGGCATTCTGTTGAACAACAGTTTTCCATTTTTTCTTTGCATTCATCACATTGAATAAAGAGTAAATGACAGGCATCGTTGATGCAATTCGTATGAACATCTGCTGGCGAACCACATTGGTGACACACAGAAACGATATCTTCCGTAATTCGCTCGCCTCTTCGCTCATCGAAGACGAAATTTTTACCGATGAATTTATTTTCAAGTTCTTGTTCCTTTACATCATTTGCATATTTGATGATTCCTCCCTCCAATTGATGTACGTTTTCATATCCTTTATGCTTAAACCATGCTGATGCTTTTTCACAGCGAATACCGCCGGTACAATACATCACGATATTTTTATCTTGGTTTCCTTCTAAATAGGTTTTCTCAATAAATGGAAGACTATCTCTAAATGTATCAACATCCGGCAAAATGGCACCTTTAAAGTAACCAACTTCATGTTCATAATGATTTCTGAAATCGATTAGTAAGGTGTCAGGGTCTTCGGTTAATTGATTAAATTCTGCTGCATTAAGGTGTTTTCCTATTTTTCTTACATCAAATGTTTTATCATTTAATCCGTCTGCGAGAATTTTATCGCGTACTTTAATTTTTAATTTAATGAACGGAAACTCAGCGGCTGAGTCTTCGACTGCAAAATTTAGCCGAACACCTTTGAGAAAGTCTATTTCATACAGTTCTTCACGAAATTGACCAATATGATCCGATGGAACAGAAATCTGGGCATTTATTCCCTCATGTGCAATGTAGGTTCTACCTACAATATTAAATTTTGTCCACATTTGGAAAAGGTGATCACGAAATAAGCGAGGATGAGCAATCGTTGCGTATTGATAAAATGAGATGGTAATAAAATGATGACCAAGCTCCCGCAATTTTGTTTCTAATTCCTCCTTGTTTAAGGTATTCCACAGTTGCATACTATGTATAATTTAAATTTGGAGCAACAAAGATAGGCGAAAATGAATGCTTAAAAAATGATTTTAGTCATCTTTTACAGTTTGCTATTTAAGCTCAACCATCCACCACCATTTTCACAAGTGATACCAAGAGCGCTAAAGTAGTCTGCTGCATGGCCGCTTCGTACCCCACTAGCACAACAAAAAAAGATTGGACCCTCCATGGTTTTAATTTCTTCAATATGATTCGTGATTTCCTGTAACGGAATGTTTATTGAATTTTGAATATGCCCTCCAACAAATTCTTCCCTTGTTCTAACATCTACTATTGTTCCAATTTTTCCCATATTACCGTTTGCAATTTTCAGTAAAGTTAATTTATTCTAGATTTAATCTTTAGCTCAAATTGAAAATGTATTATTTAAAGGAGAATAGTACCTTTGTAAAAAATAAAAATAGAGTTATGGGACAAGTAAGCATCAATAGCATTGAAAAGGCCATCGGACATGTTGACAACCTTGAGGACGATGCTTTGGAGAGCCTATCTGAGCGTTATGCTTTGGCACAGCCAGAATTATTGGATTACGTTATGTCTGCTGCAAGTGAATACGAAAATGAGGAATTAGAAGGATTATTGATTTATTATTTTTGTTTAATCATGTCTTCATTTGAGATGGAAGGCCTTAATGTTAGACCAATTACGGAAACCGATATCGATGAAATGCAAGATCCATATTTTGAGATGTTGGATAGCTATTTCGAAACTGAAGATGAGGAAGAATTGGAATCATTTTGCGATCAACCGGATTTAGCTCAATTCATGGCCATGGAAGTGTCCACTGATGACGAAGATGGTAGCTCTTTGAGTGAAGAAACATCATCTCAACTATTTATCGTTACAATTGGCATGATTTCATTGCTGAATAGAGCTCAATTAAACGCTTAATTCTACCTATAATTTCACGAAAGGAAGCGTCTTGATTTGATCTGCTTGCTTAATTTTCACATAATACACTCCTTGGAGGAAGTG
>CANJLG010000054.1 GCA_947475095.1 Flavobacteriales bacterium
ACCGTTAGAGAAAGTAGCCATGGTTGTAATGTCCTTCACTTGACCCGTGCGATAAAACAAATACCTTGAATCTAAGGTTGAATCGGAAAACTTATCTACCAAATTTGGTTTAGCACGCAAGCCAGCCCATTTCCCATTTACACCATAATCTGCAGCAACCATTGAGCCACCCAAAGATGCACAGATCAAAAAGGTCGTGCCTCCATATGTTTGAGCATATAAACCATCGTAGACAACTGGAAAAACTATCTCAGGTGAAGTATTATTGTCAGCTAAAAACAAGCTTTGATAATTTGAACTCAATTGATGCGTATTTCCATTAATTATTTTTTCGCAATACGTGGCGCAATCGTTATATCGAGGCGTTCCAGAGTATACTTCAGCATTTAGATATAGTTTGGCCATAAGAGACTGTGCAGCAGCTTGAGATGCTCGTCCATAAGGTGCGGAAGAAGCGGGTAACAACTGGTCTTCAATAGCAAGTAACTCATCCTCGACATATTCAAATAATGCCGCTCTCTCTATTCGTTTCGGTTGAAAAGCACCTACTTGATCCAACTCAGTTACAAAAGGCACATTACCGAATAAATCTAAGGCATGGTAATAACTCAGTGCGCGTAAAAAGCGAGCTTCATTTCTAAATTTACGAATCATCTCAACATCTGCAGTGCTAAAACCCCTTTCCGCCAATTTCTCATCTCTTGCTTGCCAAATGAATTCATTACAAAGTGTGATTTGATAATAAATCCGGTAGTACATTCCCTTTACCCAAACATTTTCAGCATTCCATTGAGATTTATTTAATTCTGGAATACCGGGATCATTCCAACCGCAAATGGCCTCGTCGGTAGGTAGTTCCTGCAAGTTCCACAAGACGCGAACATAACCGGAAAATCCTTCATCAATGCCAGCAATATCGGCCTGACCAGCAGGACCTTGATTTCCTGTCATAGAAAGCCCAGCATACAGTTTTGCCAATACCTTGATATAGTTAGCGGGATCGCTATACACTACCTCAGCATTTAATCCATATTTTGGCGCTTGATTTAGTTGTTTCTTACACGATGAAACAGAGATACCGGTAAGTAACAGAGAGAAAATGATTATTTTTTTCATAGCTAATTAGTTAAAAATCAAAGTTTAGATTCAAGGTATACACCCTTGGTCTTGGATAAAAATTATTGTCAACACCACCGCCAACCTCAGGGTCCTGTCCAGAGTACTTGGTGAACACGAAAACATTTTGAACGGAAAAACCAACATTTACCCCAACTTTATCCTTGGTGAATCCTAATTTACCAAAATTATACCCTACACTGATATTATCAATTCGCAGGAAATCTGCCCGTTCGAGATAATGATCTGATAAAAGTTGATTGGTTGTTGTTTTTTGCACTTCGTCCTCATAAAACAAGGAACTGATGTTGCTTAAATACTTTTTGGTGCCATCAATGGCACTGAATGTGGCCGAATTCGAGTGGATATTATTATAGATGGTTGCGCCTATCTCGCTTCTCATAGACACACCCGCATTCCATTTCCCGTATTGAAAATTAAGCGCGGTTCCCATAAAAAACTTCGGTGCCACTTGGCCAGCATAGTAGCGGTCTTTGACATTAATGATACCATCGTTATTTCGATCAACAAATGCGTTTGTATCCTTCCATTTGTCTGATGTATTAATCGTACCATCTCCATTCATATCAATAGAAGCTTGTTGACCTACTTCAATGAGTGATCCATCTTGCTCGTATTGCTGTTCATACACAAAATAGGTAAAAGTAGGTTGTCCCACTTGGTGAATCAGTACTTGATTTCCAATTCCTCCTGCGATGCCTCCGACTAAAATTCCCGGTGAATTAGGGTCTTCGATTTGCGACAACTTGGTCACTTCATTAAAATTTCTAGTAAAGTTGACCATCCAATCTAAGCGCATATTCTTTTTTGCGATCAAACCCGTGTTTAGGCTCACCTCAATTCCTTGGTTTTGCATGCCACCTACATTCGTCAAAATTTGATTTGTAAAGTTGGTTCCTGCTGGCACCGCTACTGTCGCCAACAAATCGGATGTCGACTTTCTATATACATCAATTGAACCTGAGAAGCGATCTTTATATAATCCGAAATCCAATCCGATATTGATACTACTGGTAGTTTCCCATTTCAAATTGGCATCGTATCCTGCAGGACGAAAAACCGTATAGTATTGTCCACCAAAGGCGTATTGGGCATTGGTAGCACCCTCAAAATAATTTCCAATATAGGCATAGTCTCCAATTCCATCTTGTTGCCCTGTAACTCCATAACCTGCCCTAATTTTTAGCATACTGATTTCTTTGACGTCCTTCAAGAAACCCTCGCTGAGTAACCAAGCAGCAGAAGCGGCAGGAAACCAGCCCCATCTTTGCTCTGAACTAAATCGGGAGGAACCGTCTCTTCTCATCGATAGATTCACAACAAATTGATTTTTAAACGTATAAATACCCCTCGCATAAAAAGAAAGTAAGGCATTTTTGGTATAAAAAGGATTCGCTGCCGGCAGACCAATAACTGAGTCTTTAGCTTGGTTATAGCTTGCATTGTTTGGGCTTGAGGTGAACCAATCTTGGTAGGAATACCCAGCAGTTAAATCTAAGAGATGATCTTTGTATTTTTCGCCCGTATTAAAATTAGCATACGCCTCAATTAATTTATTTCCTTTGGTCTGGCGATATTGACTGTAGCTTCCTTGAGTAAAATAACCCGCAGCAGATAAGGAATCGGTGATGGTATAGCCCGTTCCTTCTGATTGATCTGTTCCTAAATTGACAGTCGCCTTTAGCATTGGAAGAAAAGGCATTTTGTACGTTACTTTAGCATTTCCAATGTAGCGGTTGACCACACTTCTGTCTTCAGACTGCATAATTAAACCCAGAGGATTACGAGCGGATAAAACGTTGGGCTTTCCATTATCTATCCATTCAAAATAGCCGCCAAAGAGATTGTTATTTCCTGATTGCACCGCTTGAGTTGGATCAAAGAAAGCAGCACCTAAAGCGCCTCTGTTGGCAAAAAAGGCACGCGATTGAACCATTTTCTGATTAACTTCCAATTGTAAATTTCCATCGAGAAACGTTGGATTTAGGTTAAGCCCCAATGATGTTCTGTTCATGTTATCGCGCTTAAGCAAACCATTTTCAAATCGATTCGCTACTGATAAACGGTACGGCAATCCGATAATACCTCCTGTAATAGATACGTTATTATCTGAGGTAATGGCCGTTCTAAATACTTCTTTCTGCCAATCGGTATTAGCAGCGCCTAAAAGCGCTATTTGTGTAGAGCTACCTTGTCTATTTATAAGTTTTCGAAGCGAGTCGCCAGATAATACCTCAGCATATTTTGAAATGGTGGAAATGGAAATCTTGGAATTTAAGGTCACATGAACCTCTTTTTGACTTGCACTGCCTTTTTTGGTGGTAATGAGAATCACACCATTGGCAGCACGCGCACCATAGATAGCAGTGGCAGAAGCATCTTTCAAAATAACAAAAGAGGCAATATCGTTAGGGTTAACCAATGACAAAGGATTGGCGGCACCAGAGATTCCACCATTATCAATTGGAACACCATCGATAACAATCAAGGGATCATTACTGGCATTGATTGAGGTTCCTCCTCTAAGACGCAAAGTACTCCCAGAACCTGGAGCTCCGTCATTTGAAGTAACTTTCAATCCGGCCACTTTTCCCATAATCAATTGTTCAGGCGTCGCTAAGGAGCCCTGAAGAAAGTTTTTTTCTGTAATAACGGTAGCCGCTCCTGTCAAATCTTTGGTCCTTGTTGTTCCGTAACCGATCACAACAACCTCATCATACTCTTTCGCTTCTTTTGATAAAGTGATATTTTGATTAAGAACAGTACCCGAAGTAACAATAATTTCTTGATTATAAGTAACAAACCCAGTGGAACGAACGATTAGAACAACAGTTCCTATAGGAACAAATTTAATTTCAAATTCACCATTCTCATTGGTTTGTGCCCCCATGCCTTTTCCCTCTAATACAAGGGTTGCTGGATAAACTGGAAGTCCCTCAACATCAGTTATTTTCCCAATAATACTAGCTGTTTGCCCATGTGCAGCTAGGGAAACAAATAATAATGAAAGTAGTGTAAAAAGTAGTTTTCTTATCATAGCAAAGTCAATTTAAAATTAAATCTGTTTAACAAATATAAAATATTTCTTAATGTCAATTTGACACAAAGAAAAAAAAATATTACCATTTAATTTTTAAACGCGATTGTTTTTCGCTCAAATGCGTTGTTAAACGAATGGTTTGGGTTTTTTGATCCACCACGAACGGTACATTTTTCTTTCCATTTAAAATGAGTTTTTTGGGTATTCGTTTAGAATGGATACATACTTCAAATAAAAAAGACATTTGCGAGCAACATTTTCCATATTCGGGAATAAAAAGCAAAGTTGATTGTCGATTCGATTGTTTCATTGTCATGCGAAGAAGTTTATATAAGCCCTTCTCGTAAGCTTCATTGGTCAAACCATCGTCTTCATACCATTGTCCTTGGCTTGTCTTAATATCCTTGTCATCATAGTAATGAATCGTTACCGATGAATCAGCATACTCTTTAGTTGATTGAATCGTAGGTGACATTGGGATAAACGCCCCGCCTTTTACCAAAACAGGAATCCCAGATAAATCGCCCGGCATGAGGTAATGCGCTTCATGTTGATTAAATTGATTTGGCTGATAGTTTTCAATGCGTTGTTTTCCGCTTCGCAAATCATACCATGTTCCCTTTGGCGCTCTTACCACCTGAAAAGGCAGCGTATTTTTAAGGATTGGATTTGTGATTGGCTTCACCAACAAACTCGGGCCCCACATGAATTCGTTTGTGATGGTATCCGCCCACAATGCCTGAATATTTTCCATAAAAATAGGGCGCATAAGTGGCGTGCCATTGAGATGATTTTCAAAGGCCAAGGTATAATTATAAGGAAGCAATTGATAGCGTAATTCGATGGCTTCTTTAGCCAGTTGTTTTGTTTTTTCATCTTTAAAAATGGCTTCACTGGCCACTTCCTGCTGCGCATGCGGTCGGAAAATAGGTTGAAACACGCCATATTGAAGCCAGCGAACATACAATTCAGGATCATCGTTTGCTCCAGCAAATCCTCCTAAATCTGAATGCATATAAGCAATTCCTTGCATGCCCATCTGCATGGTAAGTTCCATCTGAGGTTTCAATCCTCCCCATGAGCGATTAACATCACCTGTCCATGGGATCATTCCAAAACGCTGAGAACCTGAATAACCAGCCCGCATTAAAATAAATGGCCGTTCGAGTGGAAAAGTAGTTTTGTATCCCTCATAAATTAATCGTGCCCAATCGTGCCCATAAATATTATGTACTTGATCCGCTGATACGCCATTGGCATGCAGTAATTTACTAGGATGAACCTCTGGTTCACCAAGATCTCCCCAAAAGCCCTTCACCCCCATATTTGCTAACTCAGTATAGATATCCCAAAACCACTTTTTCGCATGGGGAGCATAGATATCAATTAGGCCAGTATTTCCGAAATAAAAATCATAGGTGAAAGGGTTATCCAAACTATCAACAGCCAGTAATTTTTTATCTTTCGCCTCCTGCCAACGATTGGATGTGGTAAGAATAAATGGTTCTGTAATCAATACAGTATTGACATTCTGATTTGAAAAATCATTAATCATTTTTTGCGGAGTAGGAAAGGAATCTGTATAAAAGGCAAAGTTGCCCAATGTTCCTTGAATATCTTTCCCGAACCAATACAAATCAAAAACAATCGCATCTAAGGGAATGCTATCCGCTCTAAATTTAGAAACCACCGCACGCGCTTCTTGTTCCGAATGATAACCGAAACGGCTCGCAAAATTACCAAAGGCCCATCTCGGGGGCATGGGTTGGCGCCCCGTAAGGCTAGTGTAAGCTGAAACTAACTCTTTATAATCACTTGCTGCAATCACCTGATAGGTTTTTCTTCCCCCAGTCATTTCATAGGTCAGACTGCTGTCTTTTTTTGAATCTAAATCCAAAAAGCCAGTGTACGAATTGTCAAAATGAAGGGCATACAGGCGATCAGAAATTACCAACGGCATAGAGAAATTCATTTGTTCCGAATGGGTTTCATAACCATAGTGCGCCCTATTGTACAAGGGTAGCCTATACCCTCTTCTATCCATACCAAGTACCCGATTTCCTGTTCCAAACAACTTTTCTCCTTCGCTTAAATTAAACTGGATTTTTTCCATTGTAGAATCCACATCATAGCCCCAACGTTCTGA
>CANJLG010000055.1 GCA_947475095.1 Flavobacteriales bacterium
ATGAGAATAAAATTGTTTGTGCTCCTTGTTATATGATGGATGCTTCAATTTTAGATGTTCGCTTGAATGTTCAATCTGCTTTGCTCGCGCTAAAACAACTAGTATAATGGTAGACGATTCTTTTATTGATGATTGGAGGCATAGTCGAAAGGAGCGATTGGAGAGTTTTACGTGTGATAAGTTATTGCCTCTATTGTTGTCAAAAGATCGGGCAGCCTTGTCCTCTGCCATTACCTTAATTGAAAATAATTCACCTGAATTTAGAAAAGAGGCCAGCAAATTAGTGAACAAACTCATGCCGTATTCTGGCGGCGCATGGAGATTAGGAATTACGGGTGTTCCTGGTGTTGGGAAAAGTACCTTTATTGAAGCATTTGGTAAGGTTTTACTGAGCAAGGGACATCGCATTGCTGTATTGGCTATTGATCCTTCTTCATCGATTGGTGGGGGGAGTATTTTGGGCGATAAAACACGCATGAATTGGCTTTCCTTGCAAGAAAATGTTTTTATTCGCCCTACGCCAACAGGTGATATGCTTGGTGGTGTGGCACGTCATACACGCGAGTCGATCCTTCTTTGCGAAGCGGCTGGCTATGATGTTATTATTATCGAAACCGTGGGTGTTGGTCAGTCTGAAACGATGGTGCATTCTATGGTTGATTTCTTTTTATTACTCATGCTCGCCGGTGCGGGAGACGAACTTCAAGGAATAAAACGTGGCATCATGGAAATGGCTGATGCTATTCTAATTACCAAAGCAGATGGCGAAAATAGTCAAAAGGCTAAGCAAGCAAAAATAGCGTATCAAAATGCCTTGCATTTATTTGCTCATCAAGAAGGGGATTGGCTTCCAAAAGTACAAACGTGTAGCAGTCTTGAAGAAGAAAAAATAGAGGAAGTTTACGATTTAGTAATTCGCTATTTTGATCTTATGAAATCGAATGGAATGCACGAATTTCAACGAAAAGAACAAGACATCTCATTTTTCAATGAAAACATTTCTTTTTTAATTCAACAGGGTTTTTTCGGCGAAAAAGCATGGAAAGACGAATTGCTAAATTATCAAGAAAAGGTAAAACAAGGTCTGATTTCTCCCTTCGAGGCAGCAGATGAATTATATGCTAATTTTAAAGGGAAAGTATGACGTCAACGTTTAAAATTGAAGGTGAGTATATCGAATTAATGGCCTTGTTGAAGGCTTTAGGTATTGCTTCCACAGGTGGTCATGCCAAGCATTTAATTGATGCAGGCTTGGTGCTTAGGAATGGCGAAATCGAATACCGAAGACGTGCTAAAATGATTATTGGCGATGTTGTAGAAATTGAAAATGATGAGGTTACCTTGACCTAAGGTATTAAATGGAAACATCCATGACTTTATTTGGTGGAAGATTTTGTTTTAGTCGTATTACTGCAATTTAATCGACTATAATTTTAGGTAGCCAATATGTAATTCATCATCGGTCAAATCATTGGATTTGGTGATTTTTATCGCAAATTTCGCTGTTAAATCGGACGCAAGAATATCAGTAACATTATACACTTCATCTATATCAATTCCAAATTTGTCGTCAATGTGCGACTTGGCGCCATTAAAGTCATAATGTTTGTAAAAGCTAGTAGCTTTTGCCTTTGTGGTGGCCTCTGCTAAGGTGGCTCCAGTGCATATTATTTTGTAGTGGTATTCTTCAAATTCATTTTCTTTGTATCCGCCCAGATTGATGAAAAATAATTGCGTTTGGTTCGATGTCTCTTGTCCTTTGGCAACTATTTCTATTTTGTGTTGATCGACGCAGCTTACTTCTCGCCATGCATCAATGTGAATTTTTCCCTTTGCCTCAGGCCAGAATGTATTAAGTTGTGGGATTATTTCGTTTATCGAGCTTCCAATTCCAAAAAATATATCATGTTGTTCTGTGTTTCTGCCTTCTGGGCGACACCCTAACATGATCATGTATAATTTTAAATCAATCATTCAGATAACTACCTAATTAAATGTAAAAATCCATGGCCTTCTTTGGTGGTTTGATCGATGCCAATTACCTTGTAAATAATAAAATAGACTCCTTCAGGACAATTTTTTTCTCGGAAGGTTCCATCCCAACTCGGATTTTGCTCATTTAATTCTGTAACTTGTTCTCCCCATCTATTCAAAATTACCGCTGTAAATGTGCTATCTCCTTCCAAGAGTAATTCATAAAGTTGATTATCATTATCGCCATTCGGAGTGAAGAAATTTGGAATGTCAACACTAAGTGGAACGATCGGCACGGGTGGAACGACCGGCTGAATCGTAATACTATAATAGGTGGTGTCCAAGCACCCATTGTTGTTTGCAATCAATTGAACTTGGTAGGTTCCAGGTGCGGTATACGTATGATTAATGCCTGCCAATGTTCCTGAAGTAGTGGTGTTCCCATCTCCAAAATCCCAAAAATAATTTGTTCCATTGGTCGTAGTATTTGTAAATTGAGCACTATTTCCAGTGATATTTCCAGAAACTGATGCGGATGGGGTAGGAATGACCGTAATTAATACTTCATCCATGTCTTGGCATGAACCTGTGTTTCCTGTTACGGTGTAATTGGTCGTGGTATTCGCAATGAAAATTGTGCTGTCTTGAATCCCATTTGACCAACTGTAGGTTGTAGCGCCACTGCCCGATAATAAAAGCGGACTTCCAGAACAAACGGTAGTGTCATTCCCTGCATCGACTACAATTGATGCTGCGATAACAATATCCATTGTTCCAATGGTGGTACATGCCATTGGTATCGAGGTAAAGATAAAACTGTAGGTACCTGCAATGCTCGTATTTATTGGGCTAGGATACCAAGTGCCTGAAATACCTTGATTTGATTGTGTTAGCATAGTTGGCGCAACATCGCCAACGCAATAAGGTCCCATTTGGTTGAATAAGGGAACAATGGAATCGGTAATCACAATGTTTAGGGTAAGGCTTGTAACACAATTATTTGCTTGATCAAAAGGTGTGAAGGTATAATATGAAACACCTTGTGTACTCGTATTTATTGAATTCGGGTTCCAAGTACCATTGTAAAAATTAGTTGATTGCGGTTCAAGTGTTAAAGGTACTTCATTGATACAGTAGGTACCAAAGTAGAAAAATGATGGCGGAATACTGTCCAAGACATCAATACTAATAGTTGTTCCAAGAGCACACTGTCCGGATAAAGGTGTAAAGGTGTAGCTAGTTTGGCTTGCGGAAGTTGTCGTAATAGTAGCAGGATTCCAAGTTCCTGAAATTCCGTTCGCAGAGATTGATGGAAGTAGGGATGGACTTGCAAAAACACAATAGCTTGAATCTATGTTAAAGACGGCTGGTGCACCATTTAAAATATAAACGATTAAGCTAGCTGTATCGGCGCATTGGCCAGCATTGGGTGTAAATTGAAAAGTGGTATTTCCAATGATGTTGGTTGAAATTAAGGGCGGAGACCATGTGCCACTGATCCCATTTGTAGAGATATTCGAAAGTAATGGTGCAACCGAATTTTGGCAAAGAGCGCCAATATTTGCAAACAAAGGTTCTGCAATCGGGACACTATTTGGAATTTGAATACTATCAATAATCACACATCCATTCGCGCTTGTAACTTGACAAAAATACCACCCTGAGCATAAGTTAGTTGCCGTTGCATTCGTCTGACCAATCGGAACTTGAGCACTGTTCATCCAGACATAACTATAAGCACTTCCTCCTGTAGGAGCGGCCGAAGCTGAGGCATTGCAGCCACAGGTTGCAGGAATTACAAGGTTCAAATTTCCTTGAATTGGCTGTATAGCAATGCAATTATTTGTTAAGGAGCTAATATAGGCTTGATTTCCTGCATTATTCGCTAAACCTGGTGTTTGGTTATTTGGCGCCGTACAATTTCCGACAGTCCAATTTGCTTGTGCATTGGGATTATTAGAAATATTATTTGTGAAACTATACACGCTGTTTGTTGCAGGTCCGGTGAAGTAGATAATGGTTGCACTATTGTTATTTCCCCAACTAACACCATGCACTGGAACAGTATAATTACTTGAACTATAAATCTGAAAGGAATCGTCGGTATTCGCCATTCCCATGTTACTCCAGGCCCCTCCTGCACTATATCCTGACATTGGATAGGTTTGACCTGTTCCAGTTGAGGGTGATGTGGTATGTTTATCAAATAAGGTAGAAGAAATAGGAATTACCAAGCGGCAATTATTATCTACCATACTTAAATCTTGTGCTGGCATTGAGGCATTTAGATCTGCATCGTTGTATATGACAATTAGCGTCCCAACAGGAATACATGTCCAAAAACTATTATTCGCGAAACGGATACAACCACCAGCAACACCTTCCCCGGTACTTGGTCCATTTGAAAAATAACCATTGTTATCATCAATTATCCAATCTTTTAAATCAAGACAGTTTGTACCAGCAATGCAAGGATTATAATTGACGCCTGGAATAACTAAAAGCTCGACATATTCTTTTGATCCTGTAGGTCCTTGGGAAACTTCATTGATGATTAGTGATTGAGAAAATAAGCGCGTAGGAATGACTATTCCAAGAAATAAAAAACAATGAAAAATTATACGCATGAATAATCTTTCATCAAAAGTAAGTCTAATTTATCGATCAGCTTAAATTACGCCGATAATTTCTGTTATCATACCATTAAATGTTACTTGTTCACCTGCGATTTTACCTCTCATTATTTGACCTAGAGGCGCTTCCAAACTCAGTGCAAAAAAAGAATTGTTTTGACAAATCAAGTGCCCTAAACTGATTGAAAAATAATACCATCCTTTGTTGGTTTCTACCAAACTTCCAATGGTAATTTTTTGGTGTTTCAAGGTAGGATCAATAACCTTCATACTTGCCTCTTGCAGTAGTAGTATATTTAATTGCTTGGTTAGTTTTTCTTGTTCTAATTGGGCCATAGCAAGAGCAGTTTCATGTTTATCTCCGGCCGAACTTTTTGAGTCATCAAACATGGAAGGATAGCTTTCTTGTAGAATCAATCTTAAGTCATTGATTTTATTATTTAATGCCTCCAAGGTTGATTTATAAATCATTACCTTATCCATGGTATTTATTTTTTAGATGCGTAGGTCATTTCAGGATTATAGTGAAGCGCTGTAAAGGTATTCGTCCAAGCCATGAAAACGTGCACGAAAAAAGCAATCCAAATGTTTCCCGATAATAAGGTAAGGACGCAAAGTACGA
This sequence comes from Flavobacteriales bacterium, assembly GCA_947475095.1. Lineage (GTDB taxonomy): Bacteria > Bacteroidota > Bacteroidia > Flavobacteriales_D > Crocinitomicaceae > UBA952. The sequence continues at coordinate 5,230 of CANJLG010000055.1, forward strand.
GCCCTAGCGGAATAGCGCCGATGGTTTCTTCTACTCCTTTTGGAATGTGGGTAGCAGAATATAGTGCGATATTAACTCCAATTGCGGGCCAAACACCAATTGCGGCAACCAAGGGGAATAACAGTATTCCTCGAAATAATAATTCATAGCCAAAGAGATAAATAAACCATCCCAATCCTTCTGTCAACATCATTTTTCTTGTCCAAATTTTGGATCGAGCTTGTGGGTAATTAACTAAGTTCTTTGGTTTTTTTGCACTGAAATAGGCAATTGGAATGACAATGATGGATAGTATTCCAATCCATGTTAGGGTAAAGGCACTATTTTTCATACCTGAGGTAAGCCCATAATCAGCAAATGAAGTAGTTGGAAATACCAACAAACAAATCACTAAAGGTATTATCCCCATGCTAATGAATCCAATGGTTTTAGTAAAAAATAAGTGCTTAACAAGTGCTTCGTCAAGTGCAAATTTAGCAAGGAACATCCCTTTTATTTTACTCGATTGTGCTATAAACCAATACACGGTAAAAAATACCAATGATAACATTAGGGGCAGAAAAGAAACTAGATCAGTTGCTTGCCAATTAATATGAACGGCTTCAGTTGTCATATTTATGTTGATTTTTTGAGGTAATTATTCTCATCAAACCAGGCATAACATTCTTCTATCGCAATCTCCAATGGAGTTTGAGGCATTTTGAGCTCAGTAATCGCTTTTTCTGAAGAATAAAAATGTGACTCAGATGCGAGTATTGCTAACTCCCGCGATATTTTGGGATGATAGGGAAGGAACTTTCCCAAGAAAGAATTGATGTTCCCATAAAAACGAACGAGGCCGGTACTTAGCTTAAATTTTAGGGGAGGGGCATTTAATACGGTAGAAATTTTTTCAAATGCCTCCTTGTAGCTTAAATTTTCATGACCAAGAATATAACATTGTCCTTTTTGTCCGAGGGTGATTGAATTAGCAATAGCAAAGGCAACATCCTTAACAGCGACAAAGTTTTTACCTCCGAGCGTGTAACCAGGAATTTTTTTGAAATAAATTCCCAATATCATTTCTCCAGAGC
>CANJLG010000056.1 GCA_947475095.1 Flavobacteriales bacterium
AGAACCTTACAATATTTTATTATTGATAATGTTTGGGATGAAGCGCGCGTGATTGTTGGCGACGTAAAATTTGGTGACGGCATAAAAGCACCAGTAATGAATAAAGTACCAAGTAGAGCCCATCAATTTAGTAACCACGACACCATTTATTACTACCATAGAAGATGATTGAATTAGTAAGTTGCATCCTTTGTTCAAGTCTGATTTTTGTAGTCTTTAAACTTTTCCCACGATACAAAATAGATACCTTTCAGGCCATAGTCTTTAACTATTTTACCGCCGCCTCTTGTGGAATCTTGTTTTTTCATTCGGAATTTAAGGGGATATCGGCGGGTGATGTTGACATCCTAAAGTATGCGTTTTATTGCGCTATATTATTTATCTCCTTGTTTTTAATTATGGGCATAAGTTCCCAGCGAAATGGTGTTGCTTCTACCTCTGTCGCTGTTAAAATGTCCATGTCGATTTCGATGTTAGCCATGATTTATTACAACCATGAATCGCTCTCTATTCTAAAAATTAGTGGCTTGATCGCCGCCATTCTAGGTGTTATCCTTGTTTCCTTACCTAGTAAAAGTGCTGCGAATGGCAAACAAGCAATTTGGATGCTATTTGTTTTATTTTTTGGAAGTGGCTTATTAGATTTTTTACTAAATGTCATCCAAAAAAGTAAACTCAGCGGATGGCATCCTGGTTTATTTTCAGCGCTGGGCTTCTTAATGGCAGGAATCATGGGCATTTGTATAATTGGCATCCAATTGCTTCGAAAAAAAATGAAAATACAACTCAAAAATATAGTCGCAGGAATCGTTTTGGGTGTACCCAATTATTTCTCAATCTATCTTTTACTTGCAGCCTATCAAACAACAGGTTGGTCGGACTCTACGGTTTTGGCCATTATTAATGTGAGTGTTGTCCTTACAGCTTCGATTATCGGGTTGTCACTATTTTCAGAAAAATTAAATCTTAAAAAAACGATTGGACTTTGTTTTTCAATTCTAGCCATTGTCATTTTGTATATTTCCAATGCTCGCTAGAGAAAAGTATTTTATAACTCATTAATTATTGAATTAAGCTATTTATTTCTTAATTTAGCTCAAACAAAATTAAATGGGGAAATATATACTTCTAATTTTCTTATTACCGGTTGGCTTCTTATTTTCACAATTTAATATCAATGAAGCAAGTAATGCAAATGGTAACACCATCGTATTACCAAGTGGAAGCACACCAGATTGGATAGAAATCTATAATGGTTCTGCAGTAGCGAATAATATTGGAGGGTATGGATTAAGCGACGATCGAACTATACCCATGAAATGGACTTTTCCTACCACTACGATTAGCCCATTAGGTTTTTTAGTGGTCCATGCAGTAAATAAAAACACGGTAAATTTTATTGATCACTATGAAACAAGCGTATTTGCAGACTCGATTTGGAAATATATTATTCCAACAGCGGATATACCACAATGGAATAGCACAACCTTTAACAGCGGCGCTTGGCTTAGCGGTCCAGCAAGTATTGGCTACGGTGATGGAGATGATGCTACTGATATAATCGGGCCATACACGAGTGTCTATTATAGAATCAACTTTCAATGCACGAATATAAATGCCATAAAAAAGGCAATCCTAGACATCGATTATGATGATGGATTTGTGGCATACTTAAATGGAGTTGAAATCGCTCGTGCTGGTCTAACAGGTGCGCCACCGACATGGAATGAATTAGCCAATGACCATGAGGCAACAATTCCACAAGGAGGTGCTATTCCATCTTTTGAAATTGATACGGCAATTATTCAAGCGGCCCTCACGCTTGGTAATAATGTACTCGCCATTGAAATTCACAATACAGATCCGAATTCATCTGATTTAACCGGAAAACCTTATTTAACATTTGGATATGACTCCCCAGGTACATTTGCAAGCGGAACAACACATCCCTATTTCACTGCAACTGTTGGAGGAACGCTAGAAGCCAATTTTGGTCTAGCTACAAGCGGCGAAATGATTTACCTTTCTAATCCAGCGGGAGTTTTTATTGATTCATTGCTCATAAGTGACCTTGAACCAAACATGTCGAATGGTAAACTTACGGATGGTGGAATCGCAACTGCCACTTTTACTATTCCTACACCAAATGCTTCAAACAATACGTCCATTGGTTATGATGGTTATGAAAATCAAGCAACCATCACCAATACTGGCGGCGTATTTCAAGGACCAATTCTTGCTAATATGATTAATAATTCCGTTGCAAATGGAGAACTTAGGTACACCACAACAGGGGTTAATCCAAGCGTAAATTCTCCCTTAGTAGTTGGACCAATCTTACTTTCGACGAATTGTGTATTGAAAGTTCGTTGTTTCCCTACTGGAAGTTCTAACCTACTGCCTAGCTTGGTCGCAACAGAAACCTTTTTATTTCAAGAAGATTTTTCCCTGCCAATCGTTTCCCTTACGATCGATTCAGTAGACCTTTATGGTGGTAATGGCATTTTTGATAATTGGTGGACAGACTGGAGAAAGCCGTGTGTGGTAGAATATTTTGATAAAAATGGAATAAAAAAGTTTGAAACAAGGGCATCCGTTAAGCCAGACGGCGGTGCAGGTGGAAGTCGTTCCAACCCACAACATAGCGTTACAATAGAACCCGCTAATTCCTTGTATGGAGAAGGGGTTCCTGTCCACTATCCAATAATACCTCAAAAACCGTATATCGAAGATTACTATGCTTTATATATTCGAAATGGTAGTAATTTCTGGAATCAAAGCCCACAAAGAGACGCAACGATGTGCCGCATTATGGCGAAAACCAATGTTAATTCGCAGGGTTATACCCCAGCAGTAGTTTACTTGAATGGTCAATACTTTGGTATTTATGAATTGCGGGAAAAAGCCAACGAAGGATATTTTAAAAACAACTATAATAACGACATGGACAGCTTGGATTTACTTTCAGTAAGCTATTTTTATGGCGCTGGAGTAATTAGAATAGTAAAAGGATCGGATACATCATTTTACTCCATGCGCGATTACATCACTACAGCAGATGCTACGAGTCCTAGCTATTTTAATGACTGTAATAGCAAATTAGACTTATATAATTACACAGATTACATTGCTGGAGAAAACTGGTATGCAAATGCCGATTGGATCTACAATAACATGAAAATGGCAAGGACGCGAACCACCGATAACAAATGGCGGTTCTTTTTACAAGATTTAGAATGGGGCCTTGGTGGATGGACTGATTATAATGCCAATATGTTTGATTGGTTTAGGTACAACCAACAACCGAATCCATTTTGGCAAATTTATGATGCCTTAGTTCAAAACACAGAATTCAAAAATTATTTTGTGAATCGCTACGCAGACCTTATGAATTTCACTTTTCAAAGTAATAAATTCACTCCTATTATAGACAGCATGTACAACGAATTACTTCCTGATCTACCTAGGCATTTTCAATTATGGACAGGCGACGTAGCTGGAGGGATGGCCAATTTTGCCTATTGGAGAAACGTTCACATTGGACAGTTTAATAATCGAAATGCTGTCGTACGAGATCAAATGGTTGCTGAATTTAGTTTAGTAAAAAAAGTAAATGTGAGTTTAGATGTATTTCCTGCTGGAGCAGGCTATATAAAAATATCGACCATTGTACCAGAAATACTTCCATGGACAGGCGTTTATTTTGATGGTGTTCCCGTAAAAATTACAGCCATCGCAAATCCTGGATATACCTTCAAAAATTGGGTTCAAAATATAACACTTCCAGCTGGCAGCTTGTTACAGTCTAGTATAACCCAAAACATTGATCAAAACGATCTATTTAAGGCCGTATTTATTGGATCGCCGGAAGAACCATCCTTAACCATTTCAGAGATTAATTACAACCCCGACCCAACAGTAGATGGCGGAAATTGGATTGAATTACACAATTTTGGATCTACGGCCATGGATTTAACAGCATGGCATATTAAGACAAAGAACCATTACGATAAATTTAGTTTTGAGGATCATACCATTATTCCACCCAATGGATATTTGGTAGTTTGTGAAAACATGGCACTTTTTAATAGCATGTACCCACAAGTTCAAAATGTGGTTGGCGGAACAGGCTTTGTTTGGAGCAATAAATACGATTCCATTCGAGTTTTTAATCCTTTTGATAGCATGGCCCTAGTAGCGGTTTATTCGGATGAAGCGCCCTACCCTAAATGCGCAGATGGTTGGGGCAGAACCTTAGAGAATAAACATACTTCCACCTCCCTTCTAGATGAAAATTCATGGTTTTGCGGTTGCATCGGCGGATCTCCTGGAAAAGCCTTTGAAGAGTGTGAAGAGCCAATATACGTTAGTGAATTTAGCTACAATAACACCAACCAAATTTATAATGCTGGCGATTGGATTGAGCTCTACAATAATACTTCGACCGACATTAATCTACTTGGCTACGTTTTCAAAGATTCCAAAAACGACCATGAATATATATTTCCAGCTATAAACCTAGCACCTGATGCATTTCTTGTTGTAGGGAATGACCTAAGCTCTTTTAGTGTAAGAAATCCCTTAGTGCAAAATGTAATTGGTCAATTTAACTTTGGCCTGTCGCCAAAAGATGGGATTCGCTTGTACGATAACAATGGAATCTTAATCAGCAGTTTTAATTACGATACGATAGCTCCTTGGTCTAATATTCCTAGTTACCAAGACTTTACGAATGAATATAATTTCTATCAAGGATATTTAAACCCAACAGATGGTTTATCATGGTTTATCGGCTGCGAAGGAGGATCTCCAGGTACAAAATATGTAACCTGTCCTGTATTACCAGATGGTGAATTTGCTTTTTTATATCCAAATCCAAGTTCTTCCAATATCACTATTACGATTAATAACACAGCATCTGGTGTCGGATTAACCGAGTTAGAAATTTACAATTTAAATGG
>CANJLG010000057.1 GCA_947475095.1 Flavobacteriales bacterium
ATCACGAAAAATAATAAGATACTTTTAAGCATAATTAAAATTTATTCAAGGTGCAAACTTATAAGGTTTCAATACATTAACTTTGTATAAGTGCAAATTTGAGGATAATTCATTAATAAACAAAATGCTAAGAATTGACCAATTAAGTTATTGGGAAAGAACCACCTATTTTGAAGGACAAGATGTAGTTATCGTCGGTGCTGGAATAGTTGGACTAACTACTGCCATTGCGATTAAAAATAAATATCCTAAATGGAAAATTGTAATCCTAGAAAAAGGTTATCTACCAAGTGGTGCAAGTACGAAAAATGCAGGCTTTGCTTGTTTTGGAAGCCCCTCAGAATTGATTGATGACCTAAAAATCAATTCGGAAAATCAAGTTTGGGAAACGTTTGATTTACGTTATCAAGGTTTGAAAACCTTATTTCAATTAATTGATCCTCAAAAAATTGATTACCTAGCCTGTGGATCATACGATCTAATAAAATCAAATGAGGAAGAAATCAATCCTGACTTAATAGCGTATTTAAACACCGAAAGCAAAAAAATCACACAAAAAGAAGAAACATTTACCATAGAAAATAACCCCGGGAAAAAATTTGGTTTCAATGGTATTAGTTGTGCTTATTTCAATTCTCTTGAGGGTAGTATAAATACAGGGAAACTTATTGAGCAACTTCACCAAAAAGCGATACAAGCAGGAATTTCAATCCTTTTCGGGATCGAATGCCAAAAATTTGAAACCACAAATAACGGTGTATCAATCAACCTTTCTATTGGTGAAATGAAAGCAGATCGATTGATTATCTGTTCAAATGGATTTGCCAAACAACTGGTAAATGAAGATGTTGTGCCAGCTAGAGCACAGGTATTAATCACAAAGCCAATTCCGAATCTTTCGCTTAATAGTACCTTTCATATGGATAAAGGATATTATTATTTCAGATCTGTAGACAATAGAATTTTGCTAGGCGGTGGAAGAAATCTAGAAATTAATGGAGAAACAACTACTGAACTAGGTACGACAGAACACATACAAACTGCCTTGCGAAATATATTAGAAGAGATCATTATGCCTTATCAAAAAATTGAAATCGACTACGCCTGGTCGGGAATTATGGGAATTGGTGCTTCGAAACAGCCGCTTGTAAAAAAAATAGAAGATCGTGTATACCTTGGGGTTAGAATGGGTGGAATGGGTGTAGCAATCGGTGCGGCTGTCGGAAAGCAGTTAAGTGAATTGATTGATTAAATTAATCGATAATCATCGAACAAAACACCATTCATCTTGCGTTGAATGAATGTCATCATAAGAATAACCATCTAGATTGTAATTCTTTAGGTCATTGATATCACTCAACTCATTTTGAATGAGAAAACGAGCCATTTTACCGCGCGCATTCTTCGCATACATCATGACCATTTTCAATGATCCGTTTTGTTTTTCTTTAAAGACAGGTGTTATTATTCGCCCCTTGATTTTCTTTTTATCTAATACAGCGAAATATTCTTGCGATGCCAAATTCACAATAATGGAACTTTCTTTAAGGAGATTGCTTGGGCGATCTGACCAAAATTGATAAAGAGTAGCACAATCCTTTTTCCAAGTATACTTTGTTTTCATTTCTAAACGGTAGGGAGAGACTAAATCTAATGGTCTTAATGTACCATAAAGTCCAGATAGGATAAGGATTCGATCATTGGCAAGCGCTAATTCTTTTGGTGTCAAACTAGCATAATCAAAGGAACGATAGACCTCCCCTGAAAACATTGAAATTGCAGGAAATAAATTACTGTTATTTTGATGATTATCGAGCCACTCTTTATTCCAAGCGTAACATTCTTCGGCAATTTTTGAAGAAATACCCATCAACTCTTTAATTTCATTCACTTTTAATTGATTCAGTGACTTCATTATTTTAGTAGCCTCCGTAAAAAACAGTAATTCACTATTTACTTTGCCACTAAAAGAAGGCAGAAGTTGTAATGTCTTTGTTGGAGATAATACTATTTTCAAAATTATTTTTCAGTAAAATTAATAATCTTGCTCTCTTAAACTTATCATAATATAAATTGTTTATATTTGAAATCTAAACCTTGTCTCAATGAATAAATTCTTACTCTCCACCATTCTCGTTTTTATCTTCCACTTTGCGAAATCTCAAACATCCACATTTTACGGGAATTTCACACCAACAACAAGTTATTTGGTGCCTGCAGATGAAGAACAAGTCGCTCCTAAAAGTATTATTATTAAACCAAACTTTAAAGGACGAGACCTTGTAGAAGTGGACCAATCACCTAGTCATAATATTGATTGGGTGTGGCAACAACACGAAAATTTACAAAAAACAACCAGCGCAACAGTTCTTTGGCAAGGGACAGGTCTTGGCCAAAATTTATCGCCTCCAGACCCAACTGTAGATGCTGATAGTACGGTAGCCATTCAATCAACTAACTCTGGTGGTGGAGCAGCCTATCGAATTTTTAATAAAGCGACTGGCGCGATCATTTCGAGTTCTTTAACAATGACATCATTAGGTGGCCCAGCAGGATACGGTGACCCAATTGTATTATATTATAAACCTGCTAAAAGATGGTTTTTAATGGAGTTTTCTTCTACGGGCAATAAGTTATTGCTGCATGTTTCACAAACAAGTAATCCTCAAGGTGCCTATTATACCTACCAATTTACTTGCCCTGCTTTTCCAGATTATCCGAAGTGGAGTTTTTGCAAGACATCAGATGCGTTTCTTGTCTCTACAAATGAAGGAGGGCCACCTACCATTTACGCCATGAGACTTAGTAATTTATTGGCAGGGACAGCTTCTCCTTTTATTGGAGTGGATATAGGTTATTCATTAAATGGCTTTGGTTTTCAATCAATCACCCCTGTTGATTTAGAAGGAGATCTAGCAGCGCCTGCTGGTATGAAACCACTATTTGTTCGACATAGAGATGATGAATCTCATTCAAATGGTTCACCCGATAGCCCAACGAATGATTGGATTGAATTGTGGGAAATGACCATTAACTGGACAGCGAGTACTGCTACAGTTGCTAAAACACAAGATATTTCAATCGCAGAGATTGATTCTAAATTATGTGGTTTAACAAGCTTTACATGTGTCCCTCAGCCTGGAACGACTGTAAAATTGGATCCATTAAGAGAAACGGTTATGTTCAAAGCACCCATGCGAATTTTTGATACCCACCAATCAATGGTTCTTTGTTTAGCAACAGATGTAAATGGTGCAGACCGTGCTGGAGTTCGATGGATTGAAATTAGAAGAGCAACTGGAAGCCTTGGTACTTGGAATCTTTACCAAGAAGGTACTTATGCGCCAGGCACAACTACCGGTCGATGGATGCCGGCTATTAACATTGATAAATATGGCAATATCATCATGGCTTATTCAACATCTAGCAATACAGCTGGTGATTTTCCAAGTTTAAAAATGACTGGCAGAAAGCCGTGTGACCCACTCGGACAAATGACTATGACTGAAACTACGATTATTGCTGGAACAGGATCCAAAACCGGTGACACAAGATGGGGAGATTATCACCACATGTCAATCGATGATTTTGATGGACAAACATTTTATTTTACTGGTGTTTATTATGGCGGAGGAACAAAGTCTAATGTATCAGCATTACGCATGAATCCTGAAGCAACGGATGCAATGATTATTGCTGTTTATCCTGTAAATAGCGCTGCTATTTGTGGATCTACCGCTCAAGTTGGTGTTGTCATTGAAAACAGAGGGACTAATCCTATAACTACTGGAAGTTTTAGTTGGCAAGTTGGCGCAGGTGCAGTTACCAATGTAAATTATTCATCCAATCAATTAACAAGCGTTGGGGCAAAGGATACAATTTTCATAACTATCTCAGGATTAGTTGCAGGTCCGAATAATGTTACTGCATCATCACTTTCAGTTAACGCTTCTACCCCTGATGAAAATACATGCAACGACACAAAGATTGGTGTAATAACTGCCGGCACTTCTACCTTGTTAGTGAGTGCTAACATTAATACTGCACCAAGTTGTACCGTTAATAATGGTCAGATTACAATCAGTGTTAGTGGTGGTGTTTCACCGTATGTTTACGCAATAAATGGAGGAGCGAATCAAGGAAATGGGGTGTTTTCAAGTTTAGCACCAGGATTAATTAGCTATTCTGTAATAGATAATGTAGGATGTGCGGGAACAGGCACCATTCAATTATCTACTATTACACAAATTGCTGTAACGTCCAATCAAACCAATAATGTACTTTGTAATGGTCAACAGAATGGATCAGTGCTACTTACAGCAGCAGGTGGCCAAAGCGCTTATACTTATTCGCAAAATGGCATAACGTATGTTTCCTCGGGAAGCTTTACAAATTTAGCTGCGGGCACCTATGTTTTTTATGCAAAAGATGCTGCAGGATGTATTGGTAGTACAACAATTACCATTAACGAGCCATCAGCTTTAGTGGCAACAGCATCACCTACCACCGTTTCTTGTTTCGGAATGAATGATGGAATGGTGACTGCATTAGCATCTGGTGGTACCGCACCTTTTACCTATAGTATTGATGGGACCAACTTCACATCAAATACTCAATTTACTGGTCTAGCACCGGGGAACTATACCGTTACTGTGAAAGATGGAAACGGATGTCAATCCACCTATTCGACAACAGTCGTGCAACCCTCTGCCCTATCACTTACAGGCGTTTCTACTCCGGCGTCATGGGACAATGGAACAATTACTGTAACCGGAACGGGAGGTCTTTCACCATATACCTATAGCATTAATGGAATAAATTACTATTCAGGATCGTTATTCTCGATGTTATTTTCAGGAACTTATACTTGTTACGTTAAAGATAACAATGGTTGTATTTCTACTATCACCGTAGTTGTTGATGCTATTCAAGGAATCGAGGAAAATAACAAC
>CANJLG010000058.1 GCA_947475095.1 Flavobacteriales bacterium
GGTGGTGAAATCGTTTTTCTGTAAGGTGCAGCTACGTAATCTTTGACAGGACGATTATTCTCATTTAACAACTGTTTTTCAACAATTTTAAGCGCAGTAGATTTTTCATTCCATGCTTCCATCTCTTTTGAGAATTTATCGTCAGCAGCTTTTAATTTAGCAGGGTATTCCGACATTTCTCTCTGGTAATCTTCTTCTGCACGCGCTTTATCTGCTTCAAATAATACGAGCAGCTTATTATTAACTGCTTCATAAGTTGCCGTTATAGAAGAAGTATAATTTTCCACTTTTGGCACTACTGGTTTCGATGGAAGTTTGATAAAACTGTAGGTAATATCCTCAGACTTAATGTTTTGGGCAGTAAGATTTAATGTAAGGAGAAGAATGGATAAGAAAGAGGCGATTTTAAACATAATAAGAAGGTTTTAGTTGAGTTAATTGAGGGCAAAATTACGACTAATTGTTGCACTAAATCCAACGAAAAATAAAAAGGAGTAGATATTCAGGTTAAATTATCATTAATCGCTCTGTTTCATCGGTGTTTGATAAAATACAAAATGGATTAAATAAGAGTTGGAAATTGAGTGTGCGCTTACTTACCACCAAACAAAATTCTAATCAATTTCATAATGCGAACAATAATCTAAATTTGAGAAATTATTCTATTTGCCTTTCTTTTTTTCTTGACAAAAAAAGAAACAAAAAAGTCAAGGCTCTGAATTTCTATTTTGTTCGCAAATCATTATTTTACAATATTTACAACTCGTTGCGAACAATTTTAACTCCTTTCTGAAACTGAAATTTTTCACAAATGTTCTTACAGAAATTTTAAAACTTAACAGTTTCAGATCAGGAGCAAAAACCATTAAATTCAAGGCCGAATATTTGCGCCGCGGCGAATCGCCGAACGTTTTCAATCGAGAATTGATTTTTTCGCTCTTTTTTATCAAGACAACAAGACAAAGAAAACAGCGTCCTACTTATTATCGGACAAAAGTGATTACTTTTGTTAAAAAAGAAAATAATGCCTCAATTATCAAATAAAGCCTTGTTAATGCCTGCTTCTCCGATCCGGAAATTGGTTCCTTTTGCAGAAGAAGCTAAGAAAAAAGGTAAAATTGTTTACCATCTTAATATCGGTCAGCCGGATATTGAAACACCTGAAGTTGCGCTAAATGCGGTAAAAAACTTCAATCAAAAGGTCATAGAATATAGCCATTCTGCAGGTTTTGAGAGCTATCGAATAAAATTAGCAGCTAAGTATCAAGAAAATGGTATTCACGTGCAGCACGATGACATTATCATTACAACAGGTGGTTCTGAAGCCTTAGTTTTTGCTTTAATGGCGACTTGTAACCCAAACGATGAAATCATTATTCCTGAACCTTTCTATGCCAATTATAATGGGTTTGCGATGATGGCCGGAGTAACGGTTGTTCCTGTAATTTCTAGCATTGAGTCTGGATTTGCTTTACCACCAATAGATGAAATTGAACAAAAAATAACGCCTAAAACAAAGGGTATTGTTATCTGTAATCCAGGTAATCCAACAGGATATTTATATTCTAAAGAAGAATTAGAGCAATTGGCTGCAATTATAAAAAAACACGATATTTTCCTTATTGCCGATGAGGTGTACCGAGAATTTTGTTACGATGGGGCCAAACCCATATCTGTCATGAATTTTCCCGAAATAGCATCCAACGTCATTATGATCGACTCGGTGTCTAAACGATATTCCATGTGCGGAGCGAGAATTGGCGCCTTAATCAGCAAAAACAAAGAAGTCATTTCTGCAGCACTAAAATTTGGTCAGGCGCGCTTGTCTCCTCCTACCATCGACCAAATTGCAGCCGAAGCAGCATTAGATACACCTGAAAGCTATTTCAACGATGTCGTGGCAGAGTATGTAGCCAGACGAAATATTATGGTTGAAGGCTTAAACGCCATACCTGGTGTGTTTTGCCCAAAACCAAAAGGCGCATTTTATTGTGTGGCGAAATTCCCAGTGGATGATGCGGAAAAATTTTGCCAATGGTTGCTTGAGTCTTTCGAACATGAAGGTCAAACCGTGATGATGGCCCCGGCCAATGGATTTTATTCCAGCCCTGGTGCCGGAAAACAAGAAGCACGCATTGCGTATGTCTTAAACCAAAACGCGCTACACAAATCAGTGGAATGCCTTAAAATAGCCCTTGAGGTTTATCCTGGTAGAACAATCTGATGATAGCATTGGATGCTTATATTTAGGCACCAGAGCGCGAACAAAAAAGGATCCTTTACTTTCAAATGCATGGATTTTTGGTGGACGAATATTAAAAAATATAGTCCAAATAGCGCTATCAAAAAAAATAGCACAAGAAACCATTAGTATAAAATACTATACTAGGCCTCATCATTAGCACGGCGAAAAATTATTGCACTTCTTTTTTTGTTACCAAAAATTTCCATTGCGTTTCTTCTCATGTACTCGAGCAAAAATGTTGAGGCATCAACAAAATAATTCACTCTAAAATCAACTACTATGAAACGATACACGATCATTCTTGCACTGCTCCTTTTATACATTCCTACAAGTCAAGCACAATGGATAACCATGTCGAAGTTTGAGGAATTTGGAAAAGGAAATTTCTTCTTATTTGTACAGCGAGAAACAGATGCAAAACGCATCATTTTGGAAACGCTAAAAGACAACAAAATGAATGCCGATTTCACTTTTGAGAAAGGGTCAAATTTGATGCTGGCAAGGTCTTACATTGATCCATTGAATAGTGAGTACGTCTTAGTAATTCACTGTGTCAAAGCCAAGCACCAAGAAGTGTTCGGGTATAACATTTTCTGTTACTATATGGAAAATAGGTATCGTTATTTCTACGATATAACGGAAAATGAATCACGAATTTCATTGATTTATGATCCCGCGGTTACTGGATTATCACCTAATCAAGGAAAAAGCGCAAAGAAAAATTAATAAATAACTCACTAATAAATAAAGTCCATGAAAGCAATTATTTTTATAGCGATCCTCCTAATAGGAGCAGCTAGTTCACTAAAGGCACAATATCAAAACATGAATGAAGATTTCATTGAAGTTGGCGCTGGTAACTTTTTCGTTCACTTAGATAAAGAGGCGGATGTCAAAAAACTAGTAAATTCAGTTATTAAAGCCAACCGATTTCCATTTGATTCCTTGGTATTTAATAAAGGGAAAAACGTGTATTTCTCAGCTTATTTTGTCAATCCATCGGATGATCAATTTGTCTATATCATTCATGCAGAAAGAGCGTTGGAGGGCTACGAACTTTACTTTCTATACTGTATCAATTCCTTGTGTTATCATTTCGAATATGAAGAGGGGAAAGATCTATATCAGCTAGTATACGACCCTGAAAAGAATAAGAGCAAGGTGATGACCAGTTTTAATCCAACCCTAGTGAAATAGCCTTGAGTTAATTAGCCGCACTGAACAAACCAACTAATCAATATAAAACAATTAATTTTCTTTAATCTAAATCAGTTTCCATGAAATCAATGTTTTTATTCGCTTGTATATTGAGTGTGAATTTGAATTACGCTCAATCCAAAAAAGAACAAGTTGCCAAACTATCTAATCGCTTGGATAGCATGCAAGTAATTTTAACATCAGAAAGAATAGCGCATGAAAATGAGATTATAAAAGCGAATAAGAAAATAAGTGCGCTTGAAGAACAGATTAGAACAAATAATTCGATTCAATTTGGTTCGCAAAATTGGATGGCTGAGAATCTTTCTGTATCGACCTTTCGAAATGGGGATCTTATCCCTCAAGCACAATCTGATGAGGCATGGGAAGAAGCAGGATTTAACAAGCAAGCCGCTTGGTGTTATTACAATTTAAGTAGTGACAGCCTTAACATTGAAGTGAAAAAGTATGGGAAATATTATAATTCATATGCCCTAAATGACCCTCGTGGACTGGCACCAGAAGGATGGCGCTTGCCAACAGTAGGAGATTGGGAAACATTGGAAAACCAACTGTTTCTATCGGAAAAGAACTTAATGGACGCTTTCAGTTCAGAAGGTTGGACGAATGGTTTTGAGGGATCCAATACTATTGGATTAAATTTTCAAGCAGCCGGATGGAGAGATGTTGGCTGTGGCGGACTTGGTGAAGACATATGTTTCTGGGCGTATCAATCACCAGTTGCAAAGTCTACTCCATATGTGAGTTTATTCTTTGATGAAAATCTACCTTGCCCATACTCGTCAGGGAGGCTGGAGAATAAAAGTACCAGTTGGATTATGGGGTTCAATGTCCGATGTATTAAAGAGTAAGTCCCTTTATTTGAAGTGTTTCTAACTCCTTCTCTTTAAACTATTGCGACTTTTCTCGACCAAGAGGAGTGATTTTGTTATGAAGAATATATTTTTACAGATCCCCTACTCTTCTCCTTCCGTTGCTTTTTTTGATTTTCGATATAGGTAACTATCGTAGATAAAGCGCTTAGCAAATCTGACTTGCTTATCTGAATTAATCAACTTTTTATACACATTCGCATTCACGCCGAAATATTCATAGGTTGAACCATCAGTGAAGGTAATCTCTAATAAAAGTCCTTTGTGCTTAAAATCTGCGATGCCACTTTCATTCACGGTAGTGGTGTATTCAGGCAAATTTGCGGCTTTTGTTTCCGGAGCAATGCTCACTAAA
>CANJLG010000059.1 GCA_947475095.1 Flavobacteriales bacterium
ACCCTTTTTAATCGTTTAACGGAGTCTAGGGACGCAATTGTCAAGGAAATTAGTGGTGTTACCCGTGATCGCCTGTATGGTAAAGGGGAATGGAATGGCTATCAGTTTTCTGTAATTGATACAGGAGGTTATGCGACAACCAAAGAAGATATTTTCGAAGGAGAAATTAGAAAACAAGTAGAATTAGCGGTTCAAGAAGCAACTGTTATTTTATTTATGTTGGATGTCACCACTGGTATTGTGGAAATGGATAATGTGGTGGCTCAATTACTTCGAAAGAGTAAAAAGAAAATAATGGTTGTGGCTAATAAGGTGGATAGCAATGATCGAGTAGGAATGTCTGCAGAGTTTTACGCGCTCGGACTTGGTGAGGTATTTGATCTTTCTGCGACAAATGGAAGTGGTACAGGTGAGATTTTAGATGCCCTGGTTCCTTATTTTGACAAGGAAAATGATTCAATTCGTGAGGAAGACGACTTACCTCGCTTTGCTATCGTAGGTCGACCAAATGTTGGGAAGTCGTCTCTAATTAATGCTTTTACTGGGCAAGAACGAAATATCGTAACAGACATATCAGGTACAACGCGCGACTCTATCCATACACGATATAAATCTTTTGGATTCGATTTTTTATTGATTGATACGGCTGGTATTCGAAAAAAAGCAAAAGTTACGGAGGATATTGAGTTTTATTCAGTACTTCGCTCTGTTCGAACCATTGAAAATGCAGACGTTTGCCTTTTCTTAATCGATGCTTCTGAAGGAATTCAAAAACAAGATCTTAGTATTTATTACATGATTGAAAAAAATTCTAAGGGAGTAGTGGTGCTTGTTAATAAATGGGATTTAGTTGAAAAAGACCACAAAACGATGGTTGAATACGAGGAGAATCTTCGCAAGCAGTTAGCGCCTTACAATGATGTGCCGATTATTTTCACCTCAACCATTACTAAACAACGTATTCATAAAGCGCTAGAAACCGCTATGGAGGTTTTTACAAATCGAACTAAGAAAATACCCACTTCAAAGTTGAATGATGTTATGTTAGAAGTAATTCAACAAACACCTCCTCCTGCTAATAAAGGGAAATACATCAAGATAAAGTTTGTTCAACAATTGCCGACACACGCTCCTGCTTTTGCATTCTTTTGTAATTTGCCGCAATACTTAACAGAAGCCTATAGGCGTTTTCTTGAAAATAGAATTCGTGAAATCTTTGATTTTAAAGGAGTTCCAATTAAGATCTTCTTCCGAAAAAAATAATTAAAGCTTACTTATTCTTATCGAATAAGGTTAATCGTGCCTGTAATTACCTTTTTATCATCGGTTTCTTTATTGGCATAATTAATTATCCAAGTATAAATTCCTAGTGGAACATCAATGCCATTACTGCCGTAGGTGCCATCCCATTCTCCCTCAGAATTTAAACTTTCCCAAATCACTTCGCCCCAACGATTATAAATGCTTAAAGAAAATTTGTATGGGTCAAAACCTGTTGTAAATACGGGATGCCATGTTTGATTGTTTTCATCCTGATCGGGTGTGAATGAATTTGGAACATAGAATATCGGATCGCTAATCACAACCAAGGTTAGTTCGTAGGTATCAGAACAACCTAATGGAGTTGTCCCAGTTAAGCTAACAAGCATGTTTTCAGTAACGCCCACATAGGGGTGGCTAGATTCAAATTCGGTCGAAGTTTCTCCGTCTCCAAAATCCCAGAAATAAGTCACCGCTCCTAGGGTATTATTATTGAATTGAATAATTTCACTCTGCGATGACAATACATTTGGATTAGACGTGAAAGAAGCAACTGGATAATTTTCCATACAGATGTATGAATTGTAGGTAGTCGTTTCTATACATCCCTGAAGATTGTAGATCAGTGTAATGTCATGACAACCAGCACTTGTGAACAAGTAATCTAAGCTATTGCCAGTTCCAATCGTGTTATTATTCCAAACCCAAGTGTAACTAGCACTTTGAACTTGCTGGGTTGATAAATTCACCAATAATGGATTACATCCTGTTAAAGTATCTGCAACAAAACTTGGCGGCATTGCTGCAATGATCACAATATTCATTATTACGCTATCGGCACATTGATTTGGATCAGGTGTAAAGGTATGGGTGAACAGTCCATCAATTGAACTATCAATCGTTGGTGGACTCCACGTACCGCTTATTCCTGGAATATTGTTTGACACAGTTGGGATTAAAGGAGGCACATCTCCTTGACAAACCGGTGGAATTTGTGCAAATTGCGGAATGTTCAAAGGGTCAATAACGATGGTCATTTGGCCAGTGGCAGAACACTGAAAAGGATCGGGAGTAAAGTTATAAACCGTAGTATTTGGAATCTGAGTATTGATATTATTTGGCACCCATGTTCCTGTTATGGGAATTAAATTGGTTGAACTTCCCGGAAGTGTAACTCCAGTTGTATATTGACACAATGGGCCAATCTGTTGAAAAGTGGGATTGGTATAATTCAAAATAGTAATATCAAAGGTTGTGGGCACCGCACACTGTCCTGCTGTGGGAGTAAAGTTGTAAGTAAAAATACCAACAGAGGTCGTTACCACATTGGGTGGAGACCATGTTCCTGTGTATGGTGTTGCGTTGGTTGATGGGTTCTGTAAAAGTGGAGGCACATCGTTTATACACAATGGATTAATCACATTAAATGTGGGGGTTTCATTCGGTAGAATGGTAACATTGAGTGTAGCTGTAGTTGCACAAAAACTCGGAGCAGGAGTGAAGGTATATGTTTGGATTCCTGCCACGTTTGATGAAATTATAGATGGTGACCAAGTTCCTGTGATTGGCGGACTGTTAGTCGAACTTGTGAGTAAACCTGGGACAGCACCATTTTGACAAATAGGATTTATGGAATTGAATGTAGGAACTATTGGTGTATTTACCACTACAGTTGTGGTAGATGTTCCATTACAGTTTGGTGTCGTAAAACTTAAGGTATAAAGACCTGCATTAGCAGCTGTTGAATTGGGAATCGTTGGGTTTTGAAGGGTAGAACTAAATCCGTTTGGTCCTGCCCAAGAATAAGAGCTTGCTCCATTTGCTGCAGTAAGGTTAATCGTTTGTCCAGCGCAATAAGGTCCTCCGTTGGCTACGGTAATAAGAGATCCGCCCCCGGTGTAAGTGATGTTTACATATCCATTTCCTGTATTGTTCGCTGCTAAACAAGTTCCACCTGCTGGTAATAATGAAGATCCTGCACCGCCGCCACCGCCGCCGTTAGCACCTGTGCAACATCCGTCATTTCCGCCGCCACCTCCGCCATAATAGCCGCCACCACCGCCGCCTCCAGATGCCGTTTGCCAAACACCAGCTATTCCGCCGTTACCTAAAGAACCTGGTGATCCACCCGGAGGTGTACCTGCCCATGGTGTACCACCGGCGCCACCCGCGAATTGGGAACCACCTTGTCCACCTTGACCGTAAGTATTGCATCCTTGTGCACCATTATTACAATTTGATGCTGCTCCACAAACTGGCGAAGAACCGCCACTTCTTCCACCGCCGGCACCACCAACAATGACTCTATTGGCTAAAGCGGTCCCTCCAATTCGAACATCGCTAGCTCCACCGCCTCCCCAAGAGGAGTAATTTGTATTTCCATTGGTAGAGGCCCAACCTGTACCTCCTCCATTCCATCCACCTGAATTATTCCCTTGAATTCCCATGCCACCAACGTAGATGTTGAGTGTTTGGCCGGGTGTAACAGCAACTGTTCCTGTAATGACTGCTCCGTTTCCACCATTTGAACCGCCACCTTTGGCACCAGCCGCGGTGATGGTAACATTGTATACGCAAGCAGGAACGATCCAAGTTTGAACGGCTCCTGTGTAAAGAAAATTAACGGTTTGAGTTTGGGAGAAAACAAGCCCAAAAACAGAAAAGATAAAAGAAGTTAAAATGAAGTGCTTTAGGGTAATTTTTATTTTCATCAATTATTTTTTTACTAAATTAAATAAATATAATTTATTTACTGCCCCACTATTTTTTAATTAATACAATAATGGTGTTAATAAATTAGTAAACTCTTTTATAAACTTGTTACGTTTCGAATTACCTCAAGGTAAACTTATTATTAACGAAAATTTAGACGAATTTAATACTTTAAGGTTGCTTTTAGATTTTTTTTACTGAAGGCAGCAATTTTAATGCAGAATAGCTTGGATTATTTTAATAGATTTAGGGTCCCGCTGATTAATCTTCGATCGTCTATATCTTTAATTTTAAAATTTATTTTCCACGTGTAAACCCCTTCTTGACAATGTTTTGCTAGGCCGTATGTTCCATCCCACCCGGTATTTACATTATTACTCAACCAAAGTAATTCACCCCATCGGTTGTAAATGCTTAATTCATAATAATACGGATCAAATCCGCTGGTGAATATTGGTTTCCATGTTTGATTAAACTCATCCTGATCTGGAGTAAAAGTATTCGGGATGTAATAGATTA
>CANJLG010000060.1 GCA_947475095.1 Flavobacteriales bacterium
CCTATCGCCAAGTGCAAGTATGAACCTGTTTTTTGGAAATAAAACCGGAGAAGACATTTTGTTTTTGGACGTATTAACGAAACTTCCAAACGTGGAAATTACGCATTATTTATCTCGAGAAGACCACCCCAACTACAAAAAAGGCCGACTGGATAAGGCTACGATTACAGAAGAAATAAAAGCAAATTTAAGTTTGCTCAAAGCAGATGCGTTCTTGTTGTGTGGGCCAGAAAACATGATAAAAGAAGGATTAGATACACTTTCCTTCTTTGGTGTTAACCCTTCGAAAATTAAATACGAATTATTTACCCCTCCGATATTATTGATAAAAGAAGAGGTGAAAGTTGAATTTCATGGCGATTGTGCTCTAAGGGTTACGTTAGATCACGAAACAATTGACATAACAATGAAAGGAGATAAAAAAACGATCCTAGATGCCGTAGAAAACGCTGGTTTTGATCCGCCTTTTTCTTGTCGTGGTGGTGTTTGCTGTTCGTGTAAGGCAAAAATAATCGAAGGTGAAGCGACCATGCGCTTAAACTATTCATTAACCGATGAAGAAGTTAAAGATGGTTATATTCTAACCTGTCAAGCAAGACCAACTTCTGAAAAGCTAATTATTACCTATGATTAATAAAACAATTGTTGTAACAGGTGCGAGTAAAGGAATTGGTAAGGAAATCGTTTTATTATTAGCCGCTGAGGGCAAAAATACGATTATTGCTTTATCGAGAGACCTTGATTTAATGCACCAAAACTTCGATCACCTACCGAATGTGCATTCTTATTCATTTGACCTTAGCGGCTCTGTTATTTTGCAAGCGAAAGAAATATTCTCCGCACATGCTTCTGTAGATGTTTTAATTAATAATGCTGGCCTATTAATTAAGAAGCCCTTTGAAGAACTTTCAGCAGCTAACTTTCAGCAATCATTTCAAGTAAATTTTTTCGGGGTAGTTGAATTAATTCAATATTTAACAAGTCGCTTAGAAATAAATGGCGCTCATGTGGTAAATATCAGTAGCATGGGAGCTTATCAAGGGAGCGCAAAATTTCCTGAATTAATCGCCTATGCCTCTTCGAAATCAGCTATTTGCAACTTTACAGAAGTATATGCGGAGGAAAAGAAAGATAGCAACATTCGAATGAATTGCTTGTGTTTAGGAGCTGTACAAACAGAAATGCTTGCCGAAGCATTCCCAGGCTATATGGCGAATACAAGTGCCAAAGAGATGGCTGCTTTTATTGCCGATTTCGCACTAAACAAAGGTGGTTTTTTTAATGGGAAAATCCTTCCCGTTTCAAATTCCACTCCATAGAAACGCCTGATTTCTGGTCTTTTAATACTCGATTTTTTTTGTTACTTTTACACTACATGCTACCAAACATAAAAAAATTCATTTTTTTACTATTTAGTTTTTGCATCTTCAATGCATGGAATCAAGATATTCATTGGTCACAATTTAATGACAATCAATTATTTCAAAATCCAGCTAATGCGGGAAATTTTAATGGTGATCTCCGATTTATAGGCAATTATAGAGACCAATGGCGAAGCGTAAGCGTTCCATTTAGCACCTTTTCCATGTCCATCGATAAACAAACGAAGAAACTTGGATACGGAATTATGGCATTTCACGACCAAGCAGGTGATGGTAAGTTTAGCACCATTGAATTACAAGGTAATGTATCGTATAATCTTAAATTAAGTTCTGATTCTGCCCATAATTTGCGCGGAGGTCTCAACATCGGCATGAATCATCGTCAAGTAAATCTGAATTCATTTTATTTTGACAGCCAATTTAACGGATATGTATTTAATCCGATATTACCTACAAACGAAACCATGCAGACTGACCGTAAAACTAATTTATCCATTGGTGGGGGGATAGTATATGATTGGGTAAAGAACCCTAGATTAAGACTTAGCACTGGCATAAGTGCCTTTAACTTAAATCGTCCGAATCAAGGATTTTACAATGCAACTATAAAAAGAGCTATTCGCTATAATGGTTTTCTTAAGGCTACGATTGCTGTTAAGCCAATGATTGATGTGATCCCAAGCATTCAGTTTTCTTCACAAGGCACATACCAAGAGCTTGTTCTTGGATCCTCCGTGAAACATTATTTACCATCGAAAACCTTTGTGTATCGTGCGGTTTACGCTGGATTATGGATGAGAAACAAAGACGCCTGCATGCTAACTTTAGGATATGATCACCAAGACTTATTTGTGGGATTGAGTTACGATATTAATCTTTCGAAATTACTCCCTGCGAGTAATGCACGAGGAGGATTTGAAATCGCTTTACGTTATATTATTAATCGTTTTAAACCAAAGCGAGCAGAGCATCGAGTATGTCCAGATTATATATAGCCCTTTTTTATATCCTACTTGCGCTACCCTACTCGCTTAGCGGTCAAGTCAAACTTAAAGATTTGGTCAATTTTGCCGACGAGCAATTCAAAAAGGGCGATTATTATTATGCGATAGATTATTATGAAAAGGCGCTTGCAATTGATTCTAATTCGTTAGAACTAAAATGGAAATATGCGCAAACGCTACGGGCTTATAAAAACTATAAAGAAGCAGAGAAGGCCTATGCCGACATTTATGCCAGGGAAGAAGCTGAAAAATACCCTGAAAGCATCTTGTATTTAGGATTAATGCAAAAGCAAAACGGCAAGTATCAACTCGCTTTAGAAACCTTCAAGTTGGCGAAAAGCCTTTACGACGACGTTGATAGTTATAATTATATGAAATCAAATAAAGAAATTGAATCCTGTTATTGGGCATTAAAGAATAAAAAAGACACCACAGATCTTTCGCAATTCAATCAAAGAATCAATAGTTTTGATGCAGAATTTGGACATCACTATGATCGCAGTAAATTGATTTTCTCCTCCTTACGGGCCGATTCCACCAACGAGAATGAAGAAGTATACGGCAGACATTATAGCACCTCACTCTACCAAATTAATACATCCTCTGATTCCCTATCAAAACCAATAAAAATTATTGGCTTAACAGCTGAAAAGACAAGTATAGGTAATGCAAGTTACAGCATTGACCAACATTTTTTTTACTTCAGTATTTGTGAAGATGAGGGATACAACTACCGATGTAAAATTGCTCGTGCCATGGTAAAAGATGGGAAATATGGTAAGGTTGACACCTTAGGGGAGCAGATTAATTATCCGAATTCAAATACAACAACCCCAATGGTTGTTGTATTAGATGGTAAACCATATTTATTTTTTGCCTCTAATCGAGCTGGCACAAAGGGAGAAATGGATATTTGGTATAGCGAAATAATAAGTGATAGCCAATTCGGTCCCGCCGTAAATGTAAGCGCTATTAATTCCATTGATAATGAAATTTGCCCCTGGTACGACAGTATTAAAAACCAATTGTATTTTTCGTCAACCTGGCACAACGGCTTTGGTGGTTATGATGTATTCTCTGCTAAACGGATAGGAAGTAAATTTGAAAAACCCATCAACAGGAATCAGCCAATTAATGGCCCGGCGAATGACCTATACTATTTTGAAGCTGGTGACAGTCTCTTTGTATCATCCAATCGTATCGGAAGTTTATCAAAGAAAAATCCAACCTGCTGCAGCGATATTTTTTTCTCAAAAATTGAGCGGCCACAGCCACCAGATTCCACCTCAATTATTATTACAAGAAGACTTAACTTTCCGATAGTCTTATTTTTTAAAAATGATCGCCCCGATCCAAAAAGCACCCTTCCGACTAGTGCATTGTCCTATGAAGACACCTATTTAGAATACACCTCTTCTTTCAATGAATACATGACAAAGGTAAATGGTGATAGCGCACTAATTAAAAATGAAAGAAGCGATAAATTAGATTCCTTTTTTGCAAATTCCGTTGTCAAAGGATATAATGATTTATTAGAACTAAGCGATAGCCTAGCGCTCTATTTAGCAGGAAATAAATACGTAACTCTTTTTATTAAAGGCTATGCGAGTCCTTTACACCAAACAAACTATAATATAAATCTTTCAAAAAGAAGAATTAATACATACTATAACTACCTATCAAGGTATAAAAATGGATTGTTTCAAGATGCGCTAAAGCAGACGAACAACAAGGTACCTCAGATAAGAATTATTGAAATTCCCTTTGGTGAATATGCCGCTAATCAACTGACCAGTGACGACCTTAATGACCAAAAGAACTCGGTCTATTCATATGAAGCAGGAATTGAGCGTAAAATTGAAATTTTAGGTATAGAAGTAAGCAACGAGAGACCTGATAGCATCATTCAACTTATGCCTTCCATTATCTATTTAGAGAAAATGTCAAAATCGGAATTAACCTTCACCCTGGA
>CANJLG010000061.1 GCA_947475095.1 Flavobacteriales bacterium
AAAAAAAAATCCAGTATTTAACTACTGGATTTTATATTTGTGCCCACGACTGGATTCGAACCAGCACACCAAATGGCACCACCCCCTCAAGATGGCATGTCTACCAATTTCACCACGTGGGCCTTATTTAGTGCAAAGATAATGAAAACTAAAAAAGATACCTTAGTTGAATAATATTCCTTAAAAATAATCAGATCCTAACTGAGTATGTTTTTACCCAAACAAATCCTTAAATTTGTAGTAAATAAAATATTATTGAAAGCGACCGTTGCACTTATTGGGTTTATATTCACATCCTTTTTTAACATTGGAATCGCTCAGCTTATAAAAAAAGAAAATTTTAATAATCGTACCAATTGGCGATTGAACCGTCAAGAACTACAAATTGGCTTATCTGCAACGCAATTTACAGGAGATTTAGGCGGTGCCGGCGGTCCAGGAATCGACTACAGTACAAAAGATATTGATTGGGAATCGACCGGTTCTGGTGTTGAATTTTCCTATAAATATCGCTTTCACCCATATTTGTCAACAAAGACATGCCTCAGTTTCTTTTCGATTGAAGGCGATGATAAGTACTCAGAAGAATCAAAGCGTAATGCACGAAACATCCATTTTAAAAGCACTTGTTTTGATTTTAGCCAACGCCTAGAATTTATTTTTTATGCCAATGAATTCAATGGCTCATTTTATCATTTAACCTCACGAGCAAAGCGACGTAAATCAAATACGCAACTTTATGTTTTTGCTGGTCTCGGATTTGCCACCTATAATCCAAAAGCATCTTATAATGGGGTTTGGACCGAATTACGTCCTTTAAAAACAGAAGGGCAAGCAACAAGTTATTCACAAGCAACTTTCATTATTCCTACGGGATTTGGATTGCGAGTTGGATTAACTAAAAAAATTCGCATTGGTATTGAAGCAAACTATACCAAAACCTTCACTGATTATCTCGATGATGTAAGTACGAAATATGCTGACCCTAGTCTGATGACATCTAGTGCAGCAAGTTACTTATCAAATCCTAGCTCAGTGTATTCGGTTGGCGACAAAAGGGGCGACCCCAATCAATTTGATGCTTATTATCGCTTAACCTTTCAATTAATTTACAACATTGGAAAAAGATAAATCAAGTTAAATTAAGCAAGGTAGACTTTTATTTTGTGGTCTGTTCTTCTATGTAATCTAACTCTTTTCCAAACGTTTCTTTCAATTGACTTAAGCTGTAAAAAGCCAAGCCAATAAAGAAAGCTCCTATTAAAAATGCTGAAATTCCAACGGAAAGTTGACTAGCCAACAACAGTGAAAATAACAACATGATTACGTTAACAGATCCTCTAACAAAATTTGGTATTGTATTGGCCGCGGTCGAACGAATATTTGTCCCAAATTGTTCGGCTGCAATGGTAACAAAAATCGCCCAGTAGCCGGTCCCTGTACCTAGTAAAAAACAAAAGAAATAGTAAGTTGTGGCCGTCATTCCTTTTCCGAAAAATAAAAAAACAAGGGTTAAAATAGCAGTAAAACATAGATATAGGAAGACGACTTTTTTCCTGCTTTTTATTACTTGACTCAATAAGCCAGAAATTAAATCACCAAATGATAAGCCGATGTAAGTATACATTACGGCCGTCCCGTTTTCAATGTTTTTCAGTCCTACCCATGGACCAAAATCGTCTTTAGAGTTCATGATAATTAAGCCAATAATAAACCAAATTGGAATTCCGATTAGGATACAGTGTAAGTATTTTATTCTATTTGTTTTCGATGAAAAGATTAGCTTAAAACTCCCTTTCTTTATTTCATTTTTTGATTTTATAGCCTTAAAATAATGGGGTTCTATTGTTCCAATTCGTAAAAACAACAAGGTAAAACCCATTAAGCCACCAATAATATAGGCAACTTGCCAACTCGCGAGTTGGACATTAGTAAGATTGAAAATAATTTGTGAGAAATAATCACCTTTAGATCCTACCAGCGAGGCGAATACTGCTCCCAATGCACCAAAAGTTACAATAATCATTGTGCCATACCCCCTTTTTTCTTTGGACATCATTTCAGAGACCAAGGTTATGCCTGCGCCGAGTTCTCCCGCTAATCCTATTCCAGCAATTATTCTAATCACAGCATACGTGCTAATATCGCTAACAAATGCATTGGCTATATTTGCTAATGAGTAAAGTAGTATGGAGCCAAATAAAACTTGAAGCCGTCCCCTTTTGTCGCCCAACACACCCCAAATAACGCCTCCTATTAGCATCCCAATCATCTGCATATTGAATAAAAACTTACCTGTTGCCGCTTGCAGTGCTGGAGAGGTTCCAATCATTATTTGTTTTAAACTTTCGGCTTTGATGACACCAAATAACACTAAATCGTAGATGTCTACAAAATAACCAAGGGCAGCAACCACCACAATGGCCATTATTTTTCTATTGGAATGTTGGGTGTGATTTTCAATCATGGGCCTAAATTTAGAAAATTTAAAGCAATACCTTATTTTTAAGGTGAAATGTATTTACCTTTATGCAAAAATAGATATGGTTTATAATTTTTCAGAACATGCGTCGATTATATCCACTTACATGGCTGAAATACGCGACATTTCAATTCAAAAAGATCCCATGCGTTTTCGTTTAAATATGGAGCGTATTGCTGAAGTTATGGGGTATGAGATATCCAAAAAAATGACCTATGTTTCTAAAGAAGTGGTAACGCCTCTTGGTGTAGCGCATGAAAAGGTATTGGAAGAACAGCCTGTTCTAATCACGATTCTTCGAGCTGGTTTAGCCATGCATCAGGGCTTAGTGAGAACCTTTGATCGTGCAGAAAGTGCATTCGTTTCGGCGTATCGGAAGCATACAACTCCGGAAGATTTTGAAATTTTTGTGGAATATCTTGCCGCTCCCTCTTTAGATAATCGTATCTGGGTAATAAGCGATCCAATGCTCGCTTCGGGAAATTCAATGGTGGCAGTGCTTAATGCACTTAAATCTCAAGGAAACCCAAAACGTATTGTCATTGCTTCAGCTATCGCAACTCCTGAAGCCATTCGATTGGTGCAACAACATACTCCAAGCAATACAGAAATTTGGGTTGGGGCTATTGATAAGGAATTAACAGCACAATCGTACATTGTTCCAGGTTTAGGTGATGCAGGAGATTTGGCTTTTGGTGTAAAAGTTTAAAATACTATTCGTATGCTTTGGAGTAAGTATTTTCTTTTTTTTGGGCTTTCAATGATTAAATTCTTGTTCACCCCATTTGGTGGGCCAGCTGCTAAATTAACATTTCTCGAAACGTATATTTTCTGTTGTTCAGGTGCGCTTCTTAGTGCAGCAATCTTTTATTTTTTAAGTGGTTTTTTTCTCAAAAGAGCAAAAGAGAATCAAAAAAATGCCTTGAGAATTTCAATAGAAAAAGGTATCCCATTTAAGAATAAAAAGAAGTTTACAAAAATCAATAAATTGATTGTTAAAATTAAACGTAGAATTGGAATTATTGGCATCTCTTTCTATGCCCCTCTTCTCTTAAGCATACCTGTTGGAAGTATAATTGTTGCCAAATTTTATGGTAATGAAAAGAAAACATTTCTTCTAATAATAGCAGGAATTGCAGTTAATGGTTTGATAACTACAGGAATTGCTTACTTGATAGCCGGATTTTTCTAATGAAAAACAAGCATCTTTTTTTTGATCTTGACCGAACGCTATGGGATTTCGATAGCAACTCTAAGTTTGCATTAAGATCTATTCTCGAAGAAGAAAAATTATTGGAAAAATGTTTGGGATTTGATTCGTTCTATAAAGTATACCATCAAAAAAACGCGCTCCTTTGGAAAAAATATGGACGAGGAAAATTAACCAAAGACGTGCTCCGCTACGAGCGATTCAGGTCAGCGCTAAAGGTTTTTAATGTCGTGAATGAGGAACAAATTCTTCGAATAGGTGATGCATATGTTGAAATATCGCCAAAACA
>CANJLG010000062.1 GCA_947475095.1 Flavobacteriales bacterium
CACTTACACTTAAGTTAATTGATCCTGTATTGTTTCCATTACAAAGTACATCCACTTGGGTGGTGCTCAGTGCCAATGGTGCTGCTGGTTGAGTAATCGTTACACTGGTAGTTGCTGTACATCCATTCGCATCGGTAACCGTAACTGAATAAGTGCCTGAGCTTAAATTTTGTGGGTCTTCTATTGTCGAGCCATTTGACCATAGATAAGTGTAGGGTCCAGTGCTTCCAGTGACTGTTAGGTTAATTGATCCTGTATTATTTCCATTACAAAGTACATCCACTTGGGTGGTGCTCAGTGCCAAGGCTACTAGTGGTTGAGTAATCGTAGCACTGTCAATGGCTGTACACCCATTCGCATCGGTAACTGTTACTGAATAAGTGCCTGACGTTAAGTTTTGTGGGTCTTCTATTGTCGAGCCATTTGACCATGAGTATGTATATGGACTTGTGCCTCCAGTGACTGTTAAGTTAATTGATCCTGTATTGTTACCATTACAAAGCACATTCACTTGGGTGGTGCTCAGAGCCAAGGCTACTAGTGGTTGAGTAATCGTAGCAATGTCAATGGCTGTACACCCATTAGCATCAGTAACCGTTACTGAATAAGTTCCTGAGCTTAAGTTTTGTGGGTCTTCTATTGTCGAGCCATTTGACCATGAGTATGTATACGGACTCGTACCTCCAGTGACTGTTATGTTAATCGATCCTGTATTGTTACCATTACAAAGTACATTCAATTGGGTGGTGCTCAGAGCCAAGGATACTAGTGGTTGAGTAATCGTTACACTGTCAATGGCTGCACATCCATTGATATCAGTAACCGATACTGAATAAGTTCCTGGCGCCAAAGCAAGTAAACTGGCTGTAGTTGCTCCAGTTGACCATAAATAGTTTAAAATACCTGTTGCACCTGAAACGTTTGCAGTTGCAGATCCATTGTTTACTCCGTGGCAAGCGACATTGATACTGGAAATCACCACACTTAACGCTACAGGTTCTGAGACAAGGGTAGATCCGCTGCTATCAATGCATCCATTGGCATCTGTTACGCTTAGCGTGTAAATTCCTTGCGTCAAAGAAATAATACTTGCAGTTGTTGCTCCAGTTGACCATAAATAGCTTAAAGCACCTGTGCCACCCGAAACGGTTGCACTTGCAGATCCATTGTTAGCTCCTTGGCATGTAGCATTGATACTAGAAACAACCACACTTAAATCTGCAGGTTCTGAGATAGTTGTATTCTGAGAACTCGTACATCCTAAACTATCTGTTAACGTTAAGCTATAAATGGCTTGTGAAAGATTATTAATCGTTGCAGTAGTTGCATTGTTATTCCAAAGATATTGGTAGGGACCAGCTCCACCAGTAACATTGGCAGTAATACTGCCATTAGCTTGACCAAAACAAGTGATGTTTTGTGGGGATAGCGAAAGTAAAATTGGACTAGGTTGAGTTAAATTTAGGTTCCCAATTCCCAAACATCCGAGAGCATCAGTAACATTGTAGCTAATAATTCCTGCTGAAATACTATTGTAAAGACCCGTTCCGCTATAGGGACTTGTTCCTCCGATTGCTGAAACCACTACATTCGTAACTCCGCCATTACAAATGATCGGTGATGTAGCAGTAATGGAGACATTTATAGGATTAGGCTGCGAAACACTGATACTATTAGTGGCTATACAACCTAAGGAATCGGTAACTGTTACTGAATAAGTGCCTGAAGTTACGTTTGAAATGTTTGGCATATTTACAGCATTACTCCAATTATAGTTAAATGGTAAGGTACCACCGAGTATGTTACTTGTTACCGAACCATTGTTACCTCCGGGACAAGTGACATTATTTACTGAGAGACCTACACTGTATGTATAACCGTCTTGGATTGAAATATTTTGTGAAATTACGCAGCCTGTATTGACATCAGTTACTGTAACCGTGTAAGAACCAGCGATTACGTTCAAAAGATCTTCTGTAGTGGCTCCATTTGACCATGAATAGGCATATGATCCTGTACCTCCTGTAACACTTATATTGATCTGACCATTTGATCCGCCCTGACAGGAGACATCCTGAAGATTGAAACTTAGGGATAAAGGGGACGAGGACAAGAACGTAACATTCATACTATCACTGTCACTTCCACAGGCATTTGAGGAGCTTAGGATCAATGCTATAGTCCCTTGTGTCAACTCACTTATTCCTGGGGAATAGTTAGTAATAGGAAGACTATTGTTGGGAATAAAATTCCCTAGGCCACCTGACCAAGTGGCATTACTTTCTGGAGAATTGGTTCCATTAAGCGAAATAGTATTCTGTGGTGAACAAAAAGTATCATCTGGTCCAGCGCTGGCTACCGGAGTAGGTAGTGAATTTACAAATACTGGTTGACTCAATTGGCATCCGGTACCGTCATAGGCATCTACAATATACATACCCTCAATTCCTACAGTCACTGAATTTGTAAATTGGCCTGAGGCGATAGAATCCCCGCTCCAATAATAGTTATAATTTCCATCACCTCCCGATAAAGTTGCCGTTAGGGTAGGGTAGGGATCATTAGGGCAAACGATGTAAATTCCGTTTAAGCCAGATATTGATAAAGGCGGATTTACATTAAGGTTAATATTGGTACTGTAAGTGGTGGTGTTATTTAAACAACCTGGAGCCAATGTTAATCCTGAAATATCATATTGAATAAGACTTGGAATGGCAGTTTGTGGCGTAAAAGTATTATTATTACCACAGAAAGATGTACAAGAAATAAGGTTATTGTAATTTCCTGGTACTCCAGGGCTCGTTGACTGAATATTTATTGAACCATTTTGTAATCCTAGAGCTTCAATGGAAGATGTACAACCTAGGGTTGTACTCGCGGCGTAATTTATAAAAGGTGCTCCTATAGTCACTATTTCTAAGGTGAAATTTGTTGAACTATTTGAACAAATAGAGAATTCATGAGGTCCTATCCCTGTAAGACAGATATACGATCCTAATGGATAAATTGTATTGCAATTTGCATATTGGATGTTAACTGTATCATTGTAATCTCCACTTTCAAAGATGATACCTATGGTATTGACATGCGTATTAATAGTGAAGGTTTGACATCCAAATGAATTTGCTGCACTACAACAAAGGTATCCAGCACCTGTGTTTGCCATTGAAAAGGAATATGATGTAGTTTCAAAGGGGGTGCTATTCATGCTGATTACCTGATTAGGCACGCTTCCATCACAATTGAACTGCGCATTTATTTTCCCTAATAGAACTACAGAAAATAAAATTATCAACAAAAACTTAATTCTTTTCAATTCGATTGCTTAATTTTTCTTTATTACTTTTTTTTAAGTTGTTTATTCTCACGCAATTTACAACATCTACTTCAAAACCACAACGTGTCCTTTTGCAAACACATCAGCTTTGTTTATATCGGAATAGTTTACAGTCCAATTGTATGCACCAGTTTGCACAAATTTACCTTGATATTTACCGTCCCAAGCATCCGAAGGATCGTTGGTTTGGTATATAATTTCCCCCCATCTATTGAAAATAGTAAAGTCATACTTTACAATTGATTCAGGAGACGAGAAAATAGGTTTGAACGCATCGTTTAATCCGTCTTCGTTAATGGTAAATGCATTAGGTACATTCATAACGATAATTTCGTTGAGTTCATAGACTTGTAATATAGAATCAACGCATCCATTTGTATCCACGGCAATAAGCAGTACTTCATAGGTAGCTGTAGTTTGATCAGGATAACTATGGAAAGGATTTATTGTTTGGCTTTGCGATCCATCTCCAAAGTTCCAGAAATAGGTATTATTTGCACCAGCAGATGTATTAATAAATTGGATATCTCCTGTGTAGAAGTCTATTTGTTCAGGGCTTGAGTAGAATGAAGCAATTGGGCCTTGTGCCACACAAATAGCGCTATTCACTG
>CANJLG010000063.1 GCA_947475095.1 Flavobacteriales bacterium
TGGGTGTCTATAGCAGCATGGTCCACCTCTTCCCATTCCGAACAGAGAAGTTAAGCCTGCTTGCGCTGATGGTACTGCCCTTTTGAGGGTGGGAGAGTAAGTCGATGCCGATTTTAAAGAGCCTCTTCAGTAATGAAGGGGCTTTTTTTATGCACCAAAATGTAGTCTTAACTTTCCCCCTCTAGAGGGGGATGAAGGGGAGGATGTTTAAATTATTCCAATTCATTTTGACTGGGAGAGCATCCCGATGCTTCGGGAGATGCTTCGGGTGATGCTGATTTTTTAAAATTCAGGCAATCGCAAAGCCTGTAAAGAAATAGTCATGGGTAAATTTTAGTGTAAAATCCATACAGGAATACTATCTTGATCTGCGTTTGCTTTTATAGAATTCATGGCTTCTCTTGAAAATCCACCCCCTAAAGAAACCTGATAAAATTTACCCCCGGGTAAAATGCTTGCATCATATCCTTTTTCTTTTAATTCCTTAACTAATCTAATAGCATTGCTATAATTAGAGAAGCATCCAGCGATACAATTGAATGTAAACGGGGTTATTATGTCTATTTCATTTGCTGGATTTGCATCAATTACATCTTCAACGATTACTTCTTTATCTTCTGCATCGATGATTTCTACCTCTTTAGGTTCGTTCAGTATGGTGAATTGTTTTTCTCCATCATATTCGTAGTACCAATAGTCAAGGGTAAGATCGGCGTGATTATATTGTTCTTCGATTGATTCATCGAGCACTATAGCACTTTCTTGTGAAATGCTAAGTGGGGTTTTCACATAATTAATTTTACTTTTTTGGTGGAAAGGATTAAGGTCATTAATAGAGATTCTTTTAGAAGACAAAACATTTGTTTTCAATGGAATCCATAATGAATAAAAGGCAATTGGCAGCAGGCATGCCGCCGCTGCATATTTCCAAAGATTATTTTTTCTATCTATGTTATTTTTGGTAGAAATAGGCTTTGCTTCAATAAACTTTATAGGGCTTAGGCCATAAGAAGCTAAAAGAAAATTAAAAAAACGATCTTGTTCAAAAATCAATGCACCTTCTTGGTTGTATTGTAATGTCCCTACTTTATTGATCGTTATCTTCTTTCCGCTTTTCAAGTCTTCTTTATACTCACTTACTTTGGTGCGGATTACCTCACTTGCTTCCAAGTAGCTTAGTTGGTTTATCGAAGAAATGCTAGCATTTAACAAGCCATCGTTGTTAATTAACTGAACATTAAAGAGCAATTGTTTAGAAGGCGGCGACATGGTGCCTTTATCAAAATCAATTTTAGACGAAATAGCCTTGCTTACAAAACCTCCAAATTCTGGGATCACGACACAATCGTGCTGAATAATAAGTTGAACAAGAATTTCATCAAAAGCCTTCATGTGTCAAAGTTCGTGAAAATTAATTTAAAAATGAAATTCTACAAACAGCTAATTACATAATCAACATCTTCAGGGGAATCAATATTTGGTGTTTCAATTTCTGTTTCGACAATTCGAATGGCGTAATTATAGAATAACCAGCGAAGTTGTTCTAAAGATTCAGCTTTTTCTAGTGGTGTCGGTGCTAAGGCTGTAATCTCCATAAGTGTTTCGGTGGAAAAGGCATATAAGCCAATATGCCGTAGAAAATTAAAATGAGGTGTTGCAACACTTTGGGTATACGGAATCGGATTCCTACTAAAATATAGAGCGTCATTGTTATTTTTGAGGAGCACCTTTATTCGGTTTGGGTTTGATAGTTCTTCAGTGCTTATTTTTTTTGTTGCTATGCTTGCAATCTTAACTGAAGCATCTTGGAATGCATTAATCAATAGGTCTAACTGCCGATGATCTACTAATGGTTCATCACCCTGAATATTGATAATGACATCAAAACCAGGATGCCTTGCCGCTACTTCAGCGCAACGATCGGTGCCAGATTGATGCGTATTTTTTGTCATTTCTACATTCCCTCCAAATCGCAGTACTTCCTTAACAATGCGCTCGTCATCGGTAGCCACAATCAGCAAGGCTATCTTAGATGATTTTAAGGCGCCTTCATAAACTCGTTGGATCATAGATTTTCCTTTCAAGTCAATTAAGGGTTTCCCGGGAAATCGAGTTGAGCTGTATCGTGCGGGAATAATGCCGAGAACCTTCACTAGAATTTCATTTGAAGTTGAATCATGTAATTTCTCGGGGGTTGAATATCTCCTGGTCGGGTAGTGTATTCAGCATTTAATATATTATTAGCAATAATCCCTATACGGTAGTTTTCATTAATCTTATATCCAAGCCTACAATCAAATACTAAATTACCTTTATTGTATTTCTGTCGGTAAGCAGTTAATCCAGGAAGGATATATACCTCAGACGTTAAAGAGGGATCGAGATCATCTTCAAAAGTGCGATCTATATTTTTCATAAAACTTGAGTAACGACAAGATGCACCGAAACTAAGTTTTTTATAGTTGGCTTCAATATCTGCTTTTGCTAAATGCTTGAATCGATATTTTAGCATATTAGTGTTTGGATCCGAAAAATTTGCTGCGTACAATGGATCTTTATTTAACGAGATAGGATTCATATAGGTATAACCCAGCAACGAAATTAATTCTACAGGACCTAATTTTCCGCTAGAATTGAATGAAATATCGAGGCCTGTAATGCGTGCCTTTTCAGCATTTTGCGCCTGAAATCCTACCCAATCTGCGACATTATATTGACCATTTGTTAAAAACTGAATGTCTTCCGGTGTTGGGTTTAGGGGGTTTAATGGCAACTGAGAAATTGGATTGAAATAAATAAATGAAAATTCCATCATGTTGCTGTATTGGTTTACGAAAGCAGCAACATCTATCATTCCTTTCCATTCGCCAATTTTCACGCCTTGTTTTATACCAATTTCTGCCGACCAGCCAATTTCAGGTCTTAAAGTTGGGTTAGGAAAGACATTTAAGGCACCTACAGAAGTCTGAGTAAACCTTTCCGCTACGGCTGGATAACGAATTCCCTGACCAAATGAAGCGCGTAAGTGCGTGTATTTTGCTACTTGATAATGTAATCCCATTCTTAATATAGGATAAATTGGAATCGTAGTGGAGTCTTTTTTGGAAATTAAAAAATCGGTGTCCCCACGTTTTCCATCCATTTCGAAATATTCAGCACGAACACCTGCTGTGATATCCAACTCCCCAATTTTCTTTTCAAATTGTGCATAAACTGCGATATTATTTGAGGTGTGATCACCAAATAAATTTGATTTTACCACATTGTAGATATTAGAGATACCCGTTGTGAGCGTGAAATCGTTGCTGTATTGCTTTTGGAATTGATAGTCTGAAAAATAAATTACGGCACCATTACTTTGGGACAAATTATTTAGGTTAACATTCTCAGCAAAATACATTCTCGTTTTAAGGCTATGCTTGTTATTATTTTTATCGGTAAATTTTATATACGGATCTAAAAATAAGCGTTGCCCAAAATTATAGGTAAGTGTGGAAGCTGCAATACTTGTATCCGCTCCACCGCTCGGTGTGTACCCAAGATCAGCACTCTCCCAAATGAGAAAATTACCAGACTTTTGTATTTGATAATTATACCCAATTCCGGTTTTTAAGCGATTGAATTTTTGTGATTTAAAATAGAGGGAGCCGCTTACTCTGCCTCTCATTTCAGTTTCACCTTCTCTGTATCCATCATTATGGAAGAGCGTTGTAGAAACGGTATAACCCACTTTATTGTGCATTTGCCCGTGATAAACTTCAACTTGTTGATTCATTGGGTTGCGCGTCCACCATTTAAGGGATGAACGCCTTGGGTTTTCATAAATACCACTTTGTATTTTTATTTTAGTCTCGGGTTTGTAGCTAGGCTCTTTTTCCGTTAA
>CANJLG010000064.1 GCA_947475095.1 Flavobacteriales bacterium
GGTGCGCGTTTGTACTTAGCGTTTGGAGAGAATTCATTCTTAGGTGGTGAAAATGGGGCCGATATGCTTTGGAATCCAACGGATCGCTTTGTGAGTAATGTCGGAACACCACTGATGGGAGGCATGCACCCTGTGTATGTATTTAGCTACAATCAAAAGTCAATCAACGGCTACAGCTCTAGTTATGATTTCCCAGCGTATATTCCAGCTAATGCTGAAAGTACTACAGGCAATGCACTTCAACTAAAATGGGCAGAGGTTGAAACTAACAACACCTTAGCAAAACGAGAATTATACGGAAGTTTGACTTGGATTTCTTATCCAATTGTTACGCCTGGGCAAACCTTAATGGCAAGTGATGTGACCATCAAACTACGGATTAATAAAGAATACAAGAATTATGTTGCAACAGGCGAAAATAACGGTCGCCCGATGTATTCTTGGTCAATGGATGACATTGCTACGGTTACTTCATCGCAAGACATGTTGAAGGAAGCTTTAAAGATGATCAATGTTGTTCCAAATCCGTATTATGCATTTTCTGAGTATGAGAGAAGTAGATTAGAGACGAAAGTTAAAATCACGAATTTACCTGAAAAATGTACCGTTAACATCTATACTGTAAGCGGTAAGTTGATTCGGACTTTCAAAAAAGATAGTCCAGTTACTTCGATCGATTGGGATCTTACGAATTATAAATCAATACCAATTGCTGGTGGTGTTTATTTGATCCATGTAGAAGTGCCAGGAATAGGGGAGGTTATACTTAAATTCTTTGGCGGTTTGCGTCAAGTGGATTTACAAGGAATTTAAATTATTAGTTAAAGAGATATGAAAAAATCAATAATGAAGGCATCAAACTTTTTACTAGTTCTTATGTTGGGGATTAGTACTGTCACATTTGCCGGGAATGAAGATCGTGTAGGTTCTGCAGGTGCATCTCACTTGTTAATCAATCCGTGGGCGCGTGGCTCTGCAATTGGTGACGCTGGCGTTGCTAATATGAATGGACTGGAAGGAACATTTACTAATATTGCTGGCTTAGCTTTTACTGATAAAACCCAAATAAAATTTAATTATTCGAATTGGATGGGTTCTGCTGGGATTGCTTTGAATTCGGCTGGTTTCGCTCAGCGCTTATCTGAATCTAGCGTTATTTCAGTAAGTGTTCAATCTTTGAGCTATGGCGATATTCCTATTACCACCGTTGCAAACCCGGAAGGCAATATTGGATTCTTTTCTCCTAGAGCGAATGTCTTTAATGTTGGTTATGCTAAGAAGTTTTCATCTTCAATTTCTGGAGGAATCAATTTCAAGGTAATTTCTGAGAATATCTCCAACCTAAAAGCGAGCGGTATTGCTATTGATGCAGGAATACGTTATGTAACCGGTGAAAAAGACCAAGTCAAATTTGGAATTACTTTAAAAAATATCGGCCCTGTCATGCGCTATAAAGGAGACGGACTATCTCAGCAGGTTTCGTATGTTTCAACAGGTTTCATCGCGTCCTTAGAACAGCGATCAGCTACTTATGAATTACCTTCTCTATTATCAATGGGTGGTTCGTATGATTTTATTTTTTCTGACAACAGCAAGCTGAACTTAGCACTTGCATTTACAGCAAATTCATTCTCTAAGGATCAGTTTCGATTAGGATTAGATTATGGTATGATATCAGAGAACATGGCGTTTAATTTACGTGCCGGTTATGTATACGAGAATGGTATTATTACTGCAGAAAATCGTTCTAATGCACTTATTGGACCAACAGCTGGATTTTCTATCGATGCTTTAGTTGGTAAAGCTAAAAGCGCTCTAGGACTTGAATACTGCGCAAGATTTGCAGGAGTTTTTGGAATAATCCACACGATGGGGTTGACGATTAGTCTAAAATAACAACAGGTTTATTATTAAATAGCAAAGAGAGGCAGCTTGTCTCTCTTTAATAGTTTTATTAAAAGGAGGTACATCATGTCTCAAATTAATTATTATACTGCCGAAGGCTTAAAAAAGCTAAAAGATGAGTTGAACGACCTAAAAACGGTTCAGCGTCCATCCATTTCAGAGCAAATAGGCGAAGCCCGAGATAAAGGAGATTTATCTGAAAATGCTGAGTATGACGCAGCAAAAGAAGCACAAGGTATTTTGGAAATGAAAATTTCTAAAATGGAAAATATCGTTGCTCATGCACGCCTAATTGACGATACGAATATAGATAATTCAAAGGTTTATATCTTGTCTATTGTTACCATTAAAAATAGTGATAATGGAATGGAGATGGTATACACCTTGGTTGCTGAAAACGAAGCTGATATTAAACTGCGCAAAATTTCTGTAGATTCTCCCATCGGGAAGGGTCTGCTTGGAAAAGTTGTCGGTCAAGTGGCTGAAATTGAAACACCCGGTGGCTTGTTGAAATTTGAGATCATTAATATTTCTCGCTAAATGCCTAGTATTTTTTCTCAAATTATTGATGGAAAAATACCATGTTTCCGTATCGAAGAAAATAACGAATTTTTAGCTTTTTTGGATATTAATCCATTAGTTGTTGGTCATGTTTTAGTCATCTATAAACAAGAAATAGACTATATTTTTGATCTCGATGATGATGTACTAGGTCGTATGCTTGTTTTTTCAAAGAAAGTTGCGAAACGCATTAAATCGAAAATTCAGTGTCAGAAAATAGGCCTTAGTATCATTGGACTTGAAGTGCCGCATGCGCATATTCATCTGGTTCCAATTGAGTCCGCAGATGACTTGAATTTTACACGGCCAAAATTAACCTTGTCTAGCGATCAATTGCAAGCAACCCAACGCTTACTGACAGAATAAAATATGCAATTGTCCGATAAAAATCGGACAATATTCTCTTTGTCCTTTTGTCTTGATACAAAAGAACGAAAAAATCAATTCTCGATTGAAGACGTTCTGCTAAAATTTTTCATCGACCGATACACGAAAAGAGTGATAAGCAGAGCTTATCAAACGACAAGCGCTTTTCGGTATCGCTTACGTCTCGAAATTTTCTTCTTCCTCTCTTTGCCAATCGAGACACAGAAAAACGCACAATAAGTTAATTGTGATAAATTAAATACTTTTTTTGGTGGTTAAGAGTGTACCATAATTACCATGCGCCATGAACAATTATCTTCAATAACCCGACAATTCTTAAGGATTTTTATGCAATTCACTTTTTAATCGGACACTAATGAATAAAATCGTCTAATTACTTTTACTTTATTTCAATGCTAGCAAATCCTCGGATAGGGTTAGCGATATTAAGAAATTTTACATCAATGGTGTAAAGGTAAAATCCTTTTTCTTTTGGAGGGGTAAAGTTCAGTTTAAGCTTCGACTTGCCATTAGATGAAATAGTTGTGGGTGCATCTATTACTTCGAATAAGGCAGAATTTAGCTCAATTTTTTCAACCACTACATCACTCGTAATCAGATTTTCCAGGGTGAAGGTTAATTCCGATTTTGACATTTTCTCTAAATAGATAATGGAAGGCATAAGTTGAATGATGCTATCAGGTCTCTCGTTGCTTACTTCTATACCTAAAATTTCAATTTTACGCTCAATTCCTGCTTCATATGAATAGAC
>CANJLG010000065.1 GCA_947475095.1 Flavobacteriales bacterium
GGAAATTTGATGGGATTGAATTTTGATAGAACTTGGGAAAGTACCATGAGTGATTATATGTTTGACGCTTCACGATGCAGAAATGTAGTGGTTGATATTCGATATGTTTTATGGGTCATTGATCTGTATTCAAATGCAAAATACTTGGTCGATGAAATGCAATTGGTTAAATAACAAAATTAGATTTGTAAGTAAAGCAATTACTTTTTTATTGTTAATGATTCAAATTGATAAGACGTTGCCATTTTTTTGAATCGGACAGAAATTATAAATTTCTCATTTTTCGTTGTATACAAGCCCATAGAAAAAACTCCGTCCTCAGTTTCTTTTCCTTTAAACGTGTATGAAAATGAGCCCCCAGGTTTTTTTACAAAAAAATCGCGAAGAATTAACTCTGCTTGAGCGTGATTATATGCACCTTCCTTATCCTCAATTTTAATTAAAACTTTTTCCTTTCCTAGAGCAATTATTGAACTTGCATTATTCGAATTAAAACCACTTTCTAAGCGACTATAAGGCACTTCAAATGTAGGATCCAGAAAAAAGAATGTTAGAGCTGATACAATTAATAGGATTGTTTTCATGGGCAAACGCTTTTGTCAAAAATAATGCCTTTATCGATACACTTGTATTAAATGGTTAATTTTGATTATGAAAATCAGATTGCTTTGTGTCGGAAAAACTAATTTTACATTTCTCAAAGAGGGAGAACAAGAGTATATGAATCGCTTGATTCATTATTGTAATTTTGAAAGATTAGACATTGCTGATGTAAAAACAGGCGCTTCGTTGTCTCAAAATGAATTGAAAAATAAAGAGGGACAGTTAATTCTTTCAAAAGTTAATTCCTCAGATTTTTTAATTTTATTGGATGAAAAAGGGAAATCGTTGAGTTCAATGGATTTTTCTTCCTTCATTGAAAAAAAAGCGATGCATGGCAAAACGACGATTATTTTTGTGATTGGAGGAGCATTTGGCTTTTCTCCAGAGGTTTATGATCGCGCTAATGAATTAGTTTCATTATCAAAAATGACATTTTCACATCAACTGATACGATTGATATTTTTAGAACAATTATATCGCTCGTTTACAATATTAAAAGGAGAAAAATATCACCATTGCTAGCTAATTTATTTTTTACGTCAATTCAACTATTTTGATTTTACCATCGGCTTCCATAATTGAATTTCTTGTTACCTTCTTGTTCTTACTCTTTATTTTCGTTGCTGCCTATTTTAAAAAATCGAAAATAGCATCTGATGCCTTCAAAGGGGCATTCTATTTGTCACTTTGTTACCGAATATTGTTTTCCTTATTCTTTGCTGTATTTTATGCTTTCGTATTGAAAGGTGGAGATACATTAGCCTACTGGGATGGTGCAAATACATTAAATAATTTGTTCTTCGATTCGCCAATGAATTATATTGATTGTATGATATCTGATTCGTCGCCTTCCCTTTTTAGTCAACATTTTAATTCAAATACAGGCTTCCCGCCAGGATGGATTTATCGTGAAAAAGAAGGATGGATAATCTGTAAAATCGCCTCAATTTTATCCATTATTACGTTTAAAAGTTATTTTGCAATGACCTTGATTATTGCTTATCTATCTTTTGCAGGCTCTTGGAGATTAATGGAGCTTATTGCTCAATTCAAGACCCATGCTAAAGGTAATTTATTGTTTGCATTCATGTTTATTCCATCGGTTTGTTTCTGGTGCTCGGGTTTATCAAAAGATGGAATCGTTTACGTTTTAGTGCTTTATTTGCTCATTAATACTTTTGAAATCATTAGTGAAAATAGACTTAGTATTAAACGCATTTTAGTAATTTTAATCGCATCCTATTTAATCTATTATACGCGTTCATTTATTCTAATAGCTTTTTTAGCATCCGTTATTTTCGCCTATGGCGCTCGTTTAACTAAAAAATTTGAATCCAGTCCACTCGCAAAAATTAGCTTGAGACTTGCTTACATTGTTGGGGGCTTCTTCATCATCTTTATGTTTTTCAAATCCACTGCGCTTACTAATCTTATTACTGAAGCTAACATAATTCAACAAGATTTTGTAAATAATGAGGTGTATACGGGAAAAAAATACGAGTTAATATCAAGCGATGTATCGCCGATAGGCTTGCTTAAATCTTTTCCCGAAGGTTTGCTATTTGGGATTTATCGCCCATACATAACAGAGAGTTTATCCATTTCTTTGTTCCTTAATGGTTTGGAAAGTATCTTATTTATTTTTCTTACCCTTAGTTTCTTTTTAAGTTTTAATATTTTGAATAAATTGAAAAAAATTAGAAAAAATGAATTTCTACTTTTTTCTTTTGTTTTTATTCTAATTATTGGTTTTATGGCTGGTTTTACTTCGATATTGTTTGGTGTATTAGTGCGTATTAGGGCTATCATTCTGCCTTTCGTATATCTTATATTGACAGTTAGGGGTAAGAAAGAGACAAGCGAATTATCAGAAGTGAAAAGTAGTTAATATGTGCGGCATCAATGGTTTTCTTGATTTTAATAAGCAAGCTACTCGTAAGGATTTATCTGCGATGAATAAGGTATTAATGCATCGAGGTCCAGATGGAAAAGGAAGCGAAATTTTCGAGAAGGAAAAATACACATTAGGACTTGGTCACCGTAGGCTTTCTGTTATTGATTTATCTACTGCGGGTGAACAACCCATGTTGTTTGAGGAATTTGCCATTTCATATAATGGAGAATTATATAATTATACCGAAATAAAGGGCGAATTAGCGATATTAGGGCATTCATTTCAAGGTGATTCTGATACAGAGGTGATTCTTCATGCTTTTAAAGAATGGGGTGTAGAGTGCCTTAATCGATTTATTGGAATGTTTGCTTTTGTTTTGTTTGACCAAAAAGAAGAAGTCCTTTTTTGTGCAAGGGATCGAACAGGAATTAAACCGTTTTTTTATTATTTTAATGATGGTTTATTTTTATTCGCTTCGGAATTAAAAGCGTTTCACCAACTAACTCAGTTCAAAAAAAGAATTAACCATGATGCCTTAAGTCTTTTTCTTCAATTTGGAAATATCGCCGCACCGCATA
Source organism: Flavobacteriales bacterium (assembly GCA_947475095.1). Taxonomy (GTDB): domain Bacteria; phylum Bacteroidota; class Bacteroidia; order Flavobacteriales_D; family Crocinitomicaceae; genus UBA952. Next base: position 3,076 of record CANJLG010000065.1, read on the forward strand.
CTATTTTTGAGGATTGTTATAAGTTGTTGCCAGGAAACTACCTTCTGCTTAAATGTTCGGCAATAGAAGATTTTTCTGTTTCTCTTGTTAGTCATCAATATTGGACAGTTTACGACGCATATAATAAACCCAAATTGGATATATCCTTTGATGAAGCGAAA
>CANJLG010000066.1 GCA_947475095.1 Flavobacteriales bacterium
ATGGTTTCAGAATTAATCGATTGATATTTCATCAAGACAACCTGTTCCTTGTTGGCAATGGCAAGGGAGAGCTTTTCAACGACTTTACCATTTTTCACATTAATTAAATGTCCCGCCACTATGGTAGCATCCGAAGAAAGATAGATTTTACTCAACACTGCATCTTTCAACTTGCTCTTTCGACCGTTTGTCAAGACCAACTGTTTAAGGTAATCGGCTTCCTCAGGGGTAAATCGCACACCATTACTGCGATCATTGACAATTAAAAAGCGGTTAATTTTATCGCGTTGCAAATCAAATCCACATTCTTTCACCAGGTCTAAGTACCTGTAAACCGTTCTATCGGTTGTATCCAGCAGAGAAGCCAACTGAGCGACCGTTTTGGAAGGTTCTTGTTCCAGGAAGGAAATAAATTGTAGGACACGAAGTATTTTATGTTGATTTAACATGTTTTAGTCGTTTGCATACAAATTAGGACTATTAGAATGACCCCACCAAATCTTTGACCTGAATTGTCAAACTATTTTTTCGCTTAATTTCATATTGACTTGAATTGTCAAACGAAACAGGGAGTTTTGATGAAAATTTAAAAAAAGACAAATGAAAAAATTATTATTTATTGGAGTCATCTTGCTAGTTATTGCTTCTTGTTCAGAAACTGCAAAAGAAGGCACAAAAGAAAACACCATTGAGGAGGAAAAGATTGGTGCATTAATTAATCGTGGGGATAAAAACAACGCCCTATATTATATGACATTAGAAGGCGAAGACGGAGATAAAACTAAAAAAAAGGTAGAGATTATGATTGACAAGTTGATCGTTAGTGAGTTGAAATTAAGTGAAGATCAAATTAGAAATATGTGTAAAGATGCAATTCGTTATGCAGATTGGAATACTAATTTTAAACTTACCTATAAGTTTAGCGGAACATCGATGTTGTCCTATGATAAAAACGAAAAAATAATTACGGCCTATATGGCCGGAACAGCACAAAATGCTTATGGCGTAGCCGATAATGTTAATGCAATAATCCGATTTGATCTTAAAGGAAAAATGATGATGACTAAGGATGGCTTGCCTGATATATTGTGATATTAATAGTTCCCTTTACATAAACATTTACGGAACGTTTTATAATCATACTTAAAAATCATGTGACGCGATAAAATTCATCAACTTAATTGTCTTAAAAGACAAATTAATAAAAATTACTGACCTGGCAGCTGTCAATAAAAGCTGAAATTATTTATAAACTTCAAATTCAAAAAAATGAAAACTATTGTTCAATTAACTTTTATCAGTATTGCGCTAATTATTTTATCTTCTTGCGCAAAAATATTTTATAGTGCCGATGCTATTCCGCTGGCACATGCGCAAAATACAATTGCAATTATCCCTCCAACAGTTTCGATTGCTGCAGGTAGAAAAACGGATGCAGATGCCATAAAAGAGCAACAGAAAACCGAATCTCTTAACTTTCAAAAAGAAATGTATGCGTGGATGCTAAAAAGAAAAATGCAAGGCGGCATTACTCAAGAAATACAAGATGTAGAAACAACTAATTCGAAATTAAAGAAAGCAGGTTATCCTGAAACCCCAATGTCTCCTAGTGAAATTTGTGTAGTATTGGGTGTTGATGGAATTATGGGGTCCAATTATGCCCTTTCTAAACCTATGTCCGATGGTGCAGCTGTTGCAGTAGCACTATTAGGAGGCGCTGGCGCAACAAATGAGGTTAGAGTTTCAATTAATATCAATGATTGTACTAACAAAAAATTAATTTGGAATTATGACCATAAATATTCAGGAGGTCTAGGAAGTAGTCCGTCACAACTTATTGATGCTATAATGAGACAGGCAAGTAAAAAAATGCCTTATATTACTCAATAAATTGTTGGTGAAATAAAATCCGTTGGAATAATATCCGACTAATCACTTACCGAATTAAAAAAAGCTGAATTGACACCAACTATTAAATAGAACATATGAAAACGTTATTGTTGACAGTTGCTTTGGCACTAAGCTATACTGCAAGTGCACAAACGGCAGGATTTTGGTCCATGATTCCAAGTTATAAGGTTAAGTTTGACTCTACCAATAATGAATATTATATCGATAAATATTATCAGCAGAAATACGTGGATGAACTTACAAATTCACCCGGGAAAGAATTGAATCTTTATGTAAAACATCATAATAAAGGTGTTGTTTTGACCTTAGCAGGAGGGGCAATAATGGCGGGAGGAGCTGGACTTTTATCACAGAGCAATTCAGTATTGCCAAAAATTGGGATGGTTGTGGGAGGTTTGCTATCATTAACAGGTTTTGCATACATATTAGAATCCCCGGTCCATATTAAAAGAGCGGCAATTATGTTAAACGCTACAGGAGTAGGAATACAATTTAAACTCTAAAAAGCGCCTCGAAGTAAGTCGAGGGGAGCTCAGCACAAGTAAGTCGAAACACACTTCTGGTAATTAATTAATCGTTTAGTATAAAAGCGATCAGCCAATAGAATAACAGAAAAAGTTTAAGCCCTATTTAATTGCATTTTCAAAACTATCATAGCGCCAATGTTGAAAATCGGAAAAATCAGAACTGAGTTGATTGTCTAAAAAATAGTGTTTAGGAGAGATTCCGGTTGAATCTTTAAAATCATTACTGAAATGAGCTTGGTCGAAATACTTTAGATGATAAGCCATTTGAGTGAGTGATTCTTCATTAGTAATCTGAAAGGCCAATGCTGTTTTGATTCGATGAATCTTAATCAAATCTTTTGGGGAAATCCCAACATGTTGATTAAAAAGAGTTCGTAAGGTGGTGGATGTGACATTCAACATGGAACTTAAGTCTTCCACCTTATAAACATGTTCTTTGCTTATTAGGTGATGCGCTGCTGAAACCCTTTTATCCAACTCATTAGTAAGCATATTAGCTTTCAAAAACGCTTCAATTGAGTCCATTAAGGCTTCATCATTTTTGCACTGACTTAGTTTCTCATACAGTTTATTGACTTCCTCTTTTTTAAACAAATCAAACAAATCCGTTCCATTGGTTTTCTTTGTCGAATGAAGAGCATCTTTTAAAAACAATTGAAGAGAATGTGGGTAAAAACCAAATGAAATTTCACGGTAATTGGGACTCATTTTCAGTAATTGAACTTTATCAATTAGGCCATAAAGATGAACTTTCGACTGCTTTTGCCATCCATCGACTGTTTTTATATGGCA
>CANJLG010000067.1 GCA_947475095.1 Flavobacteriales bacterium
AGTGAAACGGATAATTTTGTTGGGGTAATTGGCAATAAAGAAGGTGAAAAATGCACCTTAAGTTTAATCATTTCGGAAAATTTGGTGAAGGATAAAGGTTGGGACGCATCGATGCTAATACGCTCAGCAGCACAGCACATTCAAGGAGGAGGTGGCGGACAAAACTTTTTTGCAACAGCTGGAGGAAAACTACCAAGTGGACTTTCAATGGCCATCTCAGAAATTAAGTTACTTTTAGCTCAATAATAAGCGTTGTCAATGCTAAAAATTACAGTTGCCATTTGTACCTATAATCGGGAGAAATACCTTCCGCAATTATTTGCATCAATCGAAAAACAAACATTAGCACTAGATCGATTTGAAGTGGTACTTGTCAATAACAATTCACCCGGAAATACAGCCGAACTTTTTCAAGATTTTCAACGCAAAAATCCCACCTTACAAACGCGTTATTGCGAAGAAGTACAACAAGGACTTTCTTTTTCAAGGAACCATGCGATTCAACATTCCAACTTTGAATTAATCACCTTTTTGGATGATGATGCTTTCATCGATGAGCATTACCTGACTGCACTGGTTGATGAATTTTCAGCTTCGCCAGACACCATGGCCATTGGCGGAAAAATACTCTTGCATTATGAAGACACTATTCCCAAATGGGAAAATCGCTTTTTAAATTCACTGCTTGGTTATTTTAACAAAGGCGATGAGAAATTACAATTTACTTCAAATGATTACCCTCGTGGTTCTAACATGGCCTTTCGTACAAGTGTTTTTGAACAAGTTGGACTTTTTGATGTCAGTTTAGGAAGAATTGGATCTTCCCTTAGCGGAGGTGAAGAAAAAGATTTGTTCAATAAGTTGTATAAACACAACATGAAAGTTGTTTATATACCCAATGCGCTTGTCTTTCATTCCGTTCCAGTGGAAAGAACCCTCCCCTCTTTCATCAAAAAACAAGGCATTGGAACTGGTAAAAGCGAACGAATAAGGTGTTCAAAAGAAGGCGGTTTTTCTTACATCAAAAGACTATTTATAGAACTGATGAAATGGGGTGCTAGTCTGCTTATCGCACTCTATTATTTAATTACCCTCCACTATCAGCGAGCAAAAATGATTCTTTTATTTCGTTATTGGGTAACCTTAGGGCTGCTTTACAAGTAATAGCCTCTTAGTTATGCGACTACTAATTTGTATTCAATCTTGGTTTAGTAATTTAGGAAAGACCTTTGCCTCCTGTATTCGTATTCTTTTACAATCAACATTCAGCAATATATTAGCGATTAAGTTCAATCAAAAGGAAGTTTGTCTCATTCTTGGAAATGGTCCATCTTTGAAACAAACAATTGATACTTATCCAGCGGAAACCCTTCAGCAGTTTGACTTAATGGCTGTTAATCAATTTGGAGATACAGATTATTTTAGCGTACTTAAACCTAAATTTTACCTCTTAAATGCCGTCACTTACTTTCAAGAAGAAACAGCACTAAGTCCTTTATATCAAAACTTGCGTAAAGAACTCTACAAGAGTCTAAGCGAAAAAATTACGTGGGATATGTATTTAATCGTACCATTTCGAGCGAAGAAGTCATCGAACTTCAAAGACTTATTGAACAGTAATCCGCACATTCATGCTGTTTATTTTAATCAAACACCAGGAGAAGGATTCACCTGTTTTACCAATTTTGTCTTTAATCGCGCTTGGGCGATGCCACGACCTCACAATGTGCTCATTCCTGGAATCATGCACGCTATTCATTTGAACTATAAAACGATTGCTATTGTTGGCGCTGATCATTCTTGGTTAGGAGAGATTTCCGTTAACGATAACAATGAAGCCCTCGTGCATCAGAAACATTACTACGACGAGCAAACCTCACGTCCCGAAAAAGTGCAAGACTACATCACTAGACCAAGGAAATTACACGAAATTCTTCATAAGTTCTATTTGTCATTTAAAGGTTATTGGGACATCTTGAAATTCAGTAAAAAAAGAAATGTAAATATCTATAATTGCAGTGAAGTATCCATGATTGATGCTTTTGAGCGTAAATCGTTATCAGAACTTCGAAAAAGTCAATCATAGCGATTGCATAGGATTTAATATATTTGTATAAATAGTAATATGAAAGATAAAGCAGTACTAATAACAGGAGGAACAGGGTCATTAGGAAAAGCACTTACGAAACATTTACTTACCCAACATCCTTATATCAGCAGGTTGGTTATTTTTTCGCGAGATGAACAGAAACAATTTGAAATGGAACAAGAGTTTCCAACCAAAAAATATCCCCAACTCCGTTATTTTATCGGCGATGTAAGAGATTATGAGCGCTTAGAAAGGGCTTTCTCAGGAATTGATTACGTGATTCACGCTGCTGCTATGAAACATGTTCATATTGCTGAATACAATCCAGATGAATGTGTAAAGACGAACGTAGGTGGTGCTGAAAATGTAATAAAAGCAGCATTGAAAACGAATGTAGCACATGTTGTAGCACTTTCAACCGATAAAGCGTGTGCACCCATCAATCTGTACGGAGCAACCAAATTAACCTCCGACAAACTCTTTGTAGCCGCTAATAACATCAAAGGAAAACGAGACATTAAATTTTCCGTTGTTCGCTACGGAAATGTAATGGGATCAAATGGTTCGGTTATTCCTTTCTTTTTAAAGCGAAAAGAAATTGACAATGTCCTACCAATTACTGTAGAATCAATGACACGGTTTAATATTTCCCTTCAAGGAGGTGTTGATATGGTCATGCATGCTTTACAAACGGCTTGGGGCGGCGAAATATTTGTCCCAAAAATTCCGTCGTACCGCATCATGGATGTGGCAGAAGCCATTGGTCCCAACTGCGAAAAGAAAGTGATTGGAATTCGCCCTGGTGAAAAAATCCACGAAGAAATGATCAGTGCCTCTGATTCTTTTTTCACCTATGATTTAGGTAAATATTACGTCATTATTCCACAATCAACAGTATGGAACCTTAATGAGTTTGTGTTGAAATTCAATGCTATAAAAGTAAAAGAAGGATTCTCCTACAATTCACTTGATAATGAAAAAATGGAAAATGTGGAAAGTTTACGTGAATTAATTCGTGAACACATTGACCCTAATTTTAAGGCGTAACACCTTTA